>DATKNW010000022.1:0-118409 GCA_035541135.1 Verrucomicrobiia bacterium
GCGAATCGACTTCTGTGCAACCCAGGTTACCAGTTCGATTGCAGACGATAAAACTGCTGCGGGCTGGAATCCAACGGCATCGTCACCCAGTACACGGTGCCGGTGTTTTGGACGGCATTGGTCACAGGCGACCAGGTCACAGGCGGGCTTAGATTGGTCGTCATCACGAGTGATAGTCCAGCTCCGCTCAGCAGCCAGCTCAGTGTCACATTCGTGCTGTTCAACCGGATGTTCAGATTGAGAGGAGCACTCATTTGTCCGAACTCAGCCGCGGCGGGAAGGACATTTCCGCCGGTATCAAACCACGACGTCTCGTAGCTTTGGTATTCAGTCCCCCACCAGAAGACACCGGCGCCGTACCCGCCACTGACTCCCATCACAATCGGCGCCAGGGCAACGACATACTGAACCTGCCCGGTCACGCTGGGCACGATGCCGTTGACGTTGTTCGTCTGCAAATAGGAGTTGTTCCAGGGGAACGCCGTTTCCATCACGCTGACCGGCTTTTGGTATCGGTTCGCCGCGTTGTTGAGGCAGTTGCTCAGGTCTGCCAGTGTGCCCGCCCAGTTCCAATAATAGCTCAGGCCAATGATGTCGAACGGGACCCCTTGCGCATTCAGGTTATCGAAGAACCACTCGGTCGAGCCCCAGTCCCCGCCACTACCGAGATGCACGATGATCTTCGGCATCGACGTACCGGCCGAGGCGGCTTGGATTCCCTCGATCGCCGCATTCATCAACTGGGCCAGTTGCGACCAGTTGTTGGAGGGGCTGCCGACCTCACCGTAGGGCCACAACATGCCGCTGTTGATCTCGTTGCCCACCTGCGCATAATCCGGCATCGCGCCGGCCGCCCGAAATGCGGCAATGGTGTTGCTATTGTAATTGAACATCTGTTGCACGAGTGCCGCGAACGACAGATTTGTCCAAGCCGACGGTATGGCCTGGTGACCGGGGTCCGCCCAGGTGTCGGAATAATGGAAATCCAGACAGAACTGCAATCCGGCATTCTTGACGCGCTGGGCCAGCGGGATCGTATAGGTCAGGTTGTTGACGTAGTCGTACGGATCAGCGGCGGCTTGGGCCGCGCTGCTGGTGAACAATCGCAATCGCACGCACATCACGCCCGACTGCCGAAGAATTGCCAGGGCATCAGTGGCGACACCGCCCTCCTTGTAGACGACACCTTGCGACTCGAGATACGCCAGATATGACATATCCGCGCCAGTCACGAACGTGTAGGGGAGCGGAGAACGGCTGACCGTGATCACACCGGCAAGAGCGTTGACATAGAAGTCGTAAGCGACCGGGCGCGGGGTTGCGTTTGTGAAGTTCAGTGAGACAGCGCCGACCGAGCGGAAGTCGCCGCCGATTGCATTCCAGTTCGGATTGGTGCCGGCGTCGCTGCCAGTTATCACGGCCTGGTACTGGTAGGCACCCGGTGGCAAGTTCGTCGAAAGCTTGTACACGCCTCCGCCAAGAGGAGTCATCGCCGTTGCGGGATTCGTCGTGTTCCACCCCTGCCAGTTGCCCACGGCGGTCCACGAGCCGGGATCGACGTTCACCCCGATCCGCCCAAATGCCCCATACCAACCGTCGGAAACGGTGTTGGATTTGAACGTAACGGTTACGTTACCGGACGAATCCGTATACAGCCAGGAGTTGTAGGGCGGATAGTTCGTGTCCCAAGTGCCGGTGGTGATCTTAAACTCGTGACGACCGACGTTCAGATTGGTGAAAGATGCCTGCCAAACGCCCGCGGTGATCTGCGTCATGACATTGCCGGCGGGGTTCCAGCTATTAAAATCACCGGCTACATAGTACGTCTGCGCACTGGCCAACACAGTGCAAACAACGGCCGCAACTACCGCGAAAAAAACAGTGAGTCGCCCCTTCATTCAACCCTGTTCCGCGTTTTCCAAACCGCGCAATCAAGCTGCGAACGGAAACCAGAAGCGGCGCAGCTGCAAACAACACATTTGAGCGGGTAGATGCATTCCCGTTTGAACTCCCAGAAAATAAAAGTAAATCACCGCTTGGCTTCAGTCAAGGTTCTCTGGTAGCCCCGAATTCAAAACTTCTGGCGATGATCCACTCTAATGCTGTTTAGACATTGAATTCTGGAACGACCTCGGCATCCTCAATATGTTCGGGCCACAGTCTTCGCTCTGCGCAGCTTCAGCGGGACGCGCGGGAGGGGCGGCGTGTGATGGGGATTTTTTGTCAAGTATTATTATGATTCGGATGAGGAGGGGGTGTGATGTAAGAGAAGGCAGTAGAAGGGAAGTGGAGGCAGGTGAAGAGAGGGGCGGGGTGGTTGAGGGGGAGGCTACCGCAGTCGACCACGGGGTCGGCGGGGGAGGGGTTGTGGAGGGGCGAGAGGGGCTGAGGTAAGCAGAGCTCTTTCGAGACGGGCCGGGAGCGGCGGATGGCGGCAGCCGGGCGGTTTAGTGTTGACTCCGCAGCCGAGCTATACTAGCAACGGGGTCGAGGACTCGAGACCCACTGATGAATCGATGGCGAGGCTCATTTTTTTTGGTTGGCGCCCTGGTGACAATTCCGTTGCTGTCCGCGGCGAACGGTTCGCCGACGGCGCTGGACAGCGCGACGGTCACCGAGATCAAGAACCAGGTGCTGTTCCAGTCAGCCGACGGCTCGGAGCGGGCGGCGAAGGTGGAGGAAATCGTCCGCGGCCAGGACGTGGTGAAGACGGGCGCCAGCTCGATGGCGGAGTTGGAGTTTCCCGACGGGACGTTGACGCGGCTGGGGTCGCATAGCGCCTTCACGTTTTCCCCCGAGGCGCGCGAGGTGCAGACGCACAACGGGCTGAGCGTGTTCTTCATCCCGAAAGGCATGGGCGGGCTGCGGGTCGTGTCGCATGCGGTGGTGGGCGCAGTGGAAGGATGCACGGTGGTGGTCGAGGAGATCGATCGTCCGGCAGGGGACCAGACGCAGCATTGGACCAAGTTTTTGTTGGTGGAAGGGTCTCGGGCCCGGGTGTGGCTGCCGGACGGGAGCGACAACGTGGCGTTGCGCGAAGGCCAGGGGGTTTTTCAGCGGGAGGGCGCATTCCGGCTGAGCCCGCCGTTTGATTTCGACGTCAAGGCCCTCACGCAGAACGCGACGATTTTCACCACGTTCCATCGCATATGGCCGGGGTTGGACGACATCAACGCCGTCATCGAGAAGCAATTCCGGCTGTTGCAGAAGGGGCGGATGGTCCACGCCTCGTACTACTGGACGGGCCGCGGCACGCAGCAAGGAACCACGTCCCCGCAATTTCCCGTGCCTCTCCTGCCGGGGATGAACACGCCGCCGTACAACGACTCGGGATCGCGGGGCGGCTTGCTCCTGCAGGAGTTCAACGACGTCTGCGGATGCAACCAGACAAGCCCGACCACGGCCAGAAACAGATGAGGAGCTGACGAGAGAACAACCATGGGCTCGCGGACGAGCGGTGTGAAAATTCTCTGGTGTTCGATCCTGCTGGCGGCGGCCTCGGCGTACGCCCAGGAGCCGGAGCAGTTCCTGATCGACCAGCGCCAGTTCGGCTATCTGGGGCCGACGCCGTCCGCACAGACGCAACCGGCCGAGTCGGAGTATCGTGACGAGCTGGGGCCGTTGCATCCACTACTGCGATTGCGGCCCACGCCGTTTCAGGTCTATAGCGACACATCGTATTTGTATGACTCGAACGTTCTGTTGACCTACCACAAGCCGCAGAGCGACATGGTGCTCGACCAGGTGTTCGGGGCGTCGTACTCGCCGGATCTTTTCGACAAACTCAAGACCACGATCTACGTCCAGCACTACATCGACCGCTACGATTCGAACGGCGGGTTCGATTTCGATGGCGATCAGGGGGGGATCGATCTGGCCTACACGCTGGTGAAGCCGCCGATTCCGTACCACGAGGAACGCACCGTGTCGACCTGGACGCTGTACGGCGACGGGTCCTACGAGCGGCTGACTCTGACGGACAGCGACAACTTGTTCTTCGGGATGGTCGATGCCCGCCTCGGGTTGCGGTGCGATTTTAACGCGAAGTTGACGTTGTTGCCGGGGGTGACCAAGCAGATCGCGCCGTTCTACGGTTATCAACTCGACTGGCGCGTGTGCTACCCCTCGATCCTCAGCCGCGCCGACAACACGCTGTTTCTCGGGGCCAACACGGAACTGATGCGGAAACTCTACCTTCAGGTCCAGGTCGAGGCGCAGTACGAGGAGTACCTCAACTTCGACCGCACGGATCTCGTCGAGACCGTTTCGGCAACGCTCGTCTACCGCTTCAACCAGTATGCGTCGGTGAATGCCAGCGCGTTGTTCGCCAACAACAATTCAAGCCTCAACACGTTCTCGTACAAGGTCCTCAACGCCGGTCCGAACCTCACGCTGCAAATCCGATTTTGACGCCCACAAGGAATCTTGAAGCAGGGTAGCGGGAGGGGGGTTCCATCTCCACGTTTGAGCAGGCCTGCGATGCCGTGACGCGCGCGGCCAAGCATACGGTTGTTGTGCCACGACCGACTAACGATGGTGAGGATGCCAACCTGCGGAGGACGGTATGCCACACACATGCTTTAAAATCATTGTAGCGTCATTGGTTACATGCCCCGTGATCTGGTCTTCAGTCGCAGACGGTGAGAAGGCAGATATTGGCCCATCACCGCGGGGCCACCCGGATGTGGTTGTTATCAGGTATTCAGCGACAGCCGGAGAATTCACCAATCAACCACCGACAGGTCTTGGTTTCTCCCTTTCCACTGAGGTCATTCGCGTCGATGCGGCCCGCTTCACATCGCCCGAACTTCCCGGCGTAGAGTCGGGAGTGTTGCTTTGGGCACGGGGCGGCGGAGTTTCGGTGTTCCTATCTCGGTCGGACGCATCCAGGATAGTCGATGCCATTGATCGCATTGAGAAGATCCACGAAGGCAAGCCTCCACTACGGCATTTCCGTGCGAGTTTCGCCACACAGTCCGGTTTCTCCATCGGCTGTTCCGACAATCCCGACTTCGGCCTCGACCCCCAGAACGCGGGCTGCTGTGGTTGCTGGATTTACCTGAACAGCGAGACGCGAATGGAAACCACACCGGGGTCTTTGCGCCAATTCAGGGAACTTCTGATTCAAGCGCAGCAGCTCTTGAAATGATCCCTATACGGCGGCAACGAAAGCCCGAGGTGATGAAGCGAAAGGGGCCGCATCACACCAATCATCATTTGATGCGCCGACAGATAGCGGATGGAGCCTCCCGCTGGCAAATCGCGGCGAAATGGATAAGACCGATGCTCAATCTCACGGCGGTGACGCGCCGTTGGGTCCTGTTTTCCAACCCTTGACCACGTAGACGTGGACGGGGCGTTCGCGGCCTTTGACGGATTGCTCGCCCTTGTCGATCGCGTCGAGTTCCCCGGCGACGAACTGGAATGCGGTGTCGGTGATGAGGATTTCGGTGTGGAGATCCTTGTTGAGGGATTCGACGCGGGACGACACGTTGACCACGTCGCCCATCACGGTGTATTCCATGCGGTCGGCGGAGCCGATGTCGCCGGCGATCACGCGGCCGTAGCTGATGCCGACGCCGATGCGGAGTTGGAAGCCGGCATCCTTCCAGATGTGCTGGAGTTCCTTCACCTTCTCCGTCATTTGCAGGGCGGTGTTGAGCGCGTTGCGCACGTCCTGCTGGTTGCCGAAACTGAGCGGGACGCCGTACAACGCCATGATGCCGTCGCCGATGAATTTGCTGACGGTCCCGTTGTTGGCCTTGATGATGGCGACCATGTGGCTGAAGTACTCGTTGACGCGCCTCACGAGGTCGGCTGGATCGGAGTGCTCGGAGATCGTGGTGAAGTTGCGGATATCGGAAAACAGCACGGCGGCCTCGCGCTTTTCTCCCGTCAAACCCTGCTGGTAGCGGTCGCCGCGTTTCAGGATTTCCGCGGCGACGGGCTCGGAGACGTAGATCGAGAGCTTCTGGCGCAGGCGGCGGCGTTCCCAGCGCTCGGCGGTCAATTCCGCGGAGATTTCGATGATGCCGCTGCCGGCGACCGTGCAGATCACCGGGGTCATGGCGACAATGATGCCGCGATGGACAAACGCCTCCGCGCCGAGGAACCAGTAGAGGACGCACACGGCGGCGACCAGGGACAGTTTGCCCGCGGGATGGCCGGCGGCGAGCAGGAGCAGACAGGTCATCAGCGCCGTAACCGTGACGAGGTCCCAGGTGACCCAGCGGGACGTGTCCCGCAGGTACGAGCCCGTGAGGATGGTCGCGAGCCGCTCCCCGTGGAGTTCGACGCCGGGCATCTCACCCACGGGCGTCAGGTGCAGATCCGCGGCGGACGTGGAGCCGATGAGGACGACCTTGTTCGAGAACACCGAGCCGCCCTTGAGTTCGCCGTCCCAGGCTTTCTTCTCGAATAGTTTCCAGAGATCGATTTCCTGGGCCTTTGGCCACGGGGCGTCGGCGTAATTGACGTACAGGTCGCCGGGCGGGTAGGCCGGTATTCGGCCAAGGTATTTTAAAGCCGCGAGCGCGGCAAACGAACTGTACGGGCCCTCGAGATCCTCGCCACCGAAACTGATGCGGCGGACCCGATGGTCGATATCCTGGTCCTGTTCGAGGTTCACCGAACCGGATACGGCGTATTGGTTGGTCTGGATCAGCAGGGACACGACGTGACGGACCATGCCGGCTTCGTTGACGACCTTGAATCCGAGAACCAGGTGATCGGCGTAGCGGGCGATCGCGTCGGACAGGCGCTTGTCCTCGTCGGGATAGGCGCTTTCGCGCTCGAACAGGATGTCGATGGCGACCACTTTCGCGCCGGCATCGACGAGCTTCGCGATGGCGGAGGCATACAGGTCGCGCGGACGCGGGAAACGATTGTAGCGGTCGTCGGAGAAATTGTCCTGGCCGTCGTCGGTGAGGATGACGATTTCGCGGGGGTGGGGTTGCGGGCCGCGCCAGAGGAAGAACGTGTCGCGGATGCGGAAATCCATGCGCCAGAGCGGGGTGAAACCGGCTTCCCAGAGCGTGAGGATGAGCACGGCCCAGAGGAGCGTGAACGTCACCACCTTGACCGATTTGGGCAGCGATCGGAGGCGTAGACGCCAGCTGCCGTGGGTCTTCTCAGAGGTCAAAACGCTCACCGTCTCGTGCGATGTGGTGGCGGACTTTCGCGCGGTTCTTCAGCAGATCGGCGCCGACGTGGGTGAGCACGATCCGTTTTGCGCCGAGCTCGGCCTGGTGCTCACGAAGCAGGGTGTAACTTGTGTGCACGGGCGTCCGCTGATCGAAGTCGGTGCATTCCGCAAGAAGGAGATCGGCGCCATGCGACATGGCGGGGATGGAATCGCACCAGGTCGTATCGCCGGTGATCGCGAGGATTTTGCCGCGGTGTTCGATGCGGTAGCCGAGGCACGGTTCACGGTCGATGTGCTGCATGCGGTAGGCGCGGATGCGCATCCCGCGAATGGAGATCGGGTGGCCGGGGCGGATGGTTTTGAAGACGACGGGGAAGCGGCGGCGTTTCTTCGCGACCTCGGCGTACATCAATTCCGTCAGCGCTTCGAGGTGGGCGCGGCACAGCGCGGAGCCGACGATCGTCAATGGCCGTTTACGGCACGAGAGGTACTGATAATCGAGAAGCAACATCGGCACTCCGCCGACGTGGTCGCCATGCAGATGCGTGACGAGGATAAAATCGATGTCGCCCGCGGCGATGTTCGAGCGGTAGAGCGCGGGCAGGATGCAGGGTCCGCAGTCGACCAGCGCCGTGACGTTGCCGGAGCGCACGACGACAGCCGAGTGAAACCTGCCGGCCGCGCCGAAGGCGTCTGCGGTCCCGAGAGTGGTCACGCGCATGGGTATGTGGACAAGTGTTATGCGAGATGGACGGGGCGTGTCAACAAGCGCGTCGGGCGATTTTAACGGGATTCTGCTTTCAGGCACGCTTGTTGTGATTTGACCATGATGGCGAGGGGCGGCCAAATGGGGGGGCATCAAGCGAGCGGCGGCTGGCATGTAACAGCTTGCCGCGCAATTAATTCCGAGACGACGATTTGGCGGGGCACAGGGCGTGCGTGTATTCCGTCCGGTATGAGTGATGTGCGGGTCGCGGTGGCGGTTCTTATTTTGGCGTTGTCGGGCGCCGGGGCGGTGACGGCGAGCCCGGGCTCGGCGACTACGATTCCGTTTGAGTTTCGCAATGGCCTGTTGTGGGTGAGTGTGTCGGCTGGTGGCGCGGGCGAGCCACTGGAGTTTCTGATCGATACCGGCGCGGCCTCGAGCGCGGTGGATCGCGGTACAGCGCGACGGATCGGCTGGCCGTTGCGGGAGGCGGTGTCGGTGCGGGGCGTCGACACCGAGCAGGAGGCGAACTGGACGGCGGCAGAGAAGATTTCCGTGGATGGCGTGGCGTGGACGCACAAGTTCGTGGCGGTGGATTTGCGGAAGCTGAGCCGGGCGTGCGATCGGCCGGTGGACGGGTTGCTCGGCGCGGATTTTCTCCGGGGACGCGTGGCGCAATTTGATTACGTAGCGCACGTGCTGCGGTTGTTGGCGAACAGTCCGGGTGTTGGTGGCGCGACGGTGCTGCGGCTGCGACAGGAGCGCGGGGCGTTTTGCGTGCCGGTGCGCGTGAACGGATCCAACTGCAAATGGGTGCGGCTGGACACGGGCTGCGCGAAGCCGTTGCACTGGGTGACGAAGGCGATTCAAGGTGAAACGAGCGCGCCGCAGGTGTGCATCGGTTTGGCGGACGTGCCGGTGCCGTTTGCGCGGGAGACGGTGCAAATCGGCGGGGACGACGTCGAGTCGGTGGAGGTCGGCCTGCACAAGCACGAGATTTTCGCGGGCGAAGCCGGTTTGCTCGGCAACGGGCTGCTGTCGCGGTACGTGGTGACGATCGATGCGCGCGCGGGCCGCGTGGTGCTGGCGAGGGCGGGAGAGAAGAAATAGATCGGAAACGAGAGGGCAGGCGGGCACGTGCAGACCGGAGGAGCAAGAGTCAAAGCAAGAACAAGAGCACGAGCACAAGCAAGAGTACGAGCAGGAGGAGGAGCAAGGGAGCCTTTGGCTCAGAGGGCGAAGCCGGAATCGGCGACGCCTCGGGCATGGGTGGGCCCGGGATTACTGGTGCGGTACATCTCGCGCATCAGCTCTCTGTAGACGCGGGCGCGGAATGGCTCGCAGCAGGTGAAAACCTCGAGCGTGATGTCGTCGAGGTTATGCCCATCGATCATGACGCGAGCATTTTTCTGGTGATGGGGACAGCGCATCTGCGACGCGCGGGCCTGACACGTGGTTCGGATGTCCCCGACAGCCCCCTCAGGATGTTGTTCCAAGACCGGCTCTCGACTTGATCTATTGCATCACGTTTTGCTTTTCGAACTGTTGTGGCTCACGGCATTCGACCAAGCCGGAGCCCATCGCATTGCTCGACGTGGGCAAACGATCCCGCTGTGACATGAAATACTGACTGCCAACTCGCCTGGCAGCCTCGTACGCCTTCCTTGTGGCGGTGTTGCGTAGCAAACGGCCCCGGGGAAATCAAGTGTATTAACGATGTCCGATGGGGAAAGCGCACGGCAGGTGGAGACGCTCCGCTGTCAGATTGGAATCGGTCGGGCGCCGCGCCAATCTTTACCATGGCTGCGCGGGCGAAGGATGCGGACAAGCCCGCCCATGACGGTCAGGACCCCGTTGACGTTTTTTTGCCCGGCGGCGTCAGCCCGAGGCGATTCTCAGGGAACCGGCGCCCGCCGTCAACGACGAGAACCCGCGGCCGTTACGGCTTCAACTTCCTCGAGCAAAGGCCGGCCATGAAGTCGCCGGACGGTGTACCGAAGAAGTGGTCGCGGATGATTTCCCATTTGGGCGTGGTGACGGTGAGATCCTGTCCGCGAAACACCGTCGGCAGCGAGATGTTGGCTTTGAGGCCGGAGCGGTCCAGGCGGATCTTCAAATCGCCGGCAATCATGTTGCCCAGTTCTCCGATGGCATCGGCCATGTCGGGGCTTTCGAACGGGACTTTGAACCCGGCAAACTTCTCGGCGAGCGCCACGGCGGTTGCCGACGGCATGCCGAGGAAGACGGTCATCTCGACATCGCCGACCAGCGATACCGAGGCGATGATTTTCTCGCCATCGACCCTGACCTCGGCCCGTTGCGCTTTGGGCGTCGCCTGGGTCTTGCAGACGCTAGCGATTGTGGAGACAACCGCCTCGACCAGGGAATTGTCGGCAGCTTGCAGTTGGGCTCCGGTTTTGTCAGGAGCGATTGTGTCAGTGGTCATAAACAAATCACCAATAAATCATTGCAGTTTGGCAGCCAGTTTGGCGAATACACCCGACGAATTCTTCTTGGCATCCGTCATCTTCTGAAGGATCGGCGCAATTTTGCGTCCGACCCCCTCGGGTGTGAAGGGTTTTACAATATAGCCATCGACATGGCCAGTGTTTAATGCCTCATCCAGTTTGTCCATGGTGCCTTCGGTTGTGATCATCACGACGGGCACGCGGCTTTTCAGTTCGTTGCGGATGATTTTGATCAGGTCCATGCCGTTCATGTTGGGCATGTTCCAGTCGCAGAACAGCATGTCGAATTTGCCGGCCTTGAATATGGCCAGCGCTTCCTGGCCGTCTTTGGCTTCCTGGAAGGTGAACGTCGCGAGATGGGTTTCCCCGAGCGTCTTCATGACGAGCTTTCGCATGATTCCCGAATCATCAATTACGAGGGCGTTAATATTCATCGTATTTCTCCTTGTCTGTGTGAAATTCGCTTCAGGTGTGTTGGAGGAGCGATTCGGCAATTCGATCCAGCGGCAGGATCTCGCAGGCCGCTCCGCATTCCACGGCCTCGCGGGGCATGCCGTAGACCACAGAGGATGTTTCGTCCTGGGCGATGGTGTGGGCACCGGCCTGGCGCATTTCCAGGAGCCCCTTCGCTCCATCCGCTCCCATGCCGGTCAGGATTGCGCCCACGGCGTTCTTTCCCGCGTACTTCGCCACGGACATGAACAACACCTCCACGCTCGGCCGTTGTCGACAAACCGCGGGACCGCTCTTGACCTCGACGTAATAGCGCGCCCCGCTTCTGCGGAGCAGCATGTGATAGTTGCCCGGCGCGATCAGGGCCACGCCGGGAATGACGGAGTCGTTGTCCTTCGCCTCGCGCACCTCGATGTCGCAAATGCCATTGAGGCGCTCGGCAAAGGAGGCGGTGAAGTGTTCCGGCATGTGCTGCACGATCACCGTCCCGGGGGCGTTTCCTGGAAATCTCGTGATCACCCGCTCGATCGCCTGCGTCCCGCCCGTCGAGGCGCCGATGGCGATGATCTTGTTGGTGGTTTGCGTCAACGCCAGACGATCGGGTTTTGCCACCGGTTCTTCGATGGATCCCTTTTTCAGCCGATGTTTGGCCGTGGACGCGGCCCGGATCTTGTCAGCCAAGGCCGTGGTCATGTCCCCCACGGTATAGGCCGCCCCGGGCTTGCACATGACCTCGATGGCGCCGGCTTCCATCGCTTCCACCGCCAACGCCCCGCCCTTGGGGGTCAACGACGAGACGATGATGACGGGAAGCGGATAGAACCGCATCAGTTTGCGGAGGAAGGCGATGCCGTCCATGCGCGGCATTTCCACGTCCATGACGACGACGTCCGGGTCCAGTTCCACGATTTTGTCGCGGGCCACGTACGGATCCGGCGCCGTGCCAACCACCTCAATGTCCGGTTCGCGCTGCAACTCCGCCGAAAACACCTGGCGAACGATGGCCGAGTCATCCACGATCAGGACCTTGATCTTGTTCATGGTCGCCAGTTCACCCGGTGGGCTTTTCGATTGAGACATTCGCCAGCAACGGTTGACCCTCCACCATCAGGGCGACGCCATTCTCGCCGGCCAGGACCGCAGCGGCTTCGCTCATCGGCACCGTGGCAACAGATGGGACACTCAGATGAAACACCTCGCGATCCCCAAACAACGACCACGTCAGCGTGCCACACACGACGTTGGTCAATTCCTTCAGAGCGTCCTGGCCGGTGGTTTCGACAACCTGTCCGGGGTCGATCCCCAGCACATTGGCCGCCATCTCCTGGCAAAACCCCTTCGGCGCCATCAGCGTCAGGGTTCCGTTTTGCTTGCCTTGAAACTGGATGGTCGCCCGCAACCCGTCCCCATTGCCCGCGAGCGCCGATTCCGCTCCTTCGACCTCGACGAACATGAAGGCAAAACGCTCCAAGACGTCCTTGACCACATCCAACAGAACCGTACGGGCATCTGTCATGGCCGGCCTCCGGTGGGGCCGATGGTGGATCGGCGGAATGGATGATTATTCATGACGGTTACCTCATCATTGGCTGGTGCCCAACACCTCTTCGAGAATCTTCTTGATCTCCTCTGGAGTGAACGGCTTGTTCAGATAAGCGCGGACTCCCTTGGCCCGCAGCTCCTCAATCCGTGTGACGCTGCGCTCCGTCGAGACAATGACCACGGGTACCGTCTTGAGCATACCGGTTTCCGCCATGCGGCTGACCATCTCGATGCCGTTCATTTCCGGCATATTGATGTCGGCAAACACAATGTCTACCCAGTGATCCTTCAGGCGATCCAAAGCGACGCGTCCGTTTTCCGCCTGCAAGATTTCCCCCAGGGGACATCCCGACAGCCGGAGCGTTTTCTCGACCACGGTGCGGACGATCGCGGAATCATCGACGATCAACACGTTGTAGGCCATGATTGCATTCCTCTCTTCTATCTGTACGGACCATCTTTCCGTCTGGCCGTCGAGGGCGGCTTCGGCGGTGGAGCCGTCTGCGCGCCGCTCAAGATCTCCGACAGCTCGCGGACCTTGTCCAACGAATGGCTGGCCACGGCCTCGATGGTCTTCGGTCTCAGCCCCAAGCTCGAGATGGCGTCGCGCGAAATCTTGTATCGCATGCCGTCCACTCCCGTCCCAATGCCCTCGGAGTACGACAGGATGTCCGCGATATGGACGATGTTCGCCGTCGACATCCAATCGCCCGCTTCTGCCGGGCGATGGTGCCAACGGACGGCCACCACCAACTCCTCGGGAAACTTCCACTTCTTCAGCAGCGCCGCGCCGGCTTCCGCATGACAAATCCCCAGCACCTCTTGTTCCACGGAATCGAACGCTGCGGTCGTTGTTCGGAACCTGGCGCTCAGTGTTGCCCACTCCTTGCACACGTAATCGTCCAGAAGAATCTTGCCCACGTCGTGCAGCAAGCCCGCCGTAAAGAGCATTTCCGAAGTGTGCAACCCCAGAGTCTTGGCAATCTCCTCGGAAGCGACGGCCACATAGACCGAATGCACCAACAATTCTTCCGGCTCCAACTGGTATCCGAACATGCGCCTCTTCAACGTCTTCGAAATGCCGACTGCCACCACCATCTGAAACAGTTGCTTCATCCCCAACCGGGCAATCGCGCTCTGAACGGAACTCGAGGGTTCCCGCCCGCCATAGAGCGCGGAATTGGCCACCTTCAGCACGTTGGTGGTCATTCCCGGGTCATAGCGCAGTTGGTCGGCAAGGAACTGCAGGTCGACGGTCGGGTCGTTCAGGTGCTCGACGAGAAACTGGCACAAGGCCGGCATCGCCTCGAATGTTTCGATGCGCTTCTTGATCTCGGCGTTTACCGCGCTCATATCGGCACCTCGAATTGCCCGTCGATGCTCGTCATATCTCGACCTCCTGGCCGTTGGATTTGATCAGAAAGCGGCCGGTGGCCATTTCCAAACGGATGGTCCGAGTGATCTCGCCGCCGACATCCACGGACTTGATGAGCATCCCGTTCTTCCACATGATCTTTCGAAAGACCGTCATATTCCGTTCGCCGATGCGAAACAAGCCCTGCTTGTCGAGCATGGATGCCCCACCAGCGACCTTGACGATGGCATTGGCCTTGGTGACCCCCCTGTCGAACAGGGCCTGTAGCAACAGTGTCATGCCGGTGTCGACGAACATACAAGGCTTTATCTTCGCCTTTTCCGGGTCCACCGTCGACAAGGGGAGCATGCAATGGATCATTCCCCCAATGTGGACGTTCGGGTCGTAGACCGTAATGCCCAGACACGATCCCAACGAATACGTCACCAGCACATCCGCGGTGCTGTCAGACACCGCCATGTCTGCAATGTCCACTACGATCTGGTTGGCTCCCATAATGGCACGGCTCGAACAATCAGTTGCTATTTCGGCATTACAAGATCGAGCTCGCACAACAACTGAACGAGCTTGTCTTTCTCGACCGGCTTGACGATGTACCCGTCGCACTGCTGCTCGAATGATCCCAATATGTTCTTGGAATCGGACAGACACGTGGTCATGATGATCTTCGCCCCATGGCCCAACTGCACCCCCTTGGCCTCCTCGAGCTGACGGATATCCCGGAGCGCGCTCCGGCCGTCCTTTTTCGGCATCATGATATCCAGGCAGATCAGGTCATAGGGCTGGTCACCGGTCAGCGCCGTTTGGACCGCGTTGACCGCCTCCTGCCCGTCCAGGGCGGACTGCACGCTTCCATAGGGTGCGAGCATGGACTCTAGGACCAACCGGTTGGTAACATCGTCTTCAGCAATCAGGATTCTCATGGCTTCTCTCTCCTATCGGCTGCCGCCTCTTCCCCGGGTTGCGCGTTTCTCCAAGATGCCACCGCCTGCCGGAGCTCTTCGATGTTGACCCTGGCGGCTTCCATCAGTTCCGGACAGGCGTTACGGCGTTGGTTCCGAACCTCATCCTCGATTTGTGAAAACAGATAGGCGAGCCTGTCCGCGCCAATGTTCAAACAGGCCCCCTTCAGCAGGTGCGCCTTCTCCATCAAGCCGCGATCATCTCCGGCCAGCAGCGCGGCCTCCGCCCCTTGAAAATGCGGCATCGAGTCCGTCCAGAACAAATCGATCAACCTCCGCTGTAGCGACACATCTCCCCCAAGCCCCTGCAAGCGACGGCGTGGGTCGAACACAGGCAGGGTTTCCGACGCCGCCGCAGGGTTCCGTCCGTCACCCTCCGGGGAATTCAAATTCG
Organism: Verrucomicrobiia bacterium; assembly: GCA_035541135.1. Lineage (GTDB taxonomy): Bacteria > Verrucomicrobiota > Verrucomicrobiia > Palsa-1439 > Palsa-1439 > Palsa-1439. Next base: position 15,045 of record DATKNW010000022.1, read on the forward strand.
GCGGGACCAGCCAGCGATCCAAGACCCGTTTCATCTCCGTGAACTGGATGGGCTTGCTCAGATAATCATCCATGCCGGCTTCCATACAACGGGCGCGGTCCATCGCCGCCGCATGAGCTGTCAGGGCGACAATCGGTATCTTGCAGACCGTTTCGGGGCCGCCCCGAATCAGGGAGGTCGCCATGCGTCCGTCCATGTCGGGCATGTTGAGATCCATCAGGATCAGATCGTAGGCCGGTTGGGCCGCTCCCGTCCCTCCAGCGCCGATTCCCAATCGGGACAGAGCCTCCTTGCCGTTCACCACCACATCCACGGAGCAGCGGTAAGCCCGCCGCAAAAGATTCGTGGTGACTGCCTGGCTGACAACACTGTCCTCGGCCAAGAGGACCCGCCATTGAGTGGCTGTTGGATCCGTTCGGCTGGTGCTCGCGGTCACGATGCCGGCGGTGGCCGGGGACAAAGAGGGTGCCTGCAATGGAACCGTGAACCAGAACGTCGCGCCACGGCCCGCTTCACTTACCACGCCAATCTGTCCGTGCATGGCTTCGATGATTTTGCGGCTGATGACCAGACCCAGACCAACACCGCCAAAACGCCGCGTGGCGGACGTGTCCGCTTGGAAAAACGGCTGGAACAACTGCCGCTGTTTATCCGCAGGAATGCCGATGCCCGTGTCCATTACGGAGACACCCAGCACCGTTTCTGTCGGCGTCGGCATCCCCTCCACGACGACGGTCACACGGATTTCCCCCTTCTCCGTGAATTTGATGGCGTTACCCACCAGGTTGGTGAGCACTTGGCGAAAGCGAGTAGGATCACCGGACCGTCGCTCGGGCACGCTCTCCGCTATACTCGTCAGGATTCGGAAGCCCTTGGCCTTGGCGGCCGGCGTCAGTGCCTCCACCACGTCTTGAATCGCCTTTCGGACGTCAAAATCAACCCGCTCGAGCCGAAGCGCACCGGCTCCGAGCTTCGACAGATCCAAAATGTCGTTTAGGATCGCCATCAGCGCCTGCCCCGAGCTGCGAATTCCCTCCGCCAGTCGCCGCTGTTTCGGCTGTAACGGTGTATCCAACATCAGTTCGGCCAGTCCCAGAACGCCGTTCATCGGTGTGCGGATTTCGTGGCTCATGTTCGCCAGGAACTCGTCCTTGGCGATGTTGGCCGCGCTGGCTTCCGCCGCCATGGCATTCGCGCGCTCCATGGCGGTTCGCAACATTTGGTTCATCTCCTCGGCGACCATCTTGGCCGTCTGTAAATCGCGTTCCACCTGTTTGGCTTCAGACGTGTCGTCCATGGTCACGATGACGTGCTGCCGCCCCTGCAGGAACAATCGTTCCGCGCCAAGCCGAAGCGTTAGAACGCGTAGTTGTCCACCCGCCGGGCGCGCGAATTCCATCTCTCGACCCCGTACCGAGTGACCCGTGGAGACGACGTCGTTGATCGCCTTTCGCAGCGAGCATTCGGTGCATGCCGGGCTGAATCCACACCCTTTCTCATGTTCCTGGCAATGAGGACACCGCAAGGCTTCTCCCGTCCGATGGCCGATCATCTTCTCTGGTGAACGGATTGCCAGACAGGCCGCTGCTGTATTGGCTTCGACGATGTTCAGCTCCTCGTCCAGCAACAGCATGCTAATGGGCGCCGAGGCGAAGATCGCTTTCAAGTTGTCCTTTTCCACCTCCAACGATCGTGCGATCTGTTTCTGGGTGGTGATATCCATCATGACACCGACGATGCCGGCCGGCCGGCCTTCGGCGTCATGATAGACAGCCTTGTGGAAGACAAACGTCCGCCCCACACCATCGGTGCATTGGACCTCGGATTCGTAAACTTGGGTTTGGCCCTGAAGCACCAGCTCCTGATCTTTCTCGTGATAGAGTCGTGCCAATTCGGCGGGAATCCGCGGCACCAGATCGAACATGGTCTTACCCACGATCTCCGACTTCGGCAAACCGAATACCAGCGCGGCGAAGGTGCCATTGCAGCCCCGATAGCGCCCCTCGACATCCTTGTAATAAACCGGGGTCGGCACCGTATCGATCAACGTTTCCCAAAGCAACTGGCTTGTCCGATGAGCTTCCTCCATTTGTTTGCGTTCCGTGACGTCACGGATTGTCGCCACGGCCAGCCATTCGTGGCCTGACTGAACTGACGAGAGCGAGAGTTCGATGGGAATTTCGACGCCGTCCTGTCTCACTGCTATCAGTTCTAGGGTCTTGTTGATGGCGCCACCCCGGCCCGTTGCCTGAAAGGCCGGAAACGTGCGGGCAAATTGCTCCCGATAACGTGACGGCGCCAACAATTCGTGGACCCCTAACCCAATCACTTCTTCCGAGCGGTAGCCGAAGATGCGTTCAGCCGACGGACTCCAGAAGTTGATGTGCCCTTGGTGATCCAGCATGACGATGGCGTCAAACGCCGTGTTGACGATGGTCCGGAACTGTTTCTCGCTTGCCGTGATGGCCTTCTCGGTGCTCTTGCGCCGCGTGATATCGACGTGACAACCGACCATCCGGACGGGACGTCCCAGTTTATCCCATTCGATTACCTTGCCCGTGCAGATCCCCCAGAATATCGAGCCGTTCTTGTGGCGATACCGGACCTCTTGAGAAAGCGGGATCTCCCCATGGCTCTCAATGTGCCGACGAAACGCCTGGTGAATGTTGGGGATGTCTTCGGGCACAACCAAGGACTGCCACGCGTCGTGCGTGTCCGACAACTCGTGGGGTTCATAACCCAGAATCCTCTTGAAGGCCGGACTCAGATATCCGGTTCTGTCCTGGATCCGCCAATCCCAGTATCCGGCGAGAGATTGCTCCAGAATGTCCTCGAACACCCGGCGTTGCTCCAGCAACGCCGCTTCGATCTGTTCCCCGCTACCCGGATGGCTCGGCGACGTTTGGATTCCGGGTGCCGTGTCGATGACCTTGTCGTCGGTGGCGCGCGCCGTCATCACTCCCGCCCCCGCATGGTCGCTGACAATCATGATTTGATATACACCGACGGCTCGACACTCTTGAAGTCGCTCAACATCCCCGACAGACTTTCCGCATGACCGACCATCAGGTAACCGTCCGGCCGCAACAGTCGGTAGGCCTCGGACAGCAACCCCCGCCGCACGTCATTGTCAAAATAGATCATCACGTTTCGGCAAAAGACCACGTCGAACGGGCCGCTCATGGGGAATGGCGGATGGGCCAGGTTCAATCGCGCAAACGTGAGCAACCGTTTGAGCTCCTCATTTACGCAAAACACCTTGCCCTTGCTGGGGTCGCGCCGGGTGGTGAAATGCCTGGCGAGCATTCCCGACGGAAGTCTTTCAACGTGCTTCTGCTCGTAGACCCCTTCGCGCGCAGTGGCCAATACCTTGGTGGATATGTCCGTGGCAAGGATCTTGACGTCGCGCAGATCGTCCAGCGACTCGCGCAGTGTGATCGCGATCGAGTAAGGCTCTTCCCCGGTGGACGACGCCGCGCACCAGACGCGAAACCGTGTCTGTCCGTTCGCGGCCCACTTGCGGATGATCTGCTCCAACAACTCGAAATGACGCTCTTCACGAAAGAAATGGGTGACATTGGTCGAGATCGCGTTGAGCAGCTCGACGAGTTCGCCGCCCGTCTGGTCGCTCGCGACGTATTGGTAGTACTCGTCGAACTCGTTGATCCCCAGACTCCGCATCCGCTTGCCGACACGCGCGCTGACCAGCGCCTCTTTCTGGGGACCCAATTTGATCCCGGCCTTTTCGTAAATCAGCTCACAGAACTTCTTGAACGTCCGCTGATCAATTGTATCGGTCGTGTTCATACGTCATGCGGCCACGATTCCCGTTGGGGCTCCGGAGCCGCCCCGCTCCAAGGCGGGGACGGCTCCGGGTCGGGTCTTAGAATCGTGTCAATTCCTGTTCGTCCAGGGGAATGACCTGTTCTGGCTTGGGCGATTTCGCCGCGGGTCGCTCCGCATGGCCATTGCCTTTGGCGTGTCGCGGTGCTGGCGGTGCCTTGGGCGCGGGAAGGGTTTCCCTCTTTGACGCGATCACCCTGGTCGCCGCGGCCAGATCCGCCTTCCGCGGCTTGGCCGTGGCCGTGACCTGGTCGGCGCTGGAGCCGCCGATAATCCTCACTAGGTCGGCGACCATCGCGTTGAGTTCCTGTGACTGGCTCGACAACTCCTCCGCCGCGCTGGAGGATTCCTCGGCATTGGCGGCGTTCTGTTGCACGACCTTGTCCATCTCCGCGACAGCCGTGTTGATCTGATCGATCCCCTGCGACTGTTCCTTCGAAGCCGCCGCGATTTCGGCGATGAGTGCCGCCACTTTACCGGCGCTGTCTTTGATCCCGCCCAGGTTCTTCGCCACCTCAGCGGTCACACTGACACCAGCCTCGGCGTTCTTTTGGGCGCCCTCGATCAGGTCCGCGGTGTTCTTGGCCGCCTCGGCGCTGCGGCGGGCCAGATTGCGCACTTCTTCCGCCACCACCGCGAAGCCCTTGCCGGCTTCGCCGGCCCGGGCCGCTTCCACGGCGGCGTTCAACGCCAGCAGGTTGGTCTGGAAGGCAATTTCATCGATCGTCTTGATGATCTTCGCCGTCTCGCTCGCGGAATTCTTGATGCGCTCGATCGCGTCGGTCATTCGCTTCATGGACTCGACGCCGGCCTCGGCGTGCTCGCTCGATTCCTTGGCGACCACGTTGGCCTGGTTGGCGTTGTCGGCATTCTGCCGCGTCATCGACGACATTTCTTCCAGGCTGGACGATGTCTCCTCGAGGCTCGATGCCTGTTCGCTCGCGCCCTGGGCCAGTGACTGGCTGGCGCTGGCCACCTGCGTCGAGGCCGACGACACCTGTTCGGATCCGGACGTCAACCCTTTGATCACCCGATTGATCGGACGCGTAATGCTCAGCGTGGTGACGATCGCGACGAGGATGCCGAGGACCGACCCAAAGATAATCAGGGCCGCGGAGGTCACATTGGCCCGCGCCATGGTGGCGTTCATCTCCTGATTCAAATCGTTGCTGATCGTGGTAATCTTGCCCACGAGATCCTTGGCGAGCACCAGTATCTGGGCCGTCGCCTCGCGATGTTTCAATATCGAAGCGTGCATCAGCTCGCCGGCGTCATCGTAGCCCTTGAGCCCGTCGCTGACCTGGGCGGCGATCTTCTGCATCTCGCCGTCTCCCTTGGTCGAATCCGCCCACTGGGCCAACCCTTCCCGGGCCACCGCCAGTTGTTTGGCGTACCCGTCCCATTCCGCGTCTTTTTCCGTCGCCAGCAAGTACAGGGCCTTGGTGCGCAGCAACAGGAAGCGCGCGTTGATGTCCTCCTGGAAATTCTTCTGAATCGTGGACCACTTGACGTAGTCGTCTGCGGATTTCTCCGTGAGCGCCCGTTCCAAATGCGTGCTGAAGGTGCCCTCCAGACCATGCACGACTTCCGTCATCGAACCCCCGATCTTCCGCCACGATGCAAACGCCTCGTCCTTGGACTCCTGGGCGGATTTCAGGGTTTCGAACGTCGCCTTGTATGGTTTGGCGATGTCGAGGATTTGATCCACCTTGGCTCGCTCCTCGCCGTTCAATCCGGCGGAGCCTTTCAGGTCGTTCAGGTTGCTGACCAGGTCGTCGTACTTGAGCAACCAGGCTTCCGCGGCGTTCTTGTCGCTGCCGGGAAGTTTGTCGAATTTGTAGATGGCAAAATCCCGGCGCAACGCGGCGCATCCATTGACTGCGTCAACGCACAGATGGCCTTTGTCGAGAAGGGCCTCACTGGCCTTCAGGCTCTTCTGTGCGTGCCAATTGACCAACCCAATCACGGCCATGACTAGGATCAGGCCGCCAAAGCCCAATCCGATCTTCATTGCCAGACTCATGCTGCGTTTCATTTCGATCTCCTTTTCCTTTTCGTTTTTGTGAAATGATTCGTGTGCGTTCAGTTGCTTTTCGCTTTCCCAACCAGATCCAATTCCTGCTGGGACAGCACCTTGTCCACATCGAGCAGCATCACAACCCGCTTGCCCACCTTGCCCATGCCGACGATAAAGTCCGTGTTGACCATCTCGCCAAACTCGGGCGCCGGCTCGATTTGTTCCCCGCCGATATCGAGAACCTCGGACACTTCATCGACGATGGTCCCCATCGTTACGGTCAGGTTGTCCCGGCGGACCTGGACGACGATCACGCACGTCTTGTCGGTCGTCGCTTTCGCTTCCATGGCGAATCGCAGTCGCAAATCCACGACCGGAATCACCTTGCCCCGCAGGTTGATCACGCCCCGGACGAAGTCCGGCGTGCGCGGGACCCGCGTAATGTCCATCATCTTGATGATTTCCTGCACCTTCAGAATCTCCAGGCCGAACTCCTCGGCCCCGAGCTTGAAGGTCAGGTACTTGCCGGCGCGATGAGCCATCTCGTTCCCCACATCACGACCGGCTTCAACCGCTTGAGTCGTCATAGCCTGCTGCTCCTTCCTTCCTGTCTTCCTGCATTTGCTGTTTTCGTTGTGATTGTGAACATGAATTCCGGTGCGGGTTGTTGCGGATCATCTCTTCGATTCGCCCGTTGCCAGTTTCACGATGCCCCCCACGTCCAGAATCAAACCGGGGTGGCCATCGGCCAGGATGCTTGCCCCGGAAATTCCGATGATCGTGCCGACAGCCTCTCCCAGACTCTTGATCACGGTCTGTTGCTGCCCCAACAACTCGTCGACGAGCAGCGCGGTCTGCTTGCCGTTGTCCTCCACCACGACCACCGTCGCCCGACTTGCTTCCCGGGTGGCGTCGTTGATCGAGAACAGGCGCGATAGACGGAACAACGGCAGCAAGGAATTGCGAAATTGGATCACTTCTCCCCGGCCAATCACCGTGGAGATCTGATCCGCCGACGGCTTGAAGGATTCGACGATGGAGAGCGTGGGAATGATGTACGTGTCGCCCCCCACCCGCACCATGATGCCGTCAATGATCGCCGTGGTCAGCGGCAACACGAGCGTGAACGTGGACCCCTTGCCCCGCACGGTGTCGATCAACACGTTGCCCCGCAGGCTGTCCAGGTTCCGACGCACGACATCCATGCCGACGCCGCGGCCGGAGATTTCGGTGATCTGCTTGGCAGTGGAAAACCCGGGCTCAAAGATCAGTCCGTAAATTTCCTTGTCGCTCGGATTCTGGTCGGCGCGGATCAGGCCGCGCTCGATCCCCTTGGCCAGGATGGCTTCCCGATCCAGACCCTTGCCGTCATCAATGACCTCGATATGAATGCTGCCGCCACGATGGTACGCCTTCAGGGTGATATGGCCGACCGGCGGTTTACCCGCGGCCACCCGGTCCGCCTCGGGCTCGATGCCATGATCGACCGAATTGCGGATCATGTGAACGAGCGGATCGTTCAGCTTGTCCACCATCGCGCGATCCAGTTCCGTCTCTTTGCCGATCAGGTTCAGCTCGACACGCTTGCCGGATTTCTTGGACAAATCCCGCACGAGCCGCGCCATCTTGCGGAACGTGGCCTCGATCGGCACCATCCGCATCGACATGCTCATGTCCTGCAGCATCCGCGTGATCTTGCCCAGGTGCGCCATGTTCTTCTCGACGCGCAGGGACCGCAGCTCCTTGATCTCCCGATCTTGCGTCACCATCGACTCCGCGATGACCAGTTCGCCGATGGTGTCGATCAACAAGTCCAGCCGGTCGGCGTCGATCTTGACGGCTTGCTTGATCGCCGCGCCCACGTCGACAGTCGACTTTTCCTCGCCGCCTTCCTCGGCTTTGGCCTCCGAAGCTTCCGCTGCAGGAGGCACGGCGACGCGTTCCACCGCCGGTTTCTCCGCTTGCACGACCTCGCGGCCCGCGAGAATGTCTTGGAGAGAGGTGAGGATCGGCCCCAACTCGGGTCGCGTGGAAAAAGCGCCCCCGGCGACGACGGCCTGATTCACATCCGCCACCATCACCTTCAGCATGTCCAGCGATCGGAAGGTCGCCTCGACCACGCTGCCGGCAAACGATTTTTTGCCATTGCGCACCATGTCGAGCAGGGTCTCGGCCTGGTGCGCCAGATCGGCGATGGGCTTCAAACCCAGGAATCCGACCACGCCTTTCATCGTGTGAAAGGCGCGGAAGACGGCGCCAATCGCTTCGGCGTTGTCCGGTTCCTTCTCCAGAATCAGGAGGTTCTCGTCGGCGCTGCCAAAATATTCCTGAGCCTCGGCCACGAATTCCCTGGCCAGATCCTTGTCGGCGATCTCGATGCTCGCCACCGGTGCCGGCGACGGAGGCGGCTCGGTTGCCGCGGGCTTCTCGGCAACGGCTTCCGGCGCTTGAGCCTTTGGTTCCGGTGGCGGAGCGGCCGCTTCCGCGGAGCCGCGGAGTCTTCCGATCAATGCGTCAGCGCCGCCGGGCTTCTTCCCGTCACAATGATCCCGAATGGCTTTCTCCAACCAGTCTCTGACCTCCATGAGCAATTCCACCGAAGGGGTCTGATGGGCGCTCTCGATGTAATCCTCGAGCTTGTGACAGACGGAGGAGATCTCTTCCGCGCCGACGACGCCGGCGTCACCCTTCATGGTGTGAAGGGTTCTCTTGAATTCAGCCAGGGCCGTGTCTCGGGAGCCCTTCTCCAGCGCCAGGATGGCGTCCTCCATCGCGGACAATCGTTCCATCTCCTGGTCGAGGAACAACTGGAGAATCTGGCGGTCGCCCTCCGCGGCGGGCTTTTCGGACGGCAGACGCTCCGGCGGAGCGCTGCCATGTCCGCCACCGCCCTCGGAAAAGTCGATGCCCAACTCTTCCGGAAATCCCATCTTGCTCACGTGGTCTTCGCGCCCGACTTTCTGCAGTGCCAGCAGGGTGCGTCCGACGACGACGAACGCCGCCTGGGGATTGTCGCCATCACCCCTCTTGATTGCGTCGACCATGCGCGCGGCTTGTTCCAATGCGGCGACACACTTTTCGCGGATGGGTGAAGCCACAGCCGCATTGGCTCGGAACGCTTGCGCCAGGGCCTCGATGTTCTGAAAGAGCAGCGCGAGCCCGTCAGGGTTTTCGCCATCAATCAGGACGTACTGCTCGGCGACCTTTTCGATCTGTTGCTGAAGATCGGAAAGCGTGGACGCGGCGCCCGGGTTCGCATCGTTCGCCTTGAGCTCATCGTCTATGGCTGTGGTATTCTGCACCCCAGTGCTCTCCTTGTTCCCGGGAAGGTTGGTGGAAGCGGGCGACGGTTCTTGCCCGTCTCCGTCAGTTCTGCTTCCGTTGACGGCGTCGCGGCGAAATGGTTCATGCGTGTTACCACGGTCTTACAGAAGAAATCGGCCGTGACCAGAGGGCTCTTGATGGGGACTTTCCCTACCGAAGGCGCGAGGCCAGCGCTACTTGGACATGGAGAACCTGCGTGGTTCTCGTGCTTTCAGTGCGGCACAGGTCTGGATTGGAGATGCTCTGGAAGCCCGCCCCGCGACCGGCGTCACGTTTGCGTCTGAAACACAGCGCCTCACGCCAAATCACGCGGATTGGTTGCCGACAGGCGCCCTCACGGCCGGTCCGCGCCACGAAGACAGACACCGCTGCATTCGCGGAGTTTCGAATCGATGGAACAGATGTGGCTCTTCAACCAATCGCCGACCAAATCCTTGAGTTTAAGAATGACGGTCGCGTTCGGCCCGTCCCGCTTCAGGGCTTCAACAATCTGTGCGTAATCGCGCAGGAACTTCGCGTGGGCCGCCTTGTTGGCCGTGCGGACCGGGCACCGGTGCTCTTCCATGACGCCCTCCTCGTGCGCAAAGTGTCGCGTCGCATAATCCCCCAGAAAATCCGTCATCTTCAACAACTCCTCCCGGCCCTTGCCTTCCAGGCAGGCCTGATGAAGCTTGTTGATATTGGCGATCAATTCCTGGTGCTGAGCGTCGATGGAATCGACTCCTGTGGACATCGAGTCGGGATCCCACTGGATCAGACCGGCTCCCTGCGGCTCGTCCGGCACGGGACGCTCCGGACCGTAATCCTCAGGGGAGAAGACGGCCGACATGGTCGTGGTCGCGACACGGCTTCCAGCCCGAGCGGGATTCTGCCGCAGAGGTTCCCGCTCGGTCGGCCCGTCTTCATCCTGCCTGAGGGTGTTCCGTACCGTCCCTTGGCCTGCATTTGTCCGTCCATGGACCAACGTGAACAACTCTCCAACAGTCCGCCGCAAACAATCCGCTTGCGCGTCAAGTTCCCCCGCCGCGCTGGCCGATTCCTCGGCGCCGGCCGCGTTGGACTGGGTCACCCGGTCCATTTGGCTCACGGCGATGTTGATTTGCTCGATGCCCTTGCTCTGCTCGCCGGAGCCGGCGGCGACTTCGGCGATCAGTTCGTCGACCCGCCGCGCCTTGGAAGCGATATCCTCGAGCGTGGCGGCCACCTGGCTGCTGATCTGGACTCCTTGAGATGTCCTGGAAATCGCGCCTTCGATCTTGACGGCTGTTTCCTTCGCCGCGACCGCGCTGCGTTGCGCGAGGACGCGAACCTCGTCGGCCACGACGGCAAATCCCCGGCCTGCATCCCCCGCGTGTGCGGCCTCGACGGCGGCGTTGAGAGCCAACAGATTTGTTTGAAAGGCAATCTCGTCGATGGTCTTCAGGATCTTGGCGATATCGTCGCTGGAAACCTTGATGTCCTCCATGGCGCGGACCATCAGCTGCATGTCTTTGACGCCATTATCCGCCGCGGTGCGAGCATCCTTGGCAAGCTGTTTGGCCGCGCTGGCATTATCGGCGTTCTGTTTGGTCATGCTGGCCATTTCTTCGAGGGACGCACTGGTTTGCTGCAGCGACGCGGCCTGTTCGGTGGCCCCCTCGGCCAGCGACTGGCTGGCGCGGGAGACTTCGGTGGACGCGGCCGAAGTGTCATCGCTGGCGGTCTCCATCGTGGCGATGGTGGCCGACAGGGGGCGGACGATCATGGCGCGGTTGAGGAAATAGAATCCAACGACAACCACGATCAGAATCAGCGTGCCGACGATGGCCATGTTTTTCATGCTGGCCATGATCACCTTGTCCTGGGTCATCGGCGCCACGAGCACAAACGCGCCCTTGAGGTCGCCCGCCTTCAGGCCTTCCATGGGCTGGCCGATGGGGTCGAGTCCGTTGCCTGTGGCACTGGTGGCCGGATCGCCATGGCACGCCAGGCAGCTTTCCGTGAGGCGCACCGGTCGGGCCAGAATGAGTTGTCTTTGGTCCTTGTCTTCGAGGAAGTATTCGGAGTCGCCACGTTCAAACGCCCGAAACGCGGCGGCGAACTGCGCGCCGTTGTCGTTGCGGGGGTTTCGCGCGGGAACGCCGGGCCGCGTCGGAGTGTAGAACTGGAATCCGTCTGCCTTGGCCAGATCCTGGAGGGACTGCCAGGCCGCGACGATCGGGATGGTCTTGTACAGGGATGTTTGGGCGACCACCTCTTTGAGCGGACGACCGTTGGCGTAAGCGGCGGCCTCTTTGTGCATGGAGTCGTAGTCGAAGACCTTCGCCTTGTGCATCGCCTCCATCTGGCCGCGGACGACTTCGGCCTGTTTGATTTCGTTGCTCATGGCCCGGCGCAGCTCGTTGACGCGGTTGCGTTTCGAGATGGTGTAGACTGTGAACACCGAGCCCAACGTGGCGAGAATCACCGCGCCCGCGGAGGCCAGCATGATTTTTGTGCCGAGTTTCATTCTGGCCCCGACTCCCTTGTGCGGCGTGACCGTTTCGCGAATTCGCCGGTCCTCAGAACTTGTAGATCAGCGACATCTGCTCGCGCAGATCTTCGCCTTCCGCTTCCTTCTTGTAGTCGGTCTTCAGGTACGACATTTCGTATCCGAGCGTGAAGTTCGCCGTAAACGCATACTGGACGTTGCCGTAGATCACGCCGTTGAAGGTGCGTGCCGTCGCCGGCGTCACGTCGCCGTGGGGCACCTTGCTCAGCGCACCGCCGGCGTTGACCGTCCACTTCGGCGTGGGCTTCAAGGTCAGGGTCAGCCAACCGCCGCTGTCGCGAATCCCTTTGTTGCGGGTGGTGTCAAAGCCCTGTCCGATGCCGCCGAGATACTGATCCAGGGCTCTCCCGGTGTAGGCCTCGCCCACGAACGACAGCCACTTCGTGATCGGCAGAGTCAGATCAAAATTGAGGGACTCTGAATCGACCAGTCTCGGATTGGCAAAGGTGTTGGTGTGATTGACCTGCTCCTGGGCCCAGTGTCCCGAGAAGCCGACGGTCGTCGGCAACTGGTTGAAGCCGGGAAGCGTCAGGCTGGCCCGGCCCTGCAGACCCGGAATGGCCGAATCCTGACCGGTATCGCTGTAGGACTGGGTGAAGTCGTTGGCCCAGCCGATGTCGCGCGTGATCGCGCCCTCGAACTTGACGCCCACGTCCTTGGCGAGTTCGAATCCCTTGGTCAGACGAATCTGCGGTCGGCGGTAGCCGATGTCACCCTGCCACCAGCCGACGGAGTAATTGAGGGTCGGCATCCACAGGGGCGAAATCACGTCCCATGTCTGGCCCGCCAGGATGCTGAACCGGTCATCGGGCCAGTCCAAAGTCAGGTACGCATGCCGCATCATCGGCACGGGCTTGTTCTCCGTGCCGCCGCCATAAAAGTCGATTTCCACCAGCGCGCCGCTGTGCATCTGGCCCAGCGTGGGACCGGTGGCTTTGACGCCCAATCGGGTCTGGTTGGCCGTGAGACTGAATTGGCCGTTGTTTTTCACCAGCTGCTCGGACTCGACCCACCGCGCGTAGTCGCCAATCGACGTGCGCTGGGAATCATGCGACGCGTCGGCCTTTACGTAGCCGTAGAACTCCATGTCGAGGCTGGACACCATCGGCTTCTTGTTCGAGGACGCCAGCTTCTTCAACTGGGCAACTTCCGCGTCGGTGAATTGGAACGGAGCCGTTGACTTCGGTGCGCAGGCCGTTGTCGGCTTTGGCTCTGCGGGCACCACCGCTTTCGGCTGGGGAGTCTCCGCGGGCTTCGGTTCGGCAGCCGCGGAGGCCGCCGGCGCGACGGATTTGCCGAGCGCCTTCTTGATGTCCGACAGTTCGTTCTCGAGGGCTTGGACCTGGCTGTGCAACCGGGCGTTGTCTTCCTGCAGCGTCTTCAAATCCTGATTGCCAGGGGAAGGCGACCCCCACGTCAAGCCCTGGTTGTCGTCGCCCCATGCGGCGCAGAGGAGACCGAGCGACAGAAATACGGCGCAAGTTATCGAACCACTTCTGGTTGCCATTGTCTTCACCACTTGTTGAGGTTCCAAGTTCGCGTTTCGATTACGCTAGAAAGCTCGGCAACCAGTCAGCCGCACTTGATGGGGACTTCCCCTACCGAAGTGGAGCCATATCAATGTAATGCGGGAGCGGTTTCGTTCTGGAGCGGGCCGCCGCCAAAAGAGACGACGGCGGGGGAGACGCTACCAGCGATCAGGATACAGGAGTACCCGCGAGTTGGGGTCGTTCACGATCCACCAACCTCCGGATGTTCCCTGCTGTTTCAACCATTCAGCTCGGGGCAGCGCAGGAACAGAAGAAACCGCTGTCCGGCAGGAGGATCATTTCGTTGGTTCGCACGCGTTTGGCGACGCGGAATTGACAGGCGTTATCCGAGGGACCAGCGATGGCCGGTGGAGGCTCGGTGTTCTCGGCCGGGATTTGTTCCACGGCCTCCGCCATGTCGACGCTCAACGCCAACCGGCGCGATCCAAAGCACAGTACGATCACCACTTCACGGCTGTCCTCAACCAGAATTTGCCGCAACTCGGCAAACAGTTTGATCAACTCCGCCAGTTCTTTGTCGCGTCGGGCTTCAATCAACGCCAGCGCTCCCTTGGCGTCACCCTCCTCGGCCTTCCGCAAGACTTCCGCCGCCGTGGCGTGGATGGTTTGGTGCGGGCCATCCATGCGCTGCAGCGTCGTCCAGAGATGGAGCGATGCCCGCACCGTTTTGCGGTCGGTCTTGAACTGATCGTACCAAAGTCCGAACTTGCATTTGTGAGGGTCCCGGGCCATGCCAAACGCACGGCGCTCGCGCACACAGGCCTCCAATTCACGCAGCCAATTCAGATGGTCCTCCCGCTCGTGGAGCATCTGGACCAACGCTTCCGATTCCGTCCTGATCGACGGCAATCCCAGTTTGACGCGCAGATCGAACACCGGGATGATGTTACCGCGCAGATTGATCAGCCCGCGAATCTCAGGCGGCGCGGTGGGCACCCTGGTCGCGGGGGGCATCAACACCAGTTCCTGGACGTTTTCCGACGCGACGGCATACAAGCAGTCTTTGACCGTGAAGATCACGAAGGGAAGTTTCGTGTTCAGACTCGTGGTATCGGTCGTCACTGAAGAAGCCATCGGCGACCAACAGGGCGGCTGAATGGGGACTTCCCCTACCTGGCACGGAAGGTGTCGGGTTGGAGGGGGGATTCGGCGGACGACTCAGGTGTCGATGAAGGTGATCCGATGCTTGATAGCTGCCCGCACCATGCCCGCCGTATCGTGAACACCCAGCTTCTTCATCAACTGGGCCCGGTGTTTCTCGATCGTCTTTTCGCTCAAGCCGAGCTTCAACCCGATCGCCTTGCTGGTGTTGCCCTCAGCCACCAACTGGAGGACCTCGCGCTCCCGGGACGTAAGCCTTTCGAAGCCCGAACGTGTTTCACCGATCCCTTCCGGCCGAAGACAGGCATCGCGCAACGAGGCAGGAAGCTTGGAAGACAAAAAGATTCCCCCCTGATGCACGGTCCGAACGGCTTGGATGAGTTCGCCCGCCACGGATTGCTTGAGCAGGTAGCCTCGCGCGCCCGATTGGAGGGCTTGCCGCACCAGGGTCTCATCGGAGTACATGGAGAGCATCAACACCCGGGTTCGAAGCTTCATCGCCGCCAGGCGACGGACGGCTTCGGCCCCATTGAGCTGGGGCATGGCAATGTCCATCAACAGGACGTCCGGCAGGAGTTTTTGAACCTGCTCCAGAGCGGCATTGCCATCCGCGGCTTCTCCGACGACCTGGATGCCACCGTCTTTTTCCAGCAGGGCACGAATGCCCTGGCGCACGAGATGATGATCCTCGGCAATCAGAACAGTGGTCATGATGCCTCCTCACAAGGGATTTGCGCCAGAAGCCGTGTCCCTTTTCCTGGTTGTGTTTCAATCTCCAGTTGCCCGCCCAGTTGATCGATTCGCTCCCGCATCCCTTCCAGTCCCAGCCCCGTGCGGGACGGTGCGGCATCAAATCCTCTCCCATCGTCACTGACCGAAAGACTGAGGACTCGACCATCGGCGGCCAGTCGCACTTCGGCATGTTGCGCTTGCGCGTGCTTGGCCACGTTGGTCAGCGCCTCTTGCACGACCCGATACAAGGATGTGCTGGCCATATCGGTCAATGAAGCCGTTTCTGCTCCCTGATACCGGATGGTTAGACCGGAGCGTTGAGCGAATTCCCGGCACAACTCTTCCAGCGCGGCGTTCAGCCCCAACGTGTCGAGGGCGGGCGGACGCAGCGAACGCACGACCCCGACAATTTGAGTTCCCATCTCAACGGTCAGATCGATCATGTCTCGCAAATGCTGTTGTGCCGCCGCATTTTCCAGTGGCAATTCCTGGCGGAGCAGATCCAGTTGGATGCTCAACACCGTCAGCATTTGGCTGGCCTCATCGTGCAACTCACGCGACAGACGCTTCCGCTCCTCTTCGCTGGCCGAGACCACCCGCCGGGCAAGCCGCTGCGTTCGCTCACGCGCAATCCGCAATTCATCGAGTAGTCCGGCCCGCTCGTCCTCGGTTCGCCGGCGCTCGGTGATGTCTTCGACCATCTCGGTAACCGCTACGATGGAACCCGCCCGATCCCTGACGGGAGAGGCGATGATTCGATGAACCCGCGCGCCGTTTTGTGTGGCCATTTCCACGACCGACTCATGGACCTGCCCGTCCTGCAGGGCGCTGCATGCTGGGCACTGGGCGCAAGGCTCATCACGCTGCGGCGAGTTGAACGAGCGGTAACACACGGGACGACAAGCCAGCCCCACGTCCGGATACCACGTTCGCATCTGACGGTTCATCGCGAGGACCTGCATCTGCGGGCTGATGAGGGCAACGCCGAGCCCGATGTTGTCGACGAGGCTGCGATACCGTTCCTCCGATGCGCGAAGGGCCTCCTCCGCCGGCCGCCGTTCGGTCAGGTCGCGCAACAACATTGCGACGAGGCGTTTTCCTCCGGCCGCCTCGGTAACTTCGGCCCGGATTTCCACCGGAACCGATCGCCCATCCTTGGTCGTTATCTCGGTCTCGAATGGCCCCGCGACAAGTTCGGTCCGGATCAGTTCTTCAAAAACCCCTTGGTGCTTGTTCGCCCGGCCTGGCGAATAACAGCGACTGTAGTGCTGGCCAGTCAGCTCATGTCTCTGACATCTTAGGAGCTTTGCGAAGGCAACATTTGCATCCAGAATCTCCCCGGAATCGGCATCGATGATGGCAATGGCGTCGGGATGTGCACGAAACAGGCTGGCAAGAGTACTGGACAACACCAAGCCGTCACGTTCTGACCGGCCTTCGGTGTCACCGCGGATGTCAAGTTTCGGGTCTGACGACGCCATGTTGTGCGATGCTGTCATTGGCAACTGCGTGCGCCTTATCCCGTTGCGGCAACGGTTGCCCAACCCCGACACGGTCCGGTCGGTTCACGCCAGCCTCTGGTAAAACGTTACCACAACAGCCGGCAACAGGAAACACTAATATTCGGTGTGTGACTTCGGGGGGGAAATCCCCATCAAGCCTTCTCGGCCACCGCCGATAGACTGATTGATGCGGGGTCCGCCCCGCTGCGGAATAGCTGAATGAGCCCGTTTTCCAGATGCGGCAGGGGTATGACCAGCCGGGGTCGGTTGGTTTGTCTCCCGATCTGCCCATCGATACATCAATTCTTCAGTCGGCCCATTGCGGTTTTATGCAAGACATCTCTCTCTCCATTGAAACGGACCAACTGAGCCGGATAGACAGTTACATAGCCAAGGCCGATCACTTGCCGCCGGCGCCCACGGTTCAGACTCAACTGCTGAAGTTGCTGGGCGATCCCAATGCCGATGGCGCGGAGATTGCAAACATACTGGCCTACGACCCATCGCTCACGGCCAACGTGCTCAAGGTCACCAACAGCGCGCATTTCGCCGGTCGCGAGCCGGTGCAAGACATCCATCAGGCGGTAATGCGTCTCGGCTACACACAGATCTACCAGATGGTCGCCTTCGTCTGTTGGGCACAGTCGATGGCGCAGCCAGGCAAAGAAGGAGCGCCCGACACGCGGCTCTGGAAACATTCTGTCACTGCGGCCCTGGCTGCGGAAACGATGGCGAAGAGCGCTGACGCCAGGTCAGCGGTGGCATTCACGACGGGCTTGCTCCACGACATCGGCAAGGTCGTTCTCACCGACGTCCTGGGCGCAGATTACGCGCGAGTCGTCGAAGAACTGGATCTGCAGCAACCATACCCCCTGGAGACAGAGAAGAGGCTGATCGGTGTGGAACATTGCGAAGTCGGAGGGCGTCTGCTGGCCAGGTGGGGTTTGCCGGTGCCGATTATCGCCGCGGTCTGGAACCACCACAGTCCGGCCAGCGCCAAGCCCCATGAGGCGTTGGCGTCGCTTGTTTGTTGGGGTGACATCATCGCCTTCGACATTGAGAAGCGCCTGCCCGAAAGGGAAGTGGCCATCGAGAAGTGCTCGCGCCAACCCGGCATGATCGCTATGTCAAGCGAGCAGTTGGAAAGATATACGGGGCTGGTCCTCGAACAAATGAACACCGTGAAGTCGATCCTGGATCTGAACGGTTGATCGCCGGGCCGCTGTCTCGACGGTTGCGCCTCCCGAAAGAGAAGATCGGATGTGATCTCTCCTGCGGGGTGTCTCAAGCGCGGGATGGTCGGCCATTTGTGGGCTTGTTATCCTTGATAATACTCTCGGGCCGGCGCGCGCGGCTGACGGCGGTGTCGTAGGTGATCAGGCAGCGTTCGTAGAGTTCGGCGAGATAGTTGTCCATCAACACCATGCCGTCCTTGGCGGACATCTGGAGCGTGTTTTCCATCTGACTGATCTTGTTCTCGCGAATCCCGTTGCGGATCGCGGAGGTGGCGACCATCAGCTCATAGGCCAGCACGCGCCGGCTGCGGTCGGCGGACGGCAACAGGTCCTGCGCGATAATGCCCTGCAGCACGTTGGCCAGTTGAAGGATGACCTGCCGTTGCGTGCTGCCTTCGTAGATGCCCGTGATCCGCTCCAGCGCCTGAACGGTATTCGGCGAATGCAGTGTCGCCAACACGAGGTGACCGGTTTCGGCGGCGGTCAACGCGGTGGCGATCGTCTCCGGATCGCGCATCTCGCCGATGACGATGACGTCCGGATCCTGCCGCAGCACGTGGATCAACGCGCGGTTGAAGGACAGCGTGTCGGTCAGCACCTCCAACTGGACGATGATGGCGGATCGGTCCTCGTGAACGTATTCGATCGGATCTTCGATGGTGACAATCTTGCAGCGGCGCTCGCTGTTGATCAGGTTGATCATGTAATTGAGCGTGGTGGTCTTTCCCGAACCCGTCGGCCCGGTAATCAACACCAGGCCGTTGGGACGGCGCGCCAGTTCGTCCACCTTTGGCGGAAGCCCGAGTTCTTCGCGGGACAAGATCGATTCTCCACACAGACGGAAACACAATTCGGGGTGGCCATTGCGACAGTACACCGTCACCCGCACGCGGCCAGCCGCCTTATGAAACAAGGAAATACACAATTCCCATTCCCGTTCGAACTTCTCGCGCTGGAGATCGTTCAACAGACTGTCGGTGATCTCGACAAGTTGCTCGACCGACATGGGTTCCTCTTCGGCCATAATGATCTCCCCGTTGATCCGATACGCGGGAGGCACGCCAAAGATCAGGTGCAGATCGGAGGCTTTGTGCTCCTTGGCGGCGGACAGCAGGGATTCGAGGTCGATCTTTCTCATAGGCGAACGATGCGGCGCAGAGACCGGAAGAAACGCGTCACGCGCCCGACCTGGGCGGATTCGAGCAGCGCTTCGGCGATCTCGCGGTTGTTGGGGTCGAGCTGCCGGACCTGCTCGAAGGACTCGGCGGCAATCTCGGTGAGTCCCAGCGCGACCTGGCAGTACCCCATTTGAAGCCAGAGCGCGCTACGGGACACATCGAAGGCCAATCCCTGCTGCGCCATCTGCAGCGCCAGCGAGAATTTGCTGTAGTAGTAATAGATCCGCGACGCCAGCCAGTGAACGAACCATCCGCGGGCGCGGGACACGGCCTGCTCGATGCAGAACCGGGCTTGGCGACGCTTCGCCGCGAGCAATACGTCGCCCCGGGCCAGCCAGACGTACGACGTGTCGCCGCGTTCTTCCATGGCGGCGTCGGAAAACGCCAGCGCGTTCTTGATATCGCCGATGCGCGCCAGCGCAACCGCCTTGGCCGCCAGCAACTCGGGTTCGTGCGGAAGCTGCTCCAGCGCCTTGTCGGCCCAGAGCTTGGCCTCGCGAAATTCACCCAGCTCGATCAGCATCCGCACCTGGCCGGTCCACGCGACGGGATTCTGCGGGTTGTGCTCCAACACCTTGGCATAGGACCGCAACGCCCGCTCGAAATTGCCGGATTCGAATTCCGTCTGCGCCTCCTGCTGGTAGTACAGCTCGTCTTTGACAAGCGGCTGGCTGGCCGATTCCTTCTCGGCATCATCGCCAAACTCGAGGTTGTTGAATCGACTCATGGGAGCGTTTGACGACGCCACAACCAGTGATCGTATGGCACCCCGACAAAGGCCGACTCCGGCACCATGGCCAGATCTGTCATGAGTTCCGTCACGGCGGCATCCCCTCTTTCCCCATGTTCATTTATATCCAATCGCGGCCAGATGAACCAGTGATTTTCCTTCACAACGATGGATCCAGACGTCGGCATGTAGTCCCGGCGCGGCAGGAGTTCGCCGTTGATCGAAACGCCGTTTGTCAGGAAGGAGATATTGTCGCCGGCCACCGCCAGCACGGGGCCGAGCCCATATCCCTCACTAACGTGCGCCCACGATAAACTCGCCGTCCCGATTCTCCCGCCAATCCGATAGGCAACCTGATCGCCGCGCTTCACGTCGCGAGCGTGGGCGTTGGTCCGGATGATCAAGACGCGCCCGGCCACCTGCAGCGGCATGAACCATCGTCGTTCCAACAGGCGGCACAGTGGTGAATAGATCAGTTGGCTCACCATCACGAAGACCGCCAGCGACCACAAAATGCGCAATCCCAGGCTCGCGCCGGTCAGCGCCCGCTTCTGCATCTGGAGAATACTGGCCGCGTGGATCGATACGATGACTGACAGCGACAGTGTTGCGGCCGGCAGTCCGATGAAAACAAAAAAGCCGATGACGAACAGGCCATAAGCCGCCATCAGGACCCAACTCAGGAGAGGCCAGCCATACCAACGGAAGGACAGCGCCGGCACCACCATGCCCAACAGCACCTTGTGGCGCACCGGCAGATCGAATGTATCGGTCAGGACGTTCAGTTGAATCCTCCGCCGCAAGGCATACCACGGATACCATAGTTTCGTGTACCAACGCTGCCGGGGCGGGTAGTACGGCGAGGCATCGGCGGTCATATCGGTCGCGGTGTTCTTCACGTTCGCAGTCTCACATCACTGACGTTGATCGATCCGAAATCGGACCTCCTCCTCGGGCTCGTAGAACTCGTTGGTTTCGCGGCGTGATTCAATCTGCCCGACAACCTGCTCGAACAACCGCACGACGTCCAGGCAGCTCTTGCCCTTGTAGCCTTTGACGTGTACCTGCACCCGCCCATCGGGGGCGATCGTAATGTCGAATTCCCGTTGCGCCATGGTCAGTTCTCCCAGTGACGAACCTTCAATCGAATGCTCTTGTCCGCTTCGACTTCCTCCTCGACGACGATGAACTGACGGGCGCGGCACTCTTCCACCAACCGCTGGTAGACGTACTGCTGGACCACCCGCTGACCCAGTTCTTCGCCCAGCGCGCGCAAGGCGTCGTCCGCCTGCCCGGAGCCCGTCACGCACACTTTCGCACGGCCGCGCGCATCGCGCGAAAAGGTCACGGTCACACCCGCGCGCGTCACGGATATGTGCTGGTCGCGTTCCAGTTGTTCCGTAACCAGCTCGGTATTGGGGACCTGCAGTTCGACCTGATGGGTGGTCGTGGTTTCCTCGTGGCCTTCCGCCACGTTCTTGACCGCCTCGGCCACCACGGTATACCCCAGTGACGTGGCGGCTGCGGCAACCGCGACGCTGAACACGGGCCACGCCGCCACCACGACGGGTGTCAAAATGCATACGGCACTCATAACGACTCCTTTCCGTCTTCCTTGAGCAACTCGGGGTCTGCCAGCAACAAGCTACCGACCCTCTTTTTTTAGAACCAGCAGGATGGGAAACGTCACGCCCGCAAACTTCGAAATGGGGCCAGATCGGGATGAGGTCAGTGGTGGTTGAGCACCATCGATAGCACGGCAACCAGCACGACAACGCCGATCATGGTGAAAAGCACGAGCAGGAACAGGCCTCCGCTAAACCGGTTACACCGTCGGAAAGCGTCCCCCCAGGGCTCCAGATTCATTGTTCGCTCCTCTCTTCCCGGGATCTCACGGCTCGAATTCCAAGCGCCGCGGATCCTCGGGCGACGACGAGCCGCGGAGGACGCTGGCGTTCCGGGCGCGGCCTTCGGCCCAGTTGCGCAAGCGGTTGAGATGCTCGTCCATGGTCTTGGATAGCGGCACCGTCTGGCGCATCGCTTCCAGCACATCGTCTGTCGTCAGGTCGCGTCCCGCGTAGAAGGCGTCGTATAACGCGCTGATGATGGCTTCCTCGATCTCCGCGCCGCTGAAATGTTCACTGCCCGCTGCCAGGGCCTTCAGGTCGAAATCCTCCGGACGCCGGCCGCGCCGCGCAATGTGAATACGAAAGATTTCGGCGCGTTCCTCCTCGGCGGGCAGGTCGACGAAGAAGATCTCGTCCAATCTTCCCTTGCGCAGCAATTCGGGCGGAAGCTGCGAGATATCGTTGGCCGTAGCCACCACGAACACGGGCGTTGTCTTTTCTGACAGCCACGTCAGGAACGTTCCGAACACCCGGGCCGTGGTCCCGCCGTCGGTGGACCCGGAGGCTTGGGCACCCGCAAATGCCTTGTCGATTTCGTCCACCCACAAGATGGCCGGCGCGACGGATTCGGCCACCGAAATGGCTTTGCGGACGTTTTCCTCGGATGATCCGACGAGGCTGTTGAACATGCGGCCCATGTCGAACCGCAACAGCGGCAGTTGCCACAGGCTCGAGACGGCCTTGGCGCACAAACTCTTGCCGCAGCCCTGCACGCCCAGCAGCAAGACGCCCTTCGGCGCCGGCAGCCCGAACGTCCGCGCCTGCTCGGTAAACGCCACCGCCCGTTTCAACAGCCAATCTTTCAGGATCGCCAGCCCGCCCACATCGGAGATGGTGTTGGTGGTTGCATAATATTCCAGCAACCCGCTCTTGCGGATGATTTGCTGCTTCTCCGAGAACACCTCCTGCACGTCGTCGCCGCTCAGCCGGCCGTCCTTGACCATGATCTTGGCGAATACGTTCTCGGCTTCACCCAGCGTCAGCCCCAACGCTCCCTGCAGCAACCGATCGCGGCCCGGTTCGTCCAAATCGATCTTGACCTCGCGGACGTCCTTGACGTCCTTGATGATCCCATCCAGCAGGGCGCCCAGATCGTCCCGGGTGGGCAGCGGGAAATTGAGAACGGTCACCTCTTTGTCGAGTTCGGCCGGGATTTCGAGCGTGGGCGAGATGAGGATGACGGTCTTGTAACTGTTCTTGAGGTGGAGGGCAATGTCCTTGAGCTTGCGGATGACGGCGAAGTTGTTCCGGGTCAGGAACGGGTGGAAATCCTTGAACACATAGATGGCGGGCTCGACCTGATCGATCACCTGGTCCAGCGCGGCCAGCGGATCTTTGGTGGCGGCATTGCGATGTTTCTGCGACTGGAACGACGTGCCGGCGGGGACAACGCCCGTGCTGTAGGACCACTCGAAGACCTTTTTCTGACGCTTGCCGGCGATGGTCACAATCAGGTTTTGGACCCGCATCTCTTCGGATGTCACCACGTAGAGGATCGGGTAACGGGCTCGAATCAGCGTCTCAAGTTCTTGCTGGAAGTTCATGGGTCGTTTGGCGTTGTGAGGCTCGGGCGCGTTGCTTCATCAATCGGTCGGCCGGGTTGACCGCGCTCAACATCTCGGCCATCGCCGGCGTCAGATTATGAGTCAGGATCGTACCATCCGCCTGGATTCGCAACTCCGTCGCCGGGGCGCTGCGTGTCGTCGCCATCTTGGTCTGGTCAGCTTTGGATTTCATGGGATCAGTTGCAAGCCATAACCACGCGCGATGCTCCACGCGCGCGCCGATTCCGTAGCGGATAGTGGCCGGCACAATTCCGGATGATTCGCAGCCTTCCATGCCGGCCAGAATCCCGACCGCAGGCTCACCTTGGCGTCCGGCAGTGCCGCCGCCAGCCACCGGGCAATCGGCTCCCAGCAACAAGCCACGTGGCCCGGCATCAACAAATGCCGCACGATCAGCTCGCTGTGGTCGTTGGCCCAGAGCAGATTCTCGCGCACGACGCGCTGGTATTGCGGAACAACTGCCAGCCGCTCCGCGCAATCATCATTGCCGAACTTGTAATCGGCCAGCCAGACGTCAAACAGGCCGTCCAACAATTCCCGCGCTTGCGCGGCGCCGTGGGCGTTCGTCTTCCAGACGAGTCGGGCGGTTTCCGGCAATGCCGCGACGATCTCCAGCGCCGCCGGCAGGTGCACGGTCGGCTCGCCGCCGAGGATCATGACCGTCCGCGCCCCGTCGTTCACCGCGGCTGCGGCTTTGGCGGCGATGGCTGCGGCGGACAACGGTTCCCCGGCGCGCGGGTTCCAGCTTTCCGCTCCGGTAATGCAGAACGAACAACGAAGATCGCAACCGCTCAGCGCGATCGCAAACGTCGGCAGCAATTCGAGTTCGTCTCCGACCTCCGCCTGGGCCGCGAACACGCGCGCTTCCGCCCCCGCGTGGCACAATCCCTGTTCGCCCGCGAGCCGATTGACGCCGCAGTCGTGCGCGCACAACCGGCAATCGGCTAGGGCCGCACGAGCGGCCTGCGCGCGCGCACGGGCAAGCCGTGCCCGGGGCCGGATTTGGACGGACGCCGCTTTGGATTCGATCAGGATCATAGCTCCAATCGACGGATTCGTTCCGATGGCAACACACGAGGCCCGCGCCGCGACCGCCACGCCGACTGCGCCGCCAGATACAACCAGCCGATCCCGCCGCCGCCGAGTGTCGCCACCGCATTCCAAAATCCGCACCGGCTCAGCAACCCAAACATGATGATCAGCCCCGCGACGATCAGGATGGCCGAGCGCATCGACATCCGCCACGTCGCCATCAGCATCACTTCCTCGTTCGGAAACAGCCGATACCACGCCGCGAACATCGCAAACACGACGCCGCCCATGCCGACCAGCGGCGCGGAACTGAGCGGAGTCAGCGCCAGCCTGGCGATCGCCGTTCCCACGAGCCCGACGAGGCAGAACAGCCAGAACTCCCGGCGCCCCAGGCCCATCTCCAATCGCGTGCCGAGAATGGCCAACAGGAATCCGTAAAAAATCAAATCCGCCGGCCCGCCCGGCAGCCACGCGTAGGTCACCGCCTGCCACACCCGCCCGCGCCAGAATTCCCCGGGCCAGAGTGCCAGTGGACCGTACAGATCAAACGTGCGCGAATACGCTCCAGCCAGTGAAACACCGCCGGTGAGAACCACCAGCGCCACCAGCCCGCGCACTCCCGCGGGCAGATGACCCCAGGCTCGGCTGACAGCGTTCATCGCGCCGCCTTCTTGAAAAGCCGTTGCCACCACGAGCGCTTCGGGGCCGGCTCCGCCCGCAGACTGCCCTGCAATCGCTCCGCAATCGCCGGCGGCGGCGCGGTCTGCGCCGCGTCATATCGCAACAACTCCTCCACCGAGTCGAATTGCAGCGCCGCCCGCCCCTGCGCCGATTGCTGTTCTTCCGCGGCCTGCTCCTCCCGCCGCTGATGTTGAAGCCGCCGTTTCGGTGTGTCTGGTTCCATAAACACCTCTCAACCCTGCTTTTGAAATTCCACCGCAAACGCCCGCCGCGCGCGGTGCAACTTGCCCCGGACCGCGTCGGCACTCTGTTCCGTCAACGATGCGACCTCCTGATAGCTCAGGTTCTCGTCCGCGACCAGCAGAAGCAACAATTTGTATTCGTCCGGCAGCGCATCGAGCGTCCGCTGAATCCGCTGGCCCAGCTCCTTGATTTCCAGCACGCGCAACGGGCTGTCCGTGTTCGCCGCCACCGTGTCCCATGTCTGCGCGTCGCCGGTCGTGATGATGTTGCGGCGCTGCCAGGCCCGCTGGACGTTGTGACAATGATTGATCGTGATCCGATACAACCACGTGCGCAGGCTCGCCTGACCACGAAACCGGTCGAGCCCCGCATACGCCTTCAGAAACACATCGTGCGTGATGTCCTCCGCCAACGCCGCATCGCCGACCATCCGCAGCGCCAGATAATAGACGTAGCGCGAGTGCTGCTCGTAGAGAGCCTGCCACTTCCCGGATTCTGCTGGCTCGGCCTGCAAAGAATCGGTCCCCGCCGCGCGCACGGGTTCATCGGATACCACGGGCGAATGCATCGTCCATTAGACAGGACGAACCCAAAAACGTCACGCCCGAATTCCCGTCCCGCCGCGCCCTCGCGATGACCACCCGACCTCATCCCACCTTCACTGTCCCCAATCCCTCCGCCCACCGCCCCGTGGTCGACTGGGGAAGCCTCACTCGCCCCCTCGCCTTTGCCTTCCCGCCCCAATCTGATACACTTCGCGCCTCATGGCCTTTCCACCGAAAATGCTGCCCCTCCTGCGAGACCCCGTCGGGCTCGCGCCGCTCGACCTCGACGGCGATCACCTCGTCAACACGGCCACCCACAGACGTTATCCGATCATCGACTCCATCCCCGTCCTCCTCGACCCCGCCGATCTCGGCCCCCAAAATCTCAAGTTCCAGCGAGCGTACGACTGGATGTCGCATGGCTACGACCTCGTCCAGAAAGTCGCCGACCTCTTCTATCGCGGCGCCATCACCCGCGGCCGCCGCCAATTCGCCTCCAAGCTGTCCCTCAAACCAGGCGACCGCCTCCTCTACACCTCCATCGGCACCGGCGAGGACCTGACCTACTTCGCCGAACACGTCCCCCTCGACCAGATCGAGCTCGTTGGACTGGACCTCTCCCGCGGCATGCTCCGCCGCTGCCAGTCGCGACTCCGCCCCTGGCCCGACACATCCCTGCTCCTCCAGGCCAATGCCGAGCGACTCCCCCTCGCTGACCGCTCCTTCGACGTCGTCGTCCATGTCGGCGGCATCAATTTCTTCGACCACCCCGCCACCGCCGTCAACGAAATGCTCCGCGTCGCCAAACCCGGGGCCCTCATACAGATCGCCGACGAAACCAAGGACGTCGTGAACAACGTTTATCAGCGCAATCCGATCACCCGCGCCAGCTTCAAAGACACCCCGACAGATTTCACCCCGCGAGACTGGGTCCCACCCGGAGTCACCGACCCCACCTACGAAGAACTCTGGAACGGCAAAATGTACATCCTCGCGTTCAAAGCCCCCGTCCATTAACCCCGCCGGAGCCAGTGGCGCGGGCGTCCCGCCCGTGTGCCGTCCCCTCGTTGAACGGTGCGTCCCGCCTGTCCTCCGCCCCCGTCTCGCCCTTCCCACCCTTCTCTTCCTCTTGCTCTCCGCCTGTCCTCCATAGCATCCTTTGCGAAGGAGGATCCGCCCCACTTGCCCGCTCCGCCTGCCCCGAATCCTTTTCGGGACTGTAGCCGCGCTCGGTGAGCGCGGGCTGTTCTCCCCCTTGTCGCGCCGAAGCTTTAGCGAAGGCGGACGCCCAACCCGCTCCTGTTCTCCCGCCCCTGTCCTCCATAGCATCCTTTGCGAAGGAGGACGCGTCCTCCGTAGCTTTACGCGAAGGAGGATCCCGCCCGTGTGCCGTCCCCTCGTTGAACGGTGCGTCCCGCCTGTTTGCCGCCTCGCCCCGTTGTGCGCCGGTCTTTTACCCCGAATCCCTTTCGGGGCCCGACCGCGCACACCCCTCGACCGAAGGTCTCCCGTCCTCCGCCCAGCTGCTTCCGCGCCGCTGGTACTCACAGGCAACCGCATTTGATATCACTGCAGGACCACCCCACCTGCAGCTAAGCTGCTAATCACCGATTTCTAATAAGCTGAAGGCGTAGGGCAAAATATTGTCAGCGTCGTATTCGTACCGGACAATCGCATCCATTATCAAAGCGGCGACTGGCCGCACGCATTCTGTTCTCAGCCTTAAGCTCTCGCCGGTCGACACGTCAAACTCAATGAACGACGCGTTCACAAGATTCTGCAGATCTTCTGTTATTTGAAAATCAAACTCCTGCACTACATCCTTAAATCCCTGGTATGCACCCTCCAGGTGCGGATCTTGCATGATCGACTCAAGCTTGAAATCGCTCCTGCCCTGTGTGACGTACTTCGATGTTAGATAGACTACGAGTGCACGCTCCCCGGGAGCTGACAGGCGCAATGTTTCAAACGCCTTCTCCAACACTACGTCTCGTTTATCAAAGTTCCGTTTTAGCCGTGCATGCACTCGCGACTCCGTACGCACCAAGAATGGATACGCGTACGCTGGCTCGATCACTTCAACCTTCGTGTCACTCCTGAATTCGGCACAAATCTGTCGCACTTTGTTTCGGTGCTTGTCAGCATCGGTGCAGAGTATAATAAAGTAATATTCGAGGCCGGCAACCTTGCGGCTATCAGAGTACTGAGCCTTGATATCTTTTAGATAATTGGTATTACACAGGTCATTATAACTCTTCGCCTGAAAGGCAATGACTTTCAATTCATCAGCCGTTTCTTCCTTGTTGTGGTGTCGCAATACCACATCGACCCCATCGTCCCGAATTCCTTGCGTGTCGTAAACGACTGGCTGAAATTTATTGTACGCATACAGAATCGTCTCAAGTTGCCCCGTGAGAGTTGGCAATATACGATCATCGTGCTTCCACTTTCGAAACTCTCTTGTAATGTCTGCGGGCGACTTATCCTGACGAATCAGGAGCTTCACAATCTCGAGTACAGAGTCTCCCCTCATAAGCATGCCTCACATGTGTTATTCCGTTTTGGACACCAACACCAGCCCGCCTCGTCATGACACATAACTCCACGATATAAAACACGGCAAGAGTTCAGTTCATTTGAATCCAAAGGTGACGCAACTCGCACTCGCCCAAGTCGCCGGCTCTATGATGACGAGATTGGAGTGACCCCAATCGTACGACAGGATCATCGCTTATCCGTTGGAGGGTATCCGCATCACTCCACACAGATTCCGGCTCAGCTGCAAGGTCGCGAATCCAACCGTTCACCTTACTTAGCCAGTGTGAAAATGTTTGCTCCTGCACGTAGGCAATCATCGCGCCGAACTTATGAGCAGATCCGTGGTAGCCGAATTTGAATCGCTGGATGCCGCCTGTTGTGCCGGGCTCTGTGATAACGTACTCGCGTTCGTCGCGCCCTTTTCCCTTCGGCGTGGGGAGTCGCTTGCACTCGATGGGAAAAAGCGAATCAAATTGGCTGTGCCGCCGACCTTCGATGATCACGGCGGCGCCGCGCGGTTTCACCGTGAGGTCTATCTTCCTGCCGCCTCGCATCTCGTCGCCGGTCTCAGTTCGAAATTGGACGTGGTCCCAAACGGTCGAGTTGTACGTGGCGCTATTCAAATGGTCGCACAGGTGCTCAGTCAGGCTTGTTTCCGCGTGCTCAACCGGCCGTCGCGGGTGATCGCGCCACCGTGGAAGTTCCTGAGCAACGAAGTCCAGAAGTTCCAGTTTTGCTGTCGATGGCAGGTGGATGTCCGAGTCGAGCCTGCCTGATTGAACCTCGTTGGAACTGTTCGCAAGCATCGTTGAGGATTCTCAGAAGCCTTGCTCGGCCAAATCCGCCAGCGTTTCGTCTGCATCGCGCAGTGCGATGGAGCGCAGCCAGTATCGCAACCGGTCGGGCTTGAGTAGATAAACGCACGCACCATCGTAGAGCCGGCCAATCCGAGTGATATTAAGGCCACCGCCACGCTTCTCCCGCAGCAGGCCATCAAGTTTTCCTTTCAACTCATCCGCACCGCTCCAGTTGACCCTTCCTTTGCCGAATACATACGGCTGACAAACCACACCCGGCCACACCTGCGGATCTAGGGCGCGCAGTTTATTCTTTCTGTATACGCCGTTGATTCGCCCGGTGAATACCTCGTTGAAACCAGAAAGTGCGGATACGCCCGGTTGCGTCATGACGTTCGACTTCTCTCCAAGTCTGATCAGCTCACAGTAGTAGTTCGCAACGTCAGCCGCTATGAGTTCCTCATGTGGCGTAAGACGGAACTCACCCGCGTCATCGTATGGAAGGGATACGATATCTTCGTTGCTTAAGGCAGAAGATTTTTGCGTGAAAATCCGCGGACTAGTTGCTGCGAGAAACGCTTTCAGCGCCAACTTAAATTTGTCAAGCCATCGTGACGCCGCGCGTAGTTTTGCTGCGTCGTTGTTTGTTACCCCACAGAACCCCACAATTCTTTGAGTATACGTCAGATAATGCTTTTCCCAGATCGCATGGTGAAAATCTGACTGCGAACGGACTAGCAGCATCGGAGGAGTAAATCGCTTCGCCGTATAGTATGACTTAAATAACTTCACCTTGCACGGGCGAATGTCGTCCTCCTCGATACCGTGCTGCGTGAGGCAGTTCGATGGAAGCCAAGGTTTTCCGGTGATGTGTGGAGCGGGCACACGCTTACCTTTCTTGCCCTCAATCCAACCCTCACCGAAATCCCACCCGCATTCCCTAGCATATCGCCCAAGAGTATTCAACGTCTTAAGCCTACTGACAAACGCTAATACGCGACCGCCGCCAACAGAGTCCGAACGCCATACCGAGTCGTTCTTGAGGACGAGCTCCCGTGGCAACCGGTGCATGTCGTAATAATCAATGTCGAAGCCTTGCTCCGCATCGGTGCGTCCACTCCGACGGAAGGTAGCGTGGAGTATCTGCCCCTTCGGCGCCGGTCGTTGGGCTTCGGCGACCACTACCACAACCTTGGTATCGGCTCCGCCCTTCTGGAAGAGGCCGCGAACCGAGATGAAATCGAGAATCTCCCGGACATCCCACCGGCCGACAAAGTCCCGGCGGAATCCGAGTGACTTCTGGTTGTAGAGGAAATTGTATTGCTGGAGCATCGAGAGCACGCCGCCGCGTTCCAGCATCTCCATGGACTCGTGCAGGAAAAGATAGGCGAGTTGTTTGTCCGGTAGGCGGCCATGCTCCTTTTGGTATCGTTCGTATGATCGCTTTGCGCCATCCGTGCCCAGCTTTGAGCTAAATGGAGGATTGCCGACAATTACGCCCACCTTCTCTTTCACCGTCCGCCGCTCACGAGCTTCGAAGAAGCAACTCGTGTGAACGGTTTTCTCCTTCAACTGTGGGAAAAGCCTTACGCTGGCTCGAATCTCCATCGGCTCTAGAGCGTCGCAGAGTGCCAGGCAAAGACTGAACGCGGCGAGTTCGACAGCCCCTTCCTCCAAATCTACGCCACGCAGGCGCGTCGTGAGCAACCTTTTGAGAGTCGTTTGATTTGGGCGTTTCCATTCGTTGCGATAGCGCCAGTGGAGTACCAGTCGCTTATAGGCTTCGACGAGGAAGATTCCAGACCCGCACGCCCCGTCAAGGATTATCTCATCGTTCTTCTCGAGGCGGTCCAGACGTTTCCAACTCAAGACTTCGCCGAGCATCAGCCGAACCACGAAGTGCGGCGTATAAATCGCTACCGACGTGTCTGCGACGAACAGTTGGTAGATGTGGCTGATAAGCTCAACCGGCAGGTCAGCAAACGAATACCGCTCCCAGAGTGTAAGCTGCCCGCCTGGCTCCTGACGACCCTCGACGAGCCGAGCGAAATGAACAAGCTGATTGCTCGTGCGTAGCGTCCTGCGATCCTCTTCATTGAGTATGAATACATGCCCGTTGAACCGCTCCTCCAAGTGGTCGAGCAAATTCTCCAAGGCCGGGCCATCGGCAAGAACCTGGAAGAACTTGTCTGCATCGGGACGGAAGCGAGCAAAGAAACCCTCTTCGAACACCCCCCGCTTTTCGAGATATGCGATAAGCACCGACAGCACCAGCAACCGCCGCCGAAGGGCCTTTGGGAGAATGCCTTTCGCATTGAGGTTTTGATGTAGCTCTTTGACTGCGTTGATGAGAGTTTTCTGAGCAGCCCGCTTACTAGACAGTAGCTTCTGGCATACCACCGGATCATCCCAGAGCGTCCCGTTGCGAAGCCGCTCAGCGTCCCACCAAGGATCATCAGCGATCTTGGCTGCAGACTTCAGCGTTGTGAATGGGTGAAATACAATCGCGCCGTCCTTTTCGAAATCAGGCCGGTGCGCGCAGCGGAAGAGTTGGACGAGTCCGCTTGTAACACGATACACGAGCGGCACACCGCCCCAGCTCCAGAGTTGCTGGTGCCGCTTTGCAAAATCAGGATCCCTTGCCGGCCCGTGTGAGCGATAGATGAACGCTTGTGCCACAGGCGGTTTGTCATCGCGAGGCGCTTCGAAGAAAACAGCATCTGCGCCGTAATGTTCCGCCTTCTCCATGATAGCAACCTCTTCAGGAAAACGGCCGTTTTTGACGTAATCACGAACAGGGACAAGACCGTCCACGACAGCGCTGTAGCCAGCGCCGCCAAAATTCAACAGCCATTGTCCGCGATTGCTCATTGGCACGCTATCAGTCAACCGCCGGTTTTATACCAATCCGCTATTGCCCGCACGACTCTTATTCATTATAGCGAGAATGTCCTTACCGCCAATTTGTTTCGCGTGTAAGGGGGTCGGTTTGTTGACACAGACGCGTCTCCGGGCTCCCCCTTAACCGTTCCGATCAAGACAACCGTCCCGTCCACTGGCTGCGACAGCCCTCATCGTTTCTTCTCCGGCCCGCCCGCGTGTTGCGCCGTAGTTCCCAACGGAGGCGGGCGTGTCGCGCTTCCCCATCCGCACGGACATGGAGATTTCACCCTCTGTGCGCTCTGTGCCTCTGTGGTGAATATCCGTGCCCACTTGTCCGCCATAGCATCCTTTGCGACGGCGGATCTGTGTGCACTTGTCCTCCGTAGCTTTACGCGAAGGAGGATCTGTGGCTGGCACTTCGCCCTTCGGATTTCGGCATTCGGTCTTCGGTATTCTCTTCCCGGGTCTCCCATCTTTTCCGAGGCCGCGCCCGCGCAAAATCCCACAGCCCGACACTGCTCTGGGTCCCCTGTGTCCGTTGTGGTGTCTACCCCGCTCCAGCGCCCCGCCCACCTCCTGACACATTTATAGCCTATAGTCTATATAGACCACATCTGATGGCGATCCGAGAACCCAGTGGTGCCGTGCAGATTCAGGACATCGGTAAGACTGGCAACGCCAATCTGTAGCATATCGCGCCCATAGCGGGGTGCCAAGACCTCGCCCCGATTTCACGAAATCACGACGCCCATACTGCTTGACACATCCATAGGCTATAGTCTATACAGACTAAACAACGCGGCGGTCCGATCAGCCCGACCCTTGAGCTTGCGGCGCGTAAGCAGCCTCTCATCACGCGCCCTGCGCACGCGATGTGCCGCCTCGAGACCTCCCGCGTCGAGAGGATGTCATCATGTATATTGAGATCGACTTTGAAGTGTTCAAGGCGCTCACGGCCATGCGCGAAACCGAGCAGACGACCCACAACGACATCCTGCGCAGAATGCTGAATCTCTCCCCGCCAACACACCCGACCGTGCCGCGCCCCGATGTCACGGGCCGGAGTTTCATCGCCGAGGGCGTCGAGTTCCCGCATGGCACCGAGTTTCGCATGCGACACAAGGGGCGCTGGTTCACAGCCAGGGTGTCCGATGGCGCCCTCGTCTGCGATGGCAAAGGTTACGCCTCGGTCAGCAAGCCGGCTTGCGAAATCACCCGCACCAGCGTCAACGGCTGGAAACACTGGGAATGCCGACTCCCCGGCCACGCCGACTGGCAGAGCATCGACACCCTGAGACATCGGGCCTGCCTCGCCGAAGCCTCGGCGTAGGCGGGCCTCCGCCGATCTTCCCTGGAAAGCGGTCCGGCAACTTTCCGCCCGCCGCGGTGTTTATTGTTAAAGTAGTAAGGGAATCGCTCCCGACCCCGTTTGTTTTGGATGCGATTTTGGACCGCGTAACGGCCCGTCGAAAAATGCGCCCACTGGGGACAGTGGGCCTGCAACACCTTGCGAATTCCGAGGAAGGTTGCAGGCCGCGTGCCCTCACGCGGCGGTCGTTCGTGTTCTTTAGCGGGCTGCTAACGAAAGTGATCGCGCTTTCGGCAGTCGCCGTGTTGATTGCCCTCGGCACTGTCCGCGCCAACCCGTTTGACGGCCCGGCCGCTTCGACGCCGTCCAACCAGATCGACCGGCTCGTCTTCGTCAACCTCCAGCGGCTGGGCATCACCCCTGCGAATCTCTGCTCCGACGCCGTGTTCGTCCGCCGCGTTTATCTCGACGTGATCGGCACGCTGCCCACGGCACAGGAGGCGCGCGATTTCATCCAGGACACCGCCCCGAACAAGCGCCAGGCCCTCATCGATCGCCTGCTCGAGCGCGACGAGTTCGCCGATTACTGGGCGATGAAATGGTCCGACCTGCTCCGCATCAAAGCCGAGTTCCCCGTCAACCTCTGGCCCAACGCCGCCCAGGCTTATCACCGCTGGATTCGGTCCGCCATCGCCAGCGACATGCCCGGCGACCGATTTGCCCGCGAGCTGCTCACCGCCAGCGGCAGCAACTTCCGCGCGCCAGAGGTGAATTTCTACCGCGCCGTCCAGGCCAAAGACCCCGCGACCCTTGCCCAGGCCGTCGCGTTGACTTTCATGGGCGAACGCGCCGAGAAATGGCCCAGGGACCGCCTGACCGGCATGTCGGCCTTCTTCTCGTGCGTCGGCTACAAGAGCACCGCCGAATGGAAAGAGGAAATCGTGTTCTTCAATCCCGAGAAGGCCACCAACTCGCTCCTGCCCGCCGCGCGCTTCCCCGACGGCGCGCCCGCCCAGCTCTCCGCCGACCGCGATCCGCGCGAGGTCTTCGCCGATTGGCTGACCGCGCCCGACAATCCGTGGTTCGCCCGCAACATCGCCAACCGCGTCTGGTCGTGGCTCCTCAGCCGCGGCATCGTCCACGAGCCCGACGACATCCGCCCCGATAATCCGCCCTCCAATCCCGAGCTGCTGGCGTATCTCGAGCGCGAACTCGTCGTGTCGCATTACGATCTGAAGCATCTCTACCGGCTGATCCTGAATTCCCAGACCTATCAGCTCTCCTCGATTGCTGGCACCGCCGATCCCGCCGCCGAGGCGAATTTCGCGCAGTATCCGTTGCGCCGGCTCGATGCCGAGGTGTTGATCGATGCTCTCGACCAGATCACCGGCACCACCGAGAAGTATTCCAGCGCCATCCCCGAGCCGTTCACGTTCATCCCCGAAGACCAGCGGTCGATCGCCCTGCCCGACGGCAGCATCGGCAGCAGCTTCCTGGAAATGTTCGGCCGGCCGCCGCGCGATACGGGGCTCGAATCCGAGCGCAACAACCGCCCTTCCGCCGAGCAATCTCTGCACCTGCTGAATTCCAGCCACATCCAGCGCAAGATCGAGCAGGGCCCGAAATTGCAGGCGCTCCTCCGTTCTCAGCGTGGCAATCCGCGCGAGACGGTCACGCAGATTTACCTGACGATCCTCTCGCGGTTCCCGACCGATGAAGAACTGCAAACCGTGTCGGCCTACGCGCGCACCAGCGGCGACACGGGCCGCGAAGCGATGATGGATCTGAGCTGGGCGTTGATCAATAGCACCGAGTTTCTCTATCGGCATTGACATGAAACGCGACCGCATATCCAACGAGTGCCCGCCGGGCGCGGATGCCCCGAGTCAGATCTCCCGCCGCGATGCAATCCGCCGCGTCCTGCTCGGCGCGGGCGGGCTGATGCTGTTCGATCAGGTCGGCGCCTTCGTCCGCGCCGCAATGCCGGCGGCCAAACCTGCCGCCGCCAAAGCGAGGTCGGTCATCCAGATTTGGATGTGGGGCGGCCCGTCGCACCTCGACACATTCGATCCAAAACCCGACGCGGGCTACGACTACTGCGGTCCGCTGAAGAGCCCGATCGAAACCAATGTGAGCGGGATCCGGATCAGCGAACTGCTTCCGCTGCTGGCGAAACAAGCGGACAAATATTCCATCATCCGCAGTATGACCCACGGCCTGAACGCGCACGAGACCGCCGCCTATGCCGTTCAGACCGGGCGAATGCCGGGCGGCCGCGTCGTGTACCCGTCCCTCGGCGCCGTGGTCTCGGTATTCAAGGGCTACGACGCCGGCTATCGCGGGCTCATTCCGCCCTACGTCGTCCTGACGGAATTGCAGGGGCGATTTTCCGAGGCGGGATTTCTGGGGACACGGTATCAGCCGTTTGCGACCGGCGGCGACCCTGCCCGGACGCCGTTCGCCGTGGAAGGCGTCGTGGCCGAGGGCATCACCGAGAAGCGGCAGCAGAACCGCCGCGATTTTCTCCATCAATTGAACACGCTGGGAAATGTGATGAGCAGCAACGCGCTCGTGGCCGCGTCGGCCAAATCCGAGCAGGAAGCGTATGAACTGATCCTCGGCGATTCGGGCAAGGTCTTCGATCTCTCGCAGGAACCCGCCGAGATGCGGACTCGGTACGGCACGAACACCTTCGGCCAGTCCTGCCTGGTCGCCCGCCGCCTCGTCGAGCGCGGCGTCCCCTACGTCACCATCAATTATAAAGGATGGGACACCCACAAAGAAAATTTCCAGGCCATGCGCCGCCAGTTGCCCCAAATGGACAAGGGCATGTCCACGCTCCTCCAAGACCTCTCCGACCGCGGTCTGCTGGCCAGCACCATCATCTGGTGGAGCGGCGAATTCGGCCGCACCCCCAAGGTCCAGTGGGAGCCGCCCTGGAACGGCGGGCGCGGCCATCATGGCGAATGTTTCTCCGCCGTCGTCGCGGGCGGCGGATTCAAAGGCGGCCAGGTCGTCGGCGCATCGGATGCCCGCGGCGAACAGGTCGCCCAACGCCCCGTCTATCCGGTCGATCTGCTCGCCAGCATCTGCGAGCTGCTCGGCATCGATCCCGATGGCAAACTGCCGAATCCGCTCGGCCTGGATGTCGCCGTCATGCCCGCGGCCACCGATGGCGTGAAGATGGGCGGACGGTTACGGGAGATCACGTGAACACCGCGCGATCTACACGCTCATCCCCGCTCCGCTTGATCTTTGGATTGGCCGGCTTGCTCGCGCTGCCACCGTCGGCATCGGCCCAAACCGGCCCGCATATCGGCTACGTCTATCCGGCCGGCGGACAACAGGGCACGTCATTTCAGGTGATCGTTGCCGGCCAGATTCTGAACGGCGCGACCAATGCCTATGTCTCCGGCGCCGGCGTCCAGGCCGCGGTCGTCGAATACACCAAACCGCTGACGCCAAAAGAGATCAACGAGCTGCGCCAGAAGCTCAAGGAGTTGCAGGACAAACGCGCCGCCGCCCGGACAAACCGCACCGAATACGTCCCCGCCGAAGCGCGCGTTTCGACAAATGCCGTCTGGACCGCCGAGGACCAGTCGATGATGGCGGAAATCCGCGAGAAAATCGCCGCCACCGAAAAACGGCGCGCCAACCCCGCGATCGCGGAGACGGTCACGCTACGCGTCACGGTCGCGCCAACCGCCGAACTCGGCGGGCACGAGTTGCGCTTGCAGACCCAGCTCGGCTTGTCGAATCCGCTCGTGTTTTGCGTCGGGCAATCGCCGGAGTTCAGCGAACGGGCCGCCACGGAAATCAAGGAACCCGCCGGCCCCCGTCGCAATGCCCAGACCAAACCGACCCGCACCGAGATGAACATCACGCTGCCCGCCACCGTCAACGGCCAGATCATGCCCGGCGGCGTGGCGCGGTACCGGTTCGCGGCGCGCTCGGGCCAACACCTGGTCATCGCCGTCGCCGCGCGCGAGCTGATTCCGTATCTCGCCGATGCTGTTCCCGGTTGGTTCCAGGCCTCGCTGTCACTCTATGACTCGGGGGGACACGAATTGGCCTGCGCCGACCATTTCCGGTTTCACCCCGACCCCGTTCTCTACTACGAAGTCCCCCGCGACGGCGATTACATCGTCGAAATCCATGACTCGCTCTACCGCGGACGCGAGGACTTCGTGTATCGCATCACTATCGGCGAACTCCCGTTCCTGACCGACGTATTCCCGCTGGGCGCTCCGGCCGGCGGGACGACGACGGTCAAACTGACGGGCTGGAATCTCCCCGTCGACTCCCTGACCCAACTGTTCAAAACAGCGGGCGGCTATACGGTGTCCGCGCACGGCGGCGGCCGTATCTCCAATCACGTCCCGTTTGTCGTGGACGCGCTGCCGGAGTGTTTCGACGCCGAGACGAACCATTCGCCCGCCGCCGCGCAGTCAGTCGCCCTGCCCGTCATCGTCAACGGGCGCGTCGCCAAACCGGGCGACCGGCACGTGTATTCCTTCGAGGGACGTGCAGGAGAAGAAATCGTCGCCGAAGTACTGGCGCGGCGATTGGGTTCGCCGTTGGATTCGACACTCCAGCTGACCGATGCGGCCGGCAAACAACTGGCGTTCAATGACGATTGCGAGGACAAAGGCGCCGGCCTCGAGACGCACCACGCCGATTCCTATCTCCGCGTTCGCTTGCCGGCCAACGGGACCTACCACCTGTTCCTCGCCGACGCGCAGCACCAGGGCGGCCCCGAGTTCGCCTATCGCTTGCGCATCAGCCCGCCCCGGCCCGACTTCGAATTGCGGGTCGTGCCTTCGAGCATCAACGTCCGCGGCGGTGCCTCCGTCCCGTTCACCGTGTTCGCCCTCCGCCGGGACGGGTTTGACCGCAGAATCACGCTGGCCCTGAAGAACGCGCCGGAGGGATTCGCGTTGAGCGGTGGCGAGATCCCGCCGGGTGAGGACAAGGTGCGGCTCACGCTGACCGCGCCGCCAGCCGCGTTCGACGGTCTGCTCACGTTAGATCTGGAAGGCCAGGGACTCATCAACGGACGCATGGTCTCACGCGCCGCTGTGCCGGCGGAAGACATGATGCAGGCGTTCGCCTACCAGCACCTTGTCCCCGCCAGGGATTGGATGATCTGCGTGTCCGACCGGCCCGTCGCGGCGGGCGCCCCCACGATCCTCGATGCCATTCCCGTGCGAATCCCAGCCGGCGGTGCGGCCAGCGTCCGCCTCGCCACGCCCAGCCGGGCGTACGTGGACCGGTTCAATTTCGAGCTGAACGCGCCGCCGGACGGCATGGCGCTGACCAGCGTGACGCCGACGGATCAGGGCATGGAACTCGTGCTGCAGTGTGACGCGGCGAAAGCGAAGCCGGGCCTCAGGGGCAACCTGATCGTCGACCTCGTGCCGGCGGCGAAACCGGCCGCGGCGGGAGGGGCAAAGAAAGCCGGCAACCAACGCCGCGCCCCGGTCGGTACGTTGCCCGCCATCCCGTTCGTCGTCCAACAACAAGTCGCCGGAAATCCACAGCAATAAATGAGGGAACGAAATGAGGGATGAGTGCATCGCCACTGCGCCGGATCTCCAGGACAACGTCCTGATTCGAATGCTGCGCGGGAGGGAACACCAGGAGTTTCATGTTACGATTCGACCCGCCCCGTCGGAAACTCCCACGGCCATGGTCGCGCGCCTGGCAGCGGTCTTGCGCGCCCATGGGGCGCTGATTGTCCGCCAGGAGATCTTCGGCGCGGCGGACGTGGAATCGGAAATCAGGCGCGCCCTGCATGATCAGATCGGACCATTGGAGTGGCCGGTCTTGTCCGTCGCCGGCGCGTCCGCCAACGGATCACCGTCGGCGGGAATCCACACGATGGCCGTGGCGGACACGCCCGTGATGGTGATCGCGGTCAACGGAGACGTCGTCGGCAGCCTGTTTGCCGATGGCGATGCGCAGCACGTTCTGCTGGCTGGTGTTCGCCCGTCGGTCGCCGCACAACCCAAACCGATCCAGGCTCGTCAGGTGTTCGAAAATCTGGAGAGCGCGCTGCAGCAGTCGGGCATGTCCTGCGCGGATTTGATGCGGACGTGGTTGTTCCTCGACGACATCCTCGCGTGGTACGGGCCATTCAACCAGGTGCGAACGGAATTCTACCAGCAGCGGCACGTCCCCGGTACGGTGCTGCCCGCCAGCACGGGGATCGGCGTCGGCAATTCCACCGGCGCCGCGTTGGTCGCCGCAGCGTGGGCGGCGCGCGGATTGAACGGCGCGTTTGCGGCGCGGGAGATCTCTTCGCCGTTGCAGGGGCCGCCCCAGGCATACGGCAGCCGGTTCGCCCGCGCGGTGGAAATCATCTCCGGCGGGCTGCGTCGCGCGCTTGTTTCCGGCACGGCCAGCATCACCAAGGACGGCCCCAGCGCGCATCGGGGCGATATGCGCGGTCAGGTCGACTGGACGATGAACGTCGTGCGCGAGATTCTGGCTTCGCGCGCGATGAGCTTCGCCGATGTAACGCGGGCGACAGCTTACATCAAACATCCGCAGGACGCGCCCGTGTTCGATGCCTGGCTGGCCGATCATGGCTTGCGCGCCTGGCCGGTCCTCCTCATCACCCCCGCCACGGTCTGCCGCGACGAGCTGCTCTTCGAGATCGAGTTGGACGCGATCTCGACCGAGGTTTGACCGGAGATCACGTGTCGGTCGCGGTTACCCGGTAGTGCGGGTGTCTGGCCCTTTTCCCCGGCCTGGTCCAAAACGGGGCCGGGGGGGAAGGGCTGTCTTTCCCGCCAAATCACTTCTCGCCAGCCCCCCCCTCGGTCATGGGGCCAGTTACCAAAGTGGCGGGCTGGTGGCCGACATGCCTGCCGCATGCGCTAGTTATTAGCAAGACGGGACATACACACGACAGCTTGCCACTGTTGACGGGAAGCGCCCCCATCTGGGGCAATGAAAAAGAGACTGAAAAAGAAATGTACTCATTATGTAAATTACATGAAAACCCAACCATTTTTCTATTGACTACTCTCAGGTAAATTGATATGTAAATTAACCGAAACGTGCATCGCTTGTTGCGTGAAAGGCGAGGCGCAAATGGGAAAAGTATCCGATGGGAATCGTGAGTACGTATCAGGTCGCTCGGCCCCGAGAGTACAAACCAGCCGTAGCGTGTGTTTTCCGCGCGATTTTTCCACCCAGGCGATGTGCCAGCCAGAGTTTGTCCGTGTTGTCGAAACATTGAAAACAAGGTGAGCGGAGGGCGAGGAAATGAGAAGCATGCAACGACGTGAACTGACAACCAGCAAATCAACACGACTCGGGTCGCAGGGCCTTATCCTGATCGTGGCCGCGTTCTTCTTGGCCAGCACCGGAGTGTGGGCGCAAGAGGTGTGGAATGGCAGCGTGAACGCGTTCTGGTCGAACGCGTCGAATTGGACCAACGGCGTGGCACCCGTCGCCCATAACTCGCTGACCTTTAACACGACCAGCGGAACCCGGATCACGACCAATGATTTGACGGCCGGCACCGAGTACGACAACATCGTGATCAACGGCGGCCAGTTCTTCCTGAGCGGGAACAGCATCAGTCTCGGCGGGACCAACCCTCAATTCATCGTCAACTCCGGCACGGAGACGATCAATCTGAGTATTGCCCTGCTGCAGGACACCACCTTCCAGGTCAACACGGGCGGCAGTAACCCGCTGTTGATCAACGGCGCGATTTCCGGCGGCTACGGCATCACCAAGACCGGCGCCAACACGATGCGGTTCGCGGCCTTGCAGTCGTACACGGGGGATACAACGATCAACACCGGCACCCTTGACGTGACCGGCGATTTCCTGCCGCACACCGCCGGCACGGGCAATCTGATCGTCAACAACGGCGGCACGTTCGATCTGAACAACACCAGCGCCAATATCAATGGCCTTTCCGGTAACGGATCGGTCACCAAGGTTGGCTCGGGCGGACGGATCCTGACGGTTGGCAACAACAACGCCAACGGCTCGTTCTCGGGAACGTTCAACCAGAACGCGGGAACCCTGAGCCTCAACAAAGTGGGCACGGGAACACAGGTGCTCGGCGGCAGCATGAACAATAGTGGCAGCATCACCGTCAATGGCGGCATGCTGTTGTTCGATGGCACCCAGACCGTCGGGATCAGCAACATCTTCACCGTCTTCAGCGGCGCCACGCTGGGTGGCACCGGGTCGGTGCTGCTGGCGGGAAGCGCGACCACGCTGCTCGTCAACAACGGCGGCACGCTCGCACCGGGCGATAGTGTCGGCTTGTTCAAGATCAACGGCGGGCAGGGCCTGGTGCTGGCATCCAATGCGAACTACGCGGTCGACCTGAACGGGCTCACCTTCGGCAGCCAGTACGATTCCACGCTCGTCGGCAGCGGGCTCGTCAATCTGAGCAACAGCGTGCTGGACGTCAACCTGGGCTTCACGCCGGCCGTCGGCAGCCAGTTCGATATTCTCACAAATGCGACCGGTGCTGCGATTGAGGGCACGTTTGCCGGGCTGCCCGAAGGCAGCACCTTCCTTGATAACAGCACGGATTTCGAGATCACATATCTGGGTGGCACGGGCAATGATGTGGTGTTGACAGTTATTCCCGAGCCGTCGTCCCTGGTGCTGGCGGCCTCGGGCCTTGTCATGTTGATGATGTTTCGGCGCCGCTCCGGCCGTTAGTCGTGAAGCGGTACGTAGACGGAGGATAGCGTCAGAGCGTGGTCAGTTCGGGCAATAATG
Source organism: Verrucomicrobiia bacterium (assembly GCA_035541135.1). Taxonomy (GTDB): domain Bacteria; phylum Verrucomicrobiota; class Verrucomicrobiia; order Palsa-1439; family Palsa-1439; genus Palsa-1439. The sequence continues at coordinate 57,047 of DATKNW010000022.1, forward strand.
TCGTCATAACGTGGCTTTTAACATAGCAACCGCTCCCTGCGAGCGTTGAGGAGAGGCGTCCATGATTACGAGAGAGTTTGGCTTGCGAACTTCCAAGGCGTCCAAGTACGCCGTCCGGGCTGTTGCCGCGATCGCGATCGGCGTGTCGTTGGCATGCATCACCCCGGCTCGGGCGCAGACCTTCTGGTCGAGCACGAACACCGTTGATGATTTCTGGAGCGACGTCGCGGCGTGGAGCAACGATCTCGCCACGGCGGCCGCGCCAACGGCGGGCGGCTCCGCCGGTTACACCATCAGCATCGACGGCGCCGGCGCCTCAGCGATCAACTTCACGAACGACCTCGGCACCGCCGCCAACAACGGCTTTCTGCTGAATCAACTGATCTTTAGCCCGACCGCCGGGGCCTGCACGATTCTCGGGAGCAACCTGATCTTTACGGCCAACGGCGCCGTGTTGCCCCAGGTCGTGGACTACAGCGCCAATATCGGAACCATCTCCAGTGACGGAGTGATCCTCAACACCAACACGACGTTTACCGGCACCAGCACCTCGACGTTGACCATCACCAGCGTGGTCAGCGGCGTCGGCGGCCTGACGATGAACGGCACGTACACCCTCATTCTCCGCGCCTCCACCAATACCTACGCGGGCGACACCGTGATCAATAGTGGCACCCTCCAGGCGGGCATCCAGGGACCGACGACCGATGCCCTGCCGTTTGGACCGGGCAAAGGCAACGTGATTGTCAACTCGGCCGCCACGTTGGTAATCAACAACGCCACATTGACGGACGTCAACGGCTTGTCCGGCTCGGGGACCATCGTCAAGACCGGTGCGAACAACACGCGGTCGTTGGTGGTCGGCAACAATAACGCCTCCAGCGTGTTCTCCGGAAGCATTCAAAACACCGGTGGCACCCTCAGCCTCTCCAAGGTCGGCTCGGGAGTGTTGACGCTGTCAGGGACCAACTCCTTCGGCGGGGTCACGGGTCTCGCGACGATTTTTTCCGGCCAGGTTGTCGTGGCCAGTTCCTACGCGCTCAGCAACGCTTCCGTGTGCACCTCGAACAATTTCAGCGGCGTGGTCTTCAGTAACATCACCTCGGCCTACTTTGGCGGCCTGGGCCCGAACGGCAATCCCGGCACCTCCATCGGCGGCATCGGCCTGACCAACACCGCCGGCCAGCCGGTCGCCTTGTATGTCGGCAGCAACCGCGGCACTTTCAGCACCTTTGCCGGTCTGTTGAACGGCAGCGGTTCCTTGGTCCTGAATTACCCCACCTATACGCTCCGCGTCCAGGGCACCAATGCGACCTATACCGGCGACACGATCGTCAATGCCGGCACCCTCGATCTCAACTTCGGCGGCTGGTTCCCGAACGGGGCCGGCGCAGGCAATTTGGTCGTCGGGGCGAGCGGCATCGTCGGTCTGCGCACCCCGGCCAATGGAGGCGTGTACAACATCAACGGCCTGTCCGGCTCGGGAACAATCGAAGGTCTCAACCGGGCCGGCACGAAATCGCTTAATGTTGGGAACAACAACGGCGGTGGCATTTTCACCGGCACGATCCAGGATACGGATCCGAGCACGACCAATGGGCCGGTCGCGCTCACCAAGCTCGGCACCGGCACGCTTACGCTAACGGGTACCAATGGGTATTCACAGGGTACAACGATCAGCGCCGGTGTGCTGGCGGTTTCGGGTGATGGCAATATCTGGAGCAGCGGCAGCATCAATATCGGCACGGGCGCCATGCTCGATGTCTCCGGCCAGAACGCGGGCAATTACACCATCGGCGTTAGCAACCAGGTCTTGCGCGGGTTTGGCAGCATCAAGGGCAATGTGACCCTCGGCAGTCTTGGCGAGATCGCTCCCGGCACAAACGCCGCGCCCGGTTCCCTCACTTTCAGCAATAATCTGACCGTGACTTCGGCTTCCTCACTTACGTTCCATGCGGGAGCCGCTACGGATGAGGCGATCGTCGGCGGCAATCTCGCGCTGGACGGATCGCTCAACGTTCTTGATGGGGGGGGGATCACCAATCAAACCTACACGCTGTTCACCTATGCCGGCACGCTGACCACCAACGGCACGCCAGGAATCCTGACTGTCGCCAGCGCACCAAACACCCCGACGTTCACATACTCCATCAGCATCGCGACCCCGCATCAGGTCAATCTGGTCGTTGGCTGCGCCAGTTGCGTGCCGGCGGACCCGTACACAACCTGGCAGCAGCATTACTTCCCGGGTGACGGCGCGAGTTCGCTGGGCACGGCCAATCCGGCCGGCGACGGGATGCTTAACACCAACAAGTTCATGGCCGGCTTCAACCCGACCAATAGCCCGTCTGTGTACTTGCATGTCATCAGCATTGCCAAGCAGAGCACGAACGTTGTCGTCACGTACTTGGGCGCCAGTGGTGACAGTTCCTGGTCGCCGGGCATCGCCTCGCGCACCAATGTCCTGGAGTTCACCACCGGCACGACCAACGGCAGTTACAGCAATAACTTCGCCAGCACCGGCCAGACCAATATTCTCTCTGGCGGAACCGGGTTTGGTCAGGTCACAAGCTTCATTGATACGAACGGCGCCAACAGCGGTGCGACACGCTACTACCGCGTGCGGGTGCTGTTGCCATAACCCCGAACAGGCGAATCGTCGAGTGCAGCCGCGCGGCAATCGGCACGAAAACAACATTAACAAGTGCCTCGTTCACGACTCGGTGAACTCTTCCGGCGGCTGCGCTCCGATTTCGCAAGGAGACAACATCGCGGGCGGTCGCTTCTCAGAACGCCGCCGCCTTCCGCCAGCACTCCCGCCGCGCGCGTGTCGCAAACCGGGCGACCTCGCGGCGTGAGAATCCGGTTCGGGTCGTTCGGTGGGTCGATTCCCTGAGGGCACGCAAAAGCCGCCGTTGGTCGTGAGGAGGAGTTCCGCGCAACGGGTGATTGACGGTTCGCCCCCGCGCGGGGAGAATACGCTGATGGTGCGTAAGCGAACGGCGTGAGCCGTATCATGACAACATGAATGTGGAACTTCTGCTGGGCGTCATTGTGGCATATGCTGCGGCCCTGACGACGGCGGCGGCGGATGACACGGTCTCGCTGAAATGGCTCGATGTTCCCCCGGCGGCAGCTTGCGGTGTGAGCTGGGGCGTGCCGTGGCCCCAGGGAAAAGTGGCGAAAACCTCGGCCTTCGCCCTCACGGACGCCGATGGGAAACAACTGCCCCTGCAGAGCTGGCCGCTGGCGTACTGGCCGGATGGATCACTGAAGTGGGTTGGCCTCGCAACCGTCGTTGCTCCCAATCACCCCGGGCCGTTCACCCTGTCCCGTCAACACCCGATCGTCGCGGCGCCGGCCATCCGATCCGTCGAGACCGGTGATTTCATCGAGGTCGATACCGGCGCCGTAAAGTGCCGCTGCTCCAAACACGGACAAGACCTGATCGATTCGCTGTCCCTCGGCGGGCGCGTCGTCGGAGAACATGGCCGGTTGGTTTGCATTCTGGAGGATCGCTCGGATTACAACGCAAACCATACAACTCGCGAAGTGGAGTTCACCAGCCGCATCAAGTCCGCGGTCCTCGAACAGGCGGGACCGGTGCGGGCCGTCGTCAAAATCAAGGGCGATCATTGGTCGGAAACCGCGCACCGCGGCTGGCTGCCGTTCACCGTGCGCCTGTATTTCTACGCGGGCGTGGACACCGTCAAGCTGGTGCATACGTTCGTGTTCGATGGCGACCAGGAAACGGATTTCATCCGCGGTTTGGGAGTGCGGTTCCACGTGCCCCTCCGCGAAGAAGTGCACAATCGCCACGTCCGTCTTGGAGGCGACACCGGCATGTTCGCCGAGCCCGTGCGCGTCATCGCCGGCCGGCGCGACCGCTCGCCCGAATTGTACAAAGAACAGGTCGCCGGCAAACCGATTCCCAATCTCAATGATCTGCCCGACAAAACCAACGTCGCCATGATGGCCGTGTGGGACGACTACAAGCTGACGCAGATTTCGCCGGATTCGTACTCCGTCCAGAAACGCACCAACCCGAAGAGTTGCTGGATCAACGCCACCGCGGGCCGGCGCGCGTTGGGGCTCGCGTTTGTCGGCGACACCACCGGCGGTCTGGCCATCGGTCTGAGAAATCTCTGGCAACTCGCGCCGACGGAACTGGAGATTCACGGTGCGTCCGCCAACGCGGCGGAACTGACCGCCTGGCTGTGGTCGCCCGACTCGCCCGCCATGGATCTTCGCCATTACGACATCAAGGAACACGGCCTCGATGCCTCATACGAAGACATCGAGCCCGGCTTCAGCACCGCCACCGGCGTGGCGCGCACCTCCGAATTGATGCTCGGCCCGTTTCCCGCCGTGCCTTCCAACGAGGAATTGTTGAATCTTGCCGGGGTCAACGTTGATCCACCCCGCCTGGTATGTACGCCCGCGTATTACCATTCCGTGCCCGTGTTCGGCGTGTGGAGTCTGCCGGACCGTTCCACGCCCAAAAAACAATGGATCGAGGACCAGCTCGACTCGGCGATCGCCTTCTACCAGGGCCAGATCGAGCAGCGTCATTGGTACGGTTTCTGGGATTACGGCGATGTCATGCACACCTACGATGACGACCGCCATGAGTGGCGCTACGACATCGGCGGCTTCGCCTGGTCCAACACCGAATTGATGCCCGACCTCTGGCTCTGGTACAGCTTCCTGCGCACGGGCCGCGCGGATATCTTCCGCATGGCCGAGGCCATGACCCGCCAGACCCAAGAGGTCGACGTGTATCATCTCGGACGGTTCGCCGGGCTCGGCTCCCGCCACAACGTCCGCCATTGGGGCTGCGGCGCCAAGGAGGTTCGCATCAGCCAGGCCCTCCTCAAGCGGTTCTACTATTATCTGACCACCGACGAGCGCGTCGGCGATCTGATGAACGAGGTGATCAATGCCGACTACAGCCTCCTCAATGTCGATCCCCTCCGCAAAATCGAAACGGATAGGAAGTATCCAACCCACGTTCGCATCGGTCCCGATTGGTTCGCATTGTGCGGGAACTGGCTGGCGGCCTGGGAGCGTACGGGCGATACGCGCTACCGCGACAAAATCATCACGGGCATGGACTGCATTGCGGCCATGCCGAAGAAGCTCTTCTCCGGCGGCAACTACGGCTACGATCCGAAGACCGGCCTGCTCTACCAGCTTCACGACACGGTCGACGTCCCCACACTCGCCGCGCTCATGGGCGGACCCGAACTCATGATGGAATTGACCCCGCTGATCAATCGGCCCGCCTGGACCCAGGCGTGGCTACAATATTGCCGTTACCTGCAGGCTCCGGCCGACGAACAACGAACGGCTCTCGGCGGCACCGTCTCGTCCGGCCGCGGTCCGGACTTCGCCCGCCTGACCGCGTACGCCGCGTTCGTCAACCACGATCCAGTGTTGGCCGCGCGCGCCTGGAACGCGTTTCTCGGCCGCAACCCGGACCGCACCCGATTTGTCTGGCATCGCATCGACGACGCCAACGTGCCGGCCCCCGTTGACGAGATTCCCCATGTTTCAACCAACGACACCGCGCAATGGTGCCTGAATGCCATCGAGTTGCTGGAGTTGGTCGGGCCCGACCTGCCGCAGGATCAGCCGTCCCCGACGGAGAAACCATGAGACAGATCGCGCACGCGTTGTTGATGGCACCGGCGCGGAGAGGTTGCCTTCGAACGACGCGCCCCGTAGCGTGAAAATCATAACTTATGAGCGATTCCAGGAAGAAATACGCTGCCGTCGGCCTCGGCCACCGCGCCGGTGTCTTTGTCGACGCCATCGTCGGGAAATACAACGACCGCTGCGACCTGGTGGGATTGTGCGACACAAACCAGACGCGGATGAACTACTACAACCGCCATTTTCAGAAAGAATTCGGCGCCGGTCCCGTTGCCACCTACGCCGCCGACCACTTCGACGCCATGCTCCGCGAGCAACGGCCCGATGTCGTCCTCGTCACCACGATCGATCGCACCCACCACGAGTACATCATCCGCGCGATGGAGCTGGGCTGCGACGTCATCACCGAGAAACCGATGACGATCGACGCGGACAAATGCCGCGCGATCTTCGACGCGATCCGGCTCACCGGCCGCCGGTTGCGCGTGGCCTTCAATTACCGTTACGCGCCCGCCCGCACCACCGTGAAGGATTTGTTGATGAAGAACACAATCGGCGCCGTGAAAACGGTCCATTTCGAGTGGTTGCTCGATACGCGGCATGGCGCGGATTACTTCCGCCGCTGGCATCGCGACAAGCGCAACTCCGGCGGGCTGATGGTCCACAAAGCCACGCACCATTTCGACCTCGTGAACTGGTGGCTCGATTCCAGTCCCCAGACCGTGTTCGGCTTCGGCAAGCTGGCGTTCTACGGCCGTGCCAACGCGGAAGCGCGCGGAGCCCATCGCCACTATCAGCGCAGTACCGGCTCGCCCCAGGCCGAGGGCGACCCGTTCGCGCTGGATTTGCGCAAGGATGACCGGCTGCGCGCCCTGTATCTGGACGCCGAACACGAAGACGGTTATTTCCGCGACCAAAACGTGTTCGGCGATGGCGTCACCACCGAGGACACGATGAATCTCGTGGTGCGCTATCGCAGCGGCGCCCAGATGTCGTACAGCCTGACCGCCTACTGCCCGTGGGAAGGTTGCCGCGTCGCCTTCACCGGCACGAAAGGCCGGATCGAATTCGAGGATGTCGAGACCATCGAAGGCGGCCAGCTATCGACCATCGTCGGCGAATCCGCCACCCCCGGCCAGCGGATCATCGTGTTTCCTCATTGGGAGAAACCGTACCCAGTCGATATCCCGCCGGCCATCGGCGGTCACGGCGGCGGCGATGTGGTACTGGTGGAGGATTTGTTCGGCGACCCGCCGCCCGATCCGTACCATCGTGCGGCCAGTCATATCGACGGCGCGCGCAGTATCCTTACCGGCATCGCGGCCAACCTCTCCTTCGAGACCGGCGCGCCGGTCGAGGTCGACAAGCTGTTCGCGTTGCCCGAACCCACGTCGTCCCCGTGAGAGATTAACGAATGAAATCAGCCCGCCTTCTTGCCATCGTAATGCTCGCATCATCCGCGTACGGCGAGCCTGTCCGATTTCCCCATCCCGACCGCATCCGGTACGACGGGCAGTGTCTGACGATCGACGGGAAGGACACACTCATTTTCAGCGGATCGTTTCACTACACGCGTTGCCCGCAACCGTTGTGGCGCGACCGGTTCCAAAAGATCAAGGAGGCCGGCTTCAATACGGTCGAGACCTACGTGCCGTGGAACTGGTATGAGCGCGACGAGCCGGCGGATCCGGGCGATCTGTCACAGTTCGATTTTCGCGACCTGAAGGCCTGGCTCAAAATGGCGCACGATGAGTTCGGGCTCTACACCATCATCCGCCCCGGCCCCTACATCTGCGCCGAGTGGGACGGCGGCGGCTTCCCGCGCTGGCTGTTGACGCTGAAACCCGCGCACCCCAAACGGCCCGTCTGGCTCCGCAGCGACGACCCGGTGTATCTCCGCTGGTCGAAACACTGGTACGACGCGGTCTGCCCCGTTATTGCCGCCGAACAGGTGACGCGGAAACCGAACGGCCACGCCGGCGTGATCCTGTTTCAAATCGAGAACGAGTACGACCTCTATTACCGTGCGGATCTTCCCGACGAGGAACGCGTCAATCACCTGCGCGCCCTGTACCAATACGCCCGAGCCGACGGAATCGAGGTGCCGATGTTCACCTGCTGGACGAAACAATGCCGCGCGAGCACGAACGACGTCCTGCGCAACGTGATGGACGGCGTCAACATGTACCCGCGCTGGAACATGAAGGCCGTGGTGGAGCGGCTGGGCAAGCTGCGCGCCGAGCAACCGAACGCGCCGGTGATGGTTCCCGAACTGCAGGGCGGTTGGTTCGCGCAGGTCGGCCATCAACTGAGCGAAGACCAGGAAGGCATGGATGCGACGCAAATCAACCACCTGACCCTGCTCAACCTCCAGGAAGGCACGACGATCCTGAATTACTACATGCTGTTCGGCGGCTCGAACTTCGGCGATTGGGCGTCCCGCGACCAGCTCTCGAGCTACGATTATTTCGCGCCCATCCGCGAGTGCGGCGGCGTGGGCGACAAATATCTCGCCGTCAAAGCCATCGGCCTCATGCTCCGCCAATACGGGACGAGCCTGGCGCGTTCTCGACCCGTCCACTGCGAGACCGACGCGACCGACAAGGAACTGACGATTGCCATCCGCCGGGGAGCCAATGGCGACCAGTTTGTCTTTTGTCGGAACACGTCCCACACGAAACCGATCCATGGCTCCGCCACCGTGACGTTGGATGGCGGTGGCGTCCTCAAGATCGACTACGACCTGGCAGCAGGTGGATTCAAGATTCTCCACTTGCCCGCAAACCAACCAGATGCAGCCGGTGGCGAATGGTTGCCCAAACCAGCGGTTGGTCCGGACCGGCCCGCCACAATCCCGTCTACCGTGCGCATCCAGACGGCGCTCCGACGCAACGATCCCGGAGGAAACCACTGGGCATCGGTCACGCCTGGCGCGTCGCTACCCGATTGCGGCGTGGACGACTCGCGATTCGTATTGTACCGATCGAGATTCCGTCTCTCACCGGAGCAATTGAAAAAGTTCCAGTACCTGGCTCCCGACCTGTTTACGACTGACAAGGTCGTGCTGCAGATGAACGGCAAAATCATCGTGCCGTCCCAGCCGCTCGTGTTTGTCGGGGATGCACTGCAGGTGGGAGACAACGATCTGCTCATGCTTTATGAAAACCGCGGACAGCCGAATTTTGGGTCGGGACTCGCCGATTTGTCCGGCGTCCGATCGGTGCGGTTGTCGTCGCGGGCCGGACTGAGCACGCCACTGGAGAACTGGCGCGTGAAACTGTTGCCCCCCAGCGACGCCCGCGGCGCGGTGGCCACGAATTTCGATGATTCGACTTGGGACAGTTTCACCCTGGACGACCAGACGATTGCCGAGCTTGCCGCGCTGGGTCAACCCGGCGCGGTCGGCCCGAAAAACCCGGCCGCAACCATCCTGTTCGGGAAGAACGCGACCGCCGTGTACCGCGCGAGGGTCGAGTTGTCGGACGAAATGATCCGAACCGGCCGGACGAAGTTGATTCTGGATTCCGTCGAGGGGAACGGCACCGTGTATGTCAACGGAGCGGAAGTGGGCAAGACCGGCGAAAGCCAGCAATGGCTGAACAAGGACGTTGCGGCGCGATTGAAGCCGGGCGTCAACGTCGTGGCTGCCGTCGTCAGCAACAAAGTCGGCAACGGCGGTCTGACGGGCGGCGTGCGGTTGATGGGCGGCGGCACGGAAGGGGTCGAACTGAAGCTCGCGTTGGCGCGTCAATTGAGCGGCGTTGCCAATCGTTGGTGGCGCGATCGGATTGATGTTTCGGGCTGGGGCACGATGGATCTGGACACGAAGAAAGAGATCGAACGCAAAGGCAAGGATGCGCCCGCCGGCAAACCCACAGCACTGGCAACGTGGTACCGGATGGAATTTGAGTTGCCCGCGCCATCGACCAACGTGTGGGTGCCGTGGCGGTTGTTGCTCGACTGCTCGGGCAACGGCTTCGTCTATCTCAATGGACACGCGCTGGGCCGTTACTGGGATGTTGGCCCGCAACGCGAGTACTACCTGCCCGAATGCTGGCTCCGGTTCGGGGCGGGCGGGACGAATACGCTGGCCCTGTGCCTGCGGCCAACGGAAAAAGGCGCGGTGCTCCGCGCGGCGGAAGTCGCGCCGTATTCCGACTACGCGGAACGGCGGTAGGCTGTTTATGGAACGCCGACCCGATCGCAGCCATTTCCCCCGTCTTTTGGCAGCCATCGGCATCGCCACGATTGGCGCGACCATGACCCGCGCGGCGATCGATCTCCAACCCCACCGCGACCATCCGCTCGACCTGTCGAAGTATGCGCTGCGCGTCGCGTATGAGAACAACTTCGGCGATGCGCAGAAGATCGCCCGCGAAGAAGACTTCATCAAGCGCGCGCCGGGCGGCGAATGGCGCCGCACCGGGCGGTCACCGGCGGATGCGGAATGGACTGCCGAGGGCTGGGGCGGCTGCCTGATTCGCGACGGGAAACTTTGGGTGGCACCCTCGGAGTTCGACTCGACCGGTCAGCCGAAGTCAGTCGAAGCGGCAAAACGCTCGCACATGGTCGTCTGGAACCAGCGCGTGTTCCCCGCCGATTTTCTCCTGGAGTTCGATGTGAACCATTGCGGCTCGACCAACGGACTGACAATTGTCTTCTTCTGCGCCGCAGGCCGCAACGGCGAGGACATCTTCGATCCGTCGCTGCCGCCGCGCCGCGCCGATTACCAGACGTACCATAGCGGCGCGCTGGCCAACTACTCCGACGCCTACTGGAGCCGGAACACGGCGGACGAGAGCGCCTCCAATCGCCTGCGGAAAAATCCGGGGTTCCAACAGCTTGCCGCCGGCGAAAGCCTCACGACCGGCCCCGCCGACGTGACCCGGCACATTCGCCTTCTCAAAGTCGGCGGCCACATCGAGGTCGAAGTGGACGGCAAGGTTGTGCTTCAGTACGACGACGCGGAACATCCGCTGGGCGCGGGTCGGATCGGCCTGCGGTCGATGGCCGGCGTCACGCGGGTGGCGTACAGCCATTTCAAAGTGTGGAACGTGGAGAAACGACCATGAGACGGGTGATCCTGATCGCCGTGCTGTTGGGCGCGCCGGTGTGCCGGGCCAACATGAACGCGACGCAGTTGCGGTGCGAGTACCTGTCGGACCCGTTGGGGATCGATATCGCGCAGCCGCGCCTGAGTTGGGTGCTCGAGTCGGACCAACGGGGGCAGAAGCAGACGGCCTGGCGAATCCTCGTGGCATCTTCGCCGGGGCTGTTGGACAGGAACCGCGGCGATCTCTGGGACAGCGGCCGGGTCGCCGGCGATGAAACCTCGGCGAACGTTTATGCGGGACAACCGCTGACATCCGGGCGGCGCTGTTATTGGAAGGTGATGGTTTGGGACAAAACCGGCAAGCCGTCTGCATGGAGCGAGCCCGCGTCCTGGTCGATGGGGCTGCTTGACCCGTCCGACTGGAAAGGCGACTGGATCGGATACGACGAGGGCCGACGCGTCGACGCCATTGATTGGTCTCCCTATCTGCAGCCCTCGGCGGCTGTTCCCAAAGTGATGCACTTGGTGCTGCCGCCGGCCGTGTTTCTGCGCGGAACGTTTCGCTCCGAAAAGCCCGTGCGTCACGCTACGCTGTACGCCACCGGCCTCGGTGTTTTCGACGTTCATCTCAACGGCCGCCGTGTCAGTGATGATTACTTCAATCCCGGTTGGACGGACTACCGCAAGCGCGTGTACTACCGCGCGTACGACGTGACGGACCTGGTGCGGCACGGCCAGAACGTCCTCGGCGCCGTCCTCGCCGATGGATGGTACAGCGGATACGCGGGCTACGACCAGCGGCGCGATCATTACGGCCAGAAACCAAGGGTTCGCCTCCAACTGAATATCGAATACACCGATGGCTCGGCCGCCGCCGTCGCCACGGGGCCGGACTGGAAGGCCGCGACCGGCCCGATCCGCGAAGCCGACCTGCAAATGGGCGAGACGTATGACGCCCGCCTGGAAATGGACGGATGGGACAAACCGGGGTTCAACGATCACCAATGGAAAGCCGTCGATACAGGCCCGGAATTGACGCCCCTCATCCAGCGGCATCCCGGCCCGCCGGTCCGGGTGATCGCGGAGTTCACCCCGAAGTCGGTCACGGAACCAAAGCCGGGCGTGTACGTCTTCGATCTCGGCCAGAACTTCGCCGGCGTGGCGCGGCTGACAGTCCACGGCGCCGCCGGCCAGAAGATCATACTGCATTTCGGCGAGCGCCTGAACCCTGACGGCACGGTTTACACGACCAACCTTCGCATCGCCCGCGCCACCGACACCTATATTTGCCGAGGCCGCGGCGTCGAGACGTGGCAACCGCGATTCACGGTGCACGGGTTCCAATATGTCGAGGTGACCGGCCTGACCCGCCCGCCCGCCGCCGACACCGTGGTCGGACTCGCGCTCAGCAGCGACACGCCCCTCGCTGGTTCATTTGCGTGCTCCGATCCGATGTTGAACAAGCTCCACAACAACATCTACTGGACGCAACGGGCGAACTTCATCGACATCCCCACCGACTGCCCGCAACGCAACGAGCGGCTCGGTTGGACCGGCGACGCACAGGTGTACATCCGCGCCGCCACATTGAATACCGACGTGCAGGCGTTCTTCACCAAGTGGCTCGTCGATCTCGATGATGGCCAGCAGGCAAACGGCCAGTTCCCGAAATTCGCGCCGCTGTCCACGAAGGAAGATTCCGGGCCCGCTTGGGCGGATGCCGGCGTGATTTGCCCGTGGACGATCTACGAAGTCTATGGCGACCGCCGGGTCCTCGAAGAACATTATGACGCCATGACGCGATTCATCACGTTCTGCCAGAACCGCAGCACGGCCGAGATGTTGCCTCCCGAGAAATATCACTGTTACGGCGACTGGCTGAGCATCAACGCCGACACGCCGAAGGACGTGATCTGCACAGCCTACTTTGCGCACAGTGTGCGCCTGACCGCCCGCGCCGCCGAAGTGCTTGGCAGGCAAGACGATGCAAAGCGGTACGGCGAGCTATTTGAACAAATCAAAGCCGCCTTCAACCGAGCTTATGTCGATGGCGACGGCCGGATCCAAGGTGATACGCAATGCGGTTACGTGCTGGCGTTGGCGTTCGACCTTGTGGACGGGGAGAGGGCAACGCTGGCGGCGAAGCATCTGGTCGAGAACATTGAGAACCGCGGCTGGCATCTCTCGACCGGCTTCATCGGCACGAAAGACCTGATGCTTGTTCTGGCGAAGATCGGCCGCAACGACGTCGCCTACCGCCTGATCCACAACGAGACGTTTCCCTCGTGGGGATTCTCCATCAAGAACGGCGCGACCTCGATCTGGGAACGGTGGAATGGTTGGACGCCGGAGAGCGGGTTCTTCAACCCGAGCATGAACTCGTTCGCGCATTACTCGTTCGGCGCTGTCTATCAATGGATGGTGGAAACCATCGGCGGCATCCGCGCCGCCAGCTCGGGCTACAAGGAAATCGTCATTGCTCCGGAGCCTGACGATAAACTGACGTGGGCGAAGACGAGCTACACGAGCGTTCGCGGCGACATCCAGGCGGCGTGGAAGAGAACCCTCGCGGGGCTTGCTTTGGACGTCGCCATCCCGGTCAACGTGACCGCGACGATATTCTTGCCGACAACGAATGCAACTGCGGTCACAGAAAGTGGCCGGCCGCTCCTGAAGGCGGAAGGCGCAACGTTCCAGCGGCTGGAGGATGATCGGGCCGTACTCGCCGTGGATTCAGGCACGTATCATTTCTTCGTGAAGAACTGATAGTCTCGGTGGAGATCAAGGCCGTTTCTAATCGGTATTTCGCAGCGAGGGGACAGAGGATTATTGCCACGCTACTCCGGGTTGTCTCGAATCGCGCCCCCGATTCTTATATACCTATCCATAAACGACTTGTGAATACGGGCAGATTGGGCAACCCGTATTAGCTTGCCATCCAAGTAAATAGAATGTAATAAACGTATGTATTTTACAGTGCCGTAATTTTATTGATGCCAACGGGATGGGATTGATGTGGGATTGTCAGGGCTAGCAACCAGGAAACGTCGCAGGCAGGGGCTTCCAAATATGAGACACGCGCGCTCTCGGGGAGTAGTTTGGAGTCGTCAGTCTACCGTTGTGCGGGCCATTCTCTGGCTCACCGTCATCGCCTGTCTGGCAATTCCGATCCGGGCTTGGGCGGCGTTTGGGGTTACGCCAGTCGGGGCCAACCTCTCTGTGGATAGCGGCGCAGGCCTTGTGTTTCAGGTCAGCACAAACAGCGGTGACATCAACTCGATCGTGTTCAACGGCACGCAGTACCAGGCGACCGACAAGAATTCGCAACTGGGCTCGGGACTGGGCACGGCGACCGTCACGTACACGAATTACAACAACCAGTACATCAAGATCACCTGCATCACTGTGGGGACCAGCTATGTGCCCAGTACGTTGACGCACTACCTGATTGTGACCAACGGCTGCAATTCGATTTTCATGGCCACTTATACCACGGCGGAGCCCTCCGTCGGGGAATTGCGGTGGATTACGCGGCTCAAATCCAGTCTGCTCACCTACGGCCCGCCGCCTTCGGATACACGTGGCGAGACGGCATGTCTGGAGAATTGCTCGGGTGGCGGTGACGTCTTCGAAATGGCCGACGGCACAACCCGATCGAAATACTACGGCGATGCGGCGACGCACGGCAAAGATCGCGCAATGGATCTGACATACTGCGGAGCCACCGGCACAGCCGCCGGCGTGTGGATGGTCTTCAACAACCCGCGGGAAAGCGACTCGGGCGGCCCGTTCTTCCGCGACATCGAGAACCAGTGCGGGACCGACCAGGAAGTGTACAATTACATGAATTCCGGGCACAACCAGACGGATATTTTCCGGACGAACGTCTTGTTCGGGCCTTACGCGCTGGTCTTTACCACGGGCGGGCTTCCGACATCCGTGACGAGCGTGCCGATTGACTATTCGTGGGTCGAAACCGCAGGCCTGAATCTCACCGGCTACGTCCCCCGAGCGAGCCGCGGCGCTGTCACCGGCACCGTTTTCGGAGTGGTGAGCGGGCTCCAAGCGGTCGTGGCCTTTACCAACGCGGCGGCCCAGTATTGGGCCCTGGCGGCGCCGGACGGGACCTACACGACGCCACTGATGAAGGCGGGCACGTACAACGCCATCCTGTATCAGGAGGAATTGGCTGTGGCGACGAGCTCGATCACCGTCACCGCCGGGCAAACCAACACACTGAATATGACCTCGGCCCTGTCCAATCCGTCGTACGTCTTCAAGATCGGCGAATGGGACGGCACGCCAAACGGTTTTCTAAATGCCACGAACATCGTCAGCCTGAGCGAGCCGAACTTCATCACCATGCATCCGCAGGACGTGCGCATGAGCCCATGGGTGCCGACCACGTTTACTGTGGGGTCGGATCCGATCAGCACGTTCCCCTCGATTCAAATGCGCGGCACAAACAGCCCGACCGTCATCCAATTCAACCTGGCCGCCAACCAGATCACCAACATGACCCTGCGGATCGGCATCACCTGCGCCTACAACCAAGGGAGACCTCAGGTTACAATCGGCGGTTACAGCACCTACCCCAGCTACTCCACCCAGCCCAGCTCCCGAAGTTTTACGATCGGAACCTACCGCGGAAACAATGCGTTGTTCACCTACAACATCCCGTCCAACAATTTTGTCGTTGGCCAGAATACGATCACGATCACACCGGTCAGCGGTTCATCCGATGGCAGCCCGTGGCTCAGCGCCGGGTGGGTTTATGACTGCGTCGAGCTCGACGGCCCGGCCGCCCTGTCTCCGCCGGCCGCTCCCACGGGCCTGACGGCCGCGCCGGCCAACCTGTCCGTTGTACTGGTCTGGAACAGTTCCACCGGCGCGACCGGCTACAACGTGAAGCGGTCATTCGTCAGCGGCGGGTCCTACGCCATCATCGCATCCAACCAGTCGGCCACCACGTATACCGACACCGGCGTCGTCTATGACACCAACTACTACTACGTCGTCTCGGCTCTCGGTGCCGGCGGCGAAAGCACCAACTCCACGGAAGCCAGCGCGTATCTTCTGACGCCGTTCGAACAATGGCAGACGAATTACTTCGGCTGCACCGCTTGTCCGCAAGCCGCGCCGAATGCGGATCCATATGGCAAGGGCATCCTCAATACCAACCAGTATCTCCTGGGGTTGAATCCGACCAATCCGGCCTCCGTGTTCCGAATTCTCAGCGTGGCCCGACAGACCAACACCGACGTGGTGATCACCTGGGCGACGGGCGCCGGGCCAACCAACGTCGTGCAGGCGACAGGTGGCGGAGCGGATGGCAGCTACGCGACGAATTTCCTGGATATCAGCGGGTCGCTGGCCATTCCGGGCAGCGGAGATGCAACGAACAGTTTCCGTGATAACAGCGGCGGAACCAACATCCCGTCGCGGTATTATCGTATACGTCTTGGACCCTAGTCGTTCGCTTGGTTTACATTCGAAGCTCGGCTTCTGGGATGTCGAGGCGGCGCAACGGCAGGCGACGGGGGCATGACGCAAGCCTTGGACTGGCCGCTGGGCATCACATTTCTACGCCCAATTGTCACGAGAACCTTCTTGACCCAGCCGTTGCCCGGTGCTTCAATCAGTCGCGTAGTCCACCCCGTTTGACGGGCCTTTCTCTCACGGCCCGAGGCTGTGCCGCGTCCCGTCTGCGCGACGCTTGTTCCATGTGTGCGAATGGAGACGCGACGATGAAAACGACGGGCGGCGCTGTCCGACCAGAACTGAAGGCTCACCCCCTGTCCGCCGCGCCATCTCTCAGAACAGCTCACCTCGTTGGAGGCGTGAGCGTTCACCCCATGTTCAGAACGATACGCAATAGGAGAAACATCATGAACGCATTCCTCAGCACGATCAAAGTGTCAGTCGGCATGCTCGGCGCCCTGCTCTTCCTGACGGCGACCGCCGCAATTGGCAGCAGCACGAACTTCCCGGGAAATGTGACGGTCACCAGCAACCTCGTGGTCGTCGGCACGCTTACCGTGTCCAACGACACGGACGCAATAAAGGACGTCTTTGTGAACGGTTCGCTGTCGGTGACCAACATCGGCCCAAGCCAGCCAGATCAGTCGCTCTACCTTTCAGGATCCGACAGCGACGATAACGGTGCAGCCGGCAATGTCGTGATTACCGGTGGGGCGGGCGACTGGTACTACGGAGATTATTGTGGGGGCGATGTCCTCATCACGGGCGGAGCCTCCGCAAATGGCACCACCGCTGGCAATGTTATCCTACAGGGAGGACAATCGATGTTGGGTAGAGAGGGGAGTCCAGGCAGCATCTTCCTGCGAAGTGCAGGCGATATTGAGTTTCAGACTGGCGAGGGGGTTCCCCTTCTCGCTCTGTACAATGACGGCACCCTCAACGCCCACAATAATTACCTCATAAATGTGCGGATTGTGCCACAAGGCGATCTCTCGATGGGCAGCTTCACCAATTCGCCGCCGCATTAACCCAAAATCTCATCACCCTCATCTCCATGGAGACACAATGACTCCTAACCGTCGAGTGTTTACCTGGCTTGCGGGATTGGGATTGGCCCTGGCTTTGTGTGCCTTTGTGTGGCTTCCCGCAATTGCCGGCAGCTCCATCCCACCATGGTGGACCAGCCGCTCCGTGCTCAACACCAGCGCCACCCCCAACGACTTCGCCGCAGTCACCCAAGGGCAGGTCAAGAACATCGCCTCCAACGCCTGGCTCGAGATGAACGCCAATCTGCCGGGCGGCGCGGGTGCCACCATCACCGCCTTGGTCGGCAGCTTCACAAGCACAAACAACTACCTTCCGGCCAACATCGGCCAACTCAAGTATGTGGCCAAACCGTTCTACGAACGCCTCATCGCCGTCGGCTATACCACCGCCTACCCGTGGGCCTCCGGCACCACCACCAGCGATTACGCCATCGCCAACATCGGTCAGCTCAAGAACCTCTTCGCCTGGGACCTGACCTACAGCACCGCCGGCGATGGCATCCCCAACTGGTGGCGACTCAAGTATTTCGGTACCCTGCCCACCAACGACCAGACCTGCGCCACCTGCGATTACACCACTGACCAGATCGACAACCTCGACAAGTACGGGTACGGCCTGGATCCCCGGGCCGCCTACCCGGTGGACGTTGGGGTCAACGGCGGCAACCTCTACGTCACGAACCGGACGATCACGCTCGATACCAGCGGCTCCCCGTTCCCGTTCCTCATGGTGAGCTTCTCTCCCACCATGACCAACGCGGTGCTACTGGCCAATACGGGCGCCCCCGTGACGTATACCCTGCCCAGCACCAACAACGCCACCTATTACCTCTTCCTCCAGTACGCCGACGCTCAGACCAACGCGCTCGGGCCGGTACTGCATAAGCCTGTCACATTGGACACGATCGCGCCCTGGGTTGAGATCACCAGCCCGACTAATAGCGTGGGCGATCAGGCGTTCATCCACCTGCAGGCCACCGTTTTCGATCCGGACCCGCAGAATCCGACTGCCCCCGGCTCGTTCCGGCCCATCAAAGTGTGGATCAATGGACAGCAGTACTGGAATCTGTTGGGTGGCACACAAATCGACATTCCGCGGTTCTCAGTACTGCCGAACACCAACAACACGATCACAATCCTCGCCCAGGATCAGGCCGGCAACCAGACTCAGGCCGGGTTGAACTGGTACGTGAACACCAGCACGGCCACCAATGCGCCGACAATTTCGGTCATCGGGCTTACCCCCAACACGGTCACGGACATTCCCAATGAGTCCAACGTGTGGGTGTCCGGGCAGGTGGACAATCTGAATGCGATCATCGCCGCAACTGTCAACGGTAGCGCCCCGATCACGATGAGCGTACGGAGCAATCAGTTCGGCTCCCTGATCCCGGTGGGTCCGGGCACCAACGTCCTGGTCCTGATGGCCTACGATGCGGCGGGCAATGCCATGTCCGAGACCTTCACATTGGTGCAGGGAAATCGCTACCAGTTGGCGATCACCTCGCCTGTGCCGTTCGGCGCCTTCGCCAACGGGCAGCCCCAGATCGTCAGCGGCCAGGTCAGCGCCCTGAAGGATGCCGGATTGCCCAACCAAACCCAGGTCGCCAGCGTTACGGTCAACGGCGTGCCGACCAGCTTGTCGGACAGCGGCGGTGGGACCATGACGTTCACCACGACCGATGTGGTGCCGGTACTGTCGGACGGCAGCGAGACGGCGCTGAATGTCGTCGTGACGTGGGCCGATGGCAGCACCAGCACCCCGCCGCCGCTGGGATGGCTGGACGGCTACCAAATCACTGCGAGCGCCTCGTGGTCGGATTGGAAGCAGTCGGCGCTCTATGACTACTGGGATAGCTATCCGTTTTGCATCCCGTCGCCGACGCTGGCTGCGCAGGGAGGACGCCAGCTGTTAGCCAACCTGTTCACCCCTCCCCATGCAGAAGGGGACACCAATTATCTCGGGATCGAAGACGACTGGTACTCGGGCTCGACCACCGACATAGTCACGGTATTGCCCGGAGTGGATGAGCTGAATTGGGTGCCCGCGGACGGTGGGTGGATTACAAATTACGAGTATGCAGCTCAGCCCTCGTGGAACCTGAAATTCGGGGAGATGGACAGTTGGGAGAAGACGATGGAACGGGATTGGGCCTTCTCCAATATGCAGTGGAAATGGGATGGGTCGCTGACGTTCGTGGCCCCGCTGTCTTACGGAGCAAGTACCCCGGTCATCTTCACGTTCCAGAATGTGAACTACGCCCGCGCACCCGGTGTGCCGCTGGATTTGAGCCAGGTGACCTATCAAGGGCAGCACCCGATCTCCTGGGACGACGGCAATCAGACGGTCAGTTACCTCGTCTTCGTAAACGGGGGTGAGACCTACAGTCTGAACAGCTCCTCCTTCGCTTGGCCGACGGGCTGGACATCGAACCTGACGGCCCAGGCAGACTGCGCTGACATCGAAGACTACTATGAGAAGGACAACTGGTTCGAGTTCAACGGATTTGCACCCACGGTGGCTATGGCACACGTCGATCCCAGCCCGTTCAACTTCTGCGCCTACACCACGCAAGAATTTACGGCCACCGGTCCGCTGGACAGTTTCGGCTCTTTATGTTTATGGTCAGCCAATGGTGGCGTGATCGTCGGCACCAGCGGCGGTCGTAACGAGAATGCCGAGGTCTATTTCCCCAGCGCGGGGCCGGCATCCGTAACAGTTCGTGAGGCCCCATTTAGCTTCGACGGTTCGATAAACGCCACCGCTACCGGTACGGTCGTAGACTGCGGCCAAGAGTGCATTCAAGGGGGATGGGCTTTGGTGCGGCGCGTCAACTGTGAAATCAACCCCCCGGGGCTCGAGGGCGACTGCCCGGTGTGCTTGGCAGATCCTATTAGCATGTTCCCATTCTATTTCGTAGCCTCCAGCTCCTGCGGAAGCGGTACGAACGCTTGCTGTTGGGCCGAGTACCGACAGGCCAGCGATCCCCCCTTTGACATGCTGACGTTGTTCGTCATCGTCAAGAACGACGGAAGCGCGGCTTGGGCGGCTATGGGAACCGTGTTTGATTATTCTTTCTGGGGCTGTGTTTCGTGCTCCAATCCTTGCGGAATTCCGAACTATGCGCCCATTTCAGCCAATTCCATATCGATAACAAATAAGCAGATTGTCGGCAGCTTCGTCCTACAATCAGCCTGGACCGGTCACGGCCAGGGGTGCAACTGGACCGCATCCATCGGCATGGATGAACAACCGACTGTCTACTACTAATCACTTTATGTAGAAATGGGTAGCCCCCGGTCCACCGACCCCTGACTCTTGACGTCGAGGGTATCAACAATCGAGATGCCATCGGAGAAGCCGGCTTGTTGAGCCGAAAGTTCTGGCCGCTGGCGACGCCCGCCCTGCTATCGCGGCGCCAAGTCTTGCTGGCCGGGCGTTGCGCCGACCCGGCAGCACATCAACCATGAATCAGCGTAACCGTTTCCGCGGCATGGACAAGCGGTTTTTTATGTAGAATTGTCTTGCCATTTCGAGCCGCGCATGTAATATACGATGTAAGTTGATATGTAATTTACATTCGTTGGTGTGGTGTGCGGGGTTTGGTGTTCGGACGGGATCCAGTGGTTGAGTGCCTCTTTGCCAAGGCTAGGGCGTCCGAAGGTCGTTTGCAGCAAGAACATGAAGAGGACTTCGAGAATCGGGAGAAGGTCGTTATGATGATTCGCCAGAAGCGTAGCCGGGCATTTACTCTCATCGAATTGCTGGTCGTGATCGCCATCATCGGCATTCTGGCCGCCATGCTGTTGCCAGCCTTGAACAAGGCGCGCGCCAAAGGCAAGCAGGCTGCCTGCATCAGCAATCTCAAGCAGTGGGGTCTTGCCTTTAGTATGTACGCGTCCGACTGGGGAGTGCAAGAATGGGTGCAAATCGGTGGGACAAGTACCGCCCCATCATGGATTGCGGCCACGTCTCCATACAAGAGGTACCTCGCCGTTAAGCACTGGGGCGAAATGAGGCGCTGTCCGGCCGACACATTTAACTTCAATATGGACAATCCGACGCCCAGTTACAGCATGGTCCGACCGTCACCGCCTCCAAACAACAATTGGCGTGGGTTTTCGCTGCGGGATTTTCGCACGCCGTCTTCGTCAATCATCATGCTCGATTCCAACGGCGGTGTCACCGCCCAATTCATCGGCCCGTCGGGCGACCCGTCGTTGGCCACGACTGTGGAACCGATCGTCGGACGTCACCCCTTGACAACGATCGACTGCCTATTTGCCGATTTCCATGTCGAGCCCCTGACGTGGCAGACGCTCAACAAGAACTGGAACAGCATCTACTCGGTCTACTGAGTCTCGAATTGTGTCATAATGGGGATCGGAATGGGTGGGCATGGACTTCACGCAACGCAGAGAACCAAGCGCCTCGCGTCCGACGCGGTCCGCATGCGCGGACTTTGCGTTAGGCCCTCTCTCCGTTCCACTTGGGCGTGCCGAGGATCCTTGACGATGACGCTGCTCGGCAGAAACTCAGATTTCACAGAAAGCAGCTTGTAATTTACAATCTATTTTGCAATACTATCAGACAATGAATTCGCGAGTTTGCAGGAACTGTATTGCTCCCAGATTGTCAAACCTGTAACGCTCGCGCTGTGACGACATGAGCCTGACCAACAAGCACACTCGAATCGCAACAATCGGTGGATTTGGACACTGGGTCTGCGTGCTCGACGAGATCGCGGGGATGGACGGACTCGAGGTCGTCGCGGCGGCAAAGGCTTTGCCGGCAGAGTCTGTGGACGATGTGGTCGCACACCCTTGTGTCGCGAACGACGTCAGGGTCTTCGACGACTATCGGCTCATGCTTGCGACCGTGCGCCCGGACGTGGTGGTTTTGAGCTGCCGTCTGGATCGCATCCCGGTGATCGCGATGGATGCGGCAAACGCGGGCTGCGACCTGATCTGTGAAAAGCCCTTGGCGCTAAGCACATCGGCACTGCAGAAGCTTTACCGCGCGGTTTCGACCAAGGGGACCCGCTTGATGGCCATGCTCAGTATGCGCACCGATCCGGTCTTTCAAAAGACACAGGAGCTTTGTCGAAGCGGCGCCATCGGGGAGGTCGTGCTTGTCAACGCGCGGAAATCCTACAAATATGGGCGCCGCGAGGGCTGGTTCGGCGTGCGAGACATGTATGGCGGAACCATGCTCTGGGTGGGCATTCACGCGTTGGATATGATCCACTTTACCACGGGACAAATGTTCACATCCGCCGCGGCGGTGCAGCGGAACTTCGCGCACCCGGATCTCCCGGATTGCGAGGATTGCGTGGCGGCAATTCTCGGGCTCGACAACGGCGGCGCCGCCACTGTCAGCCTCGATCTTCTCCGACCGGAAGCCGCGGCCACCCACGGCGACGACTGGATCCGGATCGTCGGGACCGAGGGGATACTCGAAGCGCGCTCCAACGACGGCGTCGTTCGTCTCCTCCGGGACAGCGCCGAAGCCGCGACCATCGCCGCCGGGCGGTCCCGCCCGCTCTACCGCCCGTTCCTGTTGGGCGCGTCCGACGACGAATTGATGCAGCCCGAAGACCCTTTTCTCCTGACGCACGCCTGCCTGTGTGCGCGCGACGCGGCCGACACCGGCGGAGTCGAGCCAATACCCGAAATGCCCTGGTCGAAGACCGCGGCCGTTCCCATGAGGGCCTCATGATACGCCTTGCCATGGTCGGAACAAGCGGCTACGCCGGCTACCTGATGGATCGACTGTGGGAGCTTCCCGATCTCTGCCAGATCGTTGCGGCCGCCACTCTCGACAAACCGGACAACCCGCGCGTAATCAACTGCGTCAAGCGCGGGGTCCGCGTGTTTCCGAGTTTGGAGGCGCTGCTCACAGCGGTAAGCCCGAAGGGGTGCGCCGCGATTGTCGTCGCGACGGGCATCGACTCGCATTTCACTTGCGCCGCCCAGGCCATGGCGGCTGGCTTTCACGTGCTCCTCGAAAAACCTCCCGTCCCAACCGTTCAAGATGTGGACGCTTTGATCAAGCTGCAGCAACACACGGGCCGGGTATCGGCTGTCCATTTCCAGTTCTTATACACCGATGTTAACCAGCGCCTGAAACGGCTTCTGGCCAGCGGCTCCCTGGGCGCGATTCGCCGACTGCGCGCGGTCGCCGCGTGGCCCCGGCCGGTCCAGTACTTCCAGCGCAGCCCGTGGACGGGACGGCTGTGCACGGCGGATGGCTGGGTGTTGGATGGCACCGTGGGCAATCCGCTCGCCCACCTGCTGGCGCATGAACTGTTTTTCGCGACGGCAAAACCGGGCCTTGCCGCCCTCGACACCGTGCAAGCCGAGCTTTATCACGTCAATGACATCGAAAGCGAGGACACCAGTGCCCTGCGGATCGTCACGGACGAAGGTGTGGAGATTCTGTACTGCGCGTCACTGGCCACCGCGACGCAACGTGACGTGCTGCTGGAAATCGAAACAGAAAACGCCATCGTCCGCCAGGTCGACTTTGCCGACACGGTGGTGTGTCACCACGATGGCCGCAAGGAGGTTTTGGGCGAGCCACACCCCTCGAAGACCGAGGGAGACAAGATCGTGCGCCGCCACATGTTGACGACCATCTTGAATGCCGTGGCTAGGGGAGAGCCGCAACCGTTCGATTTGGCGACGTGCCGCCCGTACGTGTTGGGCCTCAACGCGGCCTTCGAGTCCAATGGACCGCCCAAACCCATTCCGGCCGAGTTCAAACACACCTTTGTGACCGAGAATCTGCAGCAGGTTGTCGTCGAGAACATCGAGCACGATCTGGATGTGGCTTTTTCGAAGCGCCTGCTCTTTTCGGAGGCCGGCGTCCCCTGGGCGACCGCCGGCTCGCGGTTTACCTGCGACCACTATGCCCACTTCCCCGCGGATCCGTCATTGAAAGCCCTGGAGCCGCGTCCCGCGAGTGCGGCGGCAGCCCTTGACACATCCAGGGCAAAGGCGCACAAATTGAGGTTGTCGTAGGAACGCAACTACGTGATGGGAGATTATTGCCTATGTCGATAGTCCAAATTGCCAAGCTCGCCGGTGTTTCCACCGCGACCGTCTCCCGCGTGTTGAATGAGAGCGACGTGGTCAGCGAGGCGACGGTGGCCAAGGTCCATCAGGCCATGAAACGCATGGATTACCATCCACCCCCGCTGGGTTCGCGCCGCGGCCCCAAGGCTCACTTGCACGCCCGCCTCCAGCACCGCGCCATCGCGTTCTTGTGGACCGCCGCCTACAAGCCGGGCATGGGACGCGATCTCGAAGCGTCGCCCGCCAATGGGACGCCGACCGGGTTCACCTGGCCCGGCGGCCAGGAACCAGCGGAGACGTTAACCGGCCACGCCCTACTTCAGGGCGCCGCCGCCGCCCTGCGGATGCACCGGATCAGCCTGACGATCGACTATCTCTACCACTCGGGCTGCCTGCCCGCGATTGTGGAGAACCAGAAGGTCGATGGCCTCGTGCTTCACGGCCCGGAGCCGGAGGAATCCATAGCGGCGAAATTGCGGCAGGTCCCGTCGGTCTGGCTGTTGTCCTCGGGCGCGACGACCTGGGGTGACCGCGTGCAACCGGACCATCGCGCCGTGGCCGTCAAGGCGCTGGACTACTTTGCGAGCCGGGGCTGCCGGAATGTGTGCTGCATCACCTACCGGCCCACGGTTCGCGGCAATCGCTACCACACCGAGCGCGCCAATTCGTTCGAACAACACTCGCGCCTCCGCCACATTTCCCCCATCACGCTGGGAATGGAAGTGGATGAGCCGACCGACAGCCAGGGGCTGTTCAGCGCCGCCGAACGGCTCGTCGAACAGTTCGTCAAACTCAAACCGCGGCCAGAGGGTTTGTTCGTCTCCAATAACCTCGGTTACTACGTCCATGAACACTTGCGCCGGCGCGGGGTCGAGCCGATGAAGGATGTCCTCTACGTCTGCGGCGATCGCGAGGTCGTCTATCAACACATGGAGCCGGAGCCGGCGAAAGTGGACATCCACAGCCATGAAATTGGCAAGCTGGCGGTCGAATTGCTCATCGTGCGCCTCGCCAACCCCGATTCCCCGCGCATCACGCTCATGGTCGAGCCAACGCTTGTCATCCCCGGAGTGTCCCGTTGACGCATTGATGCTCCGCCGGATATAGTCGGGCGGCGCTGAACCATGCATCTGTGGGGTCTACACGTCCTTGATCTCGCGGTTGTCGTCCTGTTTCTGCTGGCGCTTCTGTTCATCGGCATCCACGCCTCCCGCAATGTCCAGGGCGAAACCGACTTCTACCTCAGCGGCCGCAAACTGGGCCGCGTCCTGCAGTTTTTCCTGAACTTCGGCAATGCCACCGATTCCACCGGCGCGGTCCAATTGTCCAGCGAGGTCTACCGCCAGGGCATCGGCGGCTTGTGGATCAGCTTTCAGACGCTGTTCATCACGCCGTTCTTTTGGTTCACCCAGCCATGGTACCGGCGCGCGCGCCTCGTC
Source organism: Verrucomicrobiia bacterium (assembly GCA_035541135.1). Classification (GTDB taxonomy): domain Bacteria; phylum Verrucomicrobiota; class Verrucomicrobiia; order Palsa-1439; family Palsa-1439; genus Palsa-1439. The sequence continues at coordinate 82,798 of DATKNW010000022.1, forward strand.
ACCATGGCCGATTTGTTTGTCGACCGGTTCGACAGCCGCGGCCTCGCCTCGGCTTACGCCGCCTTCAATATCCTCATCGCCCTGATCCTCCTCGGACTCGGCAATCTCACCGCGTTCAAAGTCACTTCGGCGATGGTCGTCAAGCCCGAATCGGCCTGGACCGATCAGGAGCGCGCTCAGGTTCGCCTGTTCAACGAGTATCGCGCGCTCGCCGCCCAGAAGGAGGCGGGGACGCTCCCCAACGCGATGGCCGAGCGCTTCTCCATGCTCGACAACATGAACAAACGCGGCGAACTGCACTCCTTCATCACGTACATCCGCCCGCTTCCGTTCTATATCGCTTATTCCACGATCGTCGCCCTCTACATCGTCATCGGCGGTCTGCGCGCCGCCGCCGTCACGGACGCGCTGCAGGGCTTGCTCGTGTTGCTGATGTCCACCCTGCTGCTGCCGCTCGGCTTGCATCGCGTCGGCGGATTCGCGGGGCTGCATCAACTCGTCCCCGCCTACAAGTTCCAGCTCGTCGGCACCGTGGCCATGAGCGATTACACGTGGTACACGATCTTCGCCATCACCTTCGCCAGCCTCGTCCAGATCTTCGGACTGATGCACAACATGGCCTCTGGCGGCTCCGCCCGCGACGAGAATACCGCCCGCTTCGGAATGATTTCGGGCGGATTCATGAAGCGGCTGGTCATCATCGGCTGGGCGCTCTGCGGACTTCTCGCGCTGGCCGTGTTCCGCGGGGGCCTGGCCGATCCCGATAACGCCTGGGGCGCTCTCTCGACCTCCTTGCTCGTACCGGGTCTGATGGGATTGATGCTCTCAGGTATGCTCCTCGGCCACATGCCCTCGGTCGGCGTCAGCTCCGTCTCCGTCTCGGCGCTGGCCACCCGCAACCTCTACCAACCGCTGGTCAAGGGACGGTCCCCGCAGCACTACCTCCGCATCGGCCAGGCGGCCATTGTCGTCGTCCTCGCCCTGGGCATCGCTTTCGCCATGATCTTCACCGGGGTCATCCAGGCGCTGACGATGTTGATCACGTTCAACACGTTCTTCGGCGCGGTTGTCTTCCTGATCTTCTTCTGGCGCCGGCTCGTCGCGCGGGCCATCGTGATCGGCCTTGTCATCTGGGTGGTCTGGATCGGATTGGTCCCATGGGTGCCGCCGTACTCGGCAACATTCCGCCGGCTCCCCGCCCTGCTCCTGCAAACCCCGGAGCGCCGCATCGAGGTCAGCGTCGAGTCCACCGCCGCCGATGTCGCCGCCGGCCGCGCCGTCAAACCCGGCCAGCCGATCCGCAAATCCCACGTCGTCCTGCCCGCCGCCGTCTTCTTCGATCGCGTCGCGCGCATCGACCCCAACAACCCGCAGTCGCCCCTCGAAGGAATCGGCCGATTCAACGTCGAGGCCTTCTCCCTGTGGCTGCTCGGCGTCCCCGTCCGCAATTTCTCCCCCGCCGGCCTGCTGGCGACCCGCTGGCTTTTCGACGGCCTGTTCCCGTTCGTCATGCTCATCGGACTCAGCCTCGTCTTCCGGCCCGGCCCCGCCGACCTCGCCGACCGCTTTTTCGCCAAGATGAAAACTCCCGTCGCGCCCACCCCGGAAGAAGACGAGCAGACCGTCGCGCTCAGCCGCGCCCAGCCCCATCGCTTCGATCACCTCAAGCTCTTCCCCGGCAGCAACTGGGAGTTCATGAAATGGACGCGCCTGGATTACGTCGGGTTCTTCGGCTGCTGGGTGGTCGTGGGCGCGATCCTGCTCCTGCTGCTCACGCTCCTGCGCGCCGGCGCCGGCTGAAACACCAGCTTCGACTCGGCCCGGTCTTCTATCCGTGGTCCAACCCGCGCCGCTCAGATCGCCGCGTCGGCGTGCTCTTCCGTGCGAATGCGGACGACTTCCTCGACGGGAATGACGAACACCTTCCCGTCGCCGATCTTCCCGGTCCGGGCCGTCTTGATGATCGTCTGCACCACCACCTCCACCTTGTCGTCCGACACCACGATCTCCATCTTGACCTTCGGAAGGAAATCCACCACGTATTCGCTGCCACGATAAATCTCGGTGTGCCCCTTCTGCCGGCCAAAGCCCTTCACTTCGCTCACGGTCATCCCGTGCACCCCGACCTCGCCCAACGCCTCTTTGACCTCCTGGAGCTTGAACGGTTTGATAATCGCTTCGACCTTTTTCATGTCTACCTGCTTTCTATTCGAGAATGTAACCCTCTTCGCCGTGATCGTTGATGTCCAGACCCTGGTCTTCGATTTCCCGCGAGGGCCGCAATTCCAGCCAGGGCTTCAGCGCGAACGCGATCGCCGCCGTGGCCCCCACGGACAGCACCAGCGTGATCGCCATCGCCAGCAGCTCGTGCCGCCACAGGCTTTGCCCCACCACGTCCCCAAGGTTGGTCGCGAGGTTCGGGTTGGCCTCGGTCGTCGCCAGCAGCCCCGTCAGAAACGTGCCGATGGTGCCGCCGACCGCGTGCACACCAAACGTGTCCAGCGAGTCGTCGTAGCCGAACTTCGCCTTCAGCTTGCTGCACGCGGCATAGGACGCCGTGCCGGCCACCAGGCCGATCAACACCGCGCTGTTCGCCGTGACAAACCCGCTCGCGGGCGTGACCGTCGCCAGACCCGCCACGGCGCCCGAACACATCCCGAGCACGCTCGGCCGGCCCTTCAGAATCCGTTCGAGCTGGCCCCACGCCATCAACCCCATCACCGCCGCCAGCGTCGTGTTCACAAACGCGTTGGCCGATACCACGTCTGCCGCCACCGCGCTGCCCGCGTTGAACCCGTACCACCCGACCCACAGCATGCCCGTGCCGACCATGCACAGCACCATGTTGTGCGGTGCCATGATCTCCCGGCCGAATCCGAGCCGTTTGCCGAGAATCAGGCACAACACCAGCGCCGACCAGCCCGACGACATGTGGACCACCATCCCGCCGGCGAAATCGATCGCCTTGATCCGCGCGTGCGGATTGCCCATGCCGTTCATCAAACCGTCGACGCCCCAGATCATGTGCGCCAGCGGGAAATACACCAGCATCATCCACGCGATGCTGAAGAACATGATCGCCGAAAACCGGATCCGTTCGGCCACCGCGCCGATGATCAACGCCGGCGTGATGATTGCAAACATCATCTGGTAGATGGCGAAGACATTCTGCGAAACCCATTGCGCGTAATCCGTGTTCGGTCGCGCGCTGACCCCGTTCAGGAACGCATACCGCAAACTGCCCAACACCGGCGAGCCCGGCGCAAACGTCAGACTGTACCCGCACACCCACCACAACGCCGAGACCCCGCCCGCCAGCCCGAGGCACTGCCCGAGAATCGACAGCACGTTCTTCCGCCGGACCAACCCGCCGTAAAACAGCGCCAAACCCGGCAGCGTCATGAACAACACCAGCGCCGCCGAGGTCATCATCCACGCGTTGTGCCCGGGACCCGGGCCGGCGACCTTCGAGACGGCGCTGACGCGCGCGCCGTTGTTCACGTAGGCTTCCAGATCAGCCACCCGTTGTTCCAACGTCGGCCCGGCGCTCGGGCTTTCGGTGGCCGCCGCACGCGTCGCGTTGATCCATCCCATTCCCAACCAAAGGGCCAACGCGACACTGATCGCGGTAAGCTTTGCTCTCATCGTGTGAGTTCTCCCACCCGTCTTGTATGCCTTCGACCGCCCGCGAATCAAGCCGCAAAACATCGCCGTTTCTCTCCGCGTTTTCGCGCAACGAACCACGACCCTCCGGTGCCCGGAACCCAAAAACGAAGCCAAACGAAGCCAATCGTTTTTTTGGGAATCGTGTCTTTCCAACCTTCTCTTATTCAAGCGCATCTGAATTCAGGACCCCCGAAAAACCGTTGGCTTCGTTTCGCAGAATCATATATATGGCCCCCTTCCCGCCCGTTCCGCCGTCTTCACTGCCGCGCCTCCTCTGTGAACCGCGAACCGGGAACGGGCAACTGCGAACGGTTCCTTCTATGTCAAAGATCAATGCTCCGGCCACCCTATCACAAATACCAACCCGATCCCAGCAGAAAATATCGCCCAACGATACCTTTGCCCTTGACAACCCCCGCCTTTTCAGCCATCGGCTCCCCCCCGCGCCCCTCGCCCTGTCAACCCCAAACCCACGAGAAAACGCACACGGCGCTTGCCCGCAAAGATGGCTGGTTGTAGACTGCCGGCCATGACTTCGGGTCCGTTCTTCCACACCAAGCTTGGGAGAATCGTTCTTGGTGACTCGCTCGACTTCATGCGTACAGAAATCGCCGACGCTTCTGTCGACCTCATTATGACGAGCCCCCCGTTCGGATTGGTGCGCAAAAAGACCTACGGAAATGTGGACGCGCACAACTACGTCGAGTGGTTTCGTCCTTTTGGCGCCGAGTTCCGACGCATCTTGAAACCAAGTGGGTCCCTCGTCGGCGGGCGAAACCTGCCATGACCGAATTGTATCCCAGCCCTTGGCGTGCAGTGTTTGAATCTTTCCTCGAAGGTGTTTCAGCTGATCTACTGATTGCCAGCCCGTACATTAAGACTGCTGAGGCCAAATGGATTTGTGACGCCTTGGGGAACCGGCCAATCCATCTGCGCGTTTTCACAGACGTTCGCAGCGATAGCGTCCTGAACGGTTCGCTGGATATGGCTGCGCTGAAGCTGTTCACTCGAGTAGCCGAGGACTCCAAGGTAATTGCAGTGCCCAAACTTCACGCCAAGGTCTACGTGAGAGACGAAGACTTCGCGATTGTTACCTCTGCGAACCTGACGCCGTCGGGTTTGGAAATGAATTATGAGTACGGTGTCGGGCTTCGCGAGCCCAGTTTGGTGCGCAGAATCCGTTCTGACGTTGAATCGTATGGACGTGTCGGCAGTGCGATGACCGCCGAACTGCTGGATGACATTTCCAAGGTCAGCAGCGAGTTGGTGGACGAATTCAACCGCGTCCAGCGTTCGGCCAGAGCAGAGCTTCGGCAGAGATTCAATCAGAAGCTGCGCAAGGCCAGAGTCCAGTTTCTTCGCGCCCAGGTTGGCAACCGCTCGGCCCACAGCCTCTATTCGGACACAATCGCCTACGTTTTGTCCAGGGGACCTCTGACCACGGCAGAACTCCACCCTCGGATTCAGCAAGTTTTGCCTGACTTGTGTGACGACTCCGTGGAGCTAGTGATCGATGGTCAGCGCTTTGGCAAGCGGTGGAAGCACGCGGTTCGCAATGCTCAGCAGTTCTTGAAGCGCCAAGGCGTAATAACATTCGACGGAAAGAAATGGTCATTGGTGACGCCCGCTTGAACGCTCGTTGTCCTTTCTCTGATTTGCCTGAAGACCTGCAAGCGCTGCTCTACGACGTCGTTGGCAGCTCCGATGACGACGAGCTTTTGACGAAAATGGAAACGCGCTGCTTTCCCATTCGCGAGATGCCGATAGAGGCGTTCCCGGACATATCGATCTGGACTGACTACCGTGACCGAGCTTACGCCGAAGCGATGGTGGGTCAAAGGCTTCCCCCGGCCATAGTATGTGGCGAGAAGTGGGTGGATGGGAGACACCGCGTGTGGATGTGGCGGAGGACTGGGATGAGGCTTGTCCCTTGCATTGACCTAGCAGACATTGGTCTCACGTATCCATTCGACGGAATTGCACGCCTGGGCAGAGCGAGACATGAAACTTTATATTGAGACCAGCGTGCCGAATATGTTGTTTGCCGACGATGCGCCGGAGAAGCGGGCGGCGACGGACGTCTTCTTTGACTGGCTGCGCGTCACCAATGATGACTTGTTCAGTTCGGAAGTGGTCAAGAGTGAAATTGACCGTGCGCCGGAACCGAAGCGCACGCGGATGATCCAAGCGTTCGCCGGCTTGCCCATCACAGTGTTGGCCGTTACAGAGGAGGCCGTGCGGTTGAGCGGAGTTTACGTGCGCGAAGGCATTACGCCCGTGCGCTACCAAAACGATGCGCTCCATGTTGCCCTCGCTGTTTGTCACACACTCGATGTTGTTGTAAGTTGGAACATGAAGCATTTGGTCAACGTGCGAAAGGTACAGCGGATCAACGCGGTCAACCTGCGCTATGGACTGCCGGCGATCCGTATTCACACACCAGAGGAGATCGTGACGCCATGAAACGGTTGAAACAGCCACGAGTACTGGAGGAGCTTCACGAGATTCGCGAGGACATGGCGCGCGAAGCGCACAAAGTCGGCGTTGCCAAATACTACTTGGCAATGAACAGGCACAGCAAGTGGCGGCTGGGCATAGAGCACAAGTCGCGAGCGCAAAGTGCAAAAGACTCTCTTGTGGTTCGAGAACGCCCGCACAAGAAGTACGGTGCTGATTAACCGGACTGTTCCCGCAGACAAACCATGCCAACCGTGACGGTACTCGATCCTTGTCCCCAGCGCGCATGCGAGATCTTCCGCTCCACACTCGGCATAACAGACGACAGGCTGAACGTGCGCGCCGAGAGCTTTACCGAGTCTTACGACGTCGCAGAGCTGCTGAGCGATAAAAAACCGTAGCTCCCCCTCGCGCCATGCTAAAAATTTAGCACACGACAGCACCACCACGCCACCCGTGCGCTTCCTGACTTCCATTCGCGCCCATCCGTGTGAACCTGTGGCCACTGCTTCCCGCCTCCGCCGTTCCCTTGAACGTTGAGCGTTTGACGTTGAATGTTGTGCGTTAGGTCGTTCGCTTTTTCCTTGTTCCCCACCGCAATCCACCGCACCCTGTTTCCCCGACATGAACTCGCTTTCCTGGGGCATTCTCGGCACGGGCCGCATCGCGGGCCTGTTCGCCAAACATCTCCGCCACTCCAAAACGGGCAAACTCGTCGCCGTCGGCAGCCGCTCCCAAACCAGCGCGGACCGGTTCGGCGCGGAATTCAATCTCGCCCGCCGCCACGCCAGCTACCAGGCGCTGCTCGACGATCCGACCGTGCAAGCCGTCTACATCTCCACGCCGCATCCCCTGCACGCCGAGTGGGCTGTCAAAGCCGCCAAAGCCGGCAAACACATCCTTTGCGAGAAACCGCTCACGCTCAATCACCCTGACGCCGTCACCGTCATCGACGCCGCCCGCCGCCACAACGTCTTCCTCATGGAAGCGTTCATGTATCGCTGTCATCCGCAAACCGCGAAACTCGTCGAACTGATCCGCCAGAAAGCCATCGGCGAAGTCCGCCTGATCCAGGCCTCGTTCGGGTTCCATCGCGAATTCGATCCCAACCAGCGCCTCTTGAGCAACGAACTCGGCGGCGGCGGCATCCTCGACGTCGGTTGTTATCCCGTCTCCATGTCGCGCCTGATCGCCGGCGTCGCGCTGGGTGAGCCGTTCGCCAACCCCGTCGAGTTCCACGGCTGCGGCCACCTCGCCACCACGGGCGTCGACCTCTGGGCTGTCGCCTCGGCGAAATTCCGAGGAGAAATCCTCGCCACGCTCGCCACGAGCATTCACGTCGTCCAGGACAACACTCTCCGCATCTACGGCTCGGAGGGCAGCATCATCGTGCCGACACCATGGCAACCGGCCATGGATGGCGGCTCGACCACGATCGTCGTCGACCGCAAAGGCTCCCCGCGAGAGATCGTCATCGACGCGCCTCAGCCCCTCTACGCCATCGAAGCCGACAACGTCGCCGCCCACATCGAGCAGCGCCAGTCACCCGCCATGAGCTGGGACGATTCGCTCGGCAACATGCAGACGCTCGACCGCTGGCGCGCCGCCGCCGGCGTCGTCTACCACTCCGAAAAGCCTCGAAAGTAGTGCTCCCGCATAACAATAAACATCCCCTCGCCCCGCCGGGGGAGAGGGTTAGGGTGAGGGGGCTGGTCGCCGATGAATCGAGAAGAAGTAGCTCCACCCGCAACCGATTGTATCTGCGCATACAATCTTTTTGACCCCGCCGCCGCGCCCCCGCCAAAATAACCTATTGACGGGACAACATAAGGAACTGCCAGCCATGAAAAACGCCAGATTTCTCCTCTTCACCACCGCCATCCTGTGCGTCGCGCTTTGCGGAATCGTCCGCGCGGATGCTCCGCCCCTGCCGAAGATCCCGACCAACACGTTTAATGTGACCAAGTTTGGCGCCGTCGGCGACGGCCAGAAGGACAATACCTCCGCCATCCAGAAGACCATCAACGCTGCATCGGCCGCCGGCGGTGGTGTCGTCCTGATCCCCGAAGGCAATTTCCTGACCGGGCCGCTGACGCTCGCCAGCCAGATCAATCTTCATCTCGCCAAGGGCGCGACCATTCTGATCAACAACGACATCAGCAGCTATCCCGCCGAGAACGACCGCTACGTGGATTGCATCTCGGTCGATGGCGCGCACGACGTCGAAATCAGCGGCGACGGCACCATCAACGGCCAGGGCAAGGCGTGGTGGGACGCGTTCCGCGCCAACAAAACCATGACCCACCGGCCCTACATGGTCCGGCTGGCAAAATGCACCCGCCTCTACGTCCAGGGCGTCACCCTCTGCAATTCGCCGATGTTCCATCTCGTCCCGAAAGATTGCACCGACGTGACGATCCAGGGAATCACCATCCAGTCGCCGTCCAACACGCCCAATACCGACGGCATCGATCCGTCCGGCTGGAATTATCTCATCACCAAATGCACCATCGACGGCGGCGATGACAACATCGCCATCAAACCCGCCAGCTCCCGCTCGCCCGGCAACAAGAACTTCGTCATCACCGATTGCACCTTCCGCCACGGCCACGGCATGTCCATCGGCTCGGGCACCGACAACGGCATCGAGGACCTGCACGTCAGCCATTGCTCGTTCGATTCGACCGACGCGGGCATCCGCATCAAAACCTCGCGCGACCATGGCGGCCTCCTGAAAAATCTCACGTACGAAAATCTCACCATGACCGCCGTGCGACGCCCCATCTACATCATCGACTGGTACCCCGAACGCAACGCGCCCAAGGATCCCGCGACCGAAAAACCGCAGCCCGTCACCGACCACACCCCGATCAATCAGAACATTGTCATCCGCAACGTCACCGCGACCAACTGTCCCGCGGCCGGCATCATCCGCGGGCTGCCCGAGGCGCCGATCACCGACGTGACGCTCTCGAACGTGAACATTTCGGCCTCCGCGCCCATGACCATCTACTTCGCCAAGGGCATCAAGTTCGTCGACTCCAGTATCGCCATCGGCTATGGAAAGCCGCTGGAGTTGTTCAGCGCCGACGTCACCGGCCTGGAATAACCCGACCCCGACACCACATCTAGGCAATGCGGCTGAGCCAGCCGGGCTCGCGCACGTGTTCTTCCTCGTGCTGTCGCGTCCGCGCCGCCATCACTTCCGCCCGGCCCAGGTAGCCCACCGCCGCCTCGGGCGCGTCGCGCCGAACCACCGGCAACCGCCCAATGTTGTTGACCAGCAGCTTGGCCATCGCCTCTCCCGCCGACTCGTCGGGATACGTCACCACCAGCGCCCGCGTGCACGCCTCGCCCACCGCAATGCTGCCCGTCGGATCTTCTTTCAACAGACGAATCACATCCCCCCGCGTGATGATCCCCATCAGCCGATCTGTCTCGTCCAATACCAGCGCCGCCTGCCGCCGATACGATGGCGACCGACCTTCGACGATCCGGTCCGCCAGCTCGGCCACCTTCATCTCCGCCGACACCGTCGGCGGCCGCTGGTCCATGATCTCGCCGACCGTCACCTGCTCGAGCACGTCCGCCTCGTATTCCTGGTGGACGCGCAGCCCGCGCCGCGCCAGTTTCTCGGTCATGATCGACGCCCGCATGAACTGCCGCGCGATCCCGCTGGCCACGACGCACACCAGCATCAGCGGCAGCACCGCGTTGTAGTCCCGCGTGATTTCAAACGCAAAAATGATGAACGCAAACGTCGCGTTCGCCGCCGCGCCGAATACCGCCCCCATCGCCACCAGCGCAAACGCCCCCGGCGCCAGATGCGCCCCCGGCACGACCAGGTTCACCGCCATCGCAAACGCCGCGCCCATCGCCGCGCTGGACATGAACATCGGCGCCAGCAATCCGCCCGATGTTCCCGATCCCAGCGAGATCACCAGTGCCAGCGATTTGAACACCATCAGCCCCAGCAGCAAATTCAGTGCGAGCCGTTCGTTCAGGATGTCCGAGATGCTGTCGTAGCCCACGCCCAGCACCCGCGGCATGAAATACCCGATCACGCCCAGTCCCAACCCGCCAATCGCCGGCCACCACAGGTTATCCACCGGCAGCCGCTCGAATTGGTCCTCCACCCAGTACAACGCCCGGCTGAATCCCACCGCCGCAAACCCGCACACCACGCCGAGGAGGATGTAATAGAGCAGATTGCCCGGAATCCCGAAATCCACGGATCCCATCTCGAACATGGCGTTGCGCCCCATCACCACAAACCGCGTCGCCGTCGCCAGCGTGCTCGCCACCACCAACGGAATGAACGATCGCGGCCGAAACTCGAAGACCAGCAGCTCGATCGCCAGAATCACTCCCGCAATCGGCGTGTTGAACGTCGCCGACATTCCCGCTCCCGCCCCGCACGCCAGCAGCACCTTGCGCTCGACCGCCGTCATTCTCATCAACTGCCCCACCAGCGACCCGATCGCCCCGCCCGTCTGGATGATCGGCCCCTCGGCGCCAAACGGTCCTCCCGTCCCGATGGCCACCGCCACCGAGAGCGGCTTGAGCACGGCCACTTTCGGATGAATCCGGCTCCGGCTCGTCAGCACCGCTTCCATTGCTTCGGGTATTCCGTGCCCCTTGATTTTCTCCGTCCCGTACTTCGCCATCAATCCCACGACGATCCCGCCTGCCGCCGGCAACAGAATCACCCACGCCCCCAAATGATTCCCCGCCGGGCTGACAAACGTGGCGGAGAATCGACCGAAGAAAAACAGATTGGTGAACAGCCCGATCAGCTTGAGCAACAGATACGCAATGATGCCCCCGCCGATCCCAATGCCCGCCGCCAGCGCGGAAATCAACCCCAGCCGGAAACTCGCTGCGTGGCCCCGCGAGATTTCGATGACCCGATTCGAATTCGATGATTCTTGCACGATGTAATCCCCGAGACGCGGTCGACAGACACGCCGCCGCCATGCGATACATTCGCGCAGTTCCTGCGGACGTCAATGCGGAAACAGATCTCTTTCGGCGGATTACTTGAGCGCGCCGCTCATGATTCCGATACGACCCGATTCAAATCTGCAATCAGTGCGTCGATGTCCTGACAGCCGCGGGCGCGCGCCGTCTGCTCGATTGAGTGCGCGCCGCCACAGCAGAAATCCACCTTGTGATTGCCAAACACCGCGACCGTCTGCGGCCAGCGGTCCGCCACTTCGCGCACGATCATGTCCTTGGTGATCTTGTCCGGCGCTGTTGCGGCCGTCGATTTCCCGCAGCAACAACCCGCTTCGTGTCGCGCAGCAAATTTCTCCCGGATGCTCTTGAGCAAACTCATTTCATTTTCTCCTTTGGATTTCTTCGTTCAATTGTTGGATCAATGGTTGCGGATCGATGCCGTGCCGACGTGCCGCGAACTCGATGGTCACAAACCGCGGGGGATCATGTTGCATCGCCGCCAGGCCCGCCAGCCCGCCATGAATCAGCACGGGCCGCGTCTCGGGATACGCTTCGAGCAATTCGGCGACCCGCGTCGTCAGCTTCACCACGGATCCGCGCGCGAATTTCTCCGCCCGCGTCCGCAACGTCATCGCCATGTTGACCGCGAACATGACCAGCGCGGCGAACACCGATATGCCCGCCGCCTCCGACCACCCATAACTCCACGCCGTCTCGAACACCTTGTTGAACGCCATCGCGAACGCCAGCGTGCTGCCCGCCGCCAGCGCCCAGAACGACGCGCGCATCAGCCGGCCGCTCCACAAATTCACGCCGCTGAAAATCGGCAGGACCCGATACGTGACGCCGAAAATCATCGGCGTGATGAACCCGATCGCCATCGTGTGCCGGGCGGAAGCGCTCAGCCGAAAGACATCCGCGTGGAACGGAATCCAGGCGACCATCAGCAGCCACGCGTAGGCCAGTTTGATGAACCACCCGAACGAATTGTCCACGCCCTGAATCTCAATCTTGGTGCGGCGCCGGGCAAAAATTCCCAGCGCCCAGATAAACAACACGATTGCCGCCGCTTCCAGCGTGGACGCCGCATAGGCAAGTGGTTCGACCGGATACCGCACGAGAATCGCCGCGTTCCACAACCAGAACGCCACGCTCGCCGCCCAGCTCCTCGATTCGCGCAGCCCCAGGAAATGCGGCAGCACGCGCAGCGAGAAACCGAAGATCATGTTGGTGATGAATCCGAAGAACGCCACATGGATCCACAACGCATCCTGCAGTGCGGGAATGCCCACGGACTGCTTCAGGGCCATTTGTCCGACGATCCATAGATTCCACACCGCGAGGACGGCGAACCAGCCCACGCTGGCCCAGATGAATTTCTCGTACGATTCGCGTTTCTGCTCCGACCGCGCCACCGTCGCGCCGATCAACCACACGAACAATCCCACCGCGCCCAGTTCCATCGCTCCCGAGAGAAACAGCGCTGCGGCCATCACCGGCTGCCTCGCAAACGGCTGCACGACCACGCGCATCAGCACGCCAAGGAACATCAGCCAGAAGCACGACTTCACCGCGCGCACCGACCGCAGCGGTTGCATCTTCATTCGCGGGACCGCGTGCAGCGCCACGCCCATGATGAACAATCCGACCCAGCCGAAGATCTGCGCGTGGCCGTGGACCTGTTTCAGCACGCCGCTGATCTCGTAATACGATTGGGCCAGCGCGATCCGCGTAAGATTCGTAAGCCCCAGTCCAAACCCAACCGTCAGTGCGACCACGAACGCGCCCAGAACAAATCGCCGGTGCAAACTCTCTCCTTCCGCCTCAGCCGCGCGATCCTTCTCCCGTTTCGCGCCGTCCGCGTTCCACTCGCCGAGTTGCGCGCGGTTCAGCTCTTCCACGAACTCGCGCAACGGCACGCGGTGCGCCGCGGCGAAGATGAACAACGGCTCCGGCGGACCATATTGCCCACCGCATCCCGCGATGCCGTACTTCTCAAACACCGGCCGGCATTGCGGATAGTCGCGATTGATGTCCGACACGAGCATCGAGTAGTGGATCAGCCCCGCGGGTCTGGATTCTGTCACTGTCGTTGTTGTATTCATGGATGCACCAGGCAACCCTTGCACCGCACGGGGTCTTTGTCGGAGTGATAGATACTGCATTGGGCGTTGCCGGCGACGTCCAAGTAGCCAACCGCCCCCTGTTCGATGCGGAAAATCGCGTGATCGACCAGCGTGTACGTGCCGGGCACCTTCGCGTCGAACTCCACGACCGTCGCGCCGCCCGACGGCACCAGCGTCGTCTGCACCGACCGCGCTGGCGGACTGATCAGATCGCCCTCGCGATACACTTTGTCGAAGATCGTGCCGATGATGTGAAAGGATGAAATCAAATTCGGACCCGCGTCGCCGAAATAGATGCGGACGCGCTCGCCGACATGCGCCTTCAGCGAGTTCTTGCCGGTCAATGAGTTGACGTGACCGTTGAAGACCACGAACGTCGGACGCTCTTCCAGGCCTTTCTCGTGCGAATACTCCAGAAACTCCGCGTCCTCGGGCGCGTCCTTCGTGTACACCTCGCTCTGCATCACGTAAAACTCGCGGTCCACCTTCGGCAGTCCCCGCTTCGGCTCGACCAGGATCATGCCGTACATCCCGTTCGCAATGTGGTCCATCACCGGCGGCGCGGCGCAGTGATAGATGAACAACCCGGGCTGCAACAGCTTGAACCACGATACGCGCTCCTCGCCCTTCACCACGGTCGTCACCGGCGCGCCGCCTCCCGGTCCCGTCACCGCGTGCAAATCGCAGTTGTGCGGCTTGCCGCTGTCGTCGGTGTTGGCGACGTGAAGTTCCAGCGTGTCGCCTTCACGCGCGCGGATGAACGGCCCTGGTGTATGCCCGTTGAACGACCAGTAGGCGTACTTGATGTCGCCCTTTAACTGGTTCGTAAACACCCCGCTGGTCAGGTGGACTTCGATGATCGCTGGGGGTCGCCGCCCAATCGGCGGCGGCACATCGGGTGCGAAAGTTAATTGCGCCTGCTCTCGCAATGGAGCCGCGGCGACGATGTGCGCCACCGCAACGATTCCCGCTATCACCAGCAACTTCCGGATCGGTTTCATGTTCGGCTGCATCCTTTCTGACATGGTGCACGGTACCACCGACGCCAGAGAAGCCGATTGACGCAGGTCAACACTTCCGCTCGATTGTCGGTTGGCCTGTCGGCTAGGGTTTTACTGGGTCGCGATGCGGCTTGGCCGGTGCTGCGGATGCCTCGAAGAGTTCGGATGCTATGTTAACTCCTCTGGTCGGCGAGAAGCTGCGTCCGCGGGTTGGATTTGGAAATAGCCGGCGTCCCGCCTGTTATTGGTTGGCACGTTACCAGAGCCTCCAGTTGCCGCTGTTAGCGCCTGGCTGCCGGCTCGACCTTTAAGACAATTGACTCAATTGTCTTTTTCGTATCCTCATCAAAAAACCGTACTTGCGGAGACGAAAACTCGTCCCATCTCACTTCCCAATGTAAACGCCCAGCCTCAAATGAGTAATTCTTTATTAAAAAGGGTGATCCATTATGAAACACAGTCACGAAAACGCGCTTTTCCCCAAACGCCGAATACGCCTTGCCCCGTTGACCATCGGCCATAACTTGCAAAGTGTATTCCGTGTGCTCCGTCGCGTTAGTCGGGAAGTACGTTAGGCTGCTGACCTCGGTATAGGAGCCGCACGACGATGTCATAAGCACCACTAACCCCAACAGCAAGCCGGCACGTAAACAGTCAGGGCCAGTTCGTGTCACTTGACAGATTCTCCATTCGCCGCAACGGGGACGGGTCGTGAGCGGCTTCGCTTAACCGGTTGTCCTCCGCATCGCAGGTAGATGGGGTCGACTCTTGACACATGACAGATTCTGCATCATAGGCGTAACCCAACAATGAGAAGCTAACGCCTCCGCCGGTCTGATTGCAAGGTTTACAGGAGCCGCTAAATCTTCTCGTCGCCTTGGGCGATGGCTTCCAGACGCCGCCGGTTCTGCACGCGAATCACGTTTCCGCGGAACGTAAGGATACGCGCCTGCGCCAGACGCGCGAGCAACCGCGAGAACGTTTCTTTCGTAGTCCCGAGCATCTGCGCCATTGTCGTCTTGCTGATTGTCACGCGGATCGGTGCGCCCGGCTCGGCCGGCAGACTGAGGACGTAACTGGCAAACCGCGCCGGCACTTCCTTGAGTGTGAGATCGGTCAGCGCGTTGCGCATGTGACTGAGCCAGCGGACGAGCGCGCCCATGATTTTGAAGCTGAGATGCGGGTCGCGCAGCAGAAGCTGACGAAACCCGTTCTTCTCGATGAAGACAATCGTGCTTGGCCCGAGCGTCTCCGCCGTCGCGGGATACGCCTCCATGAACATGGCGGCCTCGGCAAATGACTCGCCCGCCTCGACCACGTGCAGCACCCGCTCGCGGCCATCCGCGCCAACCCGGAAAATCTTTACCGCCCCGCTGGCAATGAGAAAAAAACCGCGCGATGCGTCGCCCTCGTGGAAGACGGTCTGCCCTTTCCGGTACTCTTTGCGCAATGCGATGGGCTGCACCGCCAGGAGTTCGCGTTCGTCGAGATCGGCAAAGAGCTTACAGCTGCGAAGTAGATACGTCAGATCTGTTGCCATCACGCCACCGTCCTTCCCAAATCACGCCCGCGCCACGCAAACCACAGCGTGCCGATGACGCCGCAGCCGAATGCGGACAGCAGATTCCATCGCGGGCCGGCCTGCCACAACAACGCCCCGCCGAACGCCGCAATCGACACAATCACGTCGCGAATCAGGTAGTACAGGCCGAACACGCTCGCCTTTCGGTCTTCGGGGGCCAAGTCCATGATCAGCGCTTTGCGCGTCGGTTCGCCGAATTCCTTCAAGCCACGGAGCACAAACGCCACGATCAGCATCTCGAAGGACCGCGAGTACAAGAGCAACAGCGGAAACATCGTGAAGAAGATGAAAGTCATCACGACGAACGGTTTTTTGTGACTGCGGTCGGCCAGATAGGCGATGGGAATGTAGATGGCAATGGCCGTGGCCATTTCCACCGTGCGCAACATGCCGAACTGCAGCGCGCTGACCGGGCCCGGCGCGCTGGCCGTCCCGACTGCCCATACCACCACGAACGCGTAGGGGATCTGCTCGCAAAACCGCACGAGGATGTCGGCGATCAACAACTGCTTCAGATCAGCGCTCATGTATCGCCACAGGCGCAGCGGATTATGGTGGGCCTCGGGTTTCTCATGAGCCGCGTCGTCGTCGATCAGAATCTGCTGCAGAATCGCGGCGACCACCGCCATGGCCAGCGCCACGAGAAACGCCAGCCGCACGCCCCGTTCGACGCCCCACACCTTGATGAACGCGCCGCCGACAATCGGCCCCACCGCCATCGGCACCCGCCGCACCAGCGAGTGCAACGAAACACCCATCGCACGTTTGTTCTTCGGCAGCACCTTCGCGACGAGGCTCATCGTCGCCGGCAACGAAATCGCCGTCCACGACAGAAACAGGGCCGCGCCGCCCAGAAATGCCTGCCACGTCGGGACGAGCACGACGATCAGGAAACCGACCATCGACGCCCCGTTGAACACCAGCAGCGCCCGCTTCGTGCCGAGCCGCTCCGAGAGATAGCCGCCGTAAAACGTGTACAGCGCCCCCACGAAGTTGTCCATGCCGTTGAGGAACCCGATCGACAGGAAACCGCCACCGAGCGCGAGCAGGTACAACGGCAGGAACTGCTCGGCCATGTGCTCGCCCATGCCCACCAGCACCACCATCCCCAGCAACCCGACGATGCTCCGCCGCAATCCGAGAAATTCCACCAGGCGTGCGCGGGCCGGCGCGATCATCTCTGGTCTGGTGGTCATCACGCCTTGTTTACGACCGTTGCTCGCGAACCGCAAGTTTCCGTTTCCACGCCACCAGCCGAGACTTCCACCGCCAGCCGACGCGCGGTATCCTGTCCGCGATTTGCGTCCGACCACGACAGACGAAGCGAGGCGTGCGATCCGTTCCCGCTGGATCGGCGTCGCGATCCTGCTCGGGCTGACCCTGGGCATGTTCGGCGACGTGTTGTTCACGGGCCGGCCCGTCATCTTGTCCGACAGCCGGGCCGATCTCGCCACACAGTTCGTTTACTGGCGCGCGTTCGCCGCCGAGCAACTCCGTCACGGTCATCTGCCGCTGTGGAACCCGCATGTCTTTTCCGGCATGCCTTATCTCGGCTGGGCCCAGACCGAGGTGCTGTACCCGACCAACTGGCTCGATCTGCTGCTGCCGCTCCCGCTCTCGATCAATCTCGGCATCGCGCTTCACGTGTTCCTCGCCGGGTTCTTCACCCGGCTTTGGGGCTTGCGCCGCGGGTTGCGTCCCATCGCCGCAACCGTCGCGGGCGCGCTGTTTATGTTTTCGGGCTCGTACTTTCTTCACGTCTACGCCGGGCATTTGTCCCTGCTGTACGCCATCGCATGGACGCCTCTCGTGCTCGCCTCCATTGATGAATGGACCCGCACGCGCACATGGCGCTGGGTCGTGGTTGGCATGGCCGCCGTCACGATGCAGATTCTTGCCGGCGATTTCCAAGCCTGCTTCTACACGGCGATCGCAGCAGCGCTGCTTCTGGTCTTCGGCCTGCGTGCCGCCAAACGTCGGCCAACCGTCATCCTCGGCCTTGTCGCGATGTATGCCGGAGCCGCCGCCTTGGGCGCCGTCCAGCTTCTGACCAGTCTTCAAGCGGCTGCGGAAAGCATCCGCAGCGGCGGCGTCTCGTATCGGTTTGCCGCGATGCTCTCCTTTGCGCCCGAGAACCTGCTCACGCTGTTGGCCCCGGGATTCTTCGGCGATGGTGCGGCCGTTCCGTATTGGGGACGCTGGTATCGGTGGGAAATGTGCCTGTTCATCGGCGTGAGCGGCTTGGTGCTCGCGGTCTGCGGCACCGTCAGCGGAAAAAGGGAATGCCGCCGCTCGCTGGCCGCGCTTTTCATCATCATGCTGGTGCTCGCTTTCGGCGCGAACACGCCCCTCTTCAAACTCCTCTACCATTACGTGCCCGGCTTCAATCGATTCCGCGCCAACGCCAAATTCATCATCGAGGCCGCGCTCTTCCTCGCCATGCTCGCCGGCGTCGGCCTGGACCGATTGCTCTACAATCCCGCGGGCAGCAAGTGGCTGGCTCTCGGCGCGTGCGTCGCCGGCCTCGCCGTGGGCATTGCCGCGTGGCAACTCCACGCAGCGTCGGTTTCGCCGCAACCGGCCGGTTGGTGGTCTCGGGCCATCCAAACCGTCAATGCCAGTCGAGAGTCGTTCTTGCCAGCAGATTCATTTGCCGATCCATCGTTCGCCAGGAACGCCGCGGCGTTCGCTTCGCAACGTCTGCTCGTTGCCTCAGTCGAACTGTTGGTCATGGGTGGCCTGCTGGTTTTCGCGGAAGCGTTCCAACCCGTGGTTTACGCCGTGGCGTTGGTGGCCGTCGCCGAAATCTTCGTGTTCGCCCGATCCACACTCACAACATTCGACCTGTCGTACACGGAAGCGCCGAAACTGAAGGCGTTTCTCAACCAGCGCCCCGGAGATTATCGCAT
Organism: Verrucomicrobiia bacterium; assembly: GCA_035541135.1. Taxonomy (GTDB): domain Bacteria; phylum Verrucomicrobiota; class Verrucomicrobiia; order Palsa-1439; family Palsa-1439; genus Palsa-1439. Next base: position 101,498 of record DATKNW010000022.1, read on the forward strand.
TTTCTACCAGCCAATCCCCAACATCGCCATCTGGCTCGACAGGGAAGACGTCTGGGGTTACGCGCCGCTCGTCACCAAACGCTACGCCGAATTCATGGCGTTCACCCAGGGACAGCCGGTCGAGAGCGTCGACCAATACATCGAATTCTCCCGATTCCATCCGCTTTACGCCATGCTCCGCTGGCGATTCGCCTTTCTTGCCGACAAAAATGGTGACCGCGTTCTGACCGAGAACAACATCATGCCGCGCCTCCAATTGATTCAGCAAGCTCGCGTGATCCCGGGTCGCGACGAAATCCTCTCCGCGCTGGATTCCCCATCGTTCAATCCGCGGCAACAGGTCATCCTCGAAACCGCACCCAATCCCGCGCCGCAATCCTCCGCCGAAACCGGAACGGTCGCGCTCGTCGATTCGTCCGCGAACCAGTTGACCGTCGAGGCCGATCTTCCGCACCCGGCGATCCTGTTGATCACCGACGCGTACAGCACCGGCTGGCGCGCCCGCCCGCTGGCCGGCAGCGCGCAGCGCGCCTACGATGTCCTGCCGGCCAATTACGTATTGCGCGCCATTCCTCTGACGCAGGGGCATCACCGCATCTTGGTCGAATATTCGCCGATCGGATTTCGCATCGGCTCATGGATCTCGGTCCTGTCGTTGGCCGTCTTTGTGATCGTGGTCGCGTCGTCTGTCCGGCGACATCGGCTGCATCCGCAATCACTTCCGTCTTCCTGACCCCTGCTGCTGCTCGTGCAGCGCCCTGACCAGATTCTGTTGCGCTTGGGCATCATTCGGATTCAGCCGCGTCGCCTCGAAAAAATGGCGGATCGCCTCGTCGAGCTTGCCCTGATGATAGAGCACAACGCCGATTCCGTTCTCCGCTTCACCATATTGCGGGTTGATCCGCAGCGCGTCGGTGAAATGCTCGATCGCTTGCGCCTCCCGTCCCGCCTGTTCCAGCGTCCGCCCCCAATCATACTCCGCCTGCGCAAAATCCGGTCGGAGCCGCATCGTCTCCCCAAACGCTGCATCCGCCTCGTCGACTCGTCCCGCCGTCGCCAGCGCCAGCGCGAGACCGTACTGCGCGTCGGGATTCGTCGGCGCTTTCTGCGCGGTGTCGCGCCAAATCGAAACCTCCGTCCGATAATCCATGTTCCGCCGCATCGTCGTCGCTCCCAACGCGCATGCGCCGACCACGAGCATCCCGACCGAGACCCACGCCACGCTCTTTCCGATAGCAGCGTTGCCGATCAACCAATAGACGCCACACACGATCCCCGCCACCACCGCCATGAGCGGCAGATACATCCGATGCTCAAACACGGGATGCAACAGCGGAATCACCGACGTCGGCGCCAGCGTCACAAAAAACCACGCGCCCAGAAATCCCACCACGTTCCGTCGCACCAGCCCGTACGCGGTAAGGACAAGAAGCGCTCCGACCACCGCACAGCACAACCAGAATGGTAATCCGATTAATTGTTGTGGCGGGCCGTACAACAAACACAAATTGTCCGGCCACAAACTCAGCCGCAAATAATGGACGATGACCTGCGGCTGCAGCATTGCGTAATCGACCCATGGAATCGCCCGCGCGCCGGAGACCACGCCCGCGCTCCCCATCCATTCTTTCCTGCCCGCCACGAGAAAGGCCGCGGCCAACAGCCAGCTCGCCCCCAGGCCGACGTACAACTGCGCGCGTTTGCGCCACGGCTCCGACCACGTCCCCGCGAGAAACGTCCCGTCGTATGCCAGCACGAGGAAGGGGACGACCGCCGCCACCGGTTTCGATCCCACGGCCAGCGCGCAGGAAAACATCGCCGCAAAATCCCAAGCGCTCGCCCCGCCGGTCGCCGCCCCGCGGATGACGCAGTACAACGTCAGCACCGCGAACAATCCCGCCATGCTCTCCGCGCGTTGAATCACGTAGGTCACGCTCTCCGTGTCGAGCGAGTGCAATGCCCACAGCAACACGATCGCAAACGCGACGCCGTCCGCCGACTCACCGAAACGAGGAAAAAGTCGCGGCATGCGCAACGTCCGCCGCACCACGCCGAATACCGCGAGCGCGGTCAACGCATGAATCAGATTGTTGATGATGTGGTATCCGACCGGGTTCAGTCCGCCGAGGGCGAAATTCACCGCCAGACTCCATTGCACGACCGGCCGCGACGTGTCCACCAGCGGCTTCCACACCGGCCACAGCGCGCGGATGTTTGGGTTGTTCAATATCCACGGGACATCATCGAGGATGAACGGCCCATGCAGATTGTTGCCGTATACCACCAGCGTCACAACCGCCAGGAATATGGCGAGCCACCGGGATCGCTTGTCAGATGGTTCAAGTCTCATCACGAGATCGCATGTTCGGAATCAGCAGCCAAATCGTAGCCGCAAGGGACGGGTTTGGAAAGACGCGGTTTCGACCCTTAACGGCGGCACGACACCAGCCCATGGTGCGGAGGTCACCGATGGCCCGTGGACAATTGAGGAATTGAGGAATTGGTTGAGGAGGCAACGAAATGTTGTTACGCTCTGGCTGTGAGCCGATTCGCAATGATTGCGATTCTGGTTGCGGGCGTGCTGCTCAGTGCAGGCTGCGCGTCGGGCGTGCCTGAAGTACCTGCAGGAAAATGGGACTGGAATGATTTTCACCCTACGTACAGCAATAATAATTTTGGCGGACGGGATGCTGGTGTAATGCGCGACGAACGGTCCGGTGGATATGTCCAACCCATCTATCCGGAGTAATACCGATCAGGCAGCAACAATCTGTTAGCCCACGACCTCGCCACGGTCCCCATACAAAATTCATTTGCAACCCTCTCCGCAGGGCTTAGAATCCCGTCTCCCGCCCAATGGGCCGGGGTTTGGCGAAAGGTTAATCCATGAAATCTTACAATGTGGCAGTTATCGGTGGCGACGGCACGGGACCCGAGGTCGTTCGCGAAGCGGTCAAGGTGCTCGATGTCGCGTCGAAGAAATTCGGCATCAAACTCAATTACACGGACTACGATTTCGGCGGCGCCCGCTACCTGCGCACCAAGGAAATCCTGCCCGACAACGCCGTCAGCGAATTGCGCAAGTTCCCCGTCATCCTCCTCGGCGCCATCGGCCATCCCGACGTGAAACCCGGCATCCTCGAAAAAGGCATCCTGCTCCGACTCCGCTTCGAGATGGAGCAGTACATCAACCTCCGCCCCGTGAAACTCTACGACGAACGCTTCTGTCCCCTCAAAGACAAGGGCCCGGCCGAGATCGATTTCGTCGTGATCCGCGAGAACAACGAAGGCCTCTACACCGGCAGCGGCGGGTTCGTGTTCAAGGGCACGCCCCAGGAGATCGCCGTGCAGGAAAGCGTCAATACGCGCTTCGGCGTCGAACGCTGCCTGCGCTATGCGTTCGATCTCGCCAAAAAACGCCGCGGCGGCAAACCGTGGAAAGGCCTCAAGCCCGACGACGTCAAGGCCGGCAAGAAAGCCCAGCTCACGCTTTGTGGCAAGACCAACGTGCTCACCTACGCGTTCGACCTCTGGGAACGCGCGTTCCATGAGATCGGCCAGAAAGATTATCCCGACATCAAGCGCGACTACGCCCACGTGGACGCGACGACGATGTGGTTCGTGAAAAATCCCGAGTGGTTCGACGTGATCGTCACCGACAACATGTTCGGCGACATCATCACCGATCTCGGCGCGATGATCCAGGGCGGCATGGGCATCGCCGCGGGCGGCAACATCAATCCCCAGGGCACGAGCATGTTCGAGCCCATCGGCGGCAGCGCGCCGAAATACACCGGGAAAAACGTCATCAACCCGCTGGCCGCGATCTGCGCGGGCGGGCTCATGCTCGATTTCCTCGGCGACCGCGAATCCAATGACTCACTCAAGAAAGCCGCCGCCGCCATCGAAGCCGCCGTCATCAAGACCGTCCGCGAGAAACTGAAATCCCTCGCCGCCGGCAAGATGGGCTACAGCACCAAAGAAGTCGGCGACCTCGTCGCCGCCGCGGTCTCATAGCCCACTCCTGTGGAATGAATAAGGGAATACCAGTCACCATTTCCGTCATCGTGGCTGGCGCGTTGGTCTTGTTCGCGATTTCCCCGTTCGGGAGAATCCCCCTCTCTGTGTTTCTGAGCGTGCTACAGATCCGCAGGATCGAACATCGCATGCAGCAGAAAAGCGTGTACGTGCCCGTGGCAAACACCCTCGCCTTGTATTGCCAATCGGATTCGAATCTCTTCCCCAACACCATGGGTTACATGTGGTTTCCCAAGGAAGTGCAGGAGATGGGCGGCGAGGATGGAATGGTAAGCTCCAACGCCGCGTTCCTGATTTTCGGCGGGGGGTTTTACCATTACGGATACGTCCTCACGTTGAATGAACAGCGGTCCGATGCGATAACAAACGTCTGGGACCTCCTCCTGCGTCGCGAAGGTTCAGCGGATCTTCACCTGTACACGCTTTCCATCCCCAAGACCAACGCCTTGTCTGCCGACTCGTTGCCGCAACAAGTCCTGGCGGGTTACGATGAGCGCATCAAACACGATCCGACTGATCTCCAGGCCTACCAGGGCCGGATCAGACTTCTTCTCAGGTTTGGCAAGATCGCCGATGCCCGGGCTTCCTGCAAAACCATGTTGGGAAAGTTGACCGATGAAGACGCGTGGTGGTCCTATCTGGTGAATGCACTCGTCATGGACGAAGAACGGTCCGCTGGCGCGGGGGAAGCCTTTCTCCTGGATTGGGTCCGCCAGCAGCCCAGCTTTTTCAGTTATCTGGATCTCGCCTATTACTATCAGTTGCAGAAGCAGCCGAAACAGGCCGTTGCGGCCATGCTCAAAGCGATGGATTACAATGATTGCAACGGTCCAACCGGACACGGCTGCAATGCCGAGTGCCGCGGCTATACCGCCGCGATGTACGCCCATCAATGTGGAGAGGACGCTGTGGTCGTCAAACTTTGTGATAAACTTCTCGGTGTGACGATCAACGGTGACTACGCAAAGCCCGGCCTTCGCACCCTGAAGTCGGCGGCAGAAAAATCACAGCAGGGGGAACGCGTCCAGGTGTCGTGGGACGAGCGCATTCTTCCGTTCGACGCCTTTCAGGATTTTGACATCGAAAAGTTGCTCGGACGACCAGTAGATCGTCCGCATCGCGACACCGGGCAGTTCCATCCTGGTCTCTGAGGACGTCCTTCTTGCCGCGGCGAAATGGTAGACGTCAAAGGTCTATTGTCCAGTCGGGCATTTCCCGCCCAATTGTCGATTGCTTGCGTTCTCACCCCACGCGATCACAAATGGCGCCTTTGCACCCGTATCTTGCGCCGCCAACGCCGTTCTTTCCGTGCACCTCAGGCGGCTTTCCCCCCTCCGGCAACGCCCTGAACCACGCAGGGGCACATCTCGTGCGCTGCCCCGGGAGTTTTTAGCCTCCCAGCGAATTGCCAAATCTCTGCTCCACGATACAGACCAAAGGCTGCCGCCGGCAGGTAAGCCAGTGGCAGCGGTGTACAAACGCGCCTCTTTTCCACGCTGAACAGTGATATGCACTATATATAGTCTAAAGACTACAGCACTTCGTCGAGTAGATTGCGGAGTCACCCTCAATTTGGCGAGAGCCGACTTCTTGCGTTCGTCCCCCGTATAGTCCAAAGAAACTCCTTCTCATACACCGGTTCCTTCGATATGACGTTCCATACAGGCCACTTCCGTCTGTGTGAACAGCGAATGATTTCCGTGCCATCGCGTGTATTCCACTCCCGGCAACACACCAAGACTGCTCGGCCACCGAACCAGTCGGCTTGACAAATATATAGTCTATAGTCTATATAATCTATACAGGATGCCAATCGATTCGGGGCGTTCGAAGAGATTGAAATCCGAAAGCGACTTCTGATGACGCGAACCGTGCGTCCGATGGCCCGGGCTGGGGAAGAAGTGATGATGCAGATTGAAATCGATTTTGAGGTGTTCAAGGCGCTCACCGCCATGCGGGAGAGCGAAGAGACCACCTATAATCATGTGCTCCGGAGAATGCTGAATCTGCTGCCGCCAACAAACCCGCCCGCGCCAGGCGGCGACATCACCGGCAGAAGCTTCATCGCCGAAGGCGTCGAGTTCCCACACGGCACGGAATTCCGTATGCGACACAAGGGACGGTGGTTCACGGCAAGTGTCTCCGACGGCACCCTCGTCTGCAACGGCAAGGGCTATGCCTCCGTCAGCAAGCCCGCCTGCGAAATCACCCGCACCAGCGTCAACGGCTGGAAATTCTGGGAATGCCGATTCCCCGGCCACGCCGATTGGCAGAGCATCGACACCCTGAGGCACCGAGCCTCAGTCGATCTTCATTAGAAGGCAGAACTGCAACTTCGCTCGCGCAATGCAACGGAGAGACCGCTCCTGGGCGCTACAAGCCAGCCGCAACGCTTTCCCGGGCGATCATGGCCTGTTTGCGTTCGCGGCCCCAGCGGTAGTCGCCGATGACGCCGAGACTGCGGATGACGCGATGGCAGGGGATCAGCCAGGCGATGGGGTTGCGCCCCACGGCTGAACCGACCGCCCGACTTGCACTGGGCGCGCCGATCTGTGCCGCCAGATTGCCGTAATTCGCCAGCCGGCCCGGTGGAATCGTCAACAGCGCCTGCCACACCTTCAACTGAAAATTGGTCCCGCGCAGGCGCAGATGGAATGGCGCTCGCGCATGCGCCCTGGCCCCGCGGAAGATCCGTTCGCAAAGGTCGCTGGTTTCACGGTCATTCTCTTCGAATTCGGCGGCGGGCCATTCGTCGCGCAATTCCCGAAGCGCGGCGGTTTTGGATGCGCCCGACAGAAATCGCAAAGCGCAAATGCCGCGGTCGGTCTTTGCCAGCAGGCACTCGCCAAATGGCGTGGGATGAAACCCATACTGGATGGTCACGCCTTCGCCGCCGAGCTTGCATTCACCCGGCGTCACCGCCTCGCACGAAACGAACAAATCGTACAACCGGCCCGTCCCCGAAAGTCCCGATTCGTATGCGGCATCGAGCACGCTCTGGGAATCCCGCAGCAACGCCTTGGCGTGTTCCTTCGTCAGAAACTGCAGGAACCGCTTCGGGCTGGTGCCGGCCCATCGCTGGAACAACCGCTCGAAATGGAACGAACTGAGGTGAACATGGGCCGCGATCTCGTCGAGCGTCGGCCGACGAAGACGGTTCTCGTTCAGGAAACGCAGCGCGCGCTCGATCCGCTGATAATCCATCGCCGCCTGTGACAGCGGCTCGGCTTCGCGTTCCTTCGTCAATTCCGGCAACGTGACTTCCATAACTGCGTGCAAATTAGCCCGACAATGCCACTTCGGCGACCCGTTTCTTGCTGAGTTTCCCTTGCACCGCGGGCTTGCGCCGGCTCCCAACCTGAGTATACTTCTGCGCCCCCGAATGGGATTGAGGAACACGTCATGGCACAAGGATACAACGTAGCTGTCGTCGGCGCGACCGGTGCGGTCGGCGTCGAGATGATTCAAACACTGGAAAAACGCAATTTCCCCGTCAAGAACCTGCGCCTGTTCGCCTCCGAGCGCAGCGTGGGCAAAAAGCTGAAGTTCAAGGGCGCGGACGTGGGCGTCGAGCTGCTGAAAGCTGGCGTGTTCCAAGGCATCGAGTTCGCCTTGTTCAGCGCCGGCGCATCGCGCTCGAAGGAGTTTGCCCATGGCGCCGCCAAACAGGGCGCGGTGGTCATCGACAACTCGTCGGCGTTCCGCATGGAGCCCGACGTGCCGCTCGTCGTTCCCGAGGTGAATCCCGACGACGCGAAGCAGCACAAGGGGATCATCGCCAACCCGAATTGCTCGACCGCGATCATGCTGGTCGCCGTCTATCCGCTGCACAAGGCCAATCCCGTGAAACGCATCGTCGTTTCCACCTATCAGGCCGCCAGCGGCGCGGGCGCCAAAGCAATGGCGGAACTCGAAGAACAAACCCACATGCTGCTTCATGGCAAAGAAGTGAAGGCGGAAACACTCCCGCAGCGCATCGCGTTCAATCTGTTCCCGCACGTGGATGTCTTCCTCGACAACGGCTATACGAAGGAGGAGATGAAGTTCGTCAACGAATCGCGCAAGATCATGCACCACGCGACGCTGAAGATCAGCGCCACCTGCGTGCGCGTGCCCGTGTACCGCGCCCACAGCGAGGCGGTGAACATCGAGTTCGAGCGCCCGATCACCGCGGCCGAGGCGCGCGCGATCCTGTCGAAAGCGCCCGGCGTGCAGGTCGTGGACGATCCGGCCAACAAGAAGTACCCGATGCCGATTGACGCTTCGGGAATGTACGATTGCCTCGTGGGCCGCATCCGCCAGGATGTGTCGCGCGATGACGGACGGGGAATTGATTTGTTCGTGAGCGGCGACCAGTTGTTGAAGGGGGCCGCGCTGAACGCGGTGCAGATTGCCGAACTGCTGATCTAGCCGCGAGTTGCCCGCGTCACCGGTTTATTGGCCGCCGCTGCCGCCCATAAAGCCACCCAACTGACCGGTGCCTTCCCACGACTGGGGACGATTCCACGGGATCGAGCTCACGTTGTTATCGTCGTTGGTCGTGGCGCACCCGCTCAGCAGCCCGGCTGCGGCCGCCATCAAGCCCATCAGCGCAATGGTCCGAAACTTCTTCATCGATCTGGCTGTCCGCCGGATCTAATGTACCACAAGATCGCCCGCTTGGGGAGGGTGCTTCAGATAATCCGGCAGAATCTGCGCGATGCAATCATTGGCGGCGACGGAGGTCACCTGCACCTTGGCGACAAACTTCGAGTCGCGGTACACCAGAAATTCGGAGTCCGGCTGGACGCGCTGGGAATGGCCGACATCCATCACAACGAATCCCCATTTGGGATCCACGACGGAAACATGGCCGCGCAATCCCACCGGCGTGGTGCGCAACACCTCGATCTCCGCCTGCAACAACTCGTTCGTCGCGTGCAAGACCACAAGCTGTTGGCCGAGCACCTTGTTCTCCTCGCCCATCGAGATGATCTTGTCTTTGAACTTGTCGATGCTCGTGATGTCCTTGATATCGAGAGCCGCCAACGCATTCGTGATGTTGCTGATCGTTGCCTGCACTGTCGCCAAATCCGACTTGGTCTGCGCCAACTGATTCGTCGCCTCGGTCAACTGCGTCCGCAGCGTGTCGGATTCCTGCGTCTTCTGGTCGAGGGCCGTCTTGGTGGTCGTCAGGGTCGCCGTCGTCTGCGCCAAATCCGCCTTCGACTTCGTCAAATCCGCCTGGGTCTGTTTCAGCGTCCCCTTTGTCTTGGTCAAATCCGCCTGGGTCTGTTTCAGTGAATCGTCCAACTCCGCAATCCGGGCCACATGCGCCTTTTTCATGCTGTCCAGCCGAAACGCCAGATACAGCGACCCCAAGGTGACGATGACGACAATAATCGGGGCAATCTTACCGAGTTTATTCATAATGCGGCTGTCCTCCGTCCAGAGTCTCTCCGGAAAGTCTGGCGGCCATCCTAGCCAAATATCCGCATCCGTGTCAACCATCCCTTCTGTTTCCCTTGACGGGGCCGACCCGGGGCGTCGGCCCGGCTTGCGAAACGGCGGCTTCGGCGGCACAGTCTGGTCTTCGACATGAAGATCGTCAGCGGCGGGCAAACGGGGGTTGATCGCGCGGCCCTTGATGTGGCTCTGGAACTCGGCCTCGCCTGCGGCGGCCATTGTCCGAAAGGACGTTGCGCCGAGGATGGACCCATTCCCGACAAATATCCCCTGCAGGAAACCCCGTCACTCGATTACGCGCAACGCACCGAGTGGAACGTCCGCGATTCCGATGGGACCTTGATCCTGACGCTGGGCCGGCCGACCGGCGGCACGGCGTTCACCATCGAATGCGCCCGGAAACATTCCCGTCCCTGCCTGGTGATCGATTTGAGTCTTCCCGTCGAGACGACAGGCATCACCGCATGGCTCGCCACGAACCGGATTCGGACGTTGAACGTCGCCGGGCCGCGCGCCAGCGAGTCCCCGCACATATACGGATTGGCCCGGGCGCTGATGAGGGATTTGCTGCTCAATCCCAGCGACTGAATCTCGGACCTGCTTTACCCGGTCACCACCGAGTGCCCGCTACGCATCTCCCCAATCGTCCCGACGATGCCCGATCTGCCGGCGGCGGCTGTGCGTGCGCACGTCGACCGCCAGCTCCCGCAAGGCTGCGTCCACCTCCGCTTCAAAAACCTCCGCCGCCATGCTTTGCGCGCCCAACGACTCGACCGTCCGCCGCTCCATGTTGTCCGAGGTCACGACCAGGATCTTCGCTCGCTGCTCGGCCTGACCGACCAGCCGCTCGATTAAATCATCCGCCGTCTTGCCCTTCTCTGAGAACAACACCTCAACCCCATGATCCGGCTCGGCCACCTCGGGTTTGTGTTTCGCCGCGTACCCGTCAAACACGACCGTCACCCGCCGCCGCCGCTGGTCGGCATACTGCCGCAGCGCGCGGACCAGCGCCTCACGTTTCTGCAGCAGCGATAATTGCCGCGCCCTGCGTGTCGCGAACCGCGGCCACGCATGCAACACGCTGTACCCGTCGACCAGTATCCACTGATTGCTCATCGCGCCCATGTGATACCCGAATCCTTGCCGGAAATGGAGTTCCCCATCGTAACATTTCGATAATCCAACTTGTGGCACGATGCGCCGCCGGCGGCCAACACCGGACTCGCCGCCCGCCATCAGCACAAACCACCCCGGCTGACCCGTTCCCTCTTCCTCGCGCTCTACACACAGCCAGCAATTCGTCCAACACCTCTCCTGCGGGACGACAAATCACCCATTCCTGTCTTTGCGCGCCGGCGCGGCGGGCGGAGCCCACTTGAGCTCCACGGTATGTTCCTTCTCGGGGCGGGAAGCCGTGGTGGGTTGATGTACGGAAGGCGGAGAAGTCTCGCTGTCGTTGGGAACGGTCACATTGCCGCCGCACTTCGGACAGTGGATAACGAGACCCGTGCCCGCGCCATCGATCACCATGTGCTGTCCGCACGATCCGCAGAAAAAATAGATGTCCATCGGCTCGTTCTCCGGTACATCCTCTGCAATCGGCCCAAACTCCTGTTTCTACCTTACTCGATTTCACCGGCGATGGCGAGAAAAAATTCACCACCCGCGCGGTTCCGATTTGACTTCCCGACGATGCGCGGGTAGAAATTAACTATCCGGTTAGTTAATTATGTCACGTCACCCATCAGCACCCGCCCGACAGGGCCGAGCCGACAGGACGCGGGCCGCGATCCTCGCGGCGGCCGAACGCGTTTTCGCGGAGTCGGGCCTCGCCGGCGCGCGTACCGACGCCATCGCGGCCGCCGCCGGCGTCAACAAGGCCCTGCTCTACTATTACTTTCAAAGCAAGGAGCGGTTGTACGAAGCCGTCATGGAACACCATCTCCAGGAGTTCAACCGCGTCGCCCTGGAGGTGCTCGCCGCGCCGGGCTCTCCGCCGACGATCCTGTTGCAGTACGTGAACCTGCACTTCGATTTTGTCAGCGCGCGGCATCGCCAGGCCCGATTGTTCCAGCAGATGATGATCGGCGGCGGCCAGCCCATGCAGCGGCTGGTCCGCAAATACTTCACCCCGCGGAGCCGCGCGTTGCGCAACCTTCTCGAACGCGGGATACGCTCGGGCGATTTCCGCCGCGTCGATCCGTTTCAAACCGCCGTGTCGATCGTCGGCCTCATCGTGTTCTATTTCTCCGCCGCCCAGGTCCTGCAATGGCTTGGCCACGCCGATGCCTACAGCAAAACCAATTTGCAGCACCGCAAACAGGAAGTGCTCGAGTTCATCCGCCACGGTCTGTTCGTGAATCCCGATTCCTGATTATGAAACGCAAACTTCTCATTCCCCTTGTGGTTCTGGTCGCCGTCGCCGCCGGCTTCTGTTACGCCCGCGTTCATCGTGCCCACAGCCTTGTCCTCACCGGCATCGTCACCACGGACGAGGTGATCGTCAGTTCCGAGATCCAGGGACGGCTGCAACGCCTGTTCGTCCAGGAAGGCGACGCCGTCACCAACGGCCAGTTGCTGGCGGTGATCCAGCCGCAGGAATGGCAGGCTGACGTGGCCTTCTACTCCAGCAACGAGAAGCAGGCCGTCTCGCTGCTTGCCCAGGCCAAGGCCGACCTGGAAAACGCCGAGCTCACCTTCCAGCGCGAGGAGAAACTGTACGCGACCGGAGCCAACTCCGCGCAGGAATATGACGCGGCACGGACCTCCCGTGATGGCGCCCAAGCGCGCGTGGACGCGCTTAACCGGCAAATCCAGGCCGCCCGCGCCCAGGAGGAAAAAGCGCAGGTGCAATTGGGATACACCGAAACCTACGCGCCAATCAACGGGATCGTGGACACGCGCGCCGCGTTGCAGGGTGAAGTCGTCAATCCCGGCCAGGGCATCGTGACGCTGATCGATCCCGACAATCTCTGGGTCCGCGCCGATGTCGAGGAAACCTACATCGATCGGATTCATCTGGGGGACAAATTCACCGTGCGCCTGCCCTCCGGCGCGCAGCGGGAGGGCACGGTGTTTTACCGCGCCGTGGATGCTGACTACGCGACCCAGCGGGACGTTAGCCGCACCAAGCGCGACATCAAGACGTTTGAGATCCGTCTGCGCTGCGACAACCGCGACCGCAGCCTGGCCGTGGGCATGACGGCCTACGTGCTCGTGCCATTGGGAACACCGTAGCCATGTTTGACGTCGAAGTGGACAACCTGACCAAGTGCTTCGGCGACTTTTGCGCCGTGGACCACCTGACGTTCCACGTCGAACACGGCGAGATTTTCGGGCTGCTCGGCCCGAACGGCGCCGGCAAGTCCACGCTCATTCGGATGTTGACGACCCTCGTGCCGCCCACGTCGGGCACGGCGCGCATCCTCGGTTTCGACGTCGTCCGCGACGCCAACCGCGTGCGTCACGCCATCGGCGTCATTCCCCAGGCGATGACTTCGGACCTGGACCTGAGCGCCGTGGAAAACATGAGCATCTTCGCCAAGCTGTACGGCATCTCGCGCGAGCGCCGGCGGAAAACGATCCCGGAATTGTTGAAGGCCGTGGACCTTGATCAATGGGCCGACAAACCCGTGAAGATGTTCTCCGGCGGAATGCGCCGCCGTCTGGAAATCGCCCGTGGCCTCGTGCACGAGCCGAAGCTGTTCTTCCTCGATGAGCCGACCACCGGTCTCGACCCGGTGTCACGTGTCGCCGTTTGGGAGATGCTCGCCCGGTTGAAACGCGAGCGCGACCTCACCATTCTTGTCACCACCCATTACATGGATGAGGCCGACAAACTCTGCGACCGCATCGCCATCGTGGACCACGGCAAACTCGTCGCGCTGGACTCGCCATTGAAGTTGAAGGCGTCGATTCCCGGAAAAAACATCCTCGAGGTCAGTTTTTCCGCGGTTCCAGCGGGTTGGGAAGACGTCCTGCGACGCCTGCCCGAAGTGGCCGACGTCAAGAGCGACGATCACGTGTTCCGCATCTCGTCCAACAATGGTCCCCGCACGACGACCGAACTGCTGGAAGCGGCGCGCGCCGCCGGGGTCGCGGTGACATCGCTGTCCGTCCAGAGCACAACGTTGGATGACGTGTTCGTTCACTACACCGGGCATCAGTTACGCGATGCGCTTCAAGCGGCTGCCGGCTACAGCAGCGCGTTCATGTACGAACGGAAATAATCATGAACCGCATCTGGGCCATCATCGAACGCGACCTGCGCCGGTTCCGTCGCAGCCCGACGCTGATTGTCGTCTCCATGATCATGCCGCTGGTCCAACTGGTTGTGTTGGGCTACGCCTTCGGCGGCAAGATCAAAAACCTCAAGGTCGGCGTCGTCGACCAGGACCACGGCGTGCCAGCGGTCAAACTGAAGGAGATGTTCCAGGCCGTCGCGGCCAACGCGCGCACGTTCGACACGATCCCCTACACCGACCAGGCCGTTGCCCTGCGCGATCTGCGCGAAGGGCGAATCAACGGCGTCCTGAACATCCCGCCGAATTTCTCGCGGGACGTACTCGCCGGGGCGTCCCCGCGCGTCGCCCTGGTCGAAGACAACACCGACCAGTTCTCCGCGTCGGCCCTCGAAGGCACGCTCGACCAACTGCTCGTGCCGTACAACTCGAAATCGATCCCGCCCCGACTGAGCGCCAACGCCACGTTGTCCGTCGTCGAGATCTATCCGTATGTGCCGTACATCCAGTATCTGCTTCCGGGCACGATTGTGATGGCCATCTTCATCTCCGCCATGATCGGCGGCGGTATCATCTACATCGACGACAAGGCCCGCGGTCTCCATGAGGGCTATCTCGTCACGCCAATCCGCAAACTCGAATTGATCATGGGCTTCAATCTCGCCGGCGCCATCAAGGCCGTCATCGCCGGCTCGGTGCTCGCGACGTGCGGCTCGATCATCGCCGGGATTCCCGATCCCCTCAACGTCCTGCGTCTGGCCCGGTTGCTGGTCGTGGTGATGGCCACGGCGCTGGCGCTGATCAGCATGATGTTTCTGCTGATGGTGCGCGTGAACGATCCGCTGGTCCCACGGGCGACCTTTGGCGTGTTGAATACGGTGCTGTTTTTCCCGAGCGGCGCCGTGTACCCCATTCAGGGCTTCCCTCCCTGGATGAAAGTCATCACGGCTGTCGATCCGTTCACCTACGCGGTGCACGCTTTCAAGGAACTTATCCTGAAGAACACGGGGCTCATGGCCGTCAGCTTCGATGTTGTTTATTTGCTGGGGTTTGCCGCGCTGACGATGGCTGCCGCGACCCTCTTGTTCCGGCGGACCCTGTAACGCGGTTGGCGCCGCGATTTTTTGAACAATCTCCTTGTTCTTTGTGTCACAAAGCAGGAAGGATTGTTGGACATGGAACTGGAGCACGCGGAACACACGCTGGAAACCATCCGCACCTTGATGGAGCGGAGCCAGCGCTACGAACACATTTCCGGCTATTCCGGCCTGGTCGGCGGCCTGGCAACCCTCGCGGGCTGCGCCGTACTCGGTCTGGGCCTACTGCCCTGGGGTTACCCGGCCAGTTTCGTAGTGGTCTGGACCGCCGTGTTTGCGGTCGCGTTCGCCGGCCACGTGCTGTTTACGTTCGGGCGGGCCCACCAACGAGGCGAACCCGTCTGGTCGCGTCAGGCGCGCACGGTATTGCTGGCCGTGCTGCCGGCGTTCGGAGCCGCGCTGGTGGTCACCGCCCTGATCTGGCGCCTCGGTCGCGCGGATTTGCTACCGGCCATCTGGCTCACGTTGTACGGCTGCGGCGTCCTGGCGACGAGCTTCTTCGCCCCGCGCACGATTGCCTGGCTGGGGGGAACCTGCTTCGTGCTGGGCAGCATGGCGTTGTTGGCTCCGCGAACCCATCCGGTCCTGACGATGGCGGCCGGCTTTGGTCTGACACACATCGCTTTCGGCATCGGCGTCCTCGTCGCCGAGCGTCGCGAAACCCGCAACCGCGCGTTCTGGGCCCAGATCGAGCGACTGGCCGCTATAAATCCGAGAGAATGAGAAATCGCAGGTAATTGACCATGACCGACAAATCCACCACGTTGAATCGACAGGAGCTGGCGTCCGATCTCGCGGCGTTCGACAAGCTGCAGCCGGCCATCCACACGAAGGCGCGGCTCGCCATCGTCTCGCTGCTGGCTGCCAACGAATCGCTGTCGTTCATTGAACTGCGCGATGCGCTCAACCTGACCGACGGCAATCTTGCCGCGCATCTGCGGGCGCTGGGCGACGCGGAGTTGATCCGGCAACGCAAAACCGGCAACCCGAGCAAGCCGACCACGTTCATTTCACTGACCCCGACCGGGCGTCGTGCTTTCACGCGCTACCTGGAAGGGCTGGCGCACATTGTGAATCGCCATCGGTAGCGATGACGTGACTTTTTTGGGGGATTATAGAGGGCAACGCTGATGAATTCGTCCGACTGGCTGGCGTATTTCCGCCAAAACCAACTCGACCGCCGCGGTATCTCCTGGCATGAGGGAATCCGCCTCGATCCCCGGTTAACTGTCCCGCTGGCCCGCTCACTGGCCCGCTTCCAGCTCGGCGAAAGCTCCGATGGCGCGCATTTGAGATTCCGCGCGCGGCGCCTCGCCCAAAAGACGGGCGACGCCGCCTATGCCGACGCCATCGAATTGTTCATCGCCGAGGAGCAGGAGCATGCCCGGCTGCTCGCCAAGGTTCTTCATCAGTTGCATGCGCCCCTCCTCCGCCATCACTGGTCGGACTGGCTGTTCCGCCGGTGCCGTCACCTCTTGGGATTCTACGAGGAGATTTCCGTCCTGCTGATCGCGGAGATCATCGCGCTGAAATACTACGGCGTGATTCGCGAAGGCTGCCGCGCGCCGGTCCTCGAGACCGTGTGCGAACAGATACTGGCCGACGAAAAATTCCATGTGCGGTTCCATTGCGAGCGGTTCCACGAGGTCATCGCGCGACGATCCAAGCCGGTGCGCGCGGCGTGGTGGTGGGCGCTGACGGGCATGTTTGCGGCGGCCTGCACCGTGGTGGCCTGGGACCATCGCCGGGCGTTCCGAGCCCTGGGCAGTTCGGCCCTGGTGTTTCTGGGCGAGTCGTCGCTCAACTTCCTCGCCGCGCGCGATGCCATTTTTCTGGGCGTCCCGTTCGCCCGCGGCGCCGCCGAGCAAGCCCCGTCCGGGTTATCGAGCGACCACCACCACTTCCCGTTTTCTCCCGCATAACGACCAGCCCGCTCCCCTCGACTTTCAACGCGATGAGGACTATGCTTATCGCGCCAAAACCCGATGAAAACGGTCAAACTCCAGATCGACGGGATGTCCTGCGCGAGTTGCGCGAAGGCGGTCGAGAAGGCGCTCGGCATGGTGCCCGGCGTGGAAAAGGCGTCGGTCA
>DATKNW010000023.1:0-42355 GCA_035541135.1 Verrucomicrobiia bacterium
CGGGGCCAGCTTCAGCGTGCCGGGTTTCGGCACGACCAACGTGGTGGTGCAGTTTGCGCCGGTGGCGGCAGGTGAGTTCACCAACACCGTGGTCTTCGCCAGCGCCAACGGCGGCGCGACGACCGGCACAGTCAGTGGCACTGGGGCGATCGTACCGACGGCGCTGTTTACGGCCAGCCCGACCAACGGCGCGGTGCCGTTGACCGTGACGTTTACCGACAATTCGACTGGCACGATCACGAATCGTTTTTGGAGTTTCGGCGATGGCACAACCACCAACACAACGCTGACATCCGTGGGTCATGTCTACAACGCCGCCGGGACGGACACGGTGAGCCTGACCGTGTCCGGCCCGCTGGGCTCGAGCGTGACGAACCGGGTTGGTTATGTTGTCGTCACCGCCCCCGACACGACGCCGCCGCAGTTGACGGTATCGAGCCCGACCAACTACCAGACGTTCACCAACGCCGCCATTACGGTCAGCGGCACGGCCAGCGACGCCAGCGGGATTCAGGGCATAACGGTCAATGGCGCCGGCGCCCCGCTGGTCGGCGCCAACTGGTCGACGGGATTCACCCTGAGTTCCGGAACCAACACGCTCACGGTCGTTGCGACCGACGCCAGCGCGAGCATGAACACGGCGACACAGACGGTCCACGCGGTCCTGGATACGACGATCCATACCAATCATCCGCCGCAGATCACGACGGGACTGTGGGTGACCAACGCCCTGCTGCAAGTCGGCAGCACCGCCGTGGTGCTCGTGGACGACACGAATGTGTTCGCCGTCTCCGCGACCGACGCCGACGGTGACACCTTGCAGTATCAATGGATCTTCGGCGACGGCGACAACACCAATACCACGACCACCACCGTCGAGCACGTGTACACCAATGAGTGCGGGCCGTACCATACGAGCGTGACGGTCAGCGACGGGCAGGCGTCGACCAATAGCGACCTGGTCGTGGCCGTGGCCTGCCAGATGCAGATCACGAAATTGCAGATCAAGCTCAACTTCGCCACGACCAACGCCGACAGTTGCACGGTTCAGGGCGCATTCGACCTGCCAGCCAACTACGACTTCGCCAACAAAGTGGTGACACTGGACGTCGGCGGCGCGGAAGTGGCCTTCACCCTCCCCAGCAAGGCCGGGACGGCGCGCAGCGACTCGAGCACGTTCGCCAAGCCGTCGTACAACAAGAAAACCGGGCTGTGGAAGTTCAGTGCGATGTTGAAAAACGGTTTCTGGCAAACGGATTGGGCGGATTACGGCATGATCAGTTCGAACGTGCCGAACCCGGGAATGCTGATCACCAATTTCCCCGTGATCGTTGTCGTGGACACGGAAGCCTTTGGTCAAACGGCAACCCTGCACTACACCGCGAAGTCGGGCAAGAGCGGCGCGGCGAAGTAGTCCCCAAATCCCGCAGACAGCCCCGACCAAACCGAAAGGCCGTCCCACTTCTTTATTTCGGGTACCCCACCGTCTGGGCGAGAATGATCTTCTGCTCGGGTCGGAGTTTCATTGCCTGGGCCAGCGACAGGCGGTCCACCGAACCGCGCACCACCACCGCCAGATTCTGCGAGGCGCAATAGAGATAGACGTTCTGGGCGATGAACCCCACGTCGGCGGCGCTGTAGAGTTGTTTGTCATCCGCCGACGCGGCGCCCATCCGGGATTGGTCCACCACGTAAACCAGGTTGAGCGGCGCATCCTTGACAAAGTCCTGCTTTCCGGTCGCCTGCCGGAGATCTTTCGCCACCACGGGCGTCAGGCTGTGGGACTTCGGTTCGTACAGATACAGCGCGTCGGGCAGCGCGACGTAGACGTCCACCTCCTGCCAGTTGACCGCCGAGGGCGCGGTCCGCTTGCCAGACTCCGATCGGTTGATGCCATCGGCCGCCCAGAGCAGATTGGACAATTCCTGCAGCGGCAGCGGTTTGGAATCAAAGCGGCGCGACGATTGACGCAGTTTCAGCGCCTGCATCAGCGGCTTGCCGATGTCGGTCTGGGGCGGGGGCAATTGGATCGGTTTCGGTTCCTGCCCGAATCCCGATAGCGGAATGGCGAAACACCCAAACAGGCACAGCACCAGCACAAACGCGAGACGCCGACGTAATTGGATCATAATCTCCTCGCCCCTCCGGGGAGAGCCGAGTCCGCGAGACGCGACCATGACGTGGCGCGGTCGCAAACGCCGTCTGTCGTGCCGGGGCGGCAAAGGGTTGAGGTGAGGGAACAGCCCTCTTTGGCAGTCCAATTCATGATTTTTCCTCCGCCCTGATTCTGCCCGTTCCGCTCGCCATTGGCAATGGTTCTCAAGCCTGGGGAAATACGGGTTCTCGATTGTCGCCATTGGCGGCGGCATAGGGTCGATTCATTACGCAAATGAGGAGCGCTAACGAGCCGATCAGCAACGTGACCGCATAGGAATCAGGGTCGAGTCCGATCAGGGCAGAGGCGCAGATGAATGAGCGCTGGTCGTTCACGGCAGGCTGGGATAGACTCTGGAACGGATGCGACTGCGTAAGTTCATGCCCCTGTTGATCATCGCCGCGGGCATTGGGGCGTATCACAACAGCTTTCGCGATGGGTTTGTTTTCGACGACACCCTGCACATCACCGAGGACCCCAGCATTCGCCAACTGTGGCGGCCCTGGGCGGTCCTGGCGCACACATCGCGCCCGGTGGTGCATCTCTCGTTGGCGGTGAACTACGCGCTCGGCCGTCTCGACCCGTGGGGATACCACGTGTTCAATGTGGGCATTCATGTCCTCGCCGCACTGACGTTGTACGGAGTGTTGCGGCGGACTTTGGTCTCGGAAATGTTGCGGTCCAGCTTCGGCGGAGCCGCCCCGTTCCTCGCAGGAGTGATTTCGTTGATCTGGCTGGTGCATCCGCTGCAAACCGAGAGTGTGACCTATACCATCCAGCGCGCCGAATCGCTGATGGGCCTGTTCTTTCTGCTGACGCTGTACTGTGTCATTCGCAGTCACGGCTCCCCACGCAGGAATTTGTGGGAGATCAGTGCGGTGGTCAGTTGCGCCCTGGGGATGGCGTCCAAACCCGTTATGGTCACGGCACCGGTCGTCATACTCATCTATGACCGGGTGTTCCTGGCAACTTCCTGGCGCGAAGCGCTGCGACGACGAGGTTGGCTCTACGCCGGGTTGGCCGCCACGTGCTTACTGCTTTGCCCGTTGCTGGCCCAAGCGCCATCCGAGTGGAAGGCAAGCGCCGGGTTCGAGTACCACGGGACTTCACCATGGCGCTACGCGCTGAACCAGCCGATAGCCGTGCTGCATTACCTGCGCTTGACGTTCTGGCCTCATCCATTGTGTCTGGACTATTCCGGCGGACTGGCGGGCTTGTCAGATGTGCCGAGAACGCTGCAGACATTGCCGGCACTGATCATCGTGGCCGCCATGCTGGCGGGAACGATCTGGGCATGGAAGCGCAGCCCGGCCATCGGCTTTGTGGGGGCGTGGTTCTTCATCATTCTGGCCCCGACATCCAGTTTCCTGCCGGTGGCGGACGAAATTGTGGAGCACCGCATGTATCTGCCGCTGGCCGCCCCGGTGGCGGCAACGGTACTCGGCGCGTTTGCGCTCGGGAAACGCCTGTTCAGCAACCGGCAAGGCGTCACGATCGGATGTGTGACCGCTGGATCCGTGATGGTGTTACTCACAAGTTTAACCATCCAACGCAACCGCGATTACGGGTCGGAACTCCTGATCTGGCAGGACACCGTCGAGAAGCGTCCCAACAACCCTCGGGCACACTGCAACTTCGGGCTCGCCTTGGTCAAACTCGGCAAGCCGCAGGCAGCAGTCGGCCATTACGAGCAGGCGCTCCGCCTCAAGCCTGATTACGCCGAGGCGCACAACAACCTGGGGATCGCCTTGGTTCAACTCGGCAAGTTGCAGGAGGCCGTCGGCCACTACGAGCAGGCGCTACGCATCAGGCCGGACTATGCCGGAGCGCACAACAACCTCGGGCTCGACCTGGTTCAACTGGGCCGGCTACCGGAGGCGATCGGACATTGGGAGCAGGCGGTACGCATCCAGCCCGATTATGCCGAAGCGCGCAACAACCTGGGGAATGCTCTACTTCAGGCAGGCAAAGTGCCGGAGGCGATCGCGCAGTACGAGCAAGCCCTGCGGATCAATCCCGATCTGGCCGACGCGCACGAAAACCTGGGAGTCGCCTTGGTACAGGCAGGCCGCGTAGAGGAGGCCATCGGGCAGTACCAGCAGTCGCTGCAGATCGACCCCCAGAATGCAGACGCGCATATCAGTCTGGGGAATATCTTCTTGCAGGAAGGTAAACTCGGCGAAGCCATCGGCCACTACGAGCAGGCCGCGCGGATCAGACCCGATTCCGCCGAGGCGCACTGCAACCTCGGGACCGCCTTGATGGGACAGGGCCGGCTGCCGGAGGCGATCGGGCAGTACGAGCAGGCCCTGCGGATCAAACCCGATCTTGCCGACGCACAGTACAACCTGGGGATCGCCTTGATGGGACAAGGCAGGGCGTCAGAGGCGATTGGCCACTACGAGCAGGCCCTGCGGATCAAGCCCGATGAGGCCGACGTGCACTACAATCTGGGTGTCGCCCTGGAACAAGCGGGCCGCCAACGCGAGGCGGTCGAGCACTACGAGCAGGCGCTGCGCATCCGGCCCGATTTTGTCGAGGCTCGAAGCAACCTGGCGCGAGCACGGGCTGTTCAGTGACTTGGGAAGTGGCACATGCAGGGAGATCTATGACCACATCTGAACATTGTTACATTTGCAGCGATGCTGAGCGCGCGATGGCCCACACACGGCTCGGCGAGCAACTCGAAACCAATCGCCTGCTGCGCCATCACCACGAGCAGTTCGCAGCCCAATTGTTACAATGATTAGCTGCGGTCATATTCTCCCTTCACAACAAGAGCGACAGGGGCGCCCCACCACCTTCAGAGAGGTGATCTCGATGGCCGGCCCGCTCATGCGGCGGACACGGCGTCAGCGGAAGTACAGTTTCTCGATGATCACCATGGCCAGCGTGAACCCCAAAAGCCATACCGAGACACAAAACATCAGCCACAGCAACAGGGTAGCCGGGTGTGCTTCCTTCGGCGACGGGTGATGGACGTTGCTCAACTTCATCCCGCACCTCCGACCTAAATATAAGCTCCGGTCGGCCGAAATCAACCCGCACCGGCGTCACGCCGTGTCGTCCACCGCGGGCAACGGCTCCTTGATGTAGGCGTGCTGACAGGCCCGGCACAGATCGAACTGGAAATCGACATACACATCCTGCATCAGCTCCTCCTCGGTCATGTCCGCGCAACGCTTGAGAATCTCTCGAATCTCGCTGGTATGATCGCGGGTCGCATCCTCGAAGGTGATGTTCATCGGATCGTAGGCGGCGTAGACCTGAATCTTCGCGATGTAGCGCAGGCCGCCTTCCTCGATCAATTGTCCGCATCGGTCGCACAATCGGGTCGGCATGATGTCATCTCCTCTCGGCTCGGCTCGCCAGTTCCTTCAGCGCCATGGCGAGATACGAATACTGTTCACGCAAATTGTAGCCATGCGCCGAGACGCGCAGATACCGTCGCCCAGGCTCGCCCCACCGCATCACCGGCACCTCGACCCCGTATTCGTCGAATAGACGGGTTTGCACCGGATCCGTCGTGTTCGCGCCGAACGGCGCTTTCTGAAATGGCTCCGGCAACAAGATCGTCGCCATCGATCCCAGCATTCCTTCCGGGCAGGAAGGATCGATGCCGAGCGTTTCACAGAGAATGCGCCGCGCCTCCACCGCCAGAGCACGGTTCCGTTCCATCAGCTCCGAAAACCCGCCCGGCAGAAGCGTCGAGCACCAGTCGATGGCGTTGCCGACGCAGAGCCACGCGGTCGGGTCGATCGTTCCCACCCAATCGAACCCCGTGTGAAGCGCGTTGCGGCCGGGCCGCGGCGTGTTGTAGCCATGGCTGATCGTGGTCGGCTGGATTCGCTCCTGTCGGTCGGGCCGCACGTACAGGAAGCCAGCGCCTTTGGGAGAGCACAGCCATTTGTGGCAGTTCCCCGTGTAATACGCCGGACGTAGCTCATCGAGATCCACGGGCAACATCCCCGGCGCGTGAGCGCCGTCCACCAACGTGTCGATCCCGCGCTCTTCCAGAGCACGGACGATCTTTTCAATCGGGTACACCACCGCCGTCGGACTCGTCACATGATCGATCATGGCCAGCCGCGTCCGCGCTCCCACCCGGGACATAATCGCATCCACGACCTGCGCTTCGTCGCGAATGGGGAAGGGGACCTCGACAACCACCACCTTCGCCCCGGCTCTCTCCGCGGCCGCCTTCAGCGCATTGCGGCAGGCGTTGTAATCCTGATTGGTTGTCAGAATCTCATCGCCCGCCTGAAATTCTAGGGACCGCACCACGGCGTTCACTCCGGTCGTCGCATTCGGCACGAATGCGAGATTCTCCGGCGCGGTGTTGAGCAGTCGCGCCAGCCGCTCGCGTGATTCGTCGAGCAAAGCTGGCATCTCCAGACTCAAAAATCGCACCGGCTCCGCCTCCATCCGCGCCCGCAGTTGCTGTTGCTGTTCCAAGATGGCCTTGGGACACGCCCCGAATGATCCGTGGTTCAGAAAAACAATCGATGGATCAAGCGCCCAGTGCTGGGCGAGCTCCGATGGCGCGGGCAGATTCGTCGAGCTTGTCATGGCGACCCATAATGCGCAAACCCGCGAGGTTTGACAAACCGGTTTGACGGCTACTGCCGGTCGCGCGGCGTCCACTCGTCCTTGCGCCCAAACCCGGCCCGGTTGTCGATCAGCCGCATCCACGCCGGCTCGATCCGCCACAGCGCCGTCTTGGCCATCTCCCGCGTCAGCATCGCGTTGGGCTGCTGGAGAAATGGAAACCGCGCGCTGTAGATTTCCCATCCCCGCGCCCGGTCCGCGCCATCGAGCTGCCGGCACAGGCCGCGAAATTGAATCCCTTGAATCTCATGCCATTGCTGACGGTCGCGTTGGATGGTACCGGCCACGGACGGGTTGGCCGCCATCGCCTGTCCATGACGCGTCGCGGGGTCAGTCACAACATACAGATGCAATTCGTCGTCGACCGCGTAGAACAATGCCGCCGCGTAGGCGCTGCCATCCGCTTCCGTGACCGCCAGCGTCAGCACCTGGTGTTCGCGCAGAAACCTCAGCAATCGTTCGCGCATTTCGTGCCGATTATAGCACAGGCCGCTGAGCTTGCCGCCGAGGAGCATCCCCTCGCCCCCCCGGGGGAGAGGGTGAGGGTGAGGGGGCACTTGTTAAATGAATTGTGCCGCTGCAAGGTTCACTCGGCGATCCGCAGTTCCGCGTACACAACCACCTCGTCGTTGATCTTTACGACCGGCGCCGGCGTCGTGCCTGCTTGCACCGCAACCCAACCGGGATTCTCGTTCGCGAAGCCGCCGCCGGGTTTGACGCACACGTACACGCCCCACAAGCACAATGACGGGCCCGCATGAACGGGAAGGCGGACCGCCATGTAGGGCGCGCTGGTTCCAGTGGTGCGCACGGCAACCGTGGCTCCCATGCCGACACTGAACTGCGACGGAGGCTCCGCTCGCAAATGATAGGCCACAGGAGCCTCATCCGATGTCGGCACATAAAACGGTGGGACGGGTGAGTCCGCCAGGGCATTGGTGATGCAGACCGACGCCTCGCGAACGAGATTGTTGAGCACATCCGGAGTCAGGTGAGGCAATGCCAGTTGGATGGCTGCCGGGCCCTGGTCCTCGCATCGCTCGTGGCTGCAGCCAAGCAAACCCGCCGCCAGCAACGCCGCACTGCAAAGCGCAAATCTCATGTCACACCTATGGCTCCTTCTCTTTGCTAACAATCGAGAACGTGTTCCTGATTTCATCGGGGATGGCCCGGGGCCGCCCCGTCTTGGCGTCGACAAACACCCAGTCGGTTTCCGCCTGCGCTACGACGGTCTCGTCGCCCGCGCGGACCAGCTTGTATTTGCGCAATGATTGCACTTTTCGAAAATTCGCAACCCACGTCAGCACGCGGATCGTCTCGCCGGCGAATACCGGCCGCAGATACTCGACGCGGTGAGTGCGCACGACCCACGTCGCGCCGATGGACTCCGCGATCGCCGTGCTCCCCGTTGCCCGCGCGTGATGGATCGCGGCATCCTGCATCCACTGAATGTACGCCACGTTGTTCGCGTGCCCGTTCGCATCCACCGCGGCGGCGGTCACATGAACTTCATGCTTGTAGACTCGGTCCATCATCGTCATGCCCGGATCCATCCGTGCAACAACGTATTTACCACCATCGGTGAACAGCGCAAGCCCGGTCCGGCCGAGGCTCGCGCCGCCAAGCCGGGCAATCCTGGTGCCTTGACAGGCATGGGGCCACAGGAGCAGCATGGCTGTTGTCAGGCGGTCACTTGTTCCCGTCAGTGGCATTGGGTCGCACCGGCACAAATAGGTGAGACGGACAGCAGCAGATGTCGAGGGCGGTTCGCGCCACGTTCGCACGACCAACCCGTCTGTGTGTCTTCCCCGAACGCTCCCCGGCCCTGACATTCTTCCAGCAGTTCGCGTTGTTATTTTTGTGTTGCTTAAGCGCCGCAATCTCCGACCCCAACAGGGGGAGGCACTGTTATGAGCAACTACATTTCTGTCATCAGGCCGGACCCAGCCGACCCATCACAAGGCTGTCCGGCGGCCGCTCGTCGGAGAGACTGGCCGGTGGCCGCCGTGCGCCACGGGCCATCGGGCATTCCGCTGTCAGGACCGCGGGTCGTTGCCTTCGGCCTGCTGATCTTTCTGGCAGTGAACACAGCGCCGGCGCAGGATCCGCCGTTACCCGTTATTCCGTCGGCCAGCTTCAACGTGTTGAACTACGGAGCGCTTGGTGACGGTTCGCAGAACAACGCGCCGGCCATCAACAGTGCCATCAGCGCAGCCAACGCGGCCGGCGGAGGCACCGTCGAGATCCCGGCCAACGGCCGCTTGAGCACCTATTTGTCAGGGCCGATTACGATGGCCAGCCACGTCAACCTGCAGATCGACAGTGGCGCAATGTTGCAGATGTTTCCGATGGACATCTGGCAGGGCAATGGCTATGGCACCACGCCCTTCATCAACGGCAACAGCCTGACCGACGTCGAAATCAGCGGATCGGGAACCATTGACGGTCAGGGGACGAACTGGTGGTACCCGCTTGCCTCATCGCGGCCACACCTTATCGACATCGCCTATTGCCAGCGGGTACTGATCCGGGATGTTACGCTACAGAACCCGCCGGTCTACACCGTCTTTTTAAAGGCCAACAACACGAGTGTGACGGTCCAGGGCATCACGATCAACAATCCGCGCGACTCACACAACACCGACGGCATCGACATCAGTTCGACCGACGTTCTGGTTCGCAATTGCCACATCAGCACCGGCGACGACGACATCGAGGTTGGGGGCAGTGGGTACGCGGCGACGGACATCACCATCTCGAATTGCACCTTCGGCACCGGGCACGGCGTGTCGATTGGCAGCGCGATGGAGGCCGGGGTGAACAATCTGGTCGTCAGCAACTGTTGGTGGAACGGCACCGAATACGGGATCAAGATGAAGACGGACCGGGATCGGGGTGGCTTGATGGAGAACATAAAGTACTGCGATATGAGCATGACCAACGTGAATTTCCCGTTCGCTTTTTACGAGTACTATAATTCGATGGGATCACCTTCACACATCATCACCAATGCCCCGGCGGGCGTTGCGGCCGACCCGACTCAGCCGATCACCAGAACGACTCCGATCTTCCGCAACGTCATCGTCAGCAATCTCACGGCGGTGGGGAACAGCGGTCCTCAAGGTCCGGGCGATATCGCGGGCATCATCTTCGGCGTGCCGGAAATGCCCATTACCAACGTCACACTATGCCAGGTTAATATCCAAGGACGGAGCCATGACGGGACGGTCTGCCTGTACAACGTCCGCGACATCCGGATTATCGATTCCAATCTCGGGGCGCCTCTGACGGGCACCAACGCGCTGACACTGTACAACGCCCAATTCACAGTCACGAACACTGTCGCCAACCCCAATTGGATCACGATCACCGGATTGGGCTCGCCATCCAACAGCGTGCTGTCTGTGTTCAATGGACAGGCTGAGGCGGACGACGCCAGCGTTCTCGGCGCGAATCCGGTGCTGACGCTCGCCGTCAGCACGCTCACCGTAAGCAATGGCATGAGCCTGGGCGCATCGTCCACGCTGAATTACGGCTTGGGAACCAATCCCACGGCGACCGTGGTGACCGGAGCCCTGACTCTGGGCGGCACGCTGAACATCACCGACGCCGGTGGCTTTGACGCCGGCTCGACCGGAGCAACCTACACGCTGTTCACGTACGGCGGGGCGCTGACATACAACGGCCTGACGCTGGGCTCGACGCCGAACCCGACCTTCACGTATACGATTTCCACCGATACCCTCGGGCAGGTGAACCTCGTCGTGTGTCCCGTCGGCACGGCCGGGCCAATCAGCGGGCCGACATCGGTTCCCGCCGGGGAACACGGCGTGACGTATTCGATTCCCGCCGTCAGCGGCGCGACGGTGTACACCTGGACCGTCCCGGCAGGAGCCCGGATCGCCAGTGGCCAGGGCACAACGTCGATCACAGTCGACTACCCTTGCGCGGCAGGCGGCGGGACCGTGACGGTCACGCCGTCCAATGGCGGTTGCTGCGGCGGGCCGAGCAGTCTGGACGTAACGGTCAATGGAGCTGTACTGGCGTTCGATGCGGCGACTCTGTACACATTCGCGGGCACCACTGACGGCCAGTTCCCCATGGCCGGTCTGGTGCAGGGCAGCGACGGCAATTTCTACGGCACAACCGCGTATGGCGGGACAAACGGCGTCGGCACGGTGTTCCGGATCACCCCCCAAGGGACGTTGACGACACTCTGGCAGTTCGGCGGCGATCCCACGGAGGGCGCGTACCCATGGGGGAGTCTGGTGCAAGGCAACGATGGTAGTTTCTACGGCACGACCATCGGCGGTGGCACGAACGTCCCGGAATCCTCCATCGGCTGCGGCACGGTGTTCCAGATCACATCCCAGGGGACGTTGACGACGCTGTGGCAATTTGGTGGAGATGCGACCAACGGCGTGCACCCCAGGGGTAATCTGGTGCAGGGCAGCGACGGCAATTTCTACGGCACGAGCCAGGCTGGCGGGACGAACGGTGTGGGCACGGTGTTCCAGATCACATCCCAGGGGACGTTGACGACGCTGTGGCAATTCGGTGGAGATGCGACCGCGGGCCAATTCCCGAAGTCGGCTCTGATGCTGGGCGCGGACGGCAATTTCTACGGGACGACCGAGCAGGGCGGGACGAACGGTCTTTACGGTGGCTACGGCACGGTGTTCCGGATCAGTGCGCAAGGGATGTTGACGACGCTGTGGCAATTTGGCGCCGATTCCACCGAAGGCCGATATCCCGAGGCGGCCTTGGTGCAAGGCAGCGACGGCAGTTTTTATGGGACCAGCGAAGGAGGCGGGACGAATAACTTTGGCACGGTGTTCCGAATAAGCACCGCGGGGACGTTGACGACGCTGTGGGATTTTGCGTGCGATGCCACCAATGGCGGATCGCCGCAGGATGGCCTGGCGTTGGGCAGTGACGGCAATTTGTACAGCACGATCGAGGAATGCGGGGGAGACATCTATGGCTCAGTATTCCAGATCACGCCGCAAGGGCAGTCGACCACGGTCTGGCAATTCAATGGCGCCAACGGTCAATTCCCCGTGGGTGGTCTGGTGCAGGGCAGCGACGGCAGTTTTTACGGCACGACCGCGTACGGCGGGACGAACGGTGTGGGCACGGTATTCAAACTCGTGCTGCCGAGTCCGCCCCAGGCCAGCTTCACGGCGAGCCCCGTGCGTGGGGCCGCCCCTCTGAGCGTGAGCTTCGCCGATACGTCGTGCGGTTCGGTAACAGGCTGGGCGTGGGCATTCGGTGACGGCGACACTTCCGCCGTGCAGAATCCGTCGGAGATGTACGTCGCTCCGGGGAGCTACACGGTGGAAGAAATCGTCAGCGGGCTGGGTGGGCCGAGCACGAGCACGGTGGCGAATCTCATCGGCGTGTACAGCCCATTTGCGTGGTGGCAGCAAATCTATTTCGTCAACCCCGATTGCCCGCTGTGCGGCGGGAATGTGTCGTTCACGGGCGATGACATGAGCAACACCAACAAGTTCCTCGCCGGATTCAACCCGGCAAACGCGGCGGCGTATCTGCACATTATCAAGATCGAGGCAAGCAACGGAAACGTGGTGGTGACGTACTTGGGCGCCAATGGGGATAACACCTGGTCGCCGGGAATTGCGTCGCGGACAAACGTGCTCGAGTTGGCGCCGGGAGGCACCAATGGCAGCTACACGACCAATTTTACGAGCACCGGCCAGACGAACATCCTCAGCGGCGGAACCGGCGTCGGTATCGTGACCAATATGACGGATTTTGGCGGCGCGACCAACCGTCCTTCCCGGTACTATCGCGTGCGGGTGTTACTGCCGTAGGCACAAACAGGTTTGGATGACGGGGCGCAACGGTGAGCGGTGGACGCATTGATCATCGATCACACCACTTTGACGGCTCAATGGCGAGAACCGGTCCCGAACCACATTTGTTGATGAGGTTGCGACATCCTCGGGCCACGCTCCGGTTCACGAATCGGGCATGGCCGGTGAGCCGGCTACGAGGGACGATTATGTTGGTGTGTTGGGAGCGGCGCACGGACTTGGTCAGCGCCAGAACGAGTCCAAACGACGCAACTGTCGTTGACGTCCCGGAATGCGGTTTGCCGCACGGTGAAGCATTTGCTAAGGTGCTGCGCTGTGCGAATGCGGGTTCATCTTTCGATTGCGGCGTGCTTGATAGCCAGCGCTTTCGTGCCGTTGCCGGCGGCCCGCGCCGTGCTGTTTCAATCGACCGGCGACCCTTCGTTCGACGCGTCCGCCCCGGGCGGTACGCTCTCGGGCAGCGGCTGGCAGTATGAAGGTTCGTGGAACGTCGGCGGAGGAGGGTACGTTGGCACCCCGGTCGCCCCGATGTTTTTCCTCACGGCCAAGCACGTGGGCGGCACGACCGGTGGCGTGTTCACGCTCAACGGGTTCACCTATCACACCGTGGCATCGAGCGATTGCCCAAATTGCGATCTGACCCTCTGGCAGGTCGCCGAGACGTTTCCCATCTACGCTCCGCTGTACTCGGCCAGTGGCGAGGTGGGCAAACCGTGCGTCGTCTTCGGGCGCGGCACGCAGCGGGGAACCAACGTGATCGTCAACGGCGTCTCGAAGGGCTGGTTCTGGGGTGCCAGCGACCACGTCCTGCGTTGGGGCCAAAACACCGTCTCGGGCGTGTACACTGACCAGACCAACGGAGCAATGCTCCAGGCGTTTTTTGGCCCCAACAAATGCGACCTGTCCGATGGCGATTCCAGCGGTGGGATGTTCATTCAGAACGGCGCAACGTGGCAATTGGCCGGAGTTCATCACGCCGTGGATGGCGCATTCAGCACCGACGGCACGGCGAACACCCAGTTCAATGCCGCACTGTTGGACATGGGCGGCTTGTACGTCGAGGGCATTACGAATTGGGTCTTCGTTCCTCAGCAACCATTTAGCCAGCCCAGCTCGTTTTACAGCACGCGCGTGTCGGCCAATCTCGGTTGGATCAATGGCGTCCTCAACGGAGCGTCACCCGTTGCCCCGGTGGCCGGCTTTTCGGCGGCGCCGAACAACGGACCGTGGCCGCTGACCGTGACGTTCACCGATACGTCGACAGGCACGCTGACAAACCGGTTTTGGGATTTTGGCGACGGCTCGACCACGAACACGACCGCCAATATCCTGACGCATGCCTACGGCGGGCCCGGCACCAACACGGTCAGCCTGACGGTGAGCGGCCCCGCGGGAACGAGTTCCCTCACCCTTACCAACTACATCGTGATTGGCGATGAAGAGGTGCCCGCGACGCCGGAAGGGCTCGCGGTCACATTCGTCGCGGCAGATGAGATCGACCTGAGCTGGATGGCATCGACCAATGCCAGTGACCTGAGTTTCGTCGGTTACAAGATCTTCCGAAACGGCGTCCAAATCTACGCAACCGGGAAGACGAACTTTGCCAACACAGGTCTGGCGCCAAATTCCAACTACTGCTATGCCGTGGCGGCGTACAACAGCCAGGGTACGGCTTCGCCGCCGAGCGATCCCGTTTGTACGAATACCCTCGCGACGCCGGGATCCTTGCTCGGCACGTACAACGGGCTGATTATCCAGACCAATGCGCCGTCGGATGCCAGTTCGGGCAGGCTCCAGTTGGTGATTTCCAAGACCGGGACCTTCACCGCCAAGTTGACCATGGGCGGCGTGAATTCCGGTTTCCGTGGGCAATTCGACGCCAGTGGCAATGCGACCAACACCGTCACGCCGCACGGACTGAATCAGCTCCAGGTGATCCTTCACCTTGACCTCGAAGGCCAGACCGGCCAAATCACCGGAACCGTGTCGGACGGCACGTTCACGTCTGTTCTCCTCGCCAATCGCGCCGTATTCAGCCGCACGAATCCGTGTCCCGAAGCGGGTCAGTACGCGATTGTTTTCGAGCCGCCGCCGGGGGGCGATACCAACCTTCCATCGGGCACCGGCACGGCGACGTTTGGCGTGACGACCACGGGCACGGGACGGATCAGCGGAGTGCTGGCCGATGGGACAAAGATCAACGTGAGCGCTCCCGTCTCGCCGTATGGCACGTGGCCGCTTTACGAAGCGCTCTACACCAGGAAACAAGGGGCATGCATCGGTTGGGTGTCGTTTGACACAAATAACATGTTGTCCGCGACGGTGGACTGGTATCGTCCGCAGATGCCGAAAGCCAAAACCTTCCGCTCGGGGTTCTCCACCACGATCACGCTGACGGGACAGTGAATGCATGGAATCGTCGGAGGAACCTCCCGTTCTTCGAGAACCAAAAAATGATCCCATGACCGCTCCTCCTGACGGCGCCCCGCGAACGCCATGGACATGGATGCAGCGGGGAGTCCTCGGCGTGGTGTCGGCGCTGGTCCTCGTCGTCTATGTCATCGCCGCGCATTCGGGCTTTTGGGAGTCGCTGACGCCCGCGGCATCCGAGAATTACTACAATCGCTTGGTGGACGGGTTTCGCGCCGGTCAGCTCAGCCTGAAGAAGGATGTGCCGCCCGGACTGACCCAGCTCGCGGACCCATATGATCCGGTGGCCAACGCCCACTATCGCGGCGCGTTTTATCAGTTGTACGATCTGAGTTACTACAAGGGCCGATTGTACCTCTATTTCGGGGTCACGCCCGCGCTGATTCTGTTTTGGCCGGCGGTCGCGTTGACCGGGCGGTACATGCTCTATCGGCAGGCGGTGGCGGTCTTCTGCGGCCTTGGCTACTTGGCGAGCCTGGGCGTGTTGATCGCGATGTGGCGGCGTTATTTCGCGGCAGTGAGCGTGTCGATTATCACCCTGGCAGCTTTGGGATTGGGACTGGCCTCGAACGCGCCGGTGCTGCTGTCACGGTGTTCGGTCTACGAAGTGGCGATCAGTTGCGGTTCCATGCTCACCATGATGTCGCTCGCCGCGATCTGGGGGGCGCTGCACCAACCCGAGCGCAGAGTCCGCTGGGTGATTCTGGCGAGTCTGGCCTACGGACTGGCGTTGGGCGCGCGGCCGTCGCTCTTGTTTGGAGCAATCATCCTTTTGGTGCCCGCGGTCCAGGCGCGGCAACAGCAATGGCGCGCGTGGCCGCTGGTGGTCGGAGCCATCGGCCCCGTGATGCTGGCGGGGTTGGGTTTGCTGCTCTACAACAAACTCCGATTCGACAACCCATTCGATTTCGGCCTGCACTATCAACTGGCTGGCGAGCGGCAGGACGCGCGTCAGGTGTTGGGATTCAGTTACCTCGGCTGGAATCTCCACGACTATCTTTTCGAGCGCGTGCGCTGGAGGAGCCATTTCCCATTCGTGACGGAAATCAGCGTGCTCCCGCTGCGCCCGGGCCGTGGGTCAGCCGAGTCGGCGTTCGGGACGCTGATCTACTTCCCGATTGTCTGGCTGGCGCTGGCCGCGCCGCTGGCGTGGCGTCACCGGTCGGCGGGGGAACGCTCCTTGCTGCGCGCCTTCTTGGGGGCGGTGGCCGCAAGTGCCGGCACTTGCGTGCTGGCCGTCAGCCTCTTTTTCGGCAAGTCGATTCGATACGAATCGGATTTCCTGCCCGAGATGGTCTTGCTGGCTGTGGTTGGCATCGTGGCCCTGGAGCGAACGCTCGCCGGGCAGCCAACGCGGCGACGAGTCGCGCGCGGCGCGTGGGGGGCGCTCCTCGGGTTCTCGATCACATTCAACCTGCTCGCGGGCGTCGAGCATTACGCGGCGTCGTGCGACCTTCTCGGAATGACGCTCGCGGAACTGGGCCGGACCGACGAAGCCAGAGAACAATTTGGGCAGGCGCTGCGGATCGATCCCGGCTATGCCTCCGCCTATAACAACCTGGGGTTGCTCTCGATGCAGGCAGGCGAATTTCCGCAGGCGATCCAACAGTATGAACAGGCGGTGCGGCTTGACCCGGACCTGGTCGAGGCCCGCTACGGCCTGGCGAATGCGCTCGCCCGTACTCACAGGCTGGATCAGGCAATGCATCAATATCAGGAAGCGCTGCGGCTCCAGCCGGACAACCGCGATGCTCATTTCAATGTGGGCGAACTGCTGTTTTCCGTCGGCAGAATCCGCGAAGCCGTCGAACAGTATGAGCAGGCGCTACGAATCGATCCTGGCTACGCCGAAGCCCATGAGCGTTTGGGGAACGCGCTGGCTCGAACCGGCGATATCCAGGGCGCAGTCGCCCAGTTCGCCGAGGCCTTGCGCATCCAGCCGAACTCCGCCGAGGCTCACAGCGGCCTGGCCAACACCCTGGTGCTCGAAGGCCATCTCGATGAGGCGATCAACCACTACGAGCAGGCACTGCGCGTCGATCCGATATCCGCGACGACCCATTACAATCTTGGCGCGGCGTTGGAACGCTCGGGGCGCATACCCGAGGCGATCGCGGAATACAAGCGGGCGCTGGATCTCAAATCTGGTCTGGTTGCCGCCCGTGATGCTCTCCGCCGATTGCGGGCAGATCAGTAAGCCGAATCCGATTTTCGCGCCAACGCGCGCCGCGACACGGCCAGCACCCCGAGCATGCCCAGCGCCACCAGCCCGACCGTCGACGGCTCGGGTACGTTGTTCGCCATGAGTTCCTCGGCCCGCGTCTTGAGGTTCGGGCCGTATTGGAACGTCACATACGAAATGTCCGAAAGCGCAAAGTCCCGGGGCAATCCTGAAAACGTGAATACGACGGCATTCTGGATCAGCCCTTGGTTCTTGATGTTGCCCTGGTCGTTGCTGGGAAAATCGTCGTCCGTCGTCAGCCCGAACGCGATGCTTCCAAATGACCCAAATCCCTTGATCTTCTGGCTGGAAAAGAGGTTCTTTGTCCCAAACCATTTCAGCGTCTCACTGGAGATTCCTTCGTTCACTCCGTTCGTCAACCCGACCAGGTCATTTCGGTAGGCCCATTGCGAGCCAACGTCACCTGTGAACCCCAACGGCAGTTTATGGCCGACAACCGAGCTGCCCGGCGCCACCTCCGCCGACACGGGCGTCAGTTGCAGATCACCCTCGAGCTTGAAAAAAAACGCCGTGAGAATGTCATTGGCGTTCACCGGATCAGACGTACTCGTGTTGGACAGCGTGACGACCAGATCCAGATTCGAGATGGTGAACGTCGCTGACGCCGACAACGTCTCGCCCGCGTTAGCCCCGGGTCCCGAGACCGTGTAGGTCTGATCGCCTGCGACCGTGCCGGTGACTGCCATAGCCACTGCGGCGACTACTCCCGCAACTGTTCTCATCTAATCGATGTCCCTCTACAACGACATCCCCAACGCCTCGCCCACCCCATAGAGCACCAACCAGACCAATCATGCGGCGAATGGCATTTCGTAAGCCGTTGCAGTCCAATGAATATGACCGTTGCTGCCCGACCCGAAACCACGCCACCCCCTCCGTCGCACCATCGGTCACTGTTTCATCGCAATTCCAGCCTTGACTCCGGAATGCCAAAGTGCTAGCAATCGCCACGTAGCGAGTACCCCGTTTGGGAAGCCCCCTGGTACAGGGGGAGGGGATATGGTATGAAGGTTTTGATAGGGGTGTTCGCAGTTTCTGTTGTTCTTGCTTTCTCTTCCACGAGCCGCGCCTCGATCACCAACGCTTGGTGGTGGGACGATTATGATGGCGCCATCGTTTGCTCTAACGCGACTTGGAATCCAGCCACCGATGCCTTGAGCATGACGGGCGATCAATACTGGGGGCCGGCACACATGGTGGGCACCGTGGACACCACCGGCCCGGAGGATCCGACTCTCACTCTCGCCAATGACATCGAGAACGACACCAACTTCGCGTGGACGTCCTACATCGTCAACGTCTACATGAGCAACACGTTTACGCTGGCCAATGTCACTCCGCTGATCCCCGGTGATTGGACCGTGGCCAGCACCACCGAGCCATCATCTCCACTTCCCAGCGGGCCCTACACCGGCGAATATGAGGCGAGCTTCACCCTCGTCGACGGCACCCCGGTCACGCCCGGCAATGATATTGCGTTCCAATACCAGTTGTCGTTCTCCGGTGCCTCGCACTTCGCGTTTACGGAAGAGGTGATCCCGGTTCCCGAGCCGGCCGCGTTCCAGTTCGCCGCGCTCGGCGGACTGCTCCTCGCGCCGCTCGCGTTTGCCCGTCGCCGCCGACGAGCGCCGAAAGCCTGACGTTCTAAAACTGAATCCGTAGGTTCGTGGGCGACTGGAGCTTTCCAGTCGCCCTCTTATTTTCTCCGCCATCGGCTCACCGTGAGCTTCATCGGAAGCAATTGACGCCCGCGAGGTGACGGCCTAGAATTCCCACCAGAGCAGTTGCGGTGATGCTGGCTGGGGGGAGAGCGCACACTATGAATGACGCCGGCTCCAATACGAAAGGCCGACCGAAGGCAAGGCTCGGTCCTCTTTCCACCCTGTGCTTTCTCGGTGGTCTCGGACTTGCATTTGCTCTCTTGTATTTGAGCTCGGGCACGAGAAAAGGGCAGATCTGTGAGGTCGTCGCGTTTGGAATAATCGGCGTGGCGGTGGTGATGAGCGCCATTCTTGGGGTCATGGGTATTGTCCGTCAAGAGCGTCCGCTGCTGCCGTCGATTATCGGATTTCTCTTGGCTTGCGGCGTTGTTCTGCTCTGTATTTTCCCACACCACGGCCCGCCTTCGCAACTGGCTCTACGTGCGGTTTGCCTGAACAGCGAGAAGCAGATACTCGTCGCGATGACCCTGTACGCAGACGATAATCAAGGCAGGCTGCCCATGGATTCGACCAATCCGACTCTCGTGGGGAGTATGAAGCTCTTGAGTAACGTGTTTCCGAAAGCGATGATGTTTTACTGCCCTGACGATCACCGCCCGGGCGCGCGGGCCGAAGCAGACTTCAACAAGCTGACGACGTTGAATATCAGCTACTCGTACGTGCCAAACCTGAAATGGCAGGACACGTCGGATTCACCGGTGATTCTCGACCGGATCTACTCGACCACAAACGGCAGCACGTGGCCGGCCGATGGGAACCACGGAGGCAAAGGCGGCAATGTCGGTTTCAGTGACGGCCACGTACGGTGGCTCACGACTTTGCCGTGCGCGCTGAAGGACAAGAACGGCCGACAAGTTGTGCTGAGTCCGTGACGCGCCTTCGTCGCCGGTGCTCCTTGCTTCGTAGCTTCGTCGTGAGAACCACACTGGCGATGGCAGCGAGACGGGACGGATCTCCGCACTACTTCAAGACTCTCGCCTTTCCGCTTGCGGCATCGCCGGCGCGGGAGTAGCTTCGCCAATCATGAGTCGCTCCAGGTCGCTGCCGCTCTTGCTGCTCGCCGCAATTACGTTGGCTTTCGCCACCGGCTGCGAAGTGCTCCGCTGCAACACCTGCCCGGATGCCCGGAACGAAACGCCGCCCCCGCAGCACCAGGCGTAACCCGCCAGCGGCTTCATGCGGCGTTCAGTCATGCTCGCCATCCGAAACATCCTGTTCGTATTGCTGGTGCCAGGGACCGTCACCGTCCTGATTCCCTGGCTCATCGCCGGCCGCAACCGCGCCGCGCAATTCAGCCACTCGACTCCATGGCGCCATGCCGGTCTGCTGCCGCTCCTCATTGGCGTAATCATCCTCGCGTGGTGCGTCTGGGATTTCATCGTCATCGGCCAGGGGACGCCCGCCCCTATCGATCCGCCGACCCAACTGGTCGCGCGCGGCCCGTATCGACACGTCCGCAATCCCATGTACGTCGCCGTGGCGTTGATCCTGCTCGGTGAAGCCGCACTGTTCGCGTCGCTCGCCCTGCTGATCTACACCGCCATCTTCTTTGCCGCGGCCCACTGCTTCGTGGTTTTCTACGAAGAGCCCGGGCTGCATCGGCGCTTTGGCGAATCCTACGACGCCTACCGCCGCCGTGTCCGTCGCTGGATTCCCCGAGTTCGCGGTTGACCCTGGCGTTCCCGCCGGCTATCTTGCACAGTAATCGGGAATCTCGGACAGGAGCGCGCTCTCATGGCTGGCACGGATATCGTTTCGTTGCAGAAGGAAGGCCGCAAATTCAAACCCTCTGCCGCCTTCGTCAAACAAGCCCACATCAAATCGCTCGCGCAGTACCGCAAGCTCTACGCCGAGTCGATCAAGTCCCCCGCCAGATTCTGGCCGCGCATGGCGAAGGAGCTTCACTGGTTCAAACCGTGGAAAAAACTCGTCGAGTGGAACGAGCCGTTCGCCAAATGGTTCATCGGCGGACAAATCAATCTCTCCGACAACTGCCTCGACCGCCATTTGGATGGGCCGCGACGCAACAAGGCCGCGATCATCTGGGAAGGCGAGCCGGGCGATCAACGCGTCCTCACCTACACCGATTTGCATCGCGAGACGTGCCGGTTCGCCAACGTGCTCAAACGCAACGGCCTCGCCAAGGGCGACCGCGTCATCATCTACATGCCCATGGTCCCCGAGGCCGCCATCGCCATGCTCGCCTGCGCCCGCATCGGCGCGACCCACTCGGTTGTATTCGGCGGGTTCAGTGCTCAGGCGCTCATCGACCGCATCCACGACAGCGGCGCGAAAATGGTCATCACCGCCGATGGCGGTTATCGCCGGGGCGCGGTCGTGGCGTTGAAGAAGAACGTCGACGACGCCCTGCAACAATCTCCTTCGATCACTCGCGTCATTGTCCTCCGTCGCACCGGCTCGGAAATCGCGATGCAGGACGGCCGCGATGTCTGGTGGCATCAGGAATTGGAGCGCGTCGACGCGAATTGTCCGGCCGAAAAACTCGACAGCGAGCATCCGCTGTTCATCCTCTACACCAGCGGCAGCACCGGCAAACCCAAGGGCGTCCTTCATTCGACCGCCGGCTATCTGCTCGGCGTCTACCTGACCACCAAATACGTTTTCGACCTGAAAGAGCAGGACACGTTTTGGTGCACTGCCGACATCGGCTGGGTCACCGGGCACAGTTACTCCGTCTACGGCGCGCTGGCCAACGGCGCCACCACGCTCATGTACGAAGGCGCGCCGAACTGGCCCGAGCCCGACCGTTTCTGGCGCATCATCGACAAGTACAAGGTCACGATCCTCTACACCGCGCCCACCGCCATCCGCGCGTTCATGCGCTGGGGCGATCAATGGCCGAACAAGCACAGCCTCAATTCCCTTCGCCTCCTCGGCACCGTCGGCGAACCGATCAATCCCGAGGCCTGGATGTGGTATTACACCGTCATCGGCCACAAACGCTGCCCGATCGTCGATACGTGGTGGCAGACCGAAACCGGCTCGATCATGATCACCCCGCTCCCGGGCGCGATCCCCACCAAGCCCGGCAGCGGCACGCTCCCGTTCTTCGGCGTCGATGCCGCGGTCGTCAACCGCGAAGGGCAGGTGCTTCCGCCCAACGTCGGCGGCTACCTGGTCATCCGCCGGCCGTGGCCGTCGATGCTCCGCACGATCTGGGGCGACCCCGACCGTTTCAAACGCCAGTACTGGAGCGAAATCCCCCACGTCTATTTCACCGGCGACGGCTGCCGCCGCGACAAGGACGGCTATTTCTGGATCGTCGGCCGCATCGATGACGTGCTCAACGTCGCCGGCCACCGCATCGGCACCGCCGAGGTCGAGAGCGCGCTCGTGTCGCACCCGAAGGTCGCCGAAGCCGCCGTGGTCGGTCGCCCCGACGACCTGAAAGGCCAGGCCCTCGTCGCGTTCGTCACCCCGCGCAGCGGCGTCAACGCCACGCCCGAGTTGAAGGAGGAACTCCGCGCCCACGTCGCGACACAAATCGGTTCGCTGGCCAAGCCCGACGACATCCGCTTCACCGATTCGCTGCCCAAAACCCGCTCGGGAAAAATCATGCGCCGACTCCTCAAGGAAATCGCCGCCGGCGGCGACGTGAAAGGCGACACCACCACCCTCGAAGATTTCTCCGTCCTCGCCAAACTCAAGTCCGACGAGGAATAGTGCCGCGGGCGTCCCGCCCGCTTTCGGTTGAACGGGCGTCCCGCCTGTTTCTTCCGCCTCCGTCCCTGCTGTGTCTGTCATCCTGAGCGCAAGCGAAGGATCTCAGCCGTTTCCCTCATGCTTGTCCGAAACCTCGGAACATGCTATAAGCGCGCATCGAGCCAGGCTGGGAACCATGCCTCTGACATTACGAGAGCGCGACGAAGAACCAAGCTTCGCGTATCGACTTTTCATTCTCACACTCCTGATTGATGCTGCCATCGAAGCTCGGGTGTTCTGGTACACCTACCAGCTTCCAAGCAACGACTTCCGCCTCGGCTTGTTTCAGATCAGGGTCCTTTGGGGAGTTTTTTTCTACATGCTTCTTCCCGTGGCGACACTATTTCTTCTGCTTGCTGAGCGCCCGCTCATTTCGTTTCTCTACGCATTTCTAAAGCTCCTCTCCACCCTTCGGCTCGCGGCACAGTTGTGCACGATATCGTTGCTCGGCCAACTCTCCTGCACTGCGTGCGCGCACGTGGGCTGGAATGCCTCCGCCACGTTGGTCGCCGTCGTGTATGTTTGCCGGAAATTCACATTCCGCGACCTCTCAATTACGTCGTCAAAGCTTACGCTTGCGGAAGAGATTGCGGTCCTCGAAAAAATGAAAGAGCAAGGCACGCTGTCTCAAGAGCGATTCGAGAACCTGCGGGACAATCTCCTGGCCCGGGACGAGCGCGACTCAGCCGGTTGAGTGGAAAAGTTCGCTCACGGCACCAACGCTCACACATTGAATTGCTGATCACACCGGGAACAAACCTGCGCCCCGCACTCCCTTGTTACGGTCCCATTCCGGTTGACATGCATTAGCTGCGAGCCTAGGCTTTCTGTGTGCGCGAGACGGGGCCAGCGGCAATGAAGACTGGCTTAACGACAATGAAGCGAGCGGCGCCTTTCAAGGCTGCCCTGAGCGCTCGTTTCTTCCCTCATTTGGAATCCCTTGGGTTCGTCCGCGATGAGCGTCAGGAACCGAAAATGATCTGTTTTCGGCGTAAGACAGATGCGGTCATGCAAATTCTGACCGTTCTATGGGTGTATCGTCGTCACCCGCGGTTCATTATACAATTTGCCGAAGCGCCTCTGGCAGGCATCAACTATCATGGCGACCATGTCTCGGCCGAAGACGTCCTGCCCGGCAACGTCGAGCTGCTTCGCGGATCGCTCAGACCCGGCGACGGAGCCATCAGCTTTCGCACCCATCGACCCATCTGGCAACGGATTTTCTCCTCGCGACAGAACGAGAATCCCGACCAGCTTGTGGATTCGCTCCTGAGTCTCCTGCCCGAGGTCTTTGCCTGGTGGGAGACAAAGACCCGCGGCCCGCATTTGCGCCTGCTCCCTGTTGTACACCTACCCGGGAAACCCAAATTCCCCGAAGCGGATCAATGTCGCAAATCCCCTGTCCGCGCATCGCGAATCCACTACATTGTCGCTCATAGCTTGAAGCTCACTGGATGGTGCTCGATCGCAGCCTTCCTGGCTCTCTTCTGGGCTCCTTCTGCGCCGGCGCTTTTGACGGCGCCGTCTGCCATGGACATATTTGTCTTTGTCCTGGCGACTCTTGCCGCCGTGCCTCTCGGGATGATTTTCGGAGGCGTGCTTCTCTGTCCGTTCGTTCATGTCATCGGCAGCAAAATCAATGGCGCTCCCTTCCGCGAGGGCGATCGGGTCCGCATTCTTGTCGGTCCCCATCGAGACCGGATCGCGTCCGTCTATGCAGTCTGGAAGGAACGGAACCAGGTCCGCGTCGCGCTGGACGAACAGGCGTACAAGGACGTGAAGGATGTGTTCGGATTGACTCAAGTGTGTCGCGAGAAGATCGCGAAGCCTGCCGCTGAATCAGATTCTTCCTCGCCGTTGCCGACTTCGTAATTTATTGGCAGTCCCCCGGAACAAACCCCGCGCCCACTCCTCTTACCATACGGCGTAGGGTCGCCGCGTGCATCGCCAACACATTCAGCAGTACCCCGTCCTGATCAGGCGGCTGTCTCGACCCTGTCTGTTGTAGGCTGCTGTGAATCGACCGGTGGAATTCTCCCTTCCACCGGTCGGACGGGTTTGAGCGATGGCCAGCCCGGCTTTACTATGATCCGGAGGCGGGTTGAGACGGTCGCTTACGGAAGACCTTTCGCAAACTCCGCACGCTGCTCCACACGATCAGGCCACCGACGCCGAGGTAGAACAGCAGCCCCAGGTAGACCGAGCCGACCAAGTGTCCACCCGTCACCACGGGCGTGCCGTCCTTCGGATTCTGCGTCAGAAAGTACATGATCCCTGATTCGCCGAGATAGGGCGCGTGGTCACCGGCAAAACGGGAAATAGCGCGCGGCCCGAGTTGCATTCCGTTCGGCAACGGCCAGCACGCCGTGAGCACTTGCGCGCTGATCGTAAATGCGTGGTCGAACCGGCCATTCCGCCGCGTTGCCGCGACCGCAAACGCATTCCCCGAAATGCTGAAGCCGTCCACAATCGGTCCCGAATCCACGTCGTACCAGCGATGCTCCGTCACGTCCTTCGGATACTCGCGGAAACCCGCCGCCCACCAGCGTTCCTGCCAGAAATGTTCTTCATACAGGTCATACCAGCGCTTGGCCTGGTCGGGCCACAGGTCCGGCGCGGAGATCAGGACGTGCGAATTGCCAATGCCCCGCGACGGTTCGTCCTGATGCCCGCTCATGTAATCGACGGAGTAGGGGACCAGCCCGCGCGGATCGAGCATCGCACCCTGAAATCCACGAATGGCTCTCGCGTAAAATGCCGAGCGGTCGATCCCGAGTAGTTGGTCCGCCTCCTTGATCCATGCAATCGCCGCTAACACGTCGATCGGGTAACATTCCGACGGGTAATCCTCCAGCACGCCGAGCTTCGAGCGGTCCAACTCCGCCGCCAGCGAGTCCACTTGGTCCCGCAGCAGCGGCCGGTACTGACCGCGCCCATCGAGCTTCTCGTAGCTCGTGATTCCCGAAATGACCAGCGAACGGAAGAACACGTTCTGCGTGTGCAGATAGTCTTCTCCCCAGTGCTGCTTCACCCATGTGTGATGGATCGGGTCGAGAATCAGGTCTTTCGCCGCCTCGACTGTGTCCCGCGAGTACGACAGCGGCGACTGGCGTGACAATCGATGGTCTTTTTCCCATGCCGCCTGGAGCGCTGCGGTCGACCGCAGGTAAAACACGCACGTAAACATCGGCCACTCGGTGCTGGGTACGTCGTAGAGATCCAGATGTGCCGCCCGTTTGGACGCGATGCGGTCCCGCGCCCAACGCTCGATTCGCGGCGTCAGGTACCGATGCATCCGCCAGGCCTTCGACGGAATTCCCGGCCGCCGCATCGCGGGGTCGGCAATGTCGCGTATCACCGTCATCCCCGGAAGAACGAGGAACACCAATGCCAGACCTGCC
Organism: Verrucomicrobiia bacterium; assembly: GCA_035541135.1. Taxonomy (GTDB): domain Bacteria; phylum Verrucomicrobiota; class Verrucomicrobiia; order Palsa-1439; family Palsa-1439; genus Palsa-1439. The sequence continues at coordinate 26,118 of DATKNW010000023.1, forward strand.
GCCAGCAGGTTGCCTGCAATCTGATTCGCAAGTTTTAACCGGCTTATCTGCATCGGGACTGTCTCCCGCAACGTCTTACGCTTCCGGTATGGGAATGGCCTTCCGATCCAGCCATTTCTCCATCGACTTCGGCACAAAACTCGCCATCCGATCCAACGCCTCCGCCGGCTCGCGCGCCACGATCAATTGCGACAGTTGCTCGGGCCACAAGAATCGCGACTCGACCATGTGCTCCAGGTATTTCACCAGCGGATCGTAGTAGCCGTTCACGTTCAGCAGCGCGCAGGGTTTGCCGTGCAATCCGAGCTGCATCCACACGAACACCTCCACGATCTCCTCCAGCGTCCCCACGCCACCGGGCAGCGCCAGAAATCCGTCCCCCAGCGCCGCCATCTTGGCTTTGCGGTCGTGCATCGACGTTACCACGTGCTGTTCGGTCAACCCGGTGTGGCCCACCTCGCGACGAACCAGATTGTCGGGAATCACGCCCACGACCCGTCCGCCCGCCGCCAGCACCGCATCCGCGACCACGCCCATCAGCCCGACATTCCCGCCGCCATACACGAGTGTGTGCCCGCGCTTCGCCAGCAGCGCGCCCAGCTCCCGCGCCGCCTGCGCAAATGACGGGTCCTTCCCCGGGCTCGAACCACAATAGACACAAATGGAGGTCATGTTTCGCTCCGTCAACCGTAGATGTGTTACCCGCCGCCGTAAATGAGTTCCAGAACTATCAACGAAATCAGCAATACGAGAGACGTGATGGTCGCCGCGAGGTTAACCTTGCCGTGGCTGCCCGCCAATCCGAAATATATCCCCTGGCCGTGCCACATAAACAATCCAGCGGGGACGGTAATCAGCCCGAAAAGAATCAGCAACCACTGCGGCGATCCGTCCCGCATCATATCACCGGGATCCGCTCCGCTCAGAAGCGAACCGGCCGCAATATAAACTCCGTTGGCCATCAGGCAGAACCCCGCGAAGAACCGAAACAGGGACAACCCGGGAAATTTGGCGGCATTGGCTATCGCGAATGCCGTCAGCGGCAGAAGACAACCGACAATCGGTCCCGCCCAGACGACAAACAGCGGATGAGGATTGCGGGTCAAATCAGTTCGGGAAAAGACGAGAGGCCTTAGCACGATCTTCTGCACGTGGCCGCCGGTCGCCCACGCCCCCATCACGTGACCGGATTCGTGGACCACTTGCATGGCGAGCCAAGAGAATGCGACGAAGCTGACGATGAGTAGAACTTGTCTTGGCCTTCCCATGTTTTGGATGGACGAAACTAGCGTTACGTCGACTCGGTCTCAAGCCGAAACATCCCTGACCCGTCACGCCGGACGCATCTCGGCACCGCCACCAAATAAGGTGCCGCCGATAGTGGGGCGGGCGTCTCGCCCGCCTTGCTGCAGCCTTTCAGGACCACGGGCGGGACGCCCGCGCCACTACGGTGACAGTGGCAAGATGCACCCCGTCACGCCGAGGCGGACGCGGTGTGCGGCAAGGGGTGAAGGTGATGCTGATGGTGCGCGGCTCGTTCGAAACACGTCAGTGCTTCCTGGTAGCGTTCGAGGCGATTGAGCACATTGCCCTTGCCGATATACGCATCGGCATGGGAATCGTCGATCCCGAGCGCGTGCTCGTAACTGGCCAGCGCCTCCTCGAGGCGTCCGAGACGTTCGAGCGCCGCACCCTTCTTGATGTACGCATCGGGTGTGTGCCCGTTGAGGGCGATGGCCTGCTCGAAACAGGCGAGCGCGTCCATCGGCTGCCGCTGTTCGAGCAAGGCCTGGCCGCGAGCGAGCAACGCGCCCACGTGCAACGCGGCGTCCGGCACCCGGGTCGCTACGGGATACGGACACTTGAAGGCTCCGGGCACTTGTCCCTGTTCGCGGAGCTTGCTCTGCAACGACGACACATAGAACGCCGCGCCGATGGCGGCGACGGTCATCACGGCGGCCAGGGCGAACACCGCGCGGCGTAACGATTCGATCCGTTGCGTCGCGGCCTGGGATTGTTGGCGCGCCTCTTCCACCGCCTGCAACGTGGCCCGCTGCTGGGTCTGGAGCTGTTGCATCGCTTGGAGGGCGAAATTGAGCGCGGCGGCACGGTCATCGCGGACGCGCGCGGCGCTGTTCGTGGATTGACTCGTCTCGGCGGAAAACGCGGGCACAGAGAACACCGTGAACGTACAGACCAACAGGCCCGTGCGTAAGACTCCACGGTAACTACCACACCTCTTCACGAAGGGTTCCCCAATGCGGGAGAATAGTGAGAAACCGCCAGAAATCAACAAAAAACCGCGGGTTACAAGCGGTTGGGCGCATCTCGGCACCGCCACCAAATAAGGTGCCGCGATAGTGGGGCGGGCGTCTCGCCCGCCTTGCTGCAGCCTTTCAGGACCACGGGCGGGACGCCCGCGCCACTACGGTGACAGTGTCACGATGCGCGCCGGATTACACCGGCGGATCCACGGCCCCCGCCACGCGGACGATTTTGTTCCGGCTGGTCGCGCCGTGGACGATCTCGACGTCCCGGCGTTTCACTCCCAGCCATTCCGCGATGGTCTCCACGACCGCCTCGTTCGCCCGCCCGTCTTCGGGGGGAGCCGTGACATACACTTTCAGTGACCCGTCCGCCTGCCGCTGCACCTTGTTTTGCCTGGCCCGCGGGGTGACGCGCACGTTGAACGTCGTGGTCGGCGAAGGTTGCCCGGTCATCGTTGCGAGCCTCGGCTACCGGACAACCACGTCGGTAAGAATATCGGCGCCCAGTTGTTTGGTGGCAGTGTCTCTTCCGCCGCAGCCCTTGTCATGGATGGCCGGATTCGGCGGCCGCGGGCACGTGTTGTCCGACGGTTCCGTGTCGCCGTGACCGTCGAGCGCGGCGGAATTAATCGTGACCGTGTAGCGGAAATCCTCGTGGTCCGATCCCCGCGCGTCATCGTTGGCGCAGTCGTAGGTCACATTGTACGCCAGCGTCAATTTCTTCTTCGGGGCCAGTACGACGGGGAAGCCCTTGCGGGGAGGAACCACCGCGATCGCGGGCACGGGACAGGCCCCCAACGATTCCATGGCAAGGACCACGACGTTGGTGAGCGTTCCCAAATCGGCAAAGTGTTCGGTGTTGGTGCCGAGGTTCTCGATCGTAATCCTGACGGGCTTGGTCGAACTCGGCGTGCGTGCCGTCAGCGTGACCGTCTTGGGTGCGACGACGCTCAGCACGGCGAGATCATGCGTGGGCAGCGGCGTCGCCACCAGAACGACGTGGAAGGCGCAGGTGCTCGTGTTGCCCGACGTGTCTGCGGCGATGAACTGCACGATGTTCGTGCCGACGGGAAATACCGAACCGGAAGACGGGGCGCAGTAATTGGTCGCGACGCCGCAATTGTCACTGGCGGTAGGCAGACTGAAATTCACAACCGCGTTCATAAGCCCGGGCGCCAGGTTGGTCACGATGTCCGAGCACGGGCCCACGGACGGCGGCGTGTTGTCCACGACGATGATCTGCGCGGCGCAGGAATTGGAGGCGCCGCCGTTGTCCACGACGGTCAGGGTGACGGCATTGGTGCCGACACCGAACGGTCCGGGCGGGGTCAACGACCGGCTGGCGATGGTGCCGTCGCTGTCGGACGAGCCGGCATCCACCGCGAGCGCCGACACGTCCGCCTGGCAATTCGCGTCGGTGATGACCACGATGTTGCTGCACAACGCCACGGGCGGCTGGTTCGGCGCGGGCAGGTTCTGGACGATCACGTGGAAGGTGCACGTGTTCGTGTTGGCCGAGGCGTCGATTGCCGTGCACGTAATGAGGTTGGTGCCGGGCGCGAATGCGCTGCCGGACACGGGCGCGCAATTCGTGACCACGGCGCTGCAGTTGTCGCTGGCCGTCGGCGCGCCGAAAAACACAGTCGCGTGCGACTGGCCGGACGGAATGTTCGTGACGATGTCCCCTTGGCAGGAGATTGTCGGGGGCGTCTGGTCGAGCACCGTGATGGTTGCCTGGCAGGAATTGGTGGCCCCGTTGTTGTCCGTGACCGTGAGCGTGACCGTGGTGGCGCCGATGGGGTACGGCCCGGCCGGGCTCAGGGTCATACTGGCAATCGTGCCGTCGGGATCATATGACCCGTTATCGGCGGCGGCAGCAGAAACGTCCTGGACGCAGGAACCGTTGGCGTTCGTCGTCACGTTTTGGCAACGGGCAACAGGTGGTTGGTTCGGCGGGCGAATCCAAACCTTTGTCGCCGTGCCTGTCCAGGAGAGATTCCCGTCAACAGCGATGGCCTCGATGACGTCGGTACCGGTCGAAGTACTGCTCGTGTAGAGGAACGCGGCTTGACCGTTTGTCGACGTGGTTGTGTTGCTTCCCTGGCCGATGTTGGGCCCGGAGATCACGCTGAAATCAACGGGGATGCCCGCTCCTGCCGCGCCATTGGCCGTAACCGAGGCGGTGACACTGTCCAACGATCCCACGAAATTGGTGGCGAGCACGGGCGTCAGCGAGCAGACGAGATTTGTGATTGTGCAATACGTCGGATTGTACGAAACGCGTCCCAGGGCAGCGTTGTCGAGTTGATCGATGATGCTGTCGTCCGGATTCGCCGTCGTCCAGCAATTCGATATGGCGGAGATGTTCCCGGACGAACCGGACAACTCCACGTCCCGCGCGCCCGGATTGTGGAAGTAGTTCTGTCCGACTGACCCGGAGCCGCCGCCGCCGAGGTCGATCCCCGCGTAGGATGCCGAGACCGACAGGACGCCGTTGCTCAGCGAGTTGATGATCTGGTTGTGGTCGACGCGGATGGTGTCACTGTTGGGAATGGAACCATAGAACCGGATGCCGGTCGGGAGATTGTCGATCTGGTTGTCCGTCACGATGACGGTGTTGGAGTAGCCATTGATGCCAATCGCCTGGTTCCCGCTGCTGCTTGGCGCCTCACCGCCCGGCGCTCGGTAGAAATAGCAATTACTGATCAGCACCGAGCTATACACGTACGTGCGCACGCATTCTCCCCAATCCAAGAGCGACGCCGCGATGGTCGAGTTCTCCACGCGCACGTCCGAAAACGTCGCCGGGGGATTGTTGATGTTGATGGTGTGGTCGATCTGGCCGGATTGTTGCATGAGGTGATAAAAGCGCGCGAGGCAACTGTTCAGTTGGAACCCGACGTCCCATTGTTCGAGGACGTCCGCCGTATAGAGCGCGACATTCGTGGCATACAGTGCGCCGCCCATTACCGTCACGGAGAAGTTGCGGGTCATGTTCATCGTCACGTCGTTGAGCGTCAACGTCGTGTTGGAAGCCACGATCCCTTCCGACACCGAGGGCGAAAAACCGCCGCCATAAATCGGATCGCCGCCGGTAAATTGCAGCCCGTCCAATTCCGCCGTGCCCGCCGAGGTGATCGTCACCAGCACATCGTTGGTGTGGTGCACGATGCAATTCGTCGAGCCCGAGCCGACGATCCGCACCGGCTGCACGATCGTCAGGACCTCGCGGTAGGTGCCGGCCTGTACCTGGATTGTGTCATTCGGGTTGGCGGCGTTGATCGCCGCTTGGATGGTTGGATACTGATTGGTGACGAACAGAGTGGCGCCGAATACGGGAAGCGCCGGGCACAATACGACCGTCGCCAGAAACCAAGCGCGGACTTGTTTCCACCTCCTTGTGGTCACGCGCCGACTCTCGCCGAAATTGCGGCATCTGTCGACCATGTTTTTCCCTCCGAACGTGAATCATGACGTTGTCGTCGAAGCGCCAGATGATAATATGGGCCGAATGCAAACCCTGTTCCTCGTGGGCCCGACCGCCGTGGGCAAGACCGCGGTGGCGCTGGAGTTGGCCCGCCGGCTGAACGGCGAAATTGTGTCGGCGGATTCAATGGAGGTTTACCGCGGCATGGACATCGGCACGGCCAAGCCGACTGCGGCGGAAGGCGCTCTTGTGCCGCACCATCTCATCAACGTTTGCGAGGTGAGCGAGGTTTTCGATGCGAAACGGTTTGTCGATCTCGCGAACAAGGCCATCGCGGACATTCACTCGCGAGGGAAAACCGCCCTGATCGTCGGCGGCACGGGATTGTACGTGCGGGCGTTGCGGCACGGATTGTTCGAAGGGCCATCGCGGAACGAACAACTCCGCGCCCGACTGGAAGCCATGACCGCGCCGCAATTGTTCGAGGAATTGCAGCGCTTGGACCCGCAGACGGCCAAACGCATCGACCGACACAATCCGCGCCGGCTAGTGCGCGCCTTGGAAGTGTTTCACGAAACCGGCAAGCCGATCAGCGAATTGCAGAAAGAGTGGAAATCCCCTCAGCGTGGTCCTCTTCCCCAAGGGGAGAGGAGAATCCCCTCGCCCCCAACCGGGGGAGAGGGTCAGGGTGAGGCGGTGGCAGTGTGCCTGACGCGAGAGCGTGCTGATCTACTCGCGCGGATCGAACGGCGGATCGACGAGCAGATCCGGGCAGGCTGGGTGGATGAAGTGCGACGGTTGATGGGGCAGGGGCTGGAAGAGAATCTCACGGCGCTTCAAGCAGCTGGTTACCGCGAGTTGGTCGCGCATCTTCACGGCGAACTTCCCCTGGACAAGGCGGTAGCGCTGATCAAAACGCGCACCCGGCAGCTCGCCAAGCGACAATTAACTTGGTTTCGGCGCGAGCCTGGACTACAATGGCTGGAGATCGGGCGCGAAGAACAGCCTACCGAAACGGCACGCCGCGTCCGCGACATATTTCAATCAGGGAGAAAAGTTCGACACGTTGAAGATGCATGACACGCAGGAGCCGCTCCGCGAGCGAGCGTTCCTCATTGGATTGGAAAGACCCGGCCACGACAAGTGGGCCGTCAAAGATTCGCTGGAAGAACTTCGCGAGCTGGCCCAGACCGCCGGCGCCGAAGTGATCGATCTCATCAGCCAGAAACGCGACACGGCGACTGCCGCGACGTTTATCGGCAGCGGCAAAGTCGAGGAACTGGCCGCGCGCTGCGGTGATACTGGCGCCAACATGGTGATTTTCGACGATGACCTGTCGCCCGCCCAGGGCCGCAACCTCAGCGAGATTCTCGGCCTGAACGTCAAGGTGATCGACCGCACCGAGTTGATCCTCGACATCTTTGCGCAGCGGGCGCGCACGCGCGAGGGCAAGATCCAGGTCGAGCTGGCACAGTTGCAGTACATGCTGCCTCGCTTGGCGGGGTTGTGGACGCACTTGTCTCGTCAACGCGGCGGGGTTGGCTCGCGCGGTCCTGGCGAACAACAGCTCGAAGTTGATCGTCGCCGCGTGCAGGAGAAGATTCATCGTCTCGAACGCGACCTGGAAGAGGTCCGCAAGAACCGCCGCGTGGAACGTAGCGGCCGCCAGCGGCTGCACTGGCCGCAGGTGGCGATCATCGGCTACACGAATTCGGGCAAGAGCACGTTGATGAACGCGCTCACGGGCGCGAACGTGCTGGCTGAGGATAAATTGTTCGCCACACTCGATCCGACGACGCGCAAACTGCGGATGCCGAACAACCAGAACATTCTGTTGTCCGACACGGTCGGATTCCTGCGCAAGCTGCCGCATCATCTCGTCGAATCGTTCAAGGCCACGCTGGAAGAGGTCGTGGAGGCCGATTTGTTGTTGCATGTGGTGGACGTGAGCCATCCGCAGGCGCAGGAACAAATCAAAGCCGTCGAGATCGTCTTGAAGGAAATCGACGCCTGGGGCAAGCCCACCGTGGTCGTGCTGAACAAGATCGACAAACTTCCCGACGGCGCAACGGTGTTGGAGAAGTTCCAGCGCGAATTCGATCACGCGGTGCCGATTTCGGCAACGGATCGCACGAACTTTAACGAACTGATGGACGAGATTGCCAATCGGTTGACCGACCGCCGCGTGAACGTGACACTGTCGATTCCGCATGACCGCGCGAAGGCGATCGCGTTGGTATACCGCAGCGGCTACGTCACGGCGCGCGAGATGAAAGACGGCAACGTCCTATTGCGGGCTCAGATCCCGAAGGTGTTGGCGGGCGAATTGACGCCGTATGTGGTGAAGGAGAAGAAGCGCAAGTGAAGATCACTACGGGAAGACCGATTCTGCTCGTTCTGGCGGTGCTGTGTTTGATGCTCGAGCCGCTGGCGGCGGACAGCCCGGCGCCGATTCGCGACTGGGAGTGGATCATCATCCATCACAGCGCCACGCGGGTGGGGTCGGCGGCGATCTTTGACGCGGCGCACCGCGCGCGGGGCATGATCAACGGCCTGGCCTACCATTTCGTCATCGACAACGGCACCGACGGCAAACCGGATGGATACATCGAGACGGGGCCGCGCTGGATCAGCCAGATGCACGGGGGCCATTGCCGTCAGGCCTACATCAACGAGCACGGCATCGGTATTTGCCTCGTCGGGAATTTTTCGGTCGATCAACCCACGTCGAAACAGCTCGACTCGCTGGCGCTGCTGATCCACGGCCTGCAGGACCAGTTTCACATACCCGACGACCATGTCCTCGGGCACGGGGAAGTGATCGGCGAATTCAGCGAATGCCCGGGCTCGCAGTTTCCTTGGGACGAATTTCACAAGCGGCTGAACGAGAAATCGACTGCGAACGAACGCAAATGAACTCGAACGAATGTCGCACCAGCTAGCGGCTCGAACGTGACCACCTATCTCATCCGCGAGATGCCCGAGGGCGATCGACCGCGCGAGCGGTTGAAGGAACGCGGCGCGGCGGCACTGATGGACGCCGAATTGATCGCGATCCTCTTGCGCACGGGGATGAAGGGCACATCCGCGGTCCAACTGGCCCTGCAACTTCTCCAAAAGTTCCAAACACTGGAGAATCTGGCCCGTGCGCCGGTGGAAGAGATCGCGCATATCAAAGGCGTGGGCGAGACGAAGGCGATTCAACTCAAGGCGGCATTCGAGCTGGCGCGTCGGCTCAGCGAAGGCACGCGTGACAAACAGAAGATTATCAGTTCTCCGGCAGATGCCGCAGGGGTGATGCGCGAGGCGATGCGGTTGCTGGACCGCGAAGAGTTTTACGTGCTGCTGTTGAACACCAAGAACGGGCTGATCAAACGCGCGCCGATCTCGCGCGGATCGCTCAACGCCAGCATCGTCGAGCCCCGCGAGGTGTTCAAGGACGCCATCGCCGTCTCCGCCGCGTCGATGATTCTCGTGCACAATCATCCGAGCGGCGATCCGACGCCGAGTTCCGAGGATATCACGGTGACCAAGCGCCTCGTCAAAGCCGGCGAGCTGCTCAACATCTCCGTTCTCGACCACATCGTTCTCGGCCGCCACACCGCCGGTCGCGACCAGGATTTCGTCAGCTTGAAGGAACTGGGATTGATGTGAAAGCGAGTTGCCGGGCCAATGGGTGACTCGCTCCGCAGGCCAGGTTCTGCCGGCCAAGAACGAAGCAATCGCAGGACCTTGGCCGTTGAACGGCCGAGGCACTTCGCAAGCTCAGGGCAACAAAACGCCGGGAGGGTGAGGAGTGCTCACCCATCCCGGCGGCCTAGTGCGGAAGGCGATCAGTGTCTATGCAAGCAGGTCTTCCTGGCGTATGAGATCAGGAGCATGAGCAACAAGCCGGCTCCGGCGAGGGCACAGGCGCTCGGCTCGGGCACCAGCATCGCCTTGATGAATTGATCGGGGATTGTCCCGTAACCGAACCCCACGTTTGAAATCTGGGACAAGCTGAAGTTTGCGGAAACATTGCCCAGCGTGAACACGGCACTGTCCTTGATGAAGGGCTGACCCGACAAGCCGCAGTTATATTTGCTCCCATCGTCCACGGCAGAGGTCAATCCGCCCGCGACCCCGTCCGGCGGGCTGCAATCCCCGGGGAGTCTGCTGCCCGGGAACAGGTTCCACGAACCAAACAGGGAACAACTGGTCGCGCTGATGCCTTCGTTGGCGCCGTCCGGAGCGCCGCGCAAGCCGGCCGCGTACGCCCACGAGCCGCCGATGATGCCGCTGGTGATCGTCAGGTTGGTGCCGCTCTCGACCGCGCAACAGCCGGCGCCAAGCAGGCCGGACACCTTGGTGAGTGTCGGATCGCCCGCCAGCGTGAAGAACACCGACGTGAGAATGTCCTGCGAATCATTCGGCTTGTACGCGGCCGTGTCCGTCAAAGTAACGACGAGATCCGTGGTATTGCCCGACACCAAGAGCGCAAAGGTGGCAGTCGCGGAATTGGTTTCGCCCGGATCATCGCCCGGGGCGCGGCCGTTATAGGTGACCGCCGCATTTGCGGATGTGATTGTGAAAATTAGGGCCGCCGCCAGTGCAACGGCACAAAACCCCCGCATGGAAGCGTGGGTACAACGAACCAGAACGTCGCTCATGATCGCATCTCCCTCCTGTTTGTTCGCGCCGGCTCCGACTGCGGGCACGTCCCGCGGTGAGCAGCGCGTCGCAACTCATTGCGCCATCAACCGACAAACACCCTATCCACTTGGCCCCCGATGCGTCCGGTCCGGCGACACGACCTTGCGCGTACAATCGCGGCTGGAAGGGCCAACACGTTTGCGCAGCGGCGGTACTAGCGCGGGCCGTGCCAGAAAAAATGGAGCAGCCAGCGTCAGCCTAAGCGTCGGCGGGTGCGGACATTGTGAAACAAGAAGCGAAAACGGCAAGTTTTGCGCAGCGACAATTTGGTGCGGAAGTCTTGACGCGAATGTTCGGCGCGGGACAAGAGTGTTCAGCGGAAGGGATACGCCAGAGGTCGCGACGGAACAGCCGCTCGCGCGATTGCTATCTGTTTCAGGCCGATTTGGCCGGCCCGCAAATCCGCTGGTATTCCTCAAGCGCGAAGCGGTCGGTCATGCCGGCGATGTAATCGCAGATCGCGCGGTGGAGGCCGACCTCGCCGAGACGGCGCTGCGTGCTCTCGCCCATCAGACGCGGGTTGGCGGCGTAGGCGCGGAACAATTCGCTTAGGGCCTCGACGGCGCGCTGGTGGGGCATGTGCTTGATCGGGTTGAAGTAGAGATTCGTGTAGAGGAAATCCCGTAATTCCTTGTTGGCCTGCTGGAGTTCCTTGCTGTAACTGATCAGCGGTCCGCTCCGGCGGCGCACATCATCCGCGCTCGTCACTTTGGCGGCAGAGATGTTCGTGTCGCTGGTGGCAATGACGTCGCCCACCTCGCGCTCGATGAGTTCGCGGATGGTGAATTCGCGCATCCGCGCGCGGTCGATTCCCGGATGCTCGCGGCTGACGCGCTCGAACGTGGTCTGCCAGATCGCCACCTCGCGGAGCTGATCGAGCGTGATCAATCCCGAATCGACGCCATCATCGATATCGTGCGAGTAATAGGTCACCTCGTCGGCGAGATTGGCGATCTGGGCTTCGAGCGAGGACGACTGGAAATCAAATTCCTTGAGGTGCGCGGGCTTGTCGAACTGCGTGTAATGTTTCGCCAGGCCTTCACGCGTTTCCCAAGTGAGATTCAGGCCGTTGAACGCGGGATACTTCTCCTCGAGTTCGGTCACGACGCGCAGCGATTGCAGGTTGTGCTCGAACCCGCCGTGGTCCTTCATCAGCTTGTCGAGCATTTCTTCGCCCGCGTGCCCGAACGGCGGATGCCCGAGGTCGTGGGCCAGGGCGATGCTCTCGGCGAGATCCTCGTTGAGGCGCAACGCGCGGGCGATGCCGCGGCTGACGCCGGCCACCTCGATCGTGTGCGTGAGCCGGGTGCGGAGATGGTCGCCCGTGCCGTTGAGGAAGACCTGCGTCTTGTATTCGAGCCGGCGGAACGCGCGGCTGTGGATGATCCGGTCGCGGTCCCGCTGAAAATCCGTCCGCAAGGCGTGTTTGGGCTCGGGGAATGCGCGACCCCGCGAGTCGGCGGCCTTCTGGGCGTAGGGTGCAAGGGTCTTGTATTCGAATTGCTCGAGCTCGATGCGGTCGCGCGCCATGACGGGGGGAGTGTCGCAAATCACCCGGGCCGACGCAAGTGTTTGACCTGGCGGCCCGGTGCGGTGATAATGGGGGCAATGAGCAAGCTGGCTGTCGGTTTGGGGACTGGAATCAACTGTGCCGGAGAAGCGCATGTTTGAAATTACGCAATTGCCGAGCGGCGTGCGCGTGGCGACGGCGGAAATGGCGCACATGGAAAGCGTCTCCGTCGGCGTCTGGGTCGGCGTCGGCGGACGTTACGAGCCGGCGCGGCTGAGCGGCGCGTCGCACTTCATCGAACATCTGCTGTTCAAGGGAACGGCCCGGCGCAGCGCCAAACAGATCAGCCAGACCGTAGAAGGCATCGGCGGCTACCTGAACGCCTTCACGAGCGAGGAAACGACCTGCTACTACGCCAAGGCCAGCCACGAGCATCTCGATACGCTCCTCGACGTGCTGACGGACATGTATCTGCATCCGCGGTTCGCCGCCCCCGATATCAACAAGGAACGCGGCGTGATCAAGGAAGAGCTGCTGATGTACCGCGACCAGCCCGATCACTACGTGCACGAGTTGCTGACCGAGACGCTGTGGCCGGAGCATCCGCTGGGCCGTTCGCTGACGGGCACGGCGAAAACGCTCGACGCGATGGATCGGCGCGCCCTGCTCGATTTCAAACGGAAGAAGTACGTGTCGGCCAACACGGTGGTCGCCGTGGCGGGACATTGTCGGCACGACGACCTCGTGTCGCGCGTGGAGCAGATGCTGACCATGCCGCGCAACGGCCAGTCGCCGACGTTCGCCCCGGTTCACGAACAGCAGCGGGCGCCGCGCCTGCGGTTCTTCACCAAGACGTGCGAGCAATCGCATCTGGCCATCGGCGTGCGCGGGTATTCGCGGCACGATGCGCGCCGCTACGCGCTCAAGGTGTTGAGCGTGATCCTCGGCGAGAACATGAGTTCGCGGTTGTTCCAGGTGATCCGCGAGCGGCACGGCCTGGCGTATTCCATCCAATCTTCGACGAGCTACTTCGCCGACACCGGCGCGCTGCTGATTTCCGCAGGGCTGGATACGAAGCGATTGCACCGCGCGCTGGCGTTGATTCTGGTCGAGTTGCGGAAGGCTGCGAAACAGCCGCCGTCAGCGGTGGAACTGCAGCGCGCGAAAGATTACGCAATCGGCCAGATGCGGCTGGGCCTGGAGAGCACGGCCAACCGCATGATGTGGATTGGCGAGCATCTGCTGGCGTATGGATCGATTCAGTTGCCGGAGGAAGTCGAGAAGCGGATCGCCGCGGTAACACCGGAGGAGGTACAGGCGACGGCGTCGGACCTGTTTCGGAACAACCGGCTCAGCGTCGCGGTGATCTCGCCGAGCAAAGACGAGCGCGGCATCAATGCGCTCTTGTCATTCTGAAGATTTCCCAGGCCAGCGCGGGCAACGTCCACGCCCAGGGCAACGGGAAGCCCCGAAGTTCGTCGATGATTTTGGTGACAGCGTAGAGATGGCGGATGCGTTCGGGTCGATCGTGGTAGTAGGTGACGAAATCGTAAAGCCAGAGGCCCCACAGCGGCCAGACAGCCGCGTGTGGTTCGCCTGCGAGGACGACGCAGGCGAGCAGGCCGTAGATCACGAGTTCCAGTTTTCGGCGGGCCGGCAACTCACCCAGCACGGCGCGGCGTTCCGCGGTCGCCATCTTGAACCGCAACTCGAAGATCTTCACCCCCAGTCCCAGCGGGACTCCTGCCACAATGAGCAGCGCGGCGCCGAGCCAGGTGCATTCATGCGCATCGCCCCAATGAAATTGAGCGAGCGTGACGAGGAGCAGGGCAACAAACACCGCATTCATCAGCCGCCGCCGCATGCGGTCGTGCGCTGCCTCGCTGGGGTCGTGCATGCGGGTCGCGCCGCCCATGCCGCCGGGGGCTGGATCAGGTGGGCGGGAAGGCTGGGTCATGGTTGGCGTTCATCATAATCGAGGTATATTAGGGTGGTAAACAAGAACCCAACGGCGGAGGTGTGGCATGACACTGGATCTCTCGGAGCAGGAGAGGCAGCAGTTGATCGGGTTGGTACAGGATGCCTACGGCGACATCAATCCGGAAATCCATCATACGAAGTCCCTGGAGTATCGCCAGCAATTGCAGCAGCGGAAGACCGCGCTGGAGAGTTTGTTGAAGCGCCTCGGGGCGAACATCGAACTCACCAAGTGAATCGGGACCGCGCCGTCCGCAAGCTGTCCTGGGCCGAACCGAGCGAGCGATTTGCTGAATTTGCCGCGAGACCCCACTGCGTTTGGCTGGATACGGTCGCGGGTGCGACGGGCTGGTCAATCCTGGCTGCGGAACCGTCGGTGGTCCTGCGATCGAAGGGGCCGCGCGTCGAGATCATTTCGGAAGATGGGATGCGAGCCTTTGACGGCAATCCGTTCGGCGTGTTGACCGACCAGCTTGCCGCCCGCCGCCGCGAGTCCAACGCCGGGTTTCCTCTGGGCGCTGCAATCGGTTATTTCGGATACGGCCTCAAGAATTTCGTGGAGAAACTCCCGGCGCGAGCCTTGGACGACGTCGGTTTGCCCGATTGCTGGTTCGGCTTCTACGACAATCTCCTGGCATTCGATCACGCGAAGAAGGAAGTATGGGAGGTGGGTGCTCCAAATGCCGATGTTCGGCGCGGGCGGGAGACCGGCGCCGAACATAAGGAACGCAAGAGGGTTGGTCGCTCCGAGTTCAAACTCAGTTCCAATTTCACGCGCGACTCGTATCGGGACGCGGTGCATCGCGCCAAGCAATACATCGCCGCGGGCGATATTTATCAGGTCAACCTGTCTCAGCGGTTTCAGTGCGATGTGGATGCGCCGGCCGTGGAAGTGTATCGGGCCTTGCGCGAGTCCAACCCGGCGCCGTACGGCGCCTACCTCGATATCGGAGACGCCCAAATCTTGTCCACGTCCCCCGAGTGCTTTTTGAAAACCCGGGATCGCCACGTCGTTACGCGGCCGATCAAGGGCACGCGTCCGCGCGGCCAGACGGCGGCGGAAGACCAGCGGCGCGCCGCGGAATTGCTCGCGTCGCCGAAAGACAATGCGGAGTTGGTGATGATCACGGATTTGGAGCGGAACGATCTGGGGCGCGTGTGCGAATTCGGAAGCGTGCAGGTGAGCGAGATGGTGCGCGTGGAGACGTACGCGACGGTGCATCACCTCGTCTCGACCATCGAAGGAATTCTGCGGGAGAAGATGAGCCATATCGATTGCGTGCGCGCGTGTTTCCCCGGCGGCTCGATCACCGGCGCGCCGAAGATCCGCGCGATGGAAATCATCGATGAACTGGAACCGCACGCGCGCGGCGTGTACACGGGCGCGATTGGATTTCTCGGGTACAACGCGCTGAGCCACCTCAATATTGCCATCCGCACCGTCGTGTACCAACCTGGTGGCGCAGGCGTCCCTGCCTGTGGACGATTGACTTTCCATTCCGGCGGGGGCATCGTGGCCGACAGCGAGCCGGACGCGGAATACGACGAAACGCTCGCGAAGGCCCGAGGCATTCTCAATGCAATCGACCAACTACGCCTACGTTAACGGGCGGTTTGTGCCCGAAACCGAGGCCACTGTCTCCATCTTTGATCGCGGCTTTCTCTACGGCGATGGCGTCTTTGAGACGATGCGGGTGTATGACGGGAAGATCTTTCGTTTGTACAATCATCTCCAACGATTGCTCGCCGGGCTGAAGGCGCTGCACATCGGACAGCAGATAACACAGGAGGATTTGAGGGCGCCGCTCCTCGAATTAATCGAGCGCAACAAGGTAAAGGGCGGAATGGCCCGAATCTACGTCGCGGGCGGGATCAATCGTCGGGGTGTGAAAGGACGGACTCCCGGTGAACCGACGCTCGTCGCAACGACACAGGAGCTTCCGGCGCGGTCGGGGGATCTGCGTGCTCTCATTTCTTCGATTCGATTGGATGCGACCTCCAAACTGGCGGGCATCAAGAGTGCCAATCGGCTGCCCTATGTGCTCGCACAAGATGAAGCGGAACTGAAAGGCTTCACGGATGCCGTGCTGTTGAATGGTGCGGGACGTGTTGTCGAGTTGACAACCAGCAACGTGTTTGTGATCAAAAATGGAGAGTTGTTTACGCCGCCACTGAGTGACGGTCCGCTGCCGGGCGTCACACGTGCCGCGGTGCTCATGATAGCAGCCAGGCTTGGTGTTACGACCAGCGAGATGAGTTTTGGGACTGAGATGTTCTCACAGGCCGATGATGTATTTGCCACAAACAGTCTGATCGAGATCGAGTCTGTCGACGAAGTTGACGGTGTCAACTTTCGAGAGCACCA
>DATKNW010000024.1:0-7929 GCA_035541135.1 Verrucomicrobiia bacterium
CGGCTGTCAACAGGCGGAGTGCCCGCAGTCGGCGGGCTTGAAGTTTCGGGAAATCACGTCGCTGTCCTTTGGGAAATGCCATGCCCCTCACCGTAGCAGAAGCCCCGCCCATTGTCACTATATTGTGCAGGTACTAATAGATGATGATGTGACCCTGTGTGTGTGTGTGTGCTTGACACCGATCAGAGGGTGTTGTAAAGATGTGCATAACAAGTTGTTGCATCGCAGATAAACGCGCTAGAATTGACCATGTGTAGCAGCGGCGGGCGGGTTTATCCGTGTAACCTGGGTTCATGAAACATCTCGGTAGTGTACTGGCGCTTACGACGCTGTTGGTGGGCGGGTCGATTGCCACGGCGCAGACGGAGAACATCTACATCGACGCGCTCGCGTCCGATTGGCAAAGTTGGTCATGGGGCGGCGCGTATTATTTCACAAATACGTCTCCCGTCTATAGCGGCACGGCTTCGATCAAAATCTCCCAGCAACCTTGGGGCGCACTCTCCCTCTATCACTCCTCCATCGCGTCCAATGCCTATCGGTACTTTCAGTTCTACATCGACGGCGGAAATACCGGTGGACAACTGCTGCAGGTGTTCCTGATAGACGACAATACCGGCACAAGTTCCACGTCGCTCAATCTTGAAAACTATTTGGTGGGCGGCGGCGGAGTACCATCGGGTACTTGGGCACAGGTGTCGATTCCCTTTACGGCGTTTGCGCTGACCACACCGACCTTCACCCGGGTGAACGTGATGGATCGATCGGGCACGTCGCAGCCAACGTATTACATCGACCAGATGACGCTCACGCAATACTCGGGTCTCCCGTCTCATCTCACCGTGGTCCAGGCCGGCGGGACGGCGTCTGTCGTTGCCAATTTTGATTCCGGTCTCGCCACGGCATCCGCTACGAACCCCGCGAATTACGCGTTGCAGAGCCCAAACGACGGAAATTACTCGTCTTTCACCACTCCCATGGGTGCCACGTATGACTCGAATCGATTGCGCGCGGTGTTGGGTTTCACGAACGCCTTTATCAACGGCGGTCAGTACACCCTCTACTGCAATGGCCTGACCAATCTGGGCGGCGTCGCCACGTTGCCGGGCACTTCGGGCACATTCGGGTTTTCGAATCACGTGATCCAGGTCAACGTGCTGGCCAGCAATCACGTGATCAGCCCGCTGATCTACGGCGTCGCCTGGGCGCCGTCCACCAACTACCTGCGCGACATCGGCGCCAGCGTGAATCGCTGGGGCGGCAATACGGTGTCGACCTACAACTGGCTCCTGAACACGAGCAACGCCGGGGCCGATTGGTATTTCGAGAACCGCGGCGGCAGCGGTTACCCATCCAATGCCATGCAGTTTCTCAGTGACACCACGGCGATCGGCGCGTCGCCGTTGCTCAGCGTGCCGGCGCTGCCATTCATCACGAAGAATTCCACCAGCTACAGTTTCTCCGTGGCGAAGTACGGTCCGCAGCAGGCTACCGATCCGTACAATTCCGATGCCGGCAACGGCGTGGGCACGAATGGACAGAATATCGTCAACAATCCGCTCGATTCCGGCACGACCAATACCGTTACGCTTCAGGCGCAATGGCTGCGCAGCCTGTTGTCCAATTCGGTGGCACTGCCGTTCATCGCGCTCGACAACGAAATGGACATCTGGTCGGGCACGCACCGCGACTGGCATCCGGCCGGGATGAGCTATGACGAGATCTGGCAGGTGTTCACCAATTACACGACGATGATCCGCGCCACATCACCGACTTCGCAGATTCTCGCGCCGGTGAGTTGCTGCTGGTGGTACTACTGGAACAGCGCGGCCGGCGGGGGCGATAAGGCGGCGCACGGCGGGGAGGATTTCCTGCCGTGGTTCTTGGACATGGTCTACACGAATGGATTGCAAACGGGCCAGCCGCTGCTCGACGTGCTGGACATTCATTACTATCCGGATTTTCCGAGCGGTACGCTGGATCCGGCGCTGCAGCTGCGTTCCACGCGCGAGCTTTGGGATCCGACATACACGAGCGAAGGCTGGATCGGCAGTGATCCGTGGGTGACGCAAACCCAGCCGAATCCCTACCAGCCGGAGATCATTCCGCGGTTTCAGACGCTGATCGCGCAGCATTGCCCGGGCGTGAAGCTGTCGATTAGCGAATACAATTGGGGAACCGACACCACGCTGCCGGGCGCCCTCGCGCTGGCGGACGTCCTCGGAATCTTCGGAGTCCAGAATCTATACTTCGCGACGTATTGGACGACTCCAGCAACGACCAGCCCAACGTATCAGATGTTCAAGCTGTATCGGAACTATGACGGCAACGGATCGCAGTTCCCGTCGACGTCCGTCTTCGCCAATGCCGGCGATCCGAACCTGCTGACCGCATATGCCGCTACCGACCCGGCCAGCACGGGTCTCTCCGTCATCGTGGTGAACAAGAATCCGAGTAACGACTATTTGGGGCAGCTTCAGTTGACTGGTTATGCACCGCAGCCGACCGCCGCGGTTTATCAGGTTTCCGCCGCCAACCCCACCAACATCGTTCGGGAGCCGGACATCACCAACGCCGCGGCGAATATGACCTGCGTCTTCCCGGCCTACAGCACGACACTCCTGAGATTCACCGCCGTCGTTGGCGTCAACGACGGGATTCCGGCTTGGTGGCGCATCCAGTACTTTGGCGGCAATGGGACCTCGACCACTTCTTCCTCCTGCGCCACTTGCGACGCTGATGGCACGGGGCAAGACAATCTGTTCAAGTACATTACCGGAGTCGATCCGACGAACCCGGCATCCGTGTTCGCGCTTGGCATTGCGAGCGTCACGAACCAGCCCGGGCGAAACAGTTTGACTTTCGGTCCGCTGGCACCGGGCCGGACGTACACGCCGCAGTTCAGCACGAATTTGGTGAGCGGGGTCTGGTTGCCGTTGACGACGTATTCGGAGCTGTCGACGAACGGGAGCGAGGTGACCCTTACCGACACCAATCCTCTTCCGCCGCAGGAGTTTTATCGGATCAGCATTTCCCAGCCGTAAGCGTACGTGACGTGGCTGGCTTGTGGTTTTCGCCTTCGGAATTGATGGGCGTGGTCAAGTCAGTCGCCTACGGTCGATCGGTTCTTAATTCGTCCCGAAGTTCCGGCATCTGGAGCACGTCCAGACGTTGAACAGCGCTTCACATCTCATCACATAAACTCCAGTCCATTGGGCTTGTCCGTAGCAGGACTGAGTTTTTGCACGTTCAATGTTTTGTCCGCCCACCGGTCGCAGAGTCCCTGTCATTACCCGCTGGTCTTCAGTTGATTATGGAAGCATCCGCTCGCTGGCACGGGAGTTGTGTATGTGGCGGTCGTGTTCGTGATAAGTCGAGAAATTGAACAGAACAGAGAACAATGAGCGCGGCTAAACAACTGAGACTGGCGAGCACCTCGCACGGAAGAGTGTTACTGCATCTGCTCGTTTTGACACAGGACCACCGGTTGCGTTGGCACTTGGCGGGCGTCATTCGCGAACTAAAGGTCATAAAATGCACATGAACTCTCCGCAGAATGCATGCGCTCTGACCGATGGGACACCCGTCGTGTTGCGTCCGCTTCGCAGTCAGGAAGAGGCGTGAGATGAGCCGAAGCAGTAGCTGCATTGGATTCGTGTTCGCCGCTATTGCTCGCTGGTTGTGCTCATTACCCGGTGAACGCGCGCCTGACTCAGTACAATCCCGATGCCGGGTACCGTTACAAAACGATGCCCAAAGCCGCGGACGCCGACGGCCTGTTCGTCGTACTGGCATTCTCCGGCGGCGGTCATCGCGCCGCGGCACTATCTTACGGCGTTCTCGAGGAACTCGCGCGGACCGACATTGTATGGGAAGGACAGCACAAACGGTTGCTGGACGAGGTGCAGGTGATTTCCGCGGTATCTGGCGGCAGTTTCACGGCGGCGTACTATGCCCTGTTCGGGGACGAAATATTCCGGGACTACGAAAAGGTGTTTCTCAAACAGAACACTCAGCAACAGCTTGTGTGGCGGATGCTGTCGCCATTGAACTGGATGCGTTTCGCCTCACCGTATTTCAGCCGCAGCGACATGGTAGCGGAGTTTTACGATCACCATGTGTTTCGGGGCAAAACCTTCGGCGATTTGGCACAGGCTCACCGGTCACCGTTTGTCATCTTAGACGCTACCGACATGTCATCGGCATCGCGCTTCGAGTTCACGCAAGACCTGTTTGATTTGATGTGCTCCGATCTTTCCACATTCCCGGTTGGGCGCGCGGTGGCGGCGTCATCGGCATTCCCTATCCTCTTAACTCCGATTACCGTAAACAGCTACGCCGGCAGTTGTGGTTACATCGAACCGCCGCAGGTAGAAGCTGCGTTGGCGCAACGCGAGATGTTCACACGCGGTTTCCTCAAAGCGCAGGAACTGCGCGACTATGAGGATGTGGCGCATCATCCGTATTTTCATTTGCTCGATGGTGGTCTGTCCGACAACTTGGGGTTGCGCGGGCCGTTGGAGCCTGTCTTGGCGCTCGGCGGAGTGGGACCGGCGATGCAATATTTCGGGTTGAAGCGCCCCCGCAAAATCGTCGTCATTGCCGTCAATGCGGCCACTCACCGCGATCTCGGTTGGGACAAACACGCGCGGGCTCCCGGCCTCGTGGAAGTCGGGTTCTCCTTCGGCGATGTCATCAACCGGTATTCCTTCGAAACCAGGCAGCTCTTCCGCGATAGTGTCAAGCAGTGGGAATGCGAATTGAATGATGGGCAAACCGGCACGGAGCCGGTCAAGGTCTATGGCATTGAAGTCAGTTTCGAGCAGTTGGCGGACCCCACGGAACGGGAGTACTTCGACAATCTACCGACGAAACTCAATCTCCCGCCCGGCGCACTGGACCGCTTGCGCGAGGTTGCCGGCCGGCTGCTACGCGAATCGGAGGGCTATCGGGCATTGCTGTACGACCTGTCTTCCGATGGGCAGCCCACCTCACAAAATCCATCGCCGTCACGAGGTAGATTCGACTAAACCGGCGTTGCAACACCCCTTCGAGTCCAAGCGAAGAGGCTATCCAGCGCGGCAGGTGGAAGACCACAACCCCCGCAGATGTCAGACTCGGATGCTGCGAGTCTGTTTGGTGTCGTGCGGTGTGATCTCAACAAGGGATTCGGAGAAGCCTAGGCAAGTAACCCTCTTGCACATGTGCGCCGAGTCGTGAACGAGGAGGCATCATTGTTTCGGTTGCCGCTTGGTCCACACGGCCGCACTTGTAGCCGCAAATCCTTGTATCCTTACGGCAACAACACCCGCACGCGGTAATACCGGGACGGTCCATTCGTCACGCCACCGAAATCCATCATGTTGGTGACTGTGCCGAGCCCTGTGCCCTCGCCTCCAGCGGCGGATATTCCCACACCGAGGATATTGGTCCGCCCGGTGTCCTGCCAGCCGCCGTTGCTAAAGTTGCCGCTGCTGCCGGTCGTGAAATCCAACACATTCGTCCGTAACTGAACGCCAGGCACGTAGTTGGTATCACCGCTAGCGCCGAGATAGGTTAGCACGACGTTGCTGTTCGAGGCCGCAACGCGAATGATGTGTAGGTACGCCGCCGCGTTCGTCGGGTTGAAGCCCGTCAGGAACTTGTTGGTATTGCTCATGCCGGTGCCGTCGGCGTCCCCATCCGGCGCGCCGGTCGACGTGTTGGTCGCGCCGAAATAGCCGAGGCGCCACCAATCATAGGGTGAGTAGACGTTGAGCGTCAGGGAATTGGTGCTCCATCCAACCGTATTCGAAGCGATCAACCGTACGGTATAGGAACCCGGATTGGCGTAGGTGTTCGTGGGGTTTTGAAAAGTCGAAGCGTCGCCATCGCCAAAATCCCAGGTCCATCTCGTGGGGATACCCCCGGTCGAGACGTCGGTAAATGTCACCGTCAGGGGCGCGCCGCCACTCACTGGGACGGCGGTGAAGCCGGCCACTGGTGCGGTGGCTCGGGGTGTCATGGTATAACTGAACGAGACCATCCGATTGGTTACGCCCGGGCCCAGATCCGACGATGGGTTGGAACGGACGTATTCAACGAGCGCGTTGGTTGGTGATACCGTGACACGCAGGTGGCCCGAACTACCGTAGAAGACGCCGCTCTGGTAGTTGTAATTGACGTTGGTGCCGGTGGCGTAGGAGTATTGGTCGTAGGGATAGTGGCTGGGTTGCGGCACTTCCTGGTAAATGATGTCGGGGGTGCCGTTGGAAATACCGCTCGCGTAAAGGTCTTGTTTGCAGAACAAGTGGTCGTGGCCATGAAACCAAGCGGTCACGTTGTTGGAGAGCAGGAGATCTTGAATCGGCATCGGCCAGCCGGGTCGGTTGGTGGTGAACCCCCAGGTGCCGTCCATGTTTTGGCCGCCCCATTCGAAGTACGGCGCGAATTCCACACCGCCGCGCGCCTGACCGTCGAAGTCCCCGCCGACCAGATGATGTCCGAAGACGAACTTAAACTTCGCCGTACTGTTTTCGAGTGTGGATTTCAGCCAGTAGTATTGGTTGGTGCCGAGCGTCCATGACCACGGGGCATTCGACTTGTTGGTGGCCTGGCAGCTATACCAGAACGGATCGTAAACCACGAACAACGCGTCCCCCCACTCGAAAGCGTAGTAACCGTCACGCGGCCGTTGCTGATAATAGTCAGTGTTGGTCGCGCCGGAGTAAAAACCGCCGGGGATCGGGCACGGGTAATAAGTCTCACGCGCCGTCGCGGCCCAGACGGGCGGATTGGAATTTGGTGAGCTGCTGCTTAGCCACCAGCCGAGTTCGGGATCGTGATTGCCGTTGACGAGGAACAACGGTACGGAGTGGCCTGGGATGCTAAAGAATTGGCTACGTACAGCCGCGCAGGCCTCGAGAATGCCCGGTTGCGTCATGGAGTAGCCGCTGTTGGCCGAGGCGTATTTCTCGCCCATGAACGTGTCCCCTAAATCGATGAGGAAATCCGGGAGGTCGGCCAGAACGTTTGTTAGGGTCTGCTGCCAGATCGGAGGCACGGTGCCGGGAACATCGTTGTAGTGCGGGTCGGCCTCGATATCGAACGTGAAAGTGCTCCCGGGGGCCCGCTGGGTGTGAAATTGATGCTCGACTCCCGCGCTGAACGACGCACCGCCATCAGTCGAATAGCGCATCCGATAGTAATACTGCTGGTCCTTGAGAAGTCCATTGATTGTGATCGGCGTGGGAGCGCTGTTGGTCACAAGAGTCGTGGGCGTTTGGTTCGGATACGCCCCTGACTGTGTGCCATATTCGAAGTAGACTTGTAGGTCATTGCTTGCCAGCACGCTTACGGCAATCGACGTGTCCGTTGGCCGACCCAGCATTAGATCGTAATATGGCGGAGGCACGGCATTGGTTACGACGAACGACCACGCGCCGTTGGCGCCAGCGGCCGGGTTGGTGGCGCTGAGTCCCCCGGTGTCGGTGGCCGTAATGTAATAGCTGACGGTGGTGCCCGCGGCCTGTGCCGGAATTTGCGCGCTGTAAAGACCGTTGCTAACCAGGCTCATCGCGACATTCGTCCAACCGCTCCCTCCGCTCCAGACCTGAATGGAAATCTGATCGAGGTCAATGCGGTCGTTCGTTGAACCACCCTCAAATTGGAATCGCATCAGCAGATTGCTAACTATTAGTACCTGCACAATATAGTGACAATGGGCGGGGCTTCTGCTACGGTGAGGGGCATGGCATTTCCCAAAGGACAGCGACGTGATTTCCCGAAACTTCAAGCCCGCCGACTGCTGGCACTCCGCCTGTTGACAGCCGGCCTGTCGCAAGCCGAGGTGGCCCGGCGTGTGGGCGTGCATCGTCAGTCGGTGTCGCGGTGGGCGGCCAGCGTGCAGCAGCACGGGATGGCTGCGTTAGAGCACCAGCGGGCCGGACG
>DATKNW010000025.1:0-58530 GCA_035541135.1 Verrucomicrobiia bacterium
CGGCTGTCAACAGGCGGAGTGCCCGCAGTCGGCGGGCTTGAAGTTTCGGGAAATCACGTCGCTGTCCTTTGGGAAATGCCATGCCCCTCACCGTAGCAGAAGCCCCGCCCATTGTCACTATATTGTGCAGGTACTAATAGAACCTCACTGTAATCCCGGAGAAGACATTCACATCGTCGGCGGCCGGAGTGACGCCGAAATTCCCACCGCAATCCAGTTGGACATTCTCGTTTGCCAGGTACTCCAGCCCAACGTCCACAGTGCCGATCCACCCGGGCCCGCCCCTCGTGCTGATGTCACTAAAGAATTCGCCATAGCCGCTGAGCTTGCCGATGATACGGTGATCGAATGTCACCGACTCGATGAACTCACCATGGTGCCCCGGACTTTCATCGTTCCGATTTTCGCTGCCGGCCAATTCCAATCCCATGTCCCAATCCCCGGGCAGCTTCACCGCCAAGGGTAGGATCATCCCTCCTTCGACGGAGTTATTCCCGAGATGATCGGTACTTGTCGGGAACTTCACAAACGGCAGTATGCCAAATGCCGTCTGCCCGCTGTCGTTTCCCCATAGATTGATCTTCAGCCGCGTCGTGACATCGCCGAAGCCCGACTGTGTCGCTGTCCGCCCCAATCGGTCCCCGGTCCGCACGTGCAGGTAGTTGTCATACACAAGCTGCAAATCAACGTTATTCAGCAGACCGACCTTCGCATTGAACGGCGCGACATTCCAAGCTCTGGTTCTCACACCATCCGCATCGTCCGCCGTGTAATTGGCAAAATCCATCTCCAACTGAAAATGCCCGGCGTCAACCGTGTAGGGGCATTCGGTTTTGTCAGGCCGGTCGGGTGACAACTCCCGCATGGCCTCATCCGGCGTCGGATTCAGAAGATTGCAGCCGGATTTGTCAGGTGGTGGCCTCTCACTGGTCTCGTCCGCGCCGCGTGCTCCGTCGCCCAACCAACTTGACATGACGAGCCAAACCGCGACCGCCGGCCAAAGTCGCCTCATTTGGCTTTCAAAAGAAGCACAGGCACACTGACCCTGTGGCGCACCCGGCGGGACGTGGACCCGAGAAACAGGTCGGCGATAAATCGGTGTCCGTGCGTGCTCATCGCCACGAGATTGCAGTTCTTCTTCTCCACCCATCGGATGATTTCGTCGGCCGGTTCGCCATACGCCAGCTCCGCCTCGGTTGAAATGCCGGCCGACCGGAACTCGGCCAACACCTTGCCGAGATAGGCTTTGTCCTCTGTGATCTCCGGGCTGACCGCGTCGGCGCCATATGCGCGCGCCGCCCAGCCATCCGCGACATGCAACAGCACCACCGAG
The DNA here is from genome assembly GCA_035541135.1 of Verrucomicrobiia bacterium. GTDB lineage: Bacteria > Verrucomicrobiota > Verrucomicrobiia > Palsa-1439 > Palsa-1439 > Palsa-1439. The sequence continues at coordinate 1,334 of DATKNW010000025.1, forward strand.
CTGTTCATCGCCTTGGCCAGTTTCTTGACGTGCTCGATAATGGCCCGGTCCGTCGGCGTTGCATCCAGTGTCACCAGAATCTTGTCGTACATGACGATCCTTTACGATGAATTCAGCCCCGCCAACATTCAATGGCCGACAATGACGGCCCAGACCTGCTTCAACGCATCCGGCAGGCTATAGATGTCCATGGCGGTGATCAGAATGGCACTTCCCCACCCCGTGATCAACAAGAACCAGCCGTTCCGCCACCTCCCCATCCGTTTGCGCGAGCTGGTGAACTGCAACAGCGGAAACATCGCGAACGGCAACTCAATGCACAACACCACCTGACTGAGGTTCACCAGGTCCGTCACACTGCCATTGCCGCGAACGCTGATGATCAGGATCGCCGGTAACACCGCCAGCGCCCGCGTCACGAGCCGCCGCACCCACGGCCGAATCCGCCAGTGCATGAACCCCTCCATGACGACCTGCCCGGCAATGGTGCCGGTGATCGTGCTGCTTTGGCCGCTGGCCAGCAGCGCCACCGCAAACAGCGTGCTGGCCAGTGTCGTCCCGAGCAACGGCGCCAACGTTAGGTAAGCGACCCGGATCCAATCGCTGTCCGGACTGAACGTGACCACTTGCCCACCCGCCACCGTGAGGCTCTCCTTGCCGTAGAACACGATCGCCGCCAGCACCAGGATCGCCGCGTTGACAAAGAAGGCGATCGTCAGCGCCACGGTCGTGTCGATCGTGTTGAATCGAATCGCCCGGCGAACCGAGGCCTCATCCTGCTGCAACTGTCGCGACTGCACCAGCGCCGTATGCAGATACAGATTGTGGGGCATGACCGTCGCGCCGATGATGCCAATCGCCGCGACCAGCATACCGGCCTGTGCAAAACCGGGCCGCACCATCGCCCGCCCCATCTCCAGAAAATCGGGCCGCGTCTGCGCAAATCCGAAGATCTCAAAACAGTAGCAGACGCCGATGGTCAACACGAACACCGTGACCACCGCCTCGATCAGCCTCATCCCAAATCCCTGCAGCGCCAGCAACAGCAGCACGTCGAACGCCGTAATGATGACCGCCCACGCCATCGGGATGTGAAACAGGAGATTCAATGCCACGGCACTGCCCAGCGACTCCGCCAGATCGGTCATGCCGATGGCGATTTCCATCGACAGCCAGTTCGGCCAGCGCGTCCATTTCGGATACCAGTCCCGGCACGCTTGCGCCAGGTCCTTGCCCGTCGCCACTCCCAACCGCGCGGAGATCACCTGGAGAAAGATCGCCATCAGGCTGGCCAACCCCACCACCCACAACAGGCCATACTTAAACTGCGCGCCCCCTTGCAGGTCGGTGCCCCAGTTGCCGGGATCCATGTAGCCGACACTGACCAGAATTGCCGGCCCCACAAACGCCCGCCACTGGGCCCAGAACCCCGCCCGCGGCGGCGGCACCGCCACCGAACCGTGCAACCCCTCCAGCGACAAGTGGTTCGTGTGCGAATGCACCGCGCCCGCCATGTCCACTGCTTTGCGATCCGAGAAATTAGCCATACCTAAGTTTCTTGTGGACGACTATATCGCGTTTTGGGATGCTGTCAACCAGAAGTTTTGGCCCTTGCCGCGCCTCGCGAGCCGGTATACTGTCGACCAACTCGGGAGGTCGCTATGTACGAACTGCTCGGATTGGTCGTTCTGGCATTGGACATCATTGCCATCGTGGACGTCGCCAAGAGCAACCGCGAGATTGGCATGAAGGTCCTGTGGATTGTGCTGATCTTGCTGCTACCCCTGCTCGGCATGATCCTGTACTTCCTGCTGGGGCGTTCTCGATCGGCGGCCTGACCCGAACACGGTCGCGCCGCACCAAGACCGGCGGCAGCGTTGCTTTCTGCCGCCGTTTCCAGTTTAGTTCGTCCTGTTTTGTCCATGACCGAGCCAACGCCACGACCGGAACGCCTCGAACCGGCGATTGCCACCGTGCCGCCCGATACGGTCACCCAGCCCAGACGGGTCATCGCCGGGGGTATCAGTTGGCGACGGACCTTCGCCGCCTTCCGCCACCGCAACTATCGCCTGTTCTTCTCCGGTCAACTCACCTCCGTCATCGGCACGTGGATGCAACAGGTCGCCCTCAACTGGCTCGTGTACTCCCTCAGCAACTCCGCATTCACCCTCGGCGCCGTCCGCTTCCTGTCCGCCATTCCCGTCACGTTCTTCACCCTCCTCGGCGGCGCCCTGGCCGACCGCTTCGAGAAGCGCCGCATTGTCATCGTCACCGAAAGCACCGCCATGGTGCTCGCCTTCGTGCTCGCCGGCCTCGTGTACTTCGGCGTCATCAAAATCTGGCAGATCGCCCTGCTCGGCTTTCTCGACGGGATGACCGACGCCTTCGACATCCCCACCCGCCAGAGTTTCGTCGTCGAAATGGTCGGCAAGGACGATCTCATGAACGCCATCGCGCTGAATTCATCCCTCTTTAACGGCGCCCGCGTGTTCGGCCCCGCGCTGGCGGGCCTCTTGATCGGCATCATCGGCCTGACCGGCTGCTTCTTTCTCAACGGCCTTTCCTACCTCGCCATTGTCGCCGCCTACTTCGCCATGCGCCTGCCCGCCATCGTCGAACGCCCGAAGCGAAAACCGGTGTGGCATGAGACCGTCGAGGCATTGCGGTATGTCCGCAGTCACCGTCTCTTGCGCGCCATCATTTCGCTCGTCACCATCGTGAGCTTGTTCGGCTGGCCCTATAGCGTCCTGATGCCTGTATTCGCCCGTGATGTCTTACACACACAAGCTAGCGGCTACGGTTATCTCATGGCTGCCAATGGCGTCGGCGCCCTGTTCGGCGCGCTGACCCTTGCGTCCCTCGGCCATTCCATAGCCCGACGGTCGTTGTTCTATGGCGGACTCTTTGGGTTCTGCATCATGCTCGCCGTGTTCGCGCTGTCGCACGTCTATTGGCTCTCCGCCACCGCCCTGGCGGGCTCGGGCTTCTTCATGATCATCTTCTTCGCCATCGCCAACACCGCCGTCCAAACCCGCGTGCCGGATGAACTCCGCGGCCGCGTCATGGGCATCTACGCCCTCGCCTTCCTCGGCCTGACCCCCTTCGGCAGCCTCCTCGCCGGCGCCATCGCCAAGACCACCAGCGCCTCTTTCGCCGTCTCGCTCGGCGCGGTCGTTTGCCTCGTCGCCGGCCTCATCACCATGCGCCTCACTAAAACTCAGACAACCGCCAGTTAGACATCCCCGACGGACGCAACAGGATTCGCCGCTTGCATTCCCCGCCAGACCTGTCATGCTGCGGCTGCTTTCCGATTGGTCGTTCGTCTCTCTTCGTTGCCAGGATCAAAGCCTGTCCTTTGATGCCTGAAGAAACCGTGGCAGGCATGAAATGGAAAGAAGAATGCTCATGGAACAATTGATGGACGTAGAAGGCACGGTGACCAAGGTTCTGCCCGGCACGATGTTCCGCGTCGAGTTGATTAACAAGCACGAGGTGCTTGCGCATATCTCGGGCAAAATGCGCAAGCGATTCATCCGCCTGTCCGTGGGCGACCGGGTCAAGTTGGAAATGACGCCCTACGACCTCAGCAAGGCGCGCATTGTCTATCGCCTGAGCTAACTACCCATACCGCCGGCAGCGACCCTAATATCTCAGCGTGAGCTTGTAGCGTCGGATACTGTGACAATGGACAGTATCGAGGGTCCGTCTCAAACAACCGCCCCGTTGATATTTGGCCGTGGCCGCGCCAGGCGTTAGCCGCTGTAGTGACGAAACGCGCTGACGAGCAGGATCAGCTCGGGATGCGCGGCGGACAACTTCGGGACGACCAGCCGAATCCGCGACCGATAGGCGGAGAGCTTCGCGCACAGGGGACGAAGGCCGTCGGCTTTGTCCCAGTGAAGTTTGTTCAGGTCGAGTACGAGCCGGCTCTTGCTGCGGGCCAGCGAATCCTGGATGCTCCGCCCGAGACCCTCGGCGTGCGCGGCGGACAGGGCGCCTTCGAGGCGCAACCACACCTGGCGTTTGGCGTGCTGGAGCTCAACCCGGATGGCGAGATTTGGAATCGAAATCTTGTGTGGAAGTTCTTCCCAAAGATGGAGGCCACTCCCGTGTTTCTCGGGGATTCGATACGCGGTGCGCGCCAGACGCGGATGTTGGAACAGATCGAGCTTCAGGGTGACACCCGTCCACAACGCGGCGGCCACGGCCAACACGGATTGCCGACGTTGCGCGAACGTGGGACGGCCGAGGGCTGCATGCAGGCGGTGTTCGAGATCGCCAATCCATCGGCGGACGCCGGGGTTGGGCCCGAGCAGCCGGCCGGCCGGGAACACTGGCAGCGCGCACCGCAGGTCTCGGGCGTAGACCTCGGCCTTTTGGCGCAGGAACGGGTTCGGGGAATCCTTGAGCGTGAGATACCCGAGCAATCGCGCCTCGAGCACGCGGAAAATGCTCGGGCCAAGCCGCTGAAAATCCTGGTCGAAGCACCACGTTTGCAGGTCCTCGATCTCCTTCGCCGAAAGCGTCGGATGCTTCATCGTGGTGGTGAATCCGTCTGCCACGCGATACAGGCGGTCCGTGTCTCGGACGTACTCGTCGCGCATCAGGTTGTCGCGTCGGGCGCGGACGCCGAACGGCGTGCCGGGCACGGGGCCGTAGATCAGATACTGGCCGAGCGCGGGCTTGAGTTTCAATAGGCCGTCCAGTTCCTGGGCGACAATTTCGGGCGTCTGGTAATCAAACCCGAGGATCATCGAGGCGAGGATGGTGATGCCGTGTTGGCGAAACTCCGTGAAGATCTCCTCCACGGGCCGGCCCTGTTGCTTGGCGTAACCCGAGCGCGTACCCTCGTAGCCGATCCAGAGCCCGTCGATCCCCATCTCGAGGATTTCCTCGACGGTGTACTGGCTGATCGCCTTGACGCTCGAGAACGCGAAGATCGACAGCGGCTTGCCGCCGTTGAGGACGGCCTCGCGGAACTGCATCGCCCGCTTCTTGTTCAGCAGAAAATCCTCGTCGATGATCAGGAAGACGAGATCGGGGTCCAGGGCCAGGTAGCGTTCGATGACCGCATAGATGTCGCGTCCGTCCGGCAGCAGCTTGATGTGTTTGCGTTTGAAGAAATGGGACGTGCAGCAGAAATCGCAGCCGTTGGGGCAGCCGAGCCCGGCGAAGATTTTTCCCGTGCCCGACACTTTCCAGCCGAACACCTTCAGCCAACTGACGATGAGCGGATGCTTGTAGGGCATCGGGATCTCCGGCTCATTCAGCAGGCGCCGCATGAACGCCACGCCTTCTTCGCGGCAAATGTAGTCGGCGTAGGGCCGGAGTTCCTCGTCGGTGAGGATCGTGCCGTACCCGCCGAGGATGATCTTGGTAGTGGGCGCGTAGCGGCGGATGAGCGCCACCATGTCTTTGACCTTGTGGAAGATGGCCATCAAAAATGAAATGCCGACGTAATCGTAGCCCTTCTTAAGTTCGCGGATGAACTCGCGCTTGGACGGGTATTGCAACACCACGGTCGGCGCGTCGAGGTTTTCGGCGATGTACTCGATGGAAAACTGGATGTTCACCGTTCGCGGGCTAAAAATGCCCTGGGCGCGAGTTACTTGCCGGTACAGCAATTCGTAGCCGACGGATGGGGCATCGCCGCATTGCGGCCCCATCGGGCGGCAAACAGTCGTCAACAATACTTTCTTGGTCATAAGCAAAAGGCACCTCTTCTGCGTCGTTGGTCAAGGTGAGGTCGCTCCGCTGCGACGTGTTACGAAGTGGGTCGGAGTCCGGCAACTTGGCTGTGTGCCAGTAGACGCCGAAATCGGTGAAATGTCAAAGGCGGATTCTGGCAAAGTATAATATCAGTACACAGACGGCCGGATCTGTAGTACACTGGACGATCATTGCATGAACGCTCACGATTCCAATTCGACGATGGCGGTGTTCCTCGACCTCGAGAATATCGCCCTAGGTGCCATCGACGCCAACTACCAGCGGTTCGACATTCAGAAGGTCCTCGAACGTCTCTTGCTGAAAGGACATATCGTCGTCAAAAAGGCCTACTGCGACTTCGAGCGTGGCAAGGCGTTCAAACGCGATCTGCACGAGGCCGCCTTCGAACTGATCGAGATCCCGCACGTCCGCCAGTCGGGCAAGAATTCCGCCGACATCCGCATGGTCGTTGACGCCCTCGATCTCTGTTACACGAAAAGCCACGTCGACACATTTGTCATCGTCAGCGGCGATTCCGATTTCTCCCCGCTGGTGAGCAAGCTGCGCGAAAACGCCAAGACCGTCATCGGTGTCGGCGTCAAGAATTCCACCGCCGACCTGTTCATCAACAACTGCGATGAATTCATTTATTACGATGATCTCGTCCGCGTTGCGCCCAAGCCACGGCACCGCGCCGCCACGCCGACCACCACTGCTCCCGCCGCCAAGACCCCCGTCCCCAGCGACGTGAAAACCGCCGCGGGGCCGCCGATCACGGATGCATTCGACCTGGTGACGCAAACCCTGGAGGCCCTCGCCGGGGAACGCAACGAAGACGAACCGGTTTACGGCTCGATGATCAAGCAGGCGATCAAACGCCGTCACCCCGGCTTCAACGAACGCGCCTACGGATTCCGCTCCTTCAACGACCTGCTATTGGATGCCCAGAAGCGCGGCCTGTTGAAGCTCGAACCGGACAAGAAATCCGGCGGCTATACCGTTCAAGCCCTGGATTGATCGCCTCGGCCCTCCGCGCGACGTTGCCTCCCCGACACGCGCCCAGTGGCGGTCGCGCCTTGGTGATGGTATGTTTTGGGCATAAATCCTGCCTCCCAAGGAGAACAGGTGAACACCATGTCGCGATGGAAGGACATCACGAAGTTGTCAGACGGTGAAGCCAAGGCGCGTGAAGCGGCGTTCGAGGCCGAAATGCTCACAATGTTGGCCACGGACAAACCCAAGCCGTCCTCCGCCTCGCTTTCGCAGACCACCACCGCGCCACCGCCACTGGCCACACTGCCCGACGGCATCCGAGTTTCAGTCACCGAAAACGGTCAGACCACCTCGTACGATCTCGAATCTGTCCCCGCGTCTGTGCGTGAACGAATACGGAATGCGTGGAAGCAATCGCTGAAGCCCGACGCTCCCCCGGTGCTTGGGGACGCACCCGCGGCTCACCCCCGCTCGTTGCGTGTTGCCATGACCCTGAATATGTTTCTGCCGGGTGCCGGACAATTCTATCTCGGCCAGCGAATCTCAGGCCTCGCGTACGCCGGCGCCTTCAGCGCGTGCTTGGTGGCGATGCTGGTGCTGTTCGTCCGCGCCTACGCCCAGTACCTGAGCCTGGCAACCAGCGGCGACATTCTGGAGACCGGCGCGCTCGAGAGGCTGTCCCGCACCTTCCCGGTGGAGACACTCGTCGGGCTGTCGCTTGTCGGGATCCTGATCTACGCCGCCTCGGCAATCCATCTCGCCGTCGGTCGCGGCCGCAATCATCCTCCCTCGTCAGACCCGCGCCGCGCCGGCTAGAATTTCACCGACTTCACGAACTGCAGAAACGTCTCCTTCTGCGCTTCCACCAGCGGCGCGTCGCCCGTCATCTTGAAGAACCACGAGTTGCCGGCGCGCGGGACCGTCACCACGATCATACGTGTCGGCTGGGTTTTGCCCGGCGGAACCGTGTCCGCTTTCAAATCCACAACCGTCGACTTCGTCCCGTCCACTTCCACGTCCGACGTAAACCCGCTGATTTCGTCCGGCGCCGCCGGCCCTAGGCCGATCTGGCCCCGCCAGCGATTGATATTCGCCATCAATCCGCCCACGTCCCCCGGAAACACCGACACCGCCACCTCGGCCGTCTGGGCGCTCGTCCCGTTCACCAGAAACGTCGCCCGCCGCATCGACGACACACTGCCCGACTGCCAATCCGCGGGAACCGTCCACTGGGGGTTCGGCGCGTCCGCCGCCGAATTCGGCGGCAGACTCTGGGCGCTCATGCTGCCAATGTCCGGGTGACCCGGCGGCAACGCCGGAGCCTGTGGCGGCGGCGCCGCCTGTGAAACCGGCACCGGCGGCGGCGCTGATGGTTGTTGTTGTTGTTGGGAAACGTCTTCCGACCGATTGCAGCCAGCCACGACCATGGCGGCTGCGGCAAATGCGCACCACAGCGGCTTCGTCTTCATCGTCACCTCTGCCCACAGCTTGATTCGCCCGCGCCTCCAAGTCAAGCAAGTCCGTGAGCTCCAAGAGCCGTTTCCCACTGATTATCAGCTATAGCTTTTTCAGGAGCCCGGTCTGACCATTAAACTCCTTGATCAGTTCGTCCCAGACGGGAATCTGCGAAAACACCCCATTCCAAAACTCCGGCTCCCAGAGGGCATTCAACTCTTCCACGGTCTTGCCCTGCTGTTCCACCCAAGTGAAGTATTTCAGGTTGTGCAATGCTTTCCGGTCCCAGTAGGAAAGCTCCTTCACCCAATCAATCCCGACGCCCTGCAGATACTGCGCGAAATCGACTACCGCGTCGGTTTCGGAGTATTTCCCGCGCTCCTGTTCCAACTCTTTCAAGCGGGACTGGTACATGCCGGCAGAATCCGTGAAGACCGTAAAAATAATGTCGTCCTCGTTCATCTCGTAATACCGGGCGAGTTTGATTGAAGCGAGAAGGTTGCAGATGCTGGAAATCCCGAGAATGGGGAGTTTCTCGAGGAGTACTGTTTTCACTCCTTCCTTTTCCAGGCGCTTCTTGCCGGCGGGCTCGTTGAACAGACGCAGGAGCCGCATCGTGTTTTCGTCGTCGATCGCAACGACGTTGTCGGTGTTGCGCACGTTGTGAATCCACGGGACGTGCTTGTCGCCGATGCCCTCGATCCGGTGTCCGCCGAACCCGTTCAAGTAGAGAGTGGGACACTGCCGGGCCTCGGTGGCGGCAACTTTGACTGACGGAAACGCCTTCTTCAAGTATTCTCCCGCGCCGATGGTACCGGCCGAACCGGTTGCCGACACATACGCGCTCAGGCGCGATTTCGTTCCTTTGATTTTGTTGAAGACCTCTTCAATCGCCGAACCGGTCATCTCGTAATGCCAGCAGGCATTGCCGAACTCGTCGAACTGGTTAAAGATGACGATTTTGTCGCCGCGTTCTCTCCGCAGTTCCCAGCACTTGTCGTAGATTTCCTTCACGTTGCTCTCGCAGCCGGGCGTCGCGAAGATCTCCTTGGTGCCGATTTCCTCGAGCCACTCAAACCGCTCTCTGCTCATCTCTTCCGGCAAGATTGCGATCGCATCGCAGGCCAGCAGGGCGCAGTCAAACGCCCCGCCCCGACAGTAATTGCCGGTGGAGGGCCAAACCGCCTTCTGCGTCGTCGGATCAAACCCGCCCGTTACCAGGCGCGGAGCCAAACACCCGAACGCCGCACCAACCTTGTGCGCGCCCGTCGGGAACCATTTCCCCAGCAGCCCGACGATTCTCGTTTTCACTCCGCTAAGTTCCGTCGGGATTTCGATGTAATTCACTCCGCCAAACAGGCCGTCACCGCCGTTTTCCTTCGGGTTGTTCTTCCAGGTTATCCGGAACAGGTTTGCGGGATTTACGTCCCAGAGGCCGATGCCCTTCAGTTTGTCTTTGATCTTCTGCGGAATCTGGGACGGGTCCTTCTGTTCGGCAAAAGTAGGAATGACGATCCCTCTATCCCGGCAGAGCTGAATGGTCTTGCTCAAAACGCGTTTGTTGACGTTTCCCTTCATTGGTTCCTTTCTCTGAACTTCCTCGAATTCTACATGAACAGCCTGATTATGAGACCAGTGGTTGCGAACGCTTGGACAACACTTCGTGGCTGGGCGGTGTACCCTGTGCGAAGCTTGTTTTCATTGACATTTTGCCTGCTCTCACTCACTGAGTCTCCTCATTTGAATCCCAAGAGTCAACACTTCTGACCCGCCCCTTCCCTCGCCGCCTTCGATCAAAACGTAGCCTCGCATACCCCGAAACAAATCCAAATCGACGCCCGCTTGCAACACAATCGGCACGAAAATACCCCGAACGAAGCCAAACGAAGCCAATGCGGTTTTTGGAATCCTTTTCGCCGTAACCTTTTTTCGCTCTGGATGATTCGCATCCGCCAACACCCAAAAACCGTTGGCTTCGTTTCGCAGAAATAGGGGGGGCCCCCTTCTCTTGGAGCGCGGCGACAAGCCCGCTCGCGAGTCGTGTTCGGAGTCGCCGCTTTGCCACTGGCCGTTTCCGTGCACCTCTCGACTCTTCATGCGTCAATTCTAACCGTAATTCGAAACGCGTAATAGCGACAGCTCCTCTGACCGCTTGTCGCATTTTTCGGACGGCTGCCAGAGCCTCTGCCGTCGGCGCAACCACCGCGGCAGGGCGACCGTCCCGGTTGCCGCAGTTCGCTTTCCGGAGGTTCAGCCGCCGCCCATACACCTCCGAGATACCCCCTGGCAGATTCCCCTCTCCCCGGGGCCCGGCAGAATCAGCTTGCCGTTCGCCGCCCACGCGCGCACTCTGCCGTCCAGATTTGTCGAGTTTGTCAACACTCGATCCAAAACATGGCGGTCGAACAAGCATCATGGATCATGGAGGACCTATGAAGAAAGTGATCGCACTCGTTGCCGCAACGATTCTGTCGGTCGTCTGTATCGCCCGCGCCGACGGCGGCTCAAAAACCAACGAAGTCACCCTGTCGGGCAAGATCGGCTGCTCCAGTTGCACCTACGGCGTCAGCAAAGACTGTGGCGTCAGCCTCAAAACCTCCGATGGGAAAATCTACACGCTGACCAAGCCGAGCAAAGAGTTGATGGACGCTCGTCATAACGACGCGACCCTCAAGGTCACCGGCACGGTATCCGAGAAGGACGGCAAACTCTTCGTCGACGCCTCGAAAGCCGAATTGCTGAAGTAGCGGTCGCCGTTCCAACGGATTTATGTCTCAAATAGATCCACGAATTTGAATTGATTCACGTCGACCAGACCGCGATCGGTCAGCTTCAACTCGGGAATCACGCTCAGCGCCATGAACGACAGCGCCATGAACGGCTCGGCAACCGCGCACCCGAGCTTGGCGGCCGCCGCGTTGGCGACGTCGAGTTCCTCTTTCACATCGGGCAGCGGCCTGTTGCTCAGCAGCCCCGCGATCGGCAACGGCACCGACGCGAGTATGTTCCCATTGTTGGCCACGGCAAACCCGCCCTGCATCTTCGCAATTTCCTCCACCGCCGCCCGCATATCGTGATCGTTGGTGCCGACCACGTTGATATTGTGCGCGTCATGACCGACACTGCTGGCAATCGCACCTGATTTCAGGCCGAACCCCCGTGTGAGCCCCAGCCCGATGTTGCCTGTGCCGTGATGCCGTTCGATCACCGCGATCTTCAGCACGTCATTTTTCGTGTCGGAAACCACGTGGCCATCGTCCCGTTTCGGGTCGACGAAAATCTGTCGTGTGATGATCTGGTTCGGAATCAATTCCATCACCCGTGCCCGTCCCTTCTTCGCCGGAATTCGAAAGCTGGAATCGCCCAAGGGGCGGATACGAACCGTATTGCTCACGTGGATCATCGCGCTCATCGGTTTGTTGCCGAGCAGATACCCCTTCTCCGCGACCAAATGGCCGCGCTTGAACACTCTCTCGACCGCGCACGTCTTGAGGTCGCCGAGAACGTTCAGGTCGGCCACCCATCCCGGCGCAATCGCCCCGACCTTCGGCAAACCGAAATACCGCGCCGGGTTGATCGTCGCCAGCCGAACCGCCAGCGCCGGCTCCAGCCCCGCCTCGATGGCCATCCGCACCATGGAATCGATATGCCCGCGCGTCATCAAATCGGCGGGCGTGCGGTCATCGGTGCAAAAGAAGAACCGCTCCGCGTTTTCCGGCTTGATCAGCGGCAACAACGCCAGCAGGTCCCGCGTCACCGACCCTTCCCGAACCGCAATGGTCATCCCGAGCCGCATCTTCTCCTGCGCCTCGGCCACCGTCGTGCACTCGTGGTCGTTCCCGATGCCCGCCGCGATGTATGCGTTCAAGTCCTTCCCGCTCAACTGCGGCGCGTGACCGTCGACGCCCTTTCCGCCAACGATGCGCAGTTTGTCCAGCACCTCGTCCGACCGATGAATGACGCCCGGGTAATTCATCATCTCGGCAAGGCCCAGCACCCACGGGCTGTCGAGGTACGGCAGCAGGTCCACCGCCTTCAGCCGCGCCCCGCTGGTCTCGAGATCGGTCGCCGGCACGCACGACGGCAACATCACATACACGCTCAGCGGCTGATACTTCGCCGTCTTCAGCACATACTCGATGCCTTCGACGCCCAGCACGTTGGCCAGTTCGTGCGGGTCGGCCATGATCGTCGTCGTGCCCCGCGGCACCACGGTCTTCGCAAATTCCCAGACCGTGACCATCGAACTTTCGATGTGCATGTGGCCATCGATAAACCCCGGGGCGATGAACTTGCCCCGCGCATCCAGCTCGTTCGGACCGCTGTATTCGCCCACGCCCGCAATCTGTTCCTCGCAAATCGCGATGTCGGCCGGATAAATCTCCTGGCTCAAAACATTGACGATCTGGCCGCCTTTGATGACGAGGTCGGCCGGCTCGATTCCGCGCGCGACGTTGATCAATCGAGAGAGGTTCACTTCAGTTTTCACCAGACTACGGCAGCCGAAACCGCAAAGTCAATTGACAGAATCGACCCTGCGCATGTGTTGGCAGCGGCTAGTGCACTAAAGCCGACAATTCGCGTTCCGTCCGCTCGCGCATGTGAATGGCCCCCGCGAAGCACTTCTGCGCGCACAGCGAGCAGCCAATGCAAAGCGCCGGGTCAAACACGGGAACCTTCTCCCCGTCCAGGGTGATCGCGAGGTACGGGCAACGCGTGCAGTTGCCGCAGTGCTCGCACAGATCGCGAATCACGTCGGGCACCTTCTTCGTAGCCGACAACGCCATGAAATCCGTGATCGGGTTCGGCAGGGCGCTCCCGATCATCTCCTGCACCGACCGGAACCCACGCTCCTCCATCAGATAACTCAGGCCGGAATGCAGCTCGTCCACAATGCCCAGCCCGTACTTCATGACGATCGTGCAGAACTGCACCGTTTGCGCTCCGAGCGCCAGGAAATTGGCTGCCGCTTTGTAGTCCATCGGCCCGCCGTTGCCCGACACTGCAATACCCATGCTGGACACCTTCGCGAGCGTCAGGTTGCTGATCGGCAAAACGCCTTCTCCCGACATGCCGATGACCACGCCTTCTTCCCATCGCCGCGTCGCCGACTCGCGAAACGCGAGCGACGGAAAACTGTTGGCCAAGGTCACGCCCGCCTTCTTGTTCGGGTATTTCGCGAACACTTCTTGAATCCGCTTGATGATCGGCTGGATGGCCGTCACCGCTGCCGTGAGTTTAAACAGCTTCGGATTGTCCTCGCGGCTCGCTTCCATGACCCAGTCAATAATCCTCGCTGTCAGCTCGGCATTCTGGGAAACCACGTCGCCACACGTGCCGTCGCCGCCTTGCGGACACGACAGGCTGTATTCCACTCCCATCGCCCCGGCGCCCTCCAGCTTCCGGGTGTTCGATTGCCAGCCTGCGCGGTCTTCTTCGTCGCGCCCGGTGACCGGTCCTCCCGTCGACGCCAGCGTGAGCCGATCGGGAAACTCTTTCACCAGGCGTTCCACTTCCTTCCGGACACGATCGATGGCATGCCCGGACACGTTGTCGCAATTGCCGTATGTCGACGGTCCGACCACGAACATGTATTCGCTCGGAATGTGGATGGGCACATTGTCGAACGAAGTCTTCATCACCCCGCCGGACCAGCCGGCTTCGTACGCCTTGCGCATTTGCGCGTACCCATCTGTGTGTGGCGCCGCCGACAACAGGAACGGCGACTGAATCTTCCGCCCAAAAAACTCCGCGTCCAGCGGCACGGGGCATACCGGTGTGCCGGTCAGGATCGCGCAGCTCTTGGCGCGGTTCTGGATCCGTGGCCGCCGGGCGCCGCGAATATACGCGTCCGCTTCCAGCGCCGCATTCTTGCCGCTGGCCACCGACTCCACCACCGTCGACGAACCCAGCACCATGTCGCCCGCGAAAAACACACCCGTTGTCTTTGTGAGCCGCAATTGCGACCGGCTGCCGATGGCCGAGATCACGACATCAAACTCACGGAACACGGGTGATTCTTGTTTGTTGACGACAAAATTCTTCGGTTCGGGTGATTTCCCCCTTGGCAGCATCATCCGGTCGATGCGCAAGCCTCTGACCCGCTTCCCTTCGTGAACGACAGCTATGGGTTTGCAGCGACTCGCAATCTCGATCCCGTTCTCCAACAGCATCTCCCGCTCATACTGCGTCAGCGGCATGTTCTCCTGCTTGCGACGGTAAACAAGCTCCACCGATAGTGCCCCGAGCCGTTTGGCCGTCGTCGCGCAATCCACAGCAACCGCGCCACCACCCAGCACCGCGACTTTCTTTCCGGCCAAGCGCATCTTCTTTTGGTTACGGAGAAACTCCTGCCATGAGATCATGTTTTCTTCGCCGGGGATGCCCAGTCGCATCGGCTCGCCCAGGCCGGTGCACACAATGACCGCATCGTGCTTCTTCAGCAGTTTGCCCGGATCGGCAATGGTCTTGCCGAGCTTGAACTGGATGCCACCGAGACGCTGAACGAATTCGAGATCCGCCTCCGTCACCTTTCTGTCCAACCGGAAGTCCGGGATGAGATTCGTCATGCCCCCCAGGCTCTTCTGCCGGTCGTAGATCGTGACCTGATAGCCTTGCTGTGCCAGGATCGCCGCCGCGCCCAACCCCGCCGGCCCGGCCCCAATAATGCCGACCGTTCTCCCGTTCTTCTTCGCCGGCCTGAACCCGGCCATGCCGACCTCGTTCGCCTTTTTGATCACCGTTGCTTGGACGGCGGGAATGTTGATCGGTGCATCAAAAGTCCGGCGCGAACACGCTTTCATGCAAAAATAGTCGGGACAGACGACTCCGCACACGCCGCCAAGCGGGTTCGCGCTCATGATCAAGGCCGCCGCGCGACGAAAGTCCGATTTCGCGCCCACACGTGCAGCCATGATGAAGTCGGCTGGCGAGCAATGCGCCGGGCATGCTTCCCGGCACGGCTTCTCTTCGCAATACTCACACCGACTCAACTCCGCCCGCAACTGGGCGTCGGTCAGACATCCGTCACTTCTCTTCATGCCATGGCTCCACGCACGCGATGTTCATTGCGGCCAAAAATCGCTCCGCAAATAGGTGTTGGTAAACGTTCCCGTCGTATGCAACTCAGATGCCAGCAGAGTAGATGCCACAGCCATTAGTCGAGTTCTAACATCTTCCAAATACGAGTGGTTACGTAAATGGATCACGCCGGCGCACCAGTTCGCTTGGCAGTCACAATGTCACCGATTGGGCGGCCAACCGACAATTTGGCACCAGCGTAAGCCTTGACAACCGCCAGCCTGTGAGTACTGAGTCTGGTTGGCACAACAAAGAGCAGGCGACACAGGAATTTACCAAATTGCTGGACTCGACCACGCGAAAACGTACACTGCGGTTGGCAGGCTCGTTCTATGGCGGATCTTCATCCATCTCCATTTGGTGATCTCGTTAAACGGATGTTCTTGGAGCCGGATCGGCAACAGACCATCTTCGATTTGCCACTGCGCAAAATCTACGTGCCTGACCCGACACTGGACACCAGCGTGAGCTTTCATGGTCGTCCCGCAGCCTCACCCCTCGGCCCCGCGGCGGGACCGCAAACGCAGATGGCCCAGAACATCGTGCTCAGTTGGCTCGGCGGGTCGCGCATCCTTGAACTCAAGACCGTCCAGATCGATGACCAGTTGGTCATCAATCGCCCGTGCATCGACATGACCAATGTGGGCTATAACATCGAGTTCTCCCAGGAGTTGCGCCTGCACGAATCCATCCACGAATACGTCGCCGGTATGATGCTCGTCGAAATGCTCAAGGCGAGCAACCTGCTCGGGTTTCCGCCGAGCCAGTTCGACAAGACCTCGACCATCTACGACTTCAGCCTCGGCTATAACCTCGCGGGAATTTCCACCCAGCCGATTCGCAACTTTATTGCCAGCCTGCGCAACGCCCGCAAGCATATCGACGCGCTCCGCATGGAGATTCCCGACCGCTGGAAACAGTACCGCGATCTCCCCTACCCCGATGAAATTTCGGACTCGGTCACCCTCTCGACGTTTCACAACTGCCCGCCAACCGAGATCGAAAAGATCTGCCACTTCCTCCTGACCGAAATCGGCATGGGCGTCGTGGTCAAGATGAACCCAACGATGCTGGGCTGGGACGAACTGGATTATCTGCTGCGCGATCGGCTCGGCTTTCATGACATCCAGGTCAACAAGAAAGCCGTTGATACCGGTCTCGGGTTCGACGAGGGCGTTGAGATGATGCGCCGCCTGCAGGAGATGGGGCGCAAGCTCGGCCTCACGGTCGGCGTGAAATTCAGCAACACGCTCGAAGTTGTCAATCACAAGACTTTCTTCCCGAAGGACGAGATCATGTATCTCAGTGGCGCGCCGCTGCATGTGATCACGCTGCGGCTTGCCGAACGCTGGCGACAACACTACGGCCCCGATTGCCCGATCAGCTTTTCCGGCGCGGTGGATAAGCACAATTTCGCGAACTGCGTGGCGTGTGGATTCGTGCCCGTCACCACCTGCACGGACCTCCTGAAGGTCGGCGGCTACGGCCGGCTGTTCGAGTACATGAAAAACCTCGAAGCCGAAATGAAAGCCCTGAACGTCACGAACATTGGTGACTTCATCCTGAAACGCGAGGGCAATGAACAGGCGGCGTTGGACCATGCGAAGAACGACCACGAGGGCGCGATCCATTACGCGGGCTTCCTCAATACCAGCCCGATCTGGAACCGCACGGTCACCGACGAGCGGTATACCGCCGTGAAAAACCAGTCGGTACCGAAGCGGATCAACTCCAAGTTGCATCTCTATGACTGCATCAGTTGCGACAAGTGCATCCCTGTTTGCCCGAACGATGCGAATTTCTATTACGAGCTCGAGCCGGCCGAAATCGAATTTACCAACTACGAGTGGATCCCGGCCGGCCTGCAACCCGCCGACAGCGGCACCCTGAAGATCGAGCGGAAACATCAGATCGCCAATTTCGCCGACTGGTGTAACGAATGCGGCAACTGCGACACGTTCTGCCCCGAATACGGCGGGCCGTTCATTCAGAAGCCGAGCTTCTTTATCGACCGCGCCACCTGGCTCGACAACCCCAACCGGGACGGCTTTTACGTGAGCAAGATCGACGGACTTGCCCAGATCGTTGGCCGAATACAGGGCAATATCTACTCCCTCACCCTCGACGTGAAGAACAACCGGTCCCAGTACAACGATGGTGCGGTGGACGTGGCCTTTGACCCGGCAACCCACAAAATCATCGATGTCACACCGCTTGTGCCCACTCTCGCCAACCATCGGATCGACGTTAAGATCTACCATACCCTGCGCATTTTGCTGGCCGGCATGCTCAATCCCAGTCGGGTTCATCCCGTCAACACCCCGTACCTGTGAACATCGGCTGGATTTTGAGCATGAGACCTGCTATGGCTTAACAAGCTCCTGCTAAACACTATGAAGAAGATCGAGGGTACGGTTGCCGTTGTCGGCCTCGGCTATGTCGGCCTGCCGTTGGCCGTGTCATTCGCCAAACACATCCCCGTCGTCGGGTTCGACATCAACACCCACCGCGTCGAGGAACTCCAAAAGGGCGTCGACCGCACCGGCGAAACGCTTGGCGGCGACCTCAAATCTCCCCACATCAGTTTTACCACCGACCCGAAACAGCTCCGCCGCTGCAAGTACATCGTCGTGGCCGTCCCGACCCCCGTGGACCGGGCAAATGTTCCCGACCTGGAACCGGTCGTCAGCGCCTCGCGCGTCGTCGGCGAGAACCTGAGCAAAGGCTCGGTCGTCATTTTCGAAAGCACGGTCTACCCGGGCGTCACCGAGGAGGTCTGTCTGCCCATCCTCGAGGAGAAATCCGGACTCAAACTCGGCGATTTCAAGATCGGCTATTCACCCGAGCGCATCAATCCCGGCGACCACGAGCACACCGTCGACAAGATCGTGAAAATCGTCAGCGGTTGCGACGCGGAGACGCTGGACGAAGTCGACGCGCTCTACTCGCTCGTCGCCAAAAGCGTGTATCGCGCTTCTACCATCGCCACCGCCGAGGCCGCCAAGGTCATCGAGAACATCCAGCGCGATCTGAACATCGCCCTCATGAACGAGTTGTCCCTGATCTTCGCGCGTCTCGGCCTCAACACCGACGAGGTCCTCGCCGCCGCCGGCACGAAGTGGAATTTCCACAAGTATCACCCCGGCCTCGTCGGCGGGCATTGCATCGGCGTCGATCCGTATTATCTGACCTATCGCGCGCAGCAGTTCGGCTATCACCCGCAGGTGATCCTCGCCGGCCGCCAGATCAACGACTCCATGCCCATCCGCGTCGGCGAAATGGTCATCAAGGGCATCAGCCATGTCGGCAAGCCGATCAAGGGCGCCACGGTCGTGATCCTCGGTCTGACCTTCAAGGAAAACGTCCCCGATATCCGCAACAGCCGCGTCCACGACACCATCACCTACCTGCAGGGCTTCGAGATCAAGGTCTTGGGCTGCGATCCATTGTTGTCCCCCGACACGGTCCGCAAGTATTTCGGCATCGAGAACGTCGCGTTCGACAAGGTCGCCAAGTGCGACTGCGTCCTCGTCGCCAACAAACACAACGCGTTCCGCCCGCTCACGCTCGACCAGCTCAAGGCGAAAATGTCGCCGCCCGTCCTCATCGACATCAAGAACCTCTTCGCCCGCAAATCCGCCGAGGCCGCCGGGTTTTATTACCGGAGCTTGTAGTCCGCGAAGGCGACGTGAAGGACCCAACGCTCCGTTTCTCGTCGCGCGTCGAGAACTACATTAAGTATCGCCCGGGCTATCCGCCGTCCATCATCGACACGCTGACGGCGGAATGCAGACTGACGCCCTCCTCGATCATCGCCGACGTCGGATCGGGAACGGGTATTCTGAGCGAGATGTTTCTCCAGAACGGCAATCGGGTGTTCGGCATCGAGCCGAATCGCGAAATGCGCGAGGCGGGCGAGCGCCTGCTAAAGAGATATCCCAACTTCGCCAGCGTCAACGGCGCGGCGGAGGCGACCTCCCTCGCCGACCGCTCAGTGGATTTTATCACGGCTGGCCAGGCGTTTCACTGGTTTGATCGCGATCGCGCCCGCAGGGAATTCGCCCGCATCCTCAAACCGAACGGTTGGGTGGTGTTGATCTGGAATGAGCGGCTGACGGATACTTCCCCGTTCTCGCGAGCGTATGAGGAATTGCTGCAGGCGTTTGGAACGGACTACGCGGCAGTGGATCACCGCAACGTGGATGCCGATGCCATCGCGACGTTCTTCTCACCGCAGCCTGTCACTCTCAGGCGCTTTGAGAATCGACAGACGTTCGACTTCGATTCCGTGAAGGGACGTCTATTGTCATCCTCCTACGCACCCGAGCCGGGTCATGCGCACTACCAACCGATGCTCGACAAGCTGCAGGCGATCTTCGACCAGCATCAAATCGACGGCAAAGTGAATTTCGATTACGTCACCCGGATGTACTTCGGGCGTCTTGCCTGAGTCACCCCAGCCGAAATGTCCGGCGCGCGTTCTCCGTGGTGACCCGCGCGACCTCCTCCACGCTTGCTCCCTTGACCTCCGCCAGCACCGCGGCAATGTGCGGGACGTGCGCCGGCTCGTTGCGCTTCCCGCGGTTCGGCACCGGCGCGAGATACGGCGCATCCGTCTCCAGCATCACGCAATCCAGCGGCACCTTCTTCGCCACGTCGCGCAACGCCTCGGCGTTCTTGAATGTCAGGATGCCCGTGTAGCTGATCAGCAGCCCGATCTCGATACAGTCAAACGCAAACTCCTCGGTGCCGGAAAAACAGTGCATCACACCCCAGGGACGCCAGTCCTTGGGCAGACCCTCCGCGTGCGCCCGCAAGATTTCGAGAATGTCCGCCTCGGCGGACCGATTGTGAATGACCACGGGCAGATGCCGTTCCTTGGCCAGTTCGAGCTGCGCCCAGAACAGGTCTTTCTGTTGCCGCTGCAGCGCCGCGTCCGTTCTTGCTTCCCGGAAATAATCCAGGCCCGTCTCGCCGATCGCCACGACTTTCGGCTCCGACGCGAGTAGTGCCAGTTCCTTCATGTCGCAGAGGGAGACCTTCGGCACTTCGCCAGGATGCAGGCCGACCGCTGCGTAAACGGGTTCGAACTGTTTGGCCAATGCGAG
Organism: Verrucomicrobiia bacterium; assembly: GCA_035541135.1. Classification (GTDB taxonomy): domain Bacteria; phylum Verrucomicrobiota; class Verrucomicrobiia; order Palsa-1439; family Palsa-1439; genus Palsa-1439. The sequence goes on from DATKNW010000025.1 coordinate 21,679, forward strand.
AGTCTGGCGCGCGGCCTCCAGGTCAGTCGAAATGCTGACGACCTGACTCACCTTCGCGGCCTGCGCCCGCTCGATGACCTGCGCCATGTCCCCGGCAAAGTCCGGGAAGCAGAGATGCGCATGCGTGTCGATGAACATACCCCTCACCTCAATCCTCTCCAGTTGAGGAGAGGTGCGATACCGACCGCCGACAGTATTCCCTCTCCCTTCCCTGAAGGGAGAGGGTCAGGGTGAGGGTTCGGTCGTGTACATGGATTTGTCGCAAACATGATGCTTGAAAACGCCCTGCTGCTTGTTTATCACTCGTGCGGCAGCGAGTCCAACGCGAATTACACGGAGACCACGATCATGGGCAGACCCGTCACGCTCTTTACCGGCCAGTGGGCCGACCTTACCTTCGAGACCATCTGCCAGAAAGCCAGGGGCTTCGGGTTCGACGGGCTTGAACTGGCGTGTTGGGGCGATCATTTCGATGTCACCCAGGGCGCGAAATCGAAGAGCTACTGCGACTCGCGTCACGAAATCCTCGCCCGCCACGGACTCAAGACCTGGGCCATCAGCAATCACCTTATCGGCCAGGCCGTGTGCGACAACATCGACGAACGCCACAAATCCATCCTGCCGCCGCATGTCTGGGGTAATGGCAAACCCGCCGATGTCCGCCAACGCGCCGCCGAGGAAATGATGCGCACCGCACAGGCTGCGAAGAACCTCGGCGTAAAGGTCGTCAACGGATTCACGGGAAGCTCCATCTGGCACCTGCTCTATTCGTTCCCGCCCGTTTCACCGGCGATGATCGATGACGGTTTCGCGTTCTTCGCGAAAATGTGGAACCCGATTCTCGACGAATTCAAGAAATGTGGTGTTCGCTTTGCATTGGAAGTGCACCCGACCGAGATCGCGTTTGACATCGCCACCGCCGAGCGCGCTCTGGCGGCCTTGAAGAACCGAAAGGAATTTGGCTTCAACTACGATCCATCCCACTTCGGCTATCAACACGTCGACTACGTGAAATTCATCCGCCGCTTTCCCGACCGCATCTATCATGTCCACATGAAAGACGTTTGGTGGGGCCACGGCGATGGCACCGTCGGTGTTTTTGGTGGTCACACGAACTTCGCTGACCCGCGCCGTTACTGGGATTTCCGCTCGCTCGGCCACGGGGACATCAACTTCGAGGAAATCATCGTCGCCCTCAACGACATCGGCTACACCGGCCCGTTATCGGTCGAATGGGAAGACAGCCGCATGGATCGCGAACATGGCGCCACCGAAGCCTGCGCCTTCGTCAAGAAACTCGATTTCACACCCAGCGGCCGAGCGTTTGATGCTGCGTTCGAGAAGAAGTAGAGTTTCGTGTTCTATCATCGAATCTGCAAGAGCAGACCGACCACGAATCCACGCTTGCTTCATCCAAAGGCTTTATCTAAGCTTCGATGTCGAAGAAGCGATTGATTCACCATGGGATTTCTGAATTCACTATTTGGCAAGAAGCAGGACTTTCCACCGCCAGATTCAGAGGCTATCAACAACGCAGTGGCTACGTTAGAAGAATTCTGTCGCGATATTATGAAGCACGTCGGCGAAGCATCTTTTGCCGCGGAAACGATGGAGAAGCAAACCCTTTCCCTATACGCCTTCGGCGGTCTTCACGTCCTCTGTCAGCAAAGGGGAATGCCTGCGCCACATGGCCATGCTGTATGCATCACTTTCTTCCACACTTTCTTTGGATGGCCATCAGACGACAGTGCAGCAAAAGCCCAGGCTTGCATTTCTGCCGCAAGTGATCGGACCTCACACCTCCACAACATCATTCACCGCGGCATTGACGGCTTTTTGTCGTGGCAGGAGCATCGTGACACATTCGACGCCTCGGACTTTAGAGACGTGATTACCACAATGCGGCGGAAGAAGGCCTCGGCTTAGCTGCCCTGCTTGAGGCGCCTACCACGCGCCCGTCTTCAGATAATCGTCAATCGCCGCGGCGGCTTTGCGGCCGGCACCCATGGCAAGAATCACGGTAGCGGCGCCGGTGACGATGTCGCCGGCACCGAACACGCCCTTCTTCGAGGACTTTAGCGTATTCGGGTCACATTCGATGTAGCCGCCCTTGCGTGTCTTAAGATCGGGCGTGGTGGATTGGACGAGCGGATTGCTGCTGGTGCCGACGGCAATGATCGCCACGTCCAGTGGTAATTCGTATTCCGAGCCTTTGATGGGCACAGGCCGACGCCGACCCGAATCGTCGGCGGGACCAAGTTCCATCTTGATACAACGCGCCGATTTCAACCATCCCTTCTCATCTCCCAGAAACTCGACGGGATTGTTCAACAGCAGAAACTGGATACCTTCTTCCTTCGCATGTTTGACTTCCTCAACACGCGCGGGCATCTCGGCCTCGGAGCGGCGATAAATCACGTAGGCGTTCTTCGCGCCGAGCCGTAACGCGCTACGGATGGCGTCCATCGCTGTGTTCCCGCCGCCCACGACCGCAACATTCTTGCCGTGGCAATCGTAAATCGGCTCGTCGTACTCGGGGAACCTGTACGCCTTCATCAGGTTGACGCGCGTGAGAAATTCGTTGGCCGAATACACACCACACAGGTCCTCGCCGGGAACGCCGAGGAACTGCGGCAATCCCGCGCCCGTGGCAATCAACACTGCATCGTAGCCCTCCTCGTTGAACAATTCGTCCACCGTCACCGTCTTGCCGACGATCACATTGGTCTGAAATTCCACGCCCATGCGCCGCATGTTGTCGACTTCCTGCCGTACGATGTCCTTCGGCAGACGAAACTCGGGTATCCCGTAGATCAACACGCCGCCGATGTCGTGGAGTGCCTCGAATACGGTCACGGCGTGCCCCTTCTGGATCAGGTCGCCCGCGCAACTGAGCCCGGCAGGTCCGCTGCCGACGATGGCGACCTTCTTGCCCGTCGACGGGGCAATCGTCGGCAACCCGATCTTGCCGCTGCTCCGCTCGAAGTCGGCCACGAACCGCTCCAAGTAGCCGATCCCGACCGAGCCGAACTTCTTGCTCATGATACACGTGCCTTCGCACTGGTCTTCTTGCGGGCAAACGCGGCCCGTGACGGCCGGCAGAATATTGTCCTCGCGAATTTTGGCCGCCGCCCCCAGATAATCCCCGTCGAGGATCAGGCCAATGAACTCCTTCACCTGCACGCCCACGGGACAACCCTGCACGCATTTCGGGGCCGAGCACTCCAGGCAGCGCAGCGCTTCCTGCTTGGCGATGTTGAAATCGAACCCGAGGTTCACTTCCTCAAAATTCTGGCGACGACGCTCCGGCACCTGCTCCGGCATGTGCTGACGAGCGATCTTCGTGCGTTCTTTTGGTGGTAATGGATTGGGCATGGTCAATTCACCGTGGCGCGATGTCCTCCAGTTGGCAGCGATGCGGCAGGAGATCGTGGTCCGCCTGCGGATCCTTCATGAACCGCTCCAGCGATTGACGTTCGGGTTCGCGGTACATCGCGTTGCGTTTGGTCAGTATATCGAAATCCACCTGGTGCGCGTCGAACTCCGGCCCGTCCACACAGGCAAACTGGCTCCGGCCCGCCACGTGCACGCGGCAACCACCGCACATGCCCGTGCCGTCGACCATGATCGGATTGAGGCTCACAACCGTCTTGATGCCGGGGGCGCGTGTCGTTTCCGCCACGGCACGCATCATCGGAATCGGGCCGATCGCCAGCACCAGATCAACCTTCCGCCCCGATCCGATCACGGCTTTCAATTTGTCCGTGACCAAGCCCTTTTCTCCGCAGCTGCCATCGTCCGTCGTCAGATAGAATTCACTGCTGACGCTCCGCATTTCGTTTTCGAGAATGATGAGGTCCTTGGTCCGCGCGCCAAGGATGACGATCACGTGATTGCCGGCGTCGCGGAGTGCCCGTGCGGTCGGATAGGCGATCGCCGTGCCGACGCCGCCACCGATAACCACGACCGTGCCATACAAATGGATATCGGACGGATGCCCGAGCGGCCCGACGACATCCATGATCGAGTCGCCGGCCTCGAGCGTGTTCAGCAATTTCGTCGTTTTGCCGATGCCTTGAACGATCAGGGTGATTGTGCCCTCGGCGGGATTGGACTCGGCAATCGTCAACGGGATGCGTTCGCCGTGCTCGTGAATGCGTAAAATGACAAACTGCCCCGGCTTCTGTTTGCGGGCGACGCGCGGCGCCACCACGCGAAACAATTTCACATCCGGCGCCAGGAAGCGCGCCTCGGTAATCTTAAAACGTTCGCCATCCATAAGAAGTACGGTCCTGCAACGGTTGTTTGTCGGGATTGCTCTCCATCACTGTCGACTTCGACTCGATCATATCTTCCGGTCGCGTCGACATGCGCACATTGTTGGTCAGAATTGCACCTGGGCTGGTTCGCGCTCGGCGGGTGTCGGTGCGCCAAAGAACTCGCGGGAAGGAAAATGGAACAGCCCCGCAAGGACGCTCACGGGAAACATCTGCATCGCAGTGTTGAAGGCCAGCACGGCGTCATTGTAGTTCGAGCGGCACGCAGCAATGAAGCTCTCGGTCGTGGTCAACTCCGTCTGCAGAGACAGGAACCCCTGGTTCGCTTTGAGCTCGGGATACGCCTCGGCAACGGCAAACACGGATTTGATTGCGCCCGTGAGTGCATTCTCGGCCTGCGTCCTGGCTTGCGATCCTGTGGCATTCAGGGCCGCATTGCGCGCCTGCATCACGGTTTCAAACGTTTGCTGCTCGTGTGTCGCGTAGCCTTTCACGGTTTGAACGAGGTTGGGAATCAGATCGCTCCGCCGCTTCAATTGCACGTCGGTTTGAGCCCACGCGGCATCGACCATATTGCTCAGGGAAATCAAGCGGTTGTACGCGCTGACCACCCATAATGACAGCACCAGCACAACCGCCGCCACCAATAGCAATGGCACCATCGTACTCATCGAGCCTTTTCCGTGCGCACGTCCTGATAACAAACACGCGCGGCATTGTCACTTCTTTTCCGGTGGCACGGTTTCCTTGGGCGGCGGGGCGGTCAGCTCATCGATTTTCACCTGATAGAACCTGGCTTTGACATCGTTGCCGACCTCCCTGGCCAAATCGCGGGCCTGGGTGCAAAACGCCACGGCGTTGTGGTTCGAGGGATAGGAAGAGATGAGGTTTTCGTACACGGCCAGCGCCCGGAGGTTCTGGTGGTCGAACTCAAAAGCCGTCGCCATCTTTGTGATCACCCGAACGTGGCGGTATGGATTGTCCATTTTCTCATCGGCTTTGCCGTAGGCGATGATGGCGCCCGCCTCATTGTGCGACGCGTGCCGCAAATCCCCCAGCTTTTCAAAGAGCGCCGCACTGTGCAACGCATCGGCCCTGGCCTGGCAGAGCTTCTCGGCTTCGGAGGACAGCCCCTGATTCAACAGCAGATTGACCTTGCGCAAGTAGGCCCACTCGACGTCTGACCGATGGTCGGCCTCGAGATGCTGGATCTGTTCGTCCAACGACGCGGCAAACGGACGATAGAGCGGGTCACCGACAAATGTCGTCTGCCAACTGAGCGCGGGCTGGCTGTAATAGCCGGCTTCCAGGAACGTCGCGCCATCCAGGAGCCGCTGGAAAAACATGTCGATATGCGGCGTCAGCGCGAGATACGGCTCAAACACGTTACCGATGGTCGCCGCCGCGCCCTTGGCCAAAAACGGTCCCACCCAATACGCCGTCCGCGTTCGCACACTCGCGCCGCTTGACGAGTGGAGGTGGTACGCGAGGGCCCCCGTGCGAAAGTGAAAATCGGGACGAACGAACGGGCCACAGACGTTCGGCGCATACCAGCCGGCGTAGATCGCCACGTCGGTCATGGGATAATCCTGGTCGAACGTTTCCGGGCGATCATCGTAATCGCATTCATAGCCCGCCTCGCGACAGGCGCGATAGGCGCCGCGAATCCAATTGTCCCCTTCCACGTACCCGCGATCCTGCATCCCTCGCCAGTCGAAATAGGCGCGACCGTTCACCCCGTAACGCTCGGCGGCCAACGAGTCATCGATGATCCGACGAACGGTCGACGGATCGGGGCCATCCAACCGGCCGACCAGCAGCATGGTCTTGTTGAGCGGCGCCCCGAAATGCGTCGATTCGTTTCCAAAGAAAGGATTCTTCAAGAAGCCGTTAATGGGCGCGCCCGGGCTGGGCAACGTCGCCAGCTCGCTTTCCACCGAGGCATCATTGCGGCGGTACTGCGGCGGCGCATTGGTGGGCACGTTCTCCACGACGTTGGGATCATTGTCGATCCTCAGCGGCACGCCGTACATCAGCACGATCCCGGTCACCTTGGCGCTGACCGTTCCCAGCCCCGGGATTTTCCCGAGCATCGAATCGACAATCGTCCTTGGCTCCTGCTCGAGCAGACCGTGCTGTACCAAGAATTCGCTGATCGGATCGCGAATCTTCCGGTTGAATTCCTCGCGCGTGATCGTCTCCGCGTCGCGGATATCGATTCCGCAGATTTGGCTGGTGGGCACGCCCCGTTTGAGCGCGTAGTAATCGGCGAGCACCCGGCTGTCGGGATTCTCGACGTTGTAGACAATCACCATCCCCTTCCCGAGATCGTCTGCCCGAGCGTGGCGAAACGCCCCGCACAAAGTCACGGCGACGAGCAAGCCGATTGTTATCTCACGCCGCACAGTGCGCCTTCCCATCGACTACCTCCATCTGCATTCCGTCATAGGCCACCCTCACGCGGGTCGGCAAGGCGCTCTCGACAGCCTCATGCTCGACCTCGTGGCACAGGTGCGTAAACAGCGTCAATCCCGCCCCCACCTGTTCGGCCACGGCGCACGCCTCGTGGATCGTCAGGTGCGTCGGGTGCTCGCGATGTCGAAGCGCGTCCAGGACCAGCAGCGGCACGCCGCGGATCGCTTCCACGACTTCCGGTGGCACGGTCTTGCAATCGGTAATGTACGCCACATCCCGTTCCAGCAGGAATCCGAACACCGTCATCCGCCCGTGACTGAGCGGCAGGGCGCGGATCGTGGTACCCGACACTTCAAACGACTGATTGGCCTCGACCGTGTGCAACTCGAAGCGCGGCAGGCCGGGCCATTCCGGCTTGTCCGTGCACGCGTAGGAAAACATGTGGCGAATCGTGTCAATGGAATGCGGCGATCCATAAATCGGCATCTTCGTTTTGGGTTGCTGGCAGAAGACGCGCAAATCGTCGAGCCCGAGTACATGGTCCGCATGGGTGTGGGTCATCAGTACGGCGTCAATGCGGCGGATATTCGACCGCAACGCCTGGGCGCGAAAATCCGGCGTGGCATCGATCAGCAGGCAGTGCCCGTCGTTTTCGATGTACACGGACGGCCGCAGGCGTTTGTTGCGTGGGTTGTCCGAGCGGCATACCGGGCAGTCACACCCGATCATCGGGATTCCGTGGCTGGTGCCGGTGCCCAAAAACGTGACGCGCATATGCTCATCATCGGTGAGCCGCGCGGCGGGGTCAAGTCCACCGCTCAATGAATTGAGAAATCCTGCACGTGCCAACGGTTCGGCGGCTGCCAACCCTGAAGCTGGACGTAGAACTTCGGGTAGCCGACTGTCACACCCGGAGCCTCGAACGTCTGGCCGTCAATTGTAATCCGTATCTTGTCCGGCGAAATCTCCGCCTTGAGATGATACACCCTGTCAGGTTTGGCCGTGAATTCCTGTTCTCCCCAGAGTTTTCTGGCGCGTCCTCCTTCGCGACGCTCGATGAACATGACGTCCTTGTCCCCGCTCGGCGGGGCATGCCGATTCCCGATTGCCAGCGTTGTCAGTCGATCCGGCTCGGTATCGAGCGGTTGTCCCACAGGGACGAATTTGATCAGGAGCCAACTGTGAGGCGCATTCGTAAGGTCGGGGTATGCCGCGCACTGAATCACGAGGGGCACAGAATGTTCTTCCGTCGTACGCACCTCCTGCGCCTGGAGGATCAATTCATCCTGCGCCACCGCGGCGGGCGCCCCCTTCGATCCGGGCCAATCCGAGTCCTTCGGAAACGGCAGTTGTTCCCAGACAATCGGGCGGGGGCCGCTGACACAGCCTCCGTTCCACAGCACCATCGCAAGAAAGCCCAGCGTTCTCAGCGTGGAGTGTTTCATGCCTCACAGAGTACCGCAATGCCGCGTGACGCGCAATCTCGGCAAACAAAAGCCGGGGCGCAGTCAACCTGCGCCCCGGCGCGAACAACGTTATCCGTCTATGCCTTCTCGAATTCCTGCTCCATCTGCGCCATTTCCGGCGAGTCCGTCTTCGATTTGCCGACAGCCCAGACAATCGCCGCCAGGGCCAGCACGGCAACGACAATGGCGATGGCATACGAAGACTTGCCGCTGTCGCCGACGCCTTCGACGGCGTGGAACTTGAGCACAAGCGGCAACAGCAACAAGCTCACCATATTCATGACTTTGATGAGCGGGTTGATGGCCGGGCCCGCCGTGTCTTTCAACGGATCGCCAACGGTATCGCCGGTGACGGCCGCCTTGTGACGTTCGGATCCCTTGCCGGTGTTCTTCTCGAGGTCACGCGGCTCATCTTCAATCAACTTCTTCGCGTTGTCCCACGCGCCACCGGCATTGGCCATGAACACCGCCAACAATTGTCCGACCAGGATCATGCCGGCGAGAAATCCCGCCAGCGCCAGCGGCCCAAGCAGGAAGCCAACCGCCACCGGTGCCATGATCGCCAGCAGACCGGGGCCGATGAGTTCCTTTTGCGCTGCCGTGGTGCAGATACCAACCACACGGGCGTAATCAGGTTTCTTCGTCCCCGCCCAGATTTCCTTGTCACGGAACTGGACTCGGCACTCCTTCACGATCAGGAACGCCGCGCGACCAACCGCGCGAATCGTCATCGAGCTGAACAGGAACGGCACCGCGCCACCGATGAGCAAACCGATAAACAACGTCGGGTTGGCCACCGTGAGCATGCCCGCCACGCTGTTGTATTGCGCCGTGGTCATCTCGCTGATCCGCTCTTCGCTGCCCATCGCCATGACCGCAATGAAGCTCGCAAACAACGAGACGGCAGCGATCACCGCGGAACCGATGGCGATGCCCTTGGTTTCCGCCTTGGTCGTATTGCCCACGGAATCGAGGTCGGCCAGGATCTGCCGGGCCTGCTTGTATTTCTGCTCGCCCATCTCGGCCTTGTCGTACCCCATTTCACCAATCCCGTTCGCGTTATCGGCCACGGGGCCGAACACGTCCATCGAGATCGTGTTGCCGGTCAGCGTCAGCATGCCGATACCGCACATGGCCACGCCGTACGCCACAAAGATCGGCGATGTGCCGGAGTAAATGCCGACGGACGCGCCGATGGCGATCGCAATGATGATCACTGCCCAGACAGTCGATTCATAACCAACCGCGAATCCCTGGATGATATTCGTCGCGTGACCCGTCTGGCACGCCTTGGCCATGGATTTCACCGGGGGGTGCGTCGTGTGGGTGAAATAGCTCGTACACTTGTTCAACGCCACCGCCAGGAACACGCCGATCAGGCACGTCCAGGCCGGGCGCAAATCCAGGCCCGGCTGCCCCAGGTTGATCCACGACGGCAATGCATCCACACCGCCCGGATATCCCGCCGCCGCCTGGCGGTACTGCAACAAATACTCAGCGCTAAACCGCAGATAAAACCAGCCGATCAGGAAAAAGCCCACCACGCTGATCACCGAGCCGATCAAGAACCCCCGATGCACGGATGCCAGCGCCGCGTCTCCTGAATCGCCTTCCTTCGAGCGCACACTGTAGGTGCTGATGATCGATCCGATGACGCCGACGGCGCGCACCAGCAAGGGGAAAATGACGCCCTTGTGACCGAACGATGCGTAACCAAGAATCATCGCCGCCACGATGGTGACTTCGTATGACTCAAAAATATCCGCCGCCATACCCGCGCAATCGCCAACGTTGTCCCCGACGTTGTCGGCGATCGTCGCCGCATTACGCGGATCATCTTCGGGAATGTCCTTTTCAACTTTGCCGACGAGATCGGCGCCAACGTCCGCCGCCTTCGTGTAAATGCCGCCGCCCACGCGCATGAACAAGGCGATCAGCGTGCCGCCAAACCCGAACCCGAGCAATACTTCATACGCTTTCTCGCCGTACGCCATGAAAATCAGCGTGCCGCCGAGCAGGCCGAGTCCATCCGTCAGCATCCCGGTGATCGTGCCGGTCCGATAGCCGACCTGCAGGGCACCGCCGAACGAATTTCGCGCTGCCGCCGCCACGCGGAGGTTGCCGAGCGTCGCGAACCGCATACCGACAAACCCCACGCAGAAGCTGAACAGTGAGCCCATCAGAAATGCACCGGCCCGGCCAAACGCGACGGGTAATGGCGCGCTCCCCACCGCGGTCAAGTACAGCACAACCGTCAGCACGACAATCAGCACGACGATCTTGCTGAACTGCTGTTTCAAATACGCATTCGCTCCCGCGCGCACGGCGTCAGCCACCGCCTGCATCTTCGGGGTGCCCGTATCGGCGTTCTTCACCTGGCCGATCAGCATCAGCGCGTAAGCGAGGCCCGCGAACGCCACGCCGAGCACGCACCACAGTGCTACGCGTTCATAGCTGGCGTAGTGGGAACTCGTCATGAATGAAAAGAACTGGAACTGCTCTTGCGCCCCCGCAGCCGCCTCTGTGGCCAGGTCGCGGGCCCGCGCCCAGTTTGCTGCCAGCAGCGTCATGGCGCATAACGCGATGGTGACAAATACCTTGCGACGCGGATTCCCGTTGGTAATCCGCTGCATCGCTCGATTCATTGATGCCGTCATAAGACTATAATTCTCCTCTTACGGTTCAAACCACGGGGTAGGTCTGTCCCTTACGCTACAAAACCTGCAGCGTGTTGAAAAGAGAAAAAATCACTATAAAAACGCGCATTTTCGCTCATCCCCACCCCTGCCCTCCAGCCCCCAAATCTGCTGTTTCGGAAGGCCATGCCTACCCGCAAGAGGTCAACATGCGGTAATTCGCGCGTTTGGTGAGATGCCGTCGGCGGATGAAATCCATCCCATCTTCCGCGATCGTCGCGAAGGCGACGCCCTCCCTTCCTCCGTGTCCGGCCCGGCTTCGCAGCTCCGCCGTCTATGCCGCCACCGTCTCGGCTCCGATCGATTCGGCCCCGGCCATCTGACGAAGCAACATGATCCGGGCGCCATGTCGCGTGGCAAAATGTTCGTGCCGCACGCAGACCCGGAAACCGCTGGGCGTATCACGTTTGAGAACCGCGTACCCCCAACCCTTGAACCGGCCGCCGAATCCAACGACGCCCAGAACACTCTCGTCGCGATCGGCATACCACTCGATCTCGACACCAAGGGCAATCTGTGAAGCTGTGGGAGCCGACAACAACTGGTGGAACGTCTGCTGACTTATACTTCCGATCGCTACCATACCGACCTTTCCCAGCGCCGACGGTTGAGAGGGACTGTCGATCCAACCGGCCGACACGCTGTCAGGTCTATCCTCTACCACCCACGGCAACTTACGCCCGCACCCCCGAAAAAGCAACCGACCAGGGCGGATTGCCAGGACCGGGCGCTTGCTCGCATGTCCGCAAATCGCACCCGGACGTAGCCGTCAGCCTCATTCCAAAAACTCGACGCGACCGCTGTCCAGATTGTAGCAGGCGCCGACCACCTTGAGTTTGCCGGCCTTGGCGAGCTTCGAAAGGATCGGGGACGCTCCGCGCAGGTGAAGGACCACGCGGCGCACATTGGCGCGGACGGCGTTGTCCACGGGATCGCCCGGCATTCCCTTCGTTTCTCTCACCGCCGGCTCGATCTTCTCCACAATGGACCCGATATGTCCCGGTGCTTCACCGCCGGCGACCGCCGCCGCCACGGCTCCACAGCGCGTGTGTCCCAGCACGAGAATCACCGGCGCGCCCAGATGATCGGCGGCGTACTCGATGCTGCCCAAGGCGACATCATCCACCACGTTGCCGGCCGTACGCACCACGAAGATGTCGCCCAGCCCCTGATCGAACACGACCTCGGGGCCGACCCGCGAATCCGAACAACCCACGATGATCGCAAACGGCGCCTGCCCCCTGGCCACATCGGCGCGGCGATCGGGCGTCGCGTTGGGATGCGAGAGGTTCCCGGCGACAAATCGCTCGTTGCCCGCTTTCAGACGCGCGAGAGCGTCATCGGCGGTAATCGTCGCCGACGGTCCTGCTGCGTAAGCGGCATAAAACAGCGTGGTGAGACAAACCAGTGCGGTGCTACGGATCAAGCGGCGCGTCTTCGTCGTCATGCTGCGACCCTTTCGTGAACCAGCATACTTGCACCACCGACCTGATTCAACAAGCCCCAAACGATCTACCCATACTTCGCTCGTAGTGCCATGCCCTTTTGCGCGCTGCGATCGGCCAGATCGAGAATGTGAATCGGACGACGCGCCCACTCCGCGGTGATGACCAGCTTCTCCCCCTTGGTAAGATGATCGGCAAGGTTCTGGTAGTAGCGCCAGCCTTCGCTCGCAAGGTTCTTGAATCTCCGGGTCGTCGTCTGGTTGCCTTCCTGTCGGAAGCATTCGTTGAACGGCCAGTCCAGCACGTAAGAGCCCTCCGTGCCGGTGACCTCGAGGAACCCACGGCGCGGATTCGAGTCGAGCGCTGAGATCAACAGAGTCAACCATTGGCCGCTCTTGAATCGCACCGTCGCAAACGCTTCGTCTTCATTCGTATCCTTTTTCCACTTCGTGTGCGCCGCCCAGTAACCACGCTTGGCGTAACCCGCCACCTCGACGATTTCGGAGCGGATGAGTTGCAGGCTGTATTCCAGCAGGTGGACACCCCAATCGTACAGGACGCCGCCGGAGATCGATTTGCTGGTGCGCCACCATTCGCCCGGCTGGCTGCGCGACCCCATGTGCGCTTCGACGCGCACGACCTCGCCGATCATTCCCGAGCCGACCTGCTGGACGGCGTTCACGATCGGTCCGTCCCAGTGACGATTGTGATACGTCGAGAGCACGACGCGGTTTTTCTTCGCGGCCTGGATCATGGCATCGCACTCGGCGGTCCGAATCGCCATCGGCTTCTCGCAGACAACGTGCCGCCCGGCCTGCAACGCCTGCAACGCCAGCGGCGCGTGCGTGTTGTGCGGCGTGATGATTGTGATCAGGTCGACCTCCGACTTTCGGAGCATTGTGGCCAGTGAGGGATAGGTTTCGATGCCCGGGAAATCCCGCACGGCTGCCGCCAGGCGGGTCGCATCGATCTCCGCCACCGCCGTGGGCGTCATCCCCGCCTTCTGCATTTCCTCCAGGTGGACTTTGCCCATGTTGTATGAGCCGCCGTAGCCGACCACGCCCACCTTGATGTCATTTGCCCGCTGATATTTCTTCATGAGATCTCCACGAGTCCCTTTCAACCCGAGGTCCGTTGCTCGTCCCGCAATCTCAAATCCCCGCGGCGTTGTCAATCCGCGACTGGACGGCAAAGCGGGCGGCCCGTTTCACTCCTTGCATTACACCGGCGACGTGGCACACTCCCGCGTCACCCATGGCGATTTCCAAACACATCATCGTGCAGGGAATCATCGACCGGCTCACGGCGCAGCTCGCCACGCTGGCGGGGGCTTCCCGCGCCATGCACGCCGATGCGTCCGACGAACAGAACAAGGCCGAGGACAAATACGACACGCGCGGCCTCGAAACCGCCTACCTCGCCAGCTCACAAGCCCGGCTGGCCACGGAAACGGAGCAGGCCCTCGCCGCCTATCAGAACATCGAACTGCGAAAATTCGGGAAGGATGACCCCATCGATGTCACCGCGCTGGTGGAGTTGGAGTCCACCGGTGCGCGCACGTTCTACTTCGTCGGCCCGAAGGCCGGTGGCCTGGAGATTCGGCATCGCGGCTCGGAAATCCTCGTCATCACCACGGAATCTCCGCTGGGCCGGCAATTGGTCGGGAAAAAAACGGGGGACCGCATCCAATTACAGACGCGCGGCCCGTCCCAGGAATTCCGCGTGCTCTCGGTTGTCTAGCCGGTCAGCGCGGTGGTTGCGGCGCCTCAGGGGCTCGACACAATCGGCGGAGGCGGCACGAAGGACCCCGGCCTTATCTCCACCCACGGTCGCACGTCCGTGCCGTAATTGATCCCGATCGCCACACCGACTTGCAGGACATTGTTGGTGAGAGGCGTGGGAAAATCGAAGCCGCTGGCCAGTATTTTGAACGTGCCCTTGGCCGGGTTGAATTGAACGGAAGCATGCACCTTCTTCGGTGACGCATTGGCCGGGGTTCCCTGCCCGCTAATCGTGCCATTGAGGAACCTCCAGCCGCTCCGGTCCGGGGTGAAGATCAGGGAGAGCGGGTTGTTTGTCGCCCCCAGGCTCAACGAGATTACGTCATTGCTGCTGAACGTCTGGTCGGACTGGCTGTTGAACGCGAATGTGCCCGTCACGTTGATGCTGCTGGCATTTAGCCTCTTGCTGCTGGCGTCCATCATCGATCCCTTCAATGGCACAATCGTCATGGTTGGCGTCGGGCTGCCGGGCAGGACGTTTACCGTAAAAGCTTGCGTGTCGTATGAATGAATTTGATCGGTTACCCCGATGAGCATGTCGACCTTTCCCGTGAGCGTCGCCTCGGGATTGATCGTCAGCACGTTCGTTCGTTTGTTGTGGCTGAGAAGCATGTTCGTCGGAAAGGCACCGGTGTCGACGTTCTCATATCCAAACGCCGTCGGCTTGCCGTCAATGTCCGTTGCCATGACAACGAATGATGCCGCCACGTTCTGCGACATCGTCACGCTGCTGGGAACCGGCCCCAAGAACGCGGGAGACGTATTGGTGTCAGTGATCACATTGACCTGGAAGGTCTGCGTCGCCACCTCATTCTCCGCGTTGGTCGCGCTCACTGTGACGGCCACGTTTCCCCGGAATTTTGCCGCGGCCGTCAACCGCAATACCGCGTCCTGCGAGTTGGTGATGATGGTTGCCGAATTGATAACCACATTCGACACGGGCGTGCTACTCTGACCCGAGGCAATCACCGCTGTCGACATGATTTGCGTCAGTACGCCAAAGCCGCTGGTCAACTGCCCGAAAATGGGTTGCTCGAAGTTCAAATATTGCGGCGACGGCGCGTTGGTATTACCGATGGAAAGATCCACATCGGTAATGAAAAACTGCGAGTCGTTGGAATCATGAGTGCCCTGGGACGTGGCGGACGCCTGATTGGCCATGCCCAGTTGGCCAAATCCGTCATAGATCAATGACGCCACATACTCATCGTCGAGGGTTACTCCGGATTCGAAGGCGGAATTGTTTGTAGCGCCACCGCACTGGGCCACAAAATTGCTGATCACCCGCTGAAACAGCAGCCCGTTATAGAAATTGCTATTCACCAGGGTGACGATCCGGGTGGCGGTTGTCGGCGTCAGATCATCGAACAGCTGCGCGACGAGGTTGCCCGTGAACGCATTGGTCTCCGAGTCCACCCCGCTTACGTTCATGACAATGCTCGGATTCGAGCTGGGCGCGAATACGCCGCTCAATCTCTTGTCGCTGGTCGTGACGTCGAACCTTAGCGGCTGACCGTCGGGGTCCGATGCGCTGATCGGCATCTGAAACGTCCGTCCCGATGGCATCACAATGTTGTTCGTCCACAACGTCAGCGTTACCGCCCGTGCCGGTCCGGCCAGAAGGGCCAACCCGCAAATACAAACACCCATCCGTGCCATCATTCGTGTCGCCCTGGAGGAAATTGACAAGCTCATCGCAACCGCATACTGCCTGATGTATCTCTGCGGGTCAAATCCGAAACCATCCGGGCGATCACCAACGGGCTCTGCGCCTCAACGGCGCTGTAGAATTCTACGGAGCCGGTGGCACGAAGGTCCCGGGCTTGGACTCCACCCACGTCTCGACGTTGCTCCCGTAATCGTTGCCCAGCGCAATCGCCACCTCCAGCATCTGATTCGTCAGCGCCACCGGAAAGTCGAAGTCGCTCACGGATATCTGGAATGTGCCCTTTGGAATGCTGATCTGGGCGGATACCGTCACATTGCTCGAGAATCCCGAGATCACCCCGCGCGCTTTGGCGGTGTAGGTCCCCTTGCTCAGCTTGGTTTCCAAGGTGTTCGCCGGAATCTGTATGGCCAGCGGGCTTGCGGGGTCGCCCAGTGTCAACTCCAACACGTCATCGCCGGTGAATGTCCCGTCCGACCCGTTGTTGAACGAGAATGTTCCCGACACGCTGATGCGATCCCCCAGTGGTTTGGCGGAATCCACCATCGATCCCTTCAGCGGCACGATCGTCATCGTGGGGGTCGATCTCCAGGGCACAAACGTGAGCGTGAAGTGTTGCGTGTCGTAGGAGTGAATCGGGTCAGTCACACCAACAATCATGTCGACCACGCCCGTGAGCGTCAGATCGGGACTGAACGAGAGGAGTTTCGTCTTGGAATTCAGCGTGATGTACATGTTCGTGGGAAATGCGAAGGTGTCGATGTCTTCAACCCCGTACTGGACGGCAAGCCCGCTGATGTCCGTGCTCGTGAGCATAAATGTCGCCGCGACGTTCTGCGTGACGACGATGCTGTTCGGAATGGGCCCCAAGAACGGCGGCGACGTGTTCGTGTCGGTTACAACACTTACCTGGAGCGTCTGGGTCGCCACTTGGTTTTCAGCGTCGGTCGCGCTCACCGTGACGGTCACGTTCCCAAGAAGTTTCACGGCTGCGGTCAACCGCAATACCGCATCCTGGGAGTTCGTAATAATGGTCACGGAATTCATCACCACGTTGGACAGCGGCGCGCTCA
Source organism: Verrucomicrobiia bacterium (assembly GCA_035541135.1). Taxonomy (GTDB): domain Bacteria; phylum Verrucomicrobiota; class Verrucomicrobiia; order Palsa-1439; family Palsa-1439; genus Palsa-1439. The sequence goes on from DATKNW010000025.1 coordinate 38,498, forward strand.
TTTCACTCGAGTCATTTGGATTTGGACCCACCGGCGTTGACATGATCCGCGCCAGTACGTCGAAGCCGCTGGTCAACTGCCCGAAAATGGGTTGCTCGAAGTTCAAAAACTCCGGTGACAATGTGTTGGTGTTGGCACTGCCGACGGAGAGATTCACATCGGTAATGAAAAACTGCGAGTCGTTGGAATCGTGCGTGCCGCCGCCCGTGCTCGATGCCCGATTGACCATACCCAGTTGGCCGAACCCGTCGTAGATCAGCGACGCAACGTACTCATCATCGATGGTCACCCCCGATTCGTAATTGGGATCGTTGGTCGAACCGCCGCACACAGCCACAAAATTGCTGACCACCCGTTGAAACAGCAGCCCGTTATAGAAATTGCTGTTCACCAACGTCACGATCCGCGCCGTGGTCGTCGGGGCCAGGTCTTCACAAAGCTGCAACACCAGATCACCGGTGAACGGGTTGCTATTCGAGTCCACGCCGCTGACGTTGATCAGCAGACTACGGTTCGAACTCGGCGCAAATGCGGCGACCAGCTTCTTGTTGCTGACGCTCGCCGCGTAGTGCAGCGGTTTTCCGTCGGGGTCCGATGCGGTGATCGGCATCTGAAACGTCCGACCCGATGGCATGACGATGTTGTTCGTCCACAACGTCAGCGTCACCGCCCATGCCGGCCCGGCCAGTAAGATCAACTCGCCAACGCACACAGCCGCGCACGCCAGTGTCCGCATTCTCTGGAAGAAAAGGAAGGGGCTCATGTCTGGAATCATGCTTAACTACTATACGTGGGTCAAACCGAAAGGGATTTGCCCTAAAGGGATTTGCCCCCCCGTTCCCTGTCGTCCTTAGTCAATCCATCCGCCGCCGACCACCAGATCACCTCGATAAAACACCGCGGCCTGCCCCGGCGTGATGGCGCGCTGCGGGTCCAACAGCCTCACTCTCGCGCGTCCGTCGTTCCGTTGCTCCACGACCGCCCGGCAGCCCGGATGTTGATATCGCGGTTTGACCGTCACGTTCATCGGCTCAGCGGTTTCGTCCTCGTGCCAGACACAATTGGCGACCGCGAACTCGCCACGGAGCAACTCCTCGGACGGTCCGACAACCACGCGGTTGGTCGACGCGTCGAGCTCAATCACGTACAGCGGGCGCCGCAGCCCGCCCAGATTGAGCCCCTCGCGCTGGCCGATGGTGAAATTGTGGATGCCGTTGTGCTGCCCCAGCACGCGGCCATCGCGCGTCACGATGTCGCCCTTCTTATCGGGCACGTCGGCGCTCTCGCGGAGGAATCGGCGGTAATCATTCTCGGGCACGAAACACACCTCCTGGCTCTCCTCTTTGCCATAAGTCTTGAGCCCGATTTCCCTGGCGATCGCGCGGGTCTCGTCCTTCGTCATCTCGCCCAGGGGAAACATCGCCCGCGCGAGCTGCTCCTGGCCCAGGGAAAACAGAAAATACGTCTGGTCCTTTTTCAGGTCGCGACTTTTGCGCAGCTCGTAGCGAGTTCCGTTACCGCTCGCATCGCAGCCTTCGTCATCCTTGCCGTGAGAATTCGCCGGACAAATCCTCGCGTAATGCCCCGTCGCAATCCGCTCCGCGCCAAGAGCCCGCGCCTTGCGCAACAGCGAGCCGAACTTCACCTTCTCGTTGCAAATCACGCATGGGTTCGGTGTCCGGCCGCGTTGGTATTCCGCCGCAAAATAATCCATCACCTCGCGACGGAAGGTGTCGATCTCGTCAATGACGTAATGCGGAATATCCAGCGCGTGCGCCACCATCCGCGCATCCGCCACGGCCTGCGGCCCGCAGCACTTGTCCTCCTGGATCGACCGGCAGTCCTGCGGCCACCCGCGAAACGTCAGCCCGATCACGTCGTACCCTTCGCTCTTCAAGAGATACGCCGCCACGCTGGAGTCCACGCCTCCGCTCATGCCAACACACACCCGTTGTTTCCTGGCGCTCATCGTAAGCGGTCAACTATAGGCCAAGCGCGCGAAGTTTCAACGCTCCAACCAGACGACATCGCGCTTGAAATCGAAGGTCACCCGGTACCGCCGCAGCACCACGTCACCCAGAAACACATTCCCGCCACCGACCTCAGGTCCAATCAGCCCCGTGCGCGCCGGGACCCGCGCAAACGTCGTGCCGCCGACCTTGGCCACCTTCACCTGATACGTTGTGGCCAATGAAGCCCCCCCCACCCCGCCGGGGATGGCGAGCGGCCCCTTACCGGGGCTCCAGTAACCCCACTCGTTGGCGCGGGCGCGCGGCAACAGCATTCCGTAGTCGCCGCCCGTGTCGAGAATGCACGGGACCGCTTCGTGCGTGTCCACGGTAATGTCGACCGCTGGCAACCGCCCGATCCAATGCAGCGGCGCCGTGGTCATGAACTTCAGCGTGTCGTCGGGCAGATACCCCTCTCGCGCCCCGAAAACGACCTTACCACGCAGATTGTCGATGGTGAGATAGGAAAGTCCGTGCAGCGCGCTGACGCCGAGGATCATGACCTGTTTGTCGCTCCCAAAACTGTGCGTCATGCTCAGCACCTGCTCGTCGGGCCCCACAACGGCCATCATCCTGTGAAATGAGATCGACCCGATTCGCATCTCGGGCAGAACTGCCCCGTAATTATCCACCGATCCGCCGATGCCCCGGCCCGTCATCGGCTTGAGGCCCGCGATGAGTGGAATTCCCAGGCTCCGCGCCAGCGTGTAGCCGAACAGATTCAGGTTGCTGCCGCTGTCCAGCACGACTGGCACGTTCGCTTGCCCATTCACCGAGGCGAGAATCACCGGCGCGCGGTAACGCCCGCCGGCCTGCCGCGGCTGATCGGTCGGGATCTCCATCATCGGTACCGTGACGTCCTCAGCAGCGTCGATGACGTTGACGTTCTCGAACCCCATTGTCTCCCCAACGGGGCGCATTCGAATGCCCAGCTCTTCCGGCGCCTTGGCCGTCTTCTCCAGCTCGGCCACCTGCGCGGGCGTCAACGACGGCGTGGCCGTCTCGATTCGTGAATACGGATCGGTCGCGCAACTCGCGCCAAGGACGGCGAGCACGACTGTCAGGCAATTCCGCCGCATACGCCGCAGGATAGTACCCCTCCGCCCAAAGTCAATTGGCTTGCCCCGCGCGCTTTCGCGATCCGCCCGTCCCGGCTTGCCGTCGGCCCCGCCAACCCGTATTGTATGCCGCAGGCGTGCACATCGTAACCTACATGCGGATTTCCGTGACGGATCGCTGTAATGAGCGGTGCGCCTACTGCCTGCCCCACGACGTCGCCATCGAGTGGCTTCCCAAAGGCCAAATTCTCCGCTACGAGGAAATCCTCCGCGTCGCTCGCGTCGCCACCTCGCTCGGGGTCACAAAATTCCGTATCACGGGCGGCGAACCGCTCGTCCGCAAGAACGTCGCTGATTTCATCGGCGAACTGAACCACCTCCCTGGCGTCACCGATATCGGCCTGAGCACGAACGCCACGTTGCTGGCGCCGCTCGCCCGCCGGCTCCGCGCCAATGGCGTCACCAAGGTCAACATCTCCCTCGATACGCTCGATGCCGACCGGTACCGCGAGTTGAGCGGCAACGGAAATCTCGCCGACGCGCTCGCCGGTCTCGACGCCGCCATCGACGCGGGATTCCCGCAGGTGAAACTCAACGCGGTCCTCATCAAGGGCCGCAACGACGACGAAGTCTTCGATCTGATCGACTTCGCCCGCGAGAAGGCCGTGACGCTGCGCTTCATCGAGTTGATGCCGGTCAGCACCAGCGAGGTGCTCACCGACGACAATTTCATCTCCGTCGGACACGTCCGCCGCCGCATCGAGAAGCGCCACGATCTCGTCCCGCTTCCCGAGCCGCCCCGCGAAGTCCGCGGGAACGGCCCGGCGGTGTATTACGAAGCCCGCGGGTTGCGCGACCGCAACGGCCAGCCTGTCCGCCTCGGGTTCATCGGCGCGATGACCAACCTGCATTTCTGCGATTCGTGCAACAAGGTCCGCCTCACCGCCGACGGCAAACTGCGTCCCTGCCTCGGCGCGCACCTCGAGTACGATCTCAAACCCGTGCTCCGCGCGACCGACAGCACCGACGCCCAACTGCGCGAGGTGTTCGTCCAAACGATCCGCAACAAACCCGACGAGCACGAGTTTCGCAACAACTACGTCCCCGGCCGCAAAATGATCGCCATCGGCGGATGAAAAAACTCTCTCACGTCGACAAACGCGGCAACGCCCGCATGGTCGATGTCTCGGCCAAGCCCGTTCAGTTTCGCGAGGCAGTGGCACGCGGCTCGATCACCCTGAAACGCGCGACGCTCGCTCTCATCTCAAAGAACCGGATCGCCAAAGGCGATGTGCTGAATACCGCGCGGATCGCTGGTATCCAGGCCGCCAAGCGCACCGCCGACCTCATCCCGCTCTGCCATCCGTTGAGCCTCACGCACATCGACGTCGATCTCCATCTGAAACGCGACCGTATCGACATCGTCGCGACCGCCAGAATCGCCGCGCAAACCGGTGTCGAGATGGAAGCGCTCACCGCCGTCGCCGTCGCCGCGCTGACGATCCACGATATGTGCAAGGCCGTTGATAACGAAATGGTCATTGGCGAAATCCAGGTCGTGAGCAAAACCAAGAGATGATCACCGTCGGCATCATCACCGTGAGCGATCGCGTGTCCCGCGGCGAGTACGAGGACAAGGGCGGTCCGGCGCTCCAACAATTCTGCGAGAAATGCGGCTGGTCCGTCACGGCGCAAGCGGTCGTTCCCGACGAGGAAGCTCTCATCGGAGACAAGACGCAGGAATTTGCCGGCATCTGCTCGCTGGTGTTGTTGACCGGCGGCACCGGCATCGCCGAGTGCGACGTGACCCCGGAAGCCGTTCGCGCCATCGCCGACAAGGAACTGCCCGGCTTCGGCGAAGTCATGCGCGCGAAAAGCTTCGACCGGTTTCCCCACGCCATTCTCTCCCGCAGTTTCGCCGCCGTCGTCGACGACGCGCTTGTCATCTGTCTTCCCGGCAGCCCGAAAGGCGCCGTCGAATGCCTCGAATTCGTCGCCGAGGCGATCCCGCATGCGATAGAGCTCTTAACGGGCGATACGACGCACCCGCCTCCGAACTCCTGACGATTGAAGGGGGCTTGCGCCATGTCCTCTGATTCCAACTCGACGTGGTTCGCAACCCTATGCCCTCCCAAAGCACTTGCCAAATGGGTGACTTGGGTGCTTTGCATCGGCGCGGTCGCACTCGTGGGGACTGTCGTCGTAGCTCGCCATTACTTGAAGTGGCTGCCGCGCTCCATTGTGTACGTGCCGAACACGGACAAAACGATCAACCCCGCCGATGATCCTCCGATTGAGCGTCTCGCCGAGCTGGGTGTGAGCCAGCAGCTGCGAGTCGACGTCGGACCTCCCGCCGCTTCGCTCTGCGTGTGGATTGTCGACCCGCCAACCTCTCACCCGATAGCGGGGAAACGACTTCGCGGGACAATCCTGGTGTTGCACGGGATTCAGGCCAACAAGGATCCCATGCTCGGGGTGGGAAGGAAACTGGCTGCCGCAGGATACCGTGGCATACTGGTCGATTCGCGCGGGCATGGGCGCTCCAGTGGCCAGTGGGCCACGTACGGAGTTCTGGAGTCGCACGATCTCTCGCAGTTGCTCGACACCCTCAATCGGCAAGGATTGCTTGCCAGCCCGGTTGGAGCTTACGGTGTCTCGTATGGAGCTGCCACGGCGATTCTGCTGGCCGGCATCGATCCCCGAGTGCGGGCGGTCGTCGCGGTTGCGCCGTTCGCAACAATGCGTGATGAAGTGCACCATTACATCAGGAGATTTGTTCCGTCTCTTCTGATCACCAATGCGCAGATCGACAAGTCGATTGATGCCGCCGGTCGCCTGGCCAATTTCGACCCGCAGGCAGCCAGTCCGTTGTGGGCGATTGGAGAGACAAAAGCCCAGGTCTTGCTGATCCACGGCAAGGCCGATCGCAAAATATCCTGCCAGCAGAGTGAAGCGCTTCATGCCGCGGCCCCCGACCATAGCGAGCTGGTTCTTGTCGACGGCGAGGACCACGATTCCATTCTGACCGATCCGGCCAGTCCGGTCGTCGCGGATATGCTGAAGTGGTTTGATCACTGGCTTTGATTTCCCAGATTAGAACCGAGGGCTTGCAATTCTCTCTTGGAGTGGGGAGTCTTGTCTCCATGATCACGCTCATTCAGCTTCCCTGGTCGCCGTTCTGCATCAGCATCCGTCGCATCCTCGATGAGCACCGGATACCCTACCGCGTCAAGAACGTCCGCGGCCACATGCGCGACGATGTCATCCGCGCCACCAACGGCCGCGCCTACACCGTCCCCTGTCTCATCGATGGCCGGACCGCAGTCGCCGATTTCACCGATTTTGGCCAGGAAGTCGCGCGCCACATCGACCGCAAATACAAGCTCGGCCTGTTCCCGCGCGACAAGGAAGGCATTCAGTCGATTCTCGCCCGCTACATCGAAAATGATCTCGAGGGAATCGGCTTCAAAATTGACGACAGCTACGTGATCCCGACGCTCCCGCTCGTCGAGCGCGTGATGCTCACCCGGTACAAGGAGCGCAAATTCGGTAAGGGCTGCGTCCAACAATGGACCAAAGACCGCGCCAAGATGATTCGCCAGTTCGCTGATCTGCTCGCGCCGATGGACAACATGCTCGCCTCGTCCGAGTTCCTGCTCGGCACAAAGCCGCTGTTCGTCGACTACGACCTGTACGGCATCCTCGGCAACTATTTGTACTGCGGAAAAACAAAGTTGCCGCGGCTCAAGAATCTCCAGCGCTGGCACCGCGCAATGGCTCGGCGGTAAGATCATATTCACTGGCTCCGGTAATCCTCACCCGCGCAAATTCGCCGACGCGCGCCCTCCCTCTCACGAGCACGCTGCCGTCAATTTCCGGCGCATCGGCATGCGACCGCGCCGTGAATCCACCATCCGCCCGCTCTTCGATCAACACCCGCAATGTCTTCCCAACAAACCCGCGCTGCACCTCCCGCGACACCTTCTGCTGCAGCGCCATCGCCCGACCATACCGCTTCTTCTTCTCCTTCGCCGAAAGCTGTCCCGTCATCTCGCCCGCCGGCGTGTGGTCCTCCTGCGAATACTGAAACATCCCGAGCCGCTCGAATCTCGCCCCCTCGATGAACTCCAGCAACTCCTCAAATTGCGCTTCCGTCTCGCCGGGAAAGCCGACAATAAAAGTCGTCCGCAACGCAATGCCCGGTATCCCCGCGCGAATCCTCGCCACCAAATCCCGAATGAATTCGCCGCTCGTCTCCCGCCGCATCCGCTTCAACATTTCATCATTAATATGCTGCAGCGGCATGTCGACATACCGGCAAATCTTGTCGCACGCCGCCATCGTCTCGATCAACTCGTCGTTCCAATGATACGGGTGCGTGTAGAGCAGCCGCACCCAAAAGTCGCCATCCACCCGCTGGATCTCCCGCAACAGCTCGCACAGCATTCCCTTCCCATCCAACGGCCCCGGTGCCTGCGGATCGAGATCCTTGCCGTAGAACGTCGTGTCCTGCGAAATCAGATTGATCTCCCGCACGCCCGCGCCGACCAGCCCGCGCACTTCCGCCACCACGTCGTCCATCGCCCGGCTCCGGTGCTTCCCGCGAATCCGCGGAATGCTGCAAAACGTGCACGGATGATTGCAGCCCTCGGCGATCTTCACATACGCGTAATGCTTCGGCGTCAGCCGAAACCGCGGCGCTGCGTAATCCGGAACATATTTCGCCGGCCCCGACCAAAATACACGCGGTGCCGTATGCCCGTTCCTCACCAGCACCTCCCGCACGATCTCCCCGATCCGCGGCACCTCGTTCAACCCGACAATCGCATCCACCTCTGGCAATTCTTTCTGCAAATCTTTCGGATACCGCTGTGTCAGGCAGCCCGCCATGATCAGCGCTTTGCAGTTGCCGGTCTCGCGCAGCTTGTTCGCCTTCAGAATCGCGTCGATGGATTCTCGTTTGGAACCCTCGATGAACCCGCACGTGTTGACGATCACCACGTCGGCTTCCTGCGCGTCCCGTGTCACTTCCATCCCATCCCGCAACAGCGATCCGAGCATGACTTCGCTATCCACGAGATTCTTCGCGCACCCGAGACTCACAAATCCAACCTTTACAGCCACCTTCTTCATCACCCATCACATCAACCATCGACCATTAACCATTAGCCATTTCCCATTCTTCCATCATTTCCCCTGCGTCTCCACCAACTCCATCGGCGGCTTCGGCTTCGGTTTGTAATACGCGTCGAAATCCGCCGTCGGCACATCCGGCGGCGACGCGATTGCCGCCGCCGCAGCAGCTTGGGGAGATACCGGCACCACCGCCGCCGCCGGCGTTGACGAACCGCGCCGCGACAGCATGCTCCGCCCCACCACGACCACCAACACCGCCAGCGTCAGCCCGGCCACCGCCAGCCCCACGCTCCGCAATGGCAGTTGCAGTTCCCGCGGCTTGCGCGCGCGGATCGCCTTCTCCGTTTCCATGTGCAGGCCCTGACGCCTCAGCCCGCCCTGGCTCCGCAGGTACGCCTCCACAATCGACGGACCATCCAGCCCGAGGTATTCCGCGTACAATTTCAAAAACCCCTTCGTGTACGTCGGTGCCGCCAGACGATCAAACTCGTCCGCCTCGAGTTGTTCGAGGATCTCCATCTTGATCTTCGTCGCCCGCGACGCGTCTTCGATCGACACCTTTTTGTGGTGCCGCGCCTCCCGCAGATTTTCGCCTATCGATTCCATCGTCTATCTCTTCCTACTCTTGCTCTTGCCTCTTGCTCCTACTCCTGCTCTTGATCTGTCGTCATCCTGCCGTAAATCGTTCTCGTGTCCACGGCTTATCACCGGCCGCTAAACGCCGACTTCTGTCCCTGCAAAACCTGGGTTCGTTTTGCCAATTTCGCCACTAAACCACCTCTAAACTGGGTTCGTTCTGGGTTCGTTTTTCAGTTCGTAGTGTAAAGTTTTCCGACACTCAAGTCTCACAAATCATTCCATACGCGCTATTTACACAATTTGGCTCCTCGCGAATTCTGGGTTCGTTTGGCAAGAACATATATAGGCGGCCCGCCTCCCCCCTCAAAATCCACCCCAAGCCACGTCCCCCAACTCCATACAGCCTTCTGACCTCTATTCTCACGCGCGCCATCCTAGCATATTCGTAAAGAACATACCAGCCTGCGTTGCGAGTCAGGTCGTGTGGAGGGCGAGGCTCCCGCCGAGCCGCATCCTCTTCGTTGTGCGCAGGTCTCCTGACCGCGCACATCCAATTCCGACCGAAGGTCTCCCGCCGAGCCGCGTCTTTGTGCGCCGGTCTTTTACCCCGAGTGCTTTCGGGACCCGACCGCGCACACCTAACCCTGACCCAAGGTCCCCCGCCGACGATGCCCAACCTCAGTCGCTCCTACCTCTCCCGAACATGTTTTTCGGATACGGTCGCTTTGTCGCCATCGTCAAAGTGGATTCTGTATCGATCGTCGTCAATCGCTGCGATCTTGCCAGGGTAATACTTTCCATCCTCCGGCCACCTGGCCATGACTTCGTCGCCGACCTCCCAGTCCCCATCCTGCGCCTCGTTTTCAGAGTCCTCTGTCAACTGAACGTCCAGTATTTCTGCAAGACGTTTCTTGAGAGCTTCTCTTCTTTCGCTGTAGAATTCCGGGAAGTTGGCCAAAGACAAATCAACGTCGGGAATAAAATGCTTTGACCAGAACTCGGCTCGTGCCTGTCTCGATGGGCAGGTCTGTTGAAGCCAGTCTTTGAATTTTGCCGCCAACTTCTCTTGATTGACTACACCTTCGAGAAGCTGCAAGTTCGGCAATCTGTCGGCCGCGTCCATGTAAAACTCAAGGTCTTCGTCTGCGACACCTTCTTTCTTAAGCCTTGCACGGGTGAAATAGCTGCGGGCGTGGATGTGGTCGATATGAAACTTGTTGCGGAAATCGAGCGTTGGATACAGCAGCGCCAATGTCGAAAACGTGTAGCCCTGCCCGTAATTCGACTGGAGTATGTTTTCGATGTCGTCCTCGGAGAACTGAAGAGATTTTGTCGTCCCTTTGAACTTATCCTTTATGAGCTCAAGCGGAAACGATTCGCTATTGTCCCGAACGATCTCCCGAACCGGCCGAAGAACCGTATCCGGCACACCGCCAAACACCCTCTTTACTAAAGAAAAGATCAGCCATTGGTGCACAGTGTTTCGATCTGTGTCGTGCCGTTGCGCTTGATCGTAGTTCCGGGGGAGACCTTTCCTCAGAAGGTAGTATGCGATTGGGATGATCGCACTGTTTGCAGTCAGGGTGGCTCGGCTGTACCCGAACGCGGAAACGAGCGTTACCGCATATTGAAGAGCGGTCTTAATCTCATCCCATTGCCCTTCGATCTTCAGCATGTTTTCTTTGTTGAAATTATCAACCTTAAAGGCGATGTCCTTGAAGTCACCGAGGACAAGGCAACTCTTCAGAACCAGATCCTTGTCAAAGTTGAATCCGTCCCCGACAGCATTCAGTTCGTCGACAAACCCCGTAACCTCTTCACGGGCGTCTCGTTTCTTCCACTGCGCCGCCGCAATCGAGAGAAGCAAATCTGAATAGCTCAGTATTGTTCCGCCGCTATTCACGCGGATAAATATGTTCAGCACTTTGTCGAGGCTCTCGTCTCTCTCCAAGAAATAGTTGATCACCGGAGCTTTGTGGACGACCTCCCATAGCTTGAAGAGAGTCTGATTTGCGAATCGCGCCTGTTCCTTGGGCCTGTTCTCCATCACCTCGTTTTCTAAGAGGTAGTCATTCACATCGGCTTGGCTTTCGATGTTTAGTATGTCTCCCACCTTGAACCAAAAAGTATTCTTGTCTCTCTCGGTGGCCTCCTCGTCAGTGAGGAAAACAAATTTATATAGCAGATCGTTATCGCCTTCTTGTGCGCGTTCCAAGAGGTTTAGATACAGCCGCCGAACCGGAAATGCCTGTGGATTATCCCAGCGCTTCCACGGTTGTTTGTAAGCGTACGACCCCCTCAAGCCGATGTAGAGAGAAGTCAGGCGTTGCTGACCGTCGAGGATCGCAGTGATGTCATCTTGTCCGCTGACATTCGCCTTTGGATTGTGCCGGTTCTTGATTTCGTGGAAATTCCGCATGAACTCATAAAACTGGTACTTGCCTGAGTTTTTCTTATCGACATGCCAAAACAGGAACGATCCGATGGGGTAGTCTCGCATCAGAGAATCGAACAGCTTGGTGATCTGCCCGACATCCCACACAACCTCACGTTGAATCGCGGGCAGGAGGTACTCTTTACCGTGAATACTGTCGACTGCTTCCTTAACGGTGATCGGTGTTTGGAATGCCATTTATTCCTCCGTGAGATCCGACCCAGTCGGTGTCCTGCGATTGGAGTTGACCATTACCATCCTTGACGTCGGTGGCGGCCCCAATAGGAAGCCCCCGCAATGAGGTTGCAGTCTAGGACGGCGGAGCTAGCGCGTCAATCCAATCAGTAGTCGCTTCGATCCTGTCTCCCGACTACTGTCTTCTGGCTCCTGAATTCTGGATTCGGCCGCGCTGCTGCGCGGCCTCACCTCTCCGCCGGCATCTGCTCGTCCAGATCGATCAAAATCTCCCGCGGCTCGGCGGTCGAGCCAAGTTCACTTCGCGCGCTGACCGCTGCGCAGCAGCTTCATCCTCCAAACGACAATAGTAAGCAGGAGCATGAGAAGAGGACAAAAATCCGGCTCCGGTACGTCGATGACTGGCGGCCCGCCATAATACACGTTGTCGATCGCGAAGAAACCCTGATTGCCTCCGGCCCACGTGATCTCGGAAATGCCCTCGATGTTGAAGAACCCTAGAAACGCCGGACCAAAGGATGTGCGCGCTAATGGCATTGGCAGGCTTTCCAAAAGCTGCGTGTTGACTCCGTACACCGAAACCTGAAGCTGGGAAACGCCAAAGCCTTGGGAGGCTCCATAGGCGGCCACCTCGGTGACGGGCGGATCGAACTTGAGAAACAAATCGCTGTACCCTCCGGCGCCAGAAATGTTCCCGTACACCTGATTCCCGAACAACACGGTGCTGAAAGTAGAGTCGGCTCCAGTCCCGTAAGGACTGAACGTAACTCCGGGGACGCTCGGAAGTCCGGTCGACCCCGTCTCAAACGTAATCAGTGAATCCGGCCCCACCAAGCCATTTGTGGTAGTAAACGATGTGACTGCTTGTGCATCAAGTGCAGTCGCCAGGGCAACTGCCACGGCTGACATCGCCACCAGACCCGCTCCACATACGCTCTTCCTCATAGGTCACCTCACAGGGCAGTTTTTATCAGCCACAGAAGCCAGTCGTCAAGTCTTAAGTGAATATGGACGAGAACGTTCGCCAACCCAAAAACGAGTTACCAGAACGAGCCGTTGCGGTTTGCTTCGCTCTCCGCCCCTACCTCTCCGCCCCCAGCTTCTCGTCCAGATCCATCAGAATCTCCCGCGGCTCGGCCCCCTTGCTCGAACCAACGACGCAGCTCACGGCCTGTAAAACGCAGCATCGTTGCGAATGGGAAGATGAGAAATACGGAACGACACCCTTCGCACCTTGGGTTCATCGGACAGAATGATACATGTAAATCGAACTTTCGCGAAACGCCTCTTGGCCGCCCGCTTCTGGAATGCGTCTTCCGCGCAACTGGAATTCAGGCCCAGGTACGTTCGCGCCATCTGCTTGGGAGGAAGAAAAGCATACGCCGAGCTGAGGGTGTGCTGGTCGCTACCATCCCTGAATTTTAGCTCAAATGTCCGCGAGGTGTCATCGAAATGCGCCAGCGGACTCGCGTCATCGGGCGCAATTTCAACAAATGCAGAAGTTATGAGGACCGGCGAGTCCATCAGATTCGCGACCGCCACATACAGCCGAAATGGGAAATCGTTCTCCGCAAGGCTGGCGTCACGTCGCAGCCAGGCCGAACTGGTAAGACCGCGCACCGATCGTTGGAAAATGCGAAGCAGCCACGCGCCACCAACCAGCGCAATCAGCGCGATAACAAAGGAGCCAAAGTCCCATATACCGGCTTCGTTAGCGTGCTTGATCCACTCAAACATAAGGCACCGTCTTGTGCAGCCCGTGCCCCAACATCTTCCCTGCTGCCCCGCCCCTACTTCTCCTTCGCCACTTCCTCGTCCAGATCCATCAGAATCTCCCGCGGCTCGGCGCCCTTGTTCGGGCCGACGATGCCGCGTTCCTCCAGCAAATCCATGATCCGCGCCGCGCGCGTGTAGCCGATCCGCAACCGACGCTGCAGCACCGACACGCTGGCGCGATTGGTCTGCCGAATCACCTCGATGCATTGCTCGACGAGTTCCTCGTCCTCCTCGCTCGGATCGCCGTCGGGTAAATTGACGTTCCGTTTGAGCTTTTGCTCCAGCTCCTTCTCGAACCGCGGCTTGGCATGCGCGCCGATGAAATCCACAATCCGCGTGATCTCTTTGTCGAGCACGAGCACGCCCTGCGCGCGAATCGCCTTGCCCGACCCCGGCTCGTACAGCATGTCGCCTTTCCCCAGCAGCTTCTCCGCGCCCTGGCTGTCCAAAATCACCCGCGAATCCTGCATCGACGCCACCTGAAACGCGATCCGCGCCGGGATGTTCGCCTTGATCACGCCCGTCACCACGTTCACGCTGGGCCGTTGCGTCGCGATCACCAGATGAATCCCCGCCGCCCGCCCCAGCGCCGTCAGCCGCGAGATGGCCATTTCCACGTCTTTGCCCACGGTCGTCATCAGGTCCGCCAACTCGTCGCACACGACCACGATGTACGGCAGCTTGTCGGGAATGATCAGCTCGAAATCGCGCGGCACCTCGATCTTCAACAACTCCTGCTCGGCCTTCGGCGGCGTCGGCTTGGCGTTCGTCGTGTACTCGGGCTTCTCCCGCGGCTCGTCCTCCGGCTCCTCCGCCGCTTCCACCTCGGGCTCGACCGACTTCTTCGGCCGCGAGTTGAACGACGTGACGTTGCGCACGCCGCTCTTGGCAAAAATCTGGAACCGCTTCTCCATCTCGCGGATCACCCAACCGAGCGCCAGCGGCACTTTCTTCGCCTCCGTCACCACCGGCACGATCAGGTGCGGCAACGCGTTGTAATGCTGCATCTCCACCATCTTTGGGTCGATCAATACCAGCCGCAAATCTTCCGCCGTGAACCGATACAACAGCGACGCCAGGATCGCGTTCACGCACACCGTCTTGCCCGAGCCCGTCGCGCCCGCGATCAACAAATGCGGCATGTTCGCCAGGTCGCCCAGGATCGGATTGCCCTTCACATCGCGTCCCAACGCTACCGGGATCGCGCAACCGGAATTCCGCCACTCGTCCGATTCGAGTATGTCGCGCAGGTACACCGTCGTCCGCGATGTGTTCGGCACCTCGATCCCCACCGTGCCCTTGCCCGGCACCGGCGCCAGTATCCGCACTTTCTCCGCCCGCATCGTCATCGCGATGTTGTTCGACAGCGACGAAATCTTCTCCACGCGCACGCCCGCCGCCGGGTACAATTCGAACAACGTCACCGTCGGTCCCTTGGTCACGTCACCCGATTCGACTTCGATCCCGAATTCCTGCAGCGTCTCGCGCAGCACACGCGCGCTGGTCTTGAGATCGTCCATCACGTCGCGCTTGCCCGGTGACGGCGGTTGCTCCAGCAAATCCGCCGTGGGAAGCAAATATTCTTCGCCCGATGCCGCGCTGACGCTTCCCAGAACCGTCGGTGCCGCATGTTTCTTCGGGGGTTTTGGCGCCGATGGAATCGCGCCGGCCGCTTCGGCTTCCGCCGCCGCTGCCGATGCTGTCGCTGCCGCAGGTTCCGCGGCGGCAGCATCTTTCTTCGGCTTGATCTTGTCGGCAATCTTCTCGACCAGCGACGGCGCGCCCTCCTCGGCCGGCTTCTTTTTCTCCGCGCTGCCGTTCGGTCGCGACACCGTGTAATCCTCAAACTTCGGCTCGGGCCGCCGGCTCTTCGCCGCTTCCTCGTCGCCGTTCGACTTGCTGGCCTCCAGCTTGCGCGCTTCCTTCTCCGAACGCGCCAGCTCGCGGTCGGTCTGAAATTCCTTGATCGTGATCTCGCGTTCCCGATCGCGCAACTCTTCCTCGACGCTCGACCCACCTTTCCGCCTGTGTTTCCGCTGCCAAAAATCCGTCGCCGCGCCCACCGTCAGCGCCACCCAGTAGCTCGGCCGGAAATTGATGAGCAAAATCAGGCTGATCACGTAGCCGCCGGCGAAAATGATGACGGTGCCGGGCTTGCCCACCAGCCGCTGGAAGAACCCGCCAATGAACAATCCGACAAATCCACCCGCGCTGCCGGGCAGATTCAACATGCGTTGCGCGCGAACCAGGCCCGCCACATGCAACAGCGCGCTCAACGACACCAGCAGCAACGCGCCCGCACCGATCTTCCCGCGCCATGGAAGCTCTCGCCCCAGCAGCAGCGTCGCGCCGATCACCGCCAGTACCGCCATCAATCCGTACGCGCCGAGCCCGAACGCTTGAAACGTCCCAAACGCAATCCATGCCCCGACCGGTCCGATGAAGTTCGCCGCCGGCCGATGTTCGCTCGCGGAAATGGCGCCGACGTCGTATGGATCGTAGGAAATCAGGCTCAGCAACAGCAGCAACGACAGCACGACCAGCACAACAGCCCAAATCTCCCGGCTGCCCGAGTGTTTCGAGTCCTTCCCCATAGAAAAATGTTGCAAATCCTCCTTGCGGTTGCGCACTCTAGCCGAAAGCGCAGCCAACTGCAAGGCTCAAAAACATACGATCAAGTGCACGTGAAAGCTTTCAACAGAACCCTCACCCTGACCCTCTCCCTCGGACGGCAAGGGAGAGGGGAATTTCCTCTCCCCTTGGGGGAGGGAATCACTACGACGGGTCTCCTCTCCCCTTGGGGGAGAGGATTAAGGTGAGGGGTTCATGCTTTACCCGTACAAATTTACGCCTGCGCTCATCGAACGCGTTTGGGGCGGCAACGCCCTCGAGCACTACGGCAAACCCGTGCCGCTGGGCAAACGCATCGGCGAATCCTGGGAAATCAGCGACCGCGATGACGTCCAGTCCGTCATCGCCAACGGACCCGACAAGGGCAAGACGCTCCGCCAGCAAATCGAAGCTCACGGCGCGCAGCTGTTGGGCACCAGTTGCACGGGCGTCTCGCCTGTGGCCGCTCCTCGTGGGGCGGGCGTCTCTAGTGGGGCGGGCGTCTCGCCCGCATCTCCAAACGACTCCGCTCCTTCCTCTCCCCGTTTCCCGCTGCTCGTCAAACTCCTCGACGCGCGCGAACGCCTCTCGCTGCAGGTCCATCCGCCGCCGGGTCAGGCCGGCAAACTCAAGGGCGATCCCAAAACCGAGATGTGGTACGTGCTCGAGACCGAGCCGGACGCGCATCTCATCGCGGGACTCCGCAAGGGCGTTAGTGGCGCCGATTTCATGCGCTCCCTGGAAAGCCCTCATGGGAGCGACATTCCTGTCGCAACCGGACTACAGGGTAAGGCGATAAAACCCATCGAAGATTACGTCTACCGCTTTCCCGTGATGCCGGGTGACGTGTTTTACGTTCCGTCGGGCCGCCTTCACGCCATCGACGCCGGCGTCGTGCTCGTGGAAATCCAGCAGAATTCCGACACCACTTATCGCGTCTTCGATTGGGGACGTGTCGGCCTCGACGGCAAACCGCGCCAGCTTCACGTCCGCGAATCGCTCGTCTGCATCGACTTCAAAGATTTCGAGCCGAAGAAGCAGCGGCCCGTGGTCGAACGCCGCGGCGTCAACGGCCTCTGGCGATTGGTCGAGTGCGAATACTTCCACGTCCACCGCCTCGACCTGACCAACGCCTGGCCCGACCGCACCGATGGCTCGACCTTCCACATCCTCACCTGCGTCTCCGGCGCGCTCGGCATCTTGACCGCCGACGGCAAAGAAGACCGCCTCAATGTCGGCGAGTTCATGTTATTGCCCGCCGCCCTCGGTTTCTATACCCTCACCCCCCTCGCCGAAAACACCCGCGCCCTGAAGTCTTACGTGCCGACGAAGTAATCCACGCAGAAGCCTGTCATTCCGAGTGTAGTCCAAGAATCCCCATCGTACGCCGAGCCTGCTGCATTCAGGAGTTCAGATCGCAGGAGCCAAACCTGTATTGCTTGGGTTGGGAAACTCGCGATCGAGGTCAACGAAGAACATCTTCAGCTTGGGATCGGCCGAGTGGATTCGAACCAACAAATCGACGTCTGCACGTTCCACGGAAAACAACTGCCAAAACATATCGTCCCAATTATGCAAAAGTGACCTCATTCCAGTTGGCCACGTCTTCGAACTCAACTTGAATTCTCGGTCCCAGAGCATGCGCCGAAGTAAATCAAAGGATGGTGCCTCGCGAAAAACCGGTAGGAAAGCCCCTTCACCTGAGTAATACTGCGGAGCCCAAGTCGAAAACCCGTCACCCCGAATGATCAGGATTTGGCCCTCCAAGTCGGCATCGTAAAAGCTAGAGCCGTATTCGGCGCGGAGTTGGGGAATGGGGTTGATCTTTCTACCGCCCTCCTGAAGATTGACAGCAAAGTCCCGAACGACGAAGTGACCCAGCAGCGTGGATTCCAGCGGATGAAAGATGTATTCGAAATCGGAGCGATCCTCAGCCAGGCGGCCATGGACAAACATGGGGGAACCTCGTCCCTCTATAGTCTTGATAGACTGCGGATAAATCCGTATTCCATAAGTTTTCATGCCCCTAGCACCGCACTGCCACATTTATCCCAACCTATACACCTCGCCATACTTCGTCTTCAAATACCGAATGTACGGCTCAATCGTGAGGTCTTGTCCCGTGGCGCGCTTCACGATTTCATTCGCGGTGAATTTGCTGCCGTGCTGATAGATGTTTTCCTGGAGCCAACCGCGCAGCGTCCCGAATTCGCCTTGCGGAATCTGGGTGGGAATCTCCGGATGCGCCTTGGTCGCCGCCTCGTAAAACTGCGCGCTGAGAATGTTGCCAAGCGTGTACCCCTGAAACACGCCACCGATTTGTCCGCCATACCAGTGGACATCCTGCAACACACCGTCTCGATCATCCTTCGATGCAATCCCCAAGTCGCTCTGGTAACGCGCCCGCCACGCCTCGGGCAAATCGCTCACGGCCAGCCTGCCGTCGAGCAATTGCAATTCGAGATCGAAGCGGATCATCACGTGCAAATTGTACGTCACTTCATCCGCATCGGTGCGAATCAGCGACCGCTCGACCTTGTTGATCGCGCGATAAAACTCCTCAATCGGCACGTCATCGAGTTGCAGCGGAAACACCGCCTGCAATTTCGGATAGAAAAATCCCCAGAACCCGCGCCCGCGCCCCACAATGTTCTCCCACAACCGCGACTGGCTCTCATGCACGCCCGCCGATGTCCCGTTCGCCAGCGGCGTGCCTTCCAGCTCCGCCCGAATCCCCTGCTCGTACATCGCGTGACCTGATTCGTGGATCGTGCTGAACAGCGCATCACTCAGATCGTTGTCCTTCACCCGCGTCGTGATCCGCACGTCGCCCACCGAAAACGTCGTGCAGAACGGATGCCGCGTCTTGTCCTGCCGGCCCCGCGCGAAATCGTATCCGAGCCGCGCCACGACCTCCCGCCCGAACGCCAGCTGTTGCGCCTCGGGAAATTTCTCGCGCAGACACGCGTCGTCGGCCGGCGGCTGCTCCGCGATCGCCTTCACGATCGGCACCAGTTCGTTCCGCAACTCCGCAAACACCGCGCTCACCGTCGCCGCCTTCATCCCGTAGTCCGCATAACCAATCAGCGGATCGGCAATGTGATCGTATCCGGGAAAGAAGTTCGCCATCTCGCGGCTGTAGTCGAGCGTCTTCTCCAGCATCGGCTGCACGGATTTGAAATCGTTCGCCGGCCGCGCCCGGCCCCACACCTCGTAGCTCACCGACTGGTGCGCGTTGAATTTCGCCACGAATGCCGCCGGCACTTTCACCGCCCGCTCGTACTCCCGCCGCGTCACCCGTATCAACGCCGCCTCATCCGAACCGTACGGCAGCGATTCTCCGAAAGACTTCAACTCATCGAGCAGTTCGCCGATCCGCGCGTCCGTGAACTTCTCATGCGCCAGTCGCCCCAGCATCGCGAGCTGCCGCCCGCGCGCCTCCGCCCCACCCGGCGGCATGTACGTCATCTGGTCCCACCCCAACACCGACGCCGCCCGCGACAGGTCGTACACCTCGGCTAATCGCTGTTTCAATTCTTGAAGCTTTGATTCCATCACATCACCTCGAGCAGCAATCCGCGCAGGTACTCGGTCTCGGGCACCGCCGGCAAAATCGGATGATCGGGCGATTGCGTGAGCACCTTCACCAGACGTAGCGTCTTCTTCGCGTCCGCGGCGGCATCGAGCACCACCGTCTTGAACAACTCGCCGTCGATGTGGTGCGAACAGGTAAACGTCGCGAGCAATCCGCCCGGCGGCAGCATCTTCAGCGCGCGCAGGTTGATCTCCTTGTATCCGCGCAGCGCGTCGCCCACGTTCTGTTTCGTCCGCGTGAACGACGGCGGATCGAGCACGATCACGTCGTACTCGCGCTTCTCGACGTCGTACTTCTTCAGCATATCGAACGCGTTCGCGCACACAAACTCGATCTTGCCCGTCAGCCCGTTCAGCTCCGCGTTTTTCCGCGCCCGCGCCGTAGCCTGGTCGGAAATCTCCACCGCCTCGACGCTCTTGGCATCTCCGACCGCCGCCGCCAGCGCGAAGCCGCCGTGATACGTGAAACAATCCAGCACGCGCTTGCCCGCGCAATGGCGCGCGACCTCGGCGTAATTGTCGCGTTGATCGAGGAAGAAGCCGGTCTTCTGATCTTCCAGCAAATTCACTTCGATGGAGAACTGATTGAACTGCACGCGGACAATCGCGTCCGTCTCGCCAAACAACACGCCCTTGGTTTCC
>DATKNW010000026.1:0-84581 GCA_035541135.1 Verrucomicrobiia bacterium
CGGAAGATTCTTTTCCTCCGTGGCCGGGTCGTGCAGGACGACGCGCGCATCGAGGGCGAGAATGACTTCGGGACCCACCAGCAGCGGATTGATATCGATCTCCTTGATCCAGCGCTGCTCGGCGACGAGATAGCTGAAGCGAACGAGGAGTTCCTCGAGCAGGGCGAGATCGGCGGGCTTGCGGCCCCGCACGCCTTTCAGCGCCGTGTAGATTTGCGTCTGCTCCATCATGCGCCGGGCCAGGGTGGCGTTGAGCGGGGGCAGCCCGAGCGCGCGGTCCTTGAAGACTTCGACCAACTGCCCGCCGCTGCCGAAGAGCAACACCGGGCCAAACTGCGGATCGACGCTGCTGCCCAGGATCAACTCGTAACCGTCAGCCTTCACCATCGGCTGCACGGTGACGCCGAGGAAATCCGCCGCGCTGGCCTTGGCCTCCACCGACTCCTTGATTTCCGTCCAGGCCTTCCGCACCGCCGCCTCGCCCAGCACGTTGAGCTTGATCCCGCCGACATCGGTCTTGTGCGTGATCGTTTCGGAATGAAGCTTCAGCACGACCGGGTAGCCGATCTTCTCGGCTGCCCTGGCGGCTTCGGTTTCGGTTTTCGCCAGGCGTGTTTCGACCGTCGGAATCCCGTACGCAACCAGCAACTGTTTGGACTCGATTTCCGTCAGCAGCGCGCGGCCGGATTTGCGCGCCGCGCCGATGAGTTTTGTGGCGCGGCCGGTATCCGGCGCGTTCTCGTCGGCTCCTCGCGGCAGCGCCGGTGTCTCGTACAGCGCGCGCAACGCGTAGACGTGGCGGCACATGTAACCGAACATGCGCGCCGCGGTGTCGGGATAGGGAAATGTCGGGATTCCGGCTTGATTGAGGATTTCGATGCCGGCGGCGACGTCATCCGCTCCCATCCAACTGGCCAGCACCGGTTTCCCAAACGCTTTCGCGTACGGCTTCATTTGCTCCGCCGTCTGGGTCGCATCCGTCATCGCTTGCGGCGTCAGGATCACGAGCAGACCATCGGTGCCCGGGTCTTTCGCGGCGATGTCAATGGCTTTTGCGTAGCGGTCGGCGCCGGCGTCACCCAAAACATCGACCGGATTATTATGGCTCCACGCGGCGGGAAGGATCTGGTTCAACGCGTCCATCGCGTTCTTCGAGAGATCGGTCAGTTCGCCGCCGTTGGCCAGCAACGCGTCCGTCGCGAGCACGCCCGGGCCGCCGGCGTTGGTCACGATCGTCAGCCGCTGACCCTTCGGCCGCGGCTGCTTGGCAAGGATTTCCGCCATGTAGAAAACGTCGGCAATGGCGTTGACCCGTAACACGCCGCAGCGGCGGAACGCTGCTTCGAGAACCTCGTCGCTGCCGGTGAGTGAGCCCGTGTGCGACGCAGCAGCCTTCGCGGCGGCTTCGGAGCGGCCGGGTTTGATGACGATGATCGGTTTCGACAGCGCCACCTCGCGAGCGGCGGATAAAAAAGCCCGGGCGTCCCCGATCGTCTCCATGTAGATGACGATGCTGTGGGTCTGGGGATCGCTGCCAAGGTAATCGATGAGATCGCCCCAACCGACATCGAGCATGGAGCCGATGGAAATGAACGCGCTGAACCCGACCTTCTCCCGCAGGCTCCAGTCCAACACCGCCGCACAGAGCGCCCCGCTCTGGCTGATGAAACCCACGCTGCCCGTGTGCGCCACCCCGCCGGCAAACGTCGCATTCAGTCCCTGGGGCGGGCGCATCACGCCCAGGCAATTCGGCCCGATCACGCGCAAGCTGCCACGGCGCGCCTGTTCCAGGATCCGCCGCTCCAATTCGGCACCGGCTTCGCCCGTCTCCTTGAATCCCGCGGAAATAACGATGGCGGCTTTCACGCCGGCGTCGACGCATTCGCCGATGAGGCCGGGCACGGTTTGCGCCGGCGTGACGATGACGGCCAGATCGATGGGTTCGGGAACGTCCACAATCCGCGGATACGCGCGGATGCTCAGAACGCTGGGCCGATTCGGATTGACCGGGTAGACCGTCCCGCCAAACGGACTGGTGATGAGGTTCCGAACGACGGTCCGGCCCACCGTGCCCGTTTTTTCCGTGGCGCCGATCACCGCAATTGTTGCCGGCGAGAAGAACGGATCCAGCGATCGTCGCCCGTATCGATAGATGTCGTGAGCGGGCTCGGTCGTGGGTTTCACATCGCGTTTCATGGGACCTCGGCAGACTTCGGCACGATTACCCGCAGGGCGCGTGGCACAACCGAAAACGTCACCGGCGCATCGCCGGCGTCCTCGCCGTCCAGCTCAAATGCGGCCGGGCCAGCAGCGCGGCATGTGAGCGTCTCCGTCTGGAAGTATTCTACGCCCCCGAGATTGATGTGGGCAGCGCGGAGAATCCCCTGGGCGTAGCGCAGGACGTCCCAGTAGCCAACTCGTCGGAAGACGCAGACATCGAGCAGGCCATCGTCCATGCGCGCTCTGGGAAACAGCGCGAATCGCCCGCCATAGAACCGTCCATTGCCCACGAGCACGGCGACGCC
Source organism: Verrucomicrobiia bacterium (assembly GCA_035541135.1). Taxonomy (GTDB): domain Bacteria; phylum Verrucomicrobiota; class Verrucomicrobiia; order Palsa-1439; family Palsa-1439; genus Palsa-1439. The sequence continues at coordinate 2,526 of DATKNW010000026.1, forward strand.
GCTGCCGAGCGGGCCGCAGCCGTTGACCGATACCTCCACCGGCGGGTGCGGCGCCGAGAGAGTCTTGATCCCCGCCCACACGTAACTGAGTGGACCGATCTTTTTCTTCAGATCCCAACTGGCCGCGCGCACCGCATGGGCGTCAAAACCCACGCCCGCAAGTTGGATGAAATAACGCGTCGAACCACTGGCGTCAGCCCGCGCCAGGTCGATCGTGCGTGTGTGGGCGGCGAGGATGGTTTCCCAGGCCGCATCCAGCTTGCCCGAAATGCAGAGTTCCTTTGCGAAAACGTTGACCGTTCCCAGGGGCAACACCGCGAGGGCCACGCCGGACGTGCCAATACCGTTGACGACCTCGTTGATGGTGCCGTCGCCGCCCGCCGCGACGATCGTCTCGTATCCCCGGGCGACGGCCTGGCCCGCCAGCGATTTCGCTTCACCGGCGCGCTGCGTCGGCGCCAATGTGACGGATGGACCGGCTTTCTCCTCCAGAAACCGCCGGGCGCGCCGGGATTTTTCGCCACGGGCCGCTGGATTGAAAATGACGAATATCTTGTCCATCGTCGAACGCCGCGCATATTGTAGGCTAGAAACTTGTACATGCAAATGCGAACTCGTGGAGGTGGATCGTGAAGGTGGTCAAAATAATCGCGATCATCATCGGGGTGTTGGTGGCGCTTGTCATCATCGTGACGGGCGCGGGTGTTTACCTAGCGAACCGCTACCTGCAGTCGCCGGCGTTCAAGGAACAGGCATTGCAGTCCGCGCGCACGGAATTGGGCACGGACGTGGCCATCGACAATCTGAAGCTGTCGATCTTTCGTGGCGTGGAACTCCGTGGCGTCACGATCGGCAATCCGCCCGGTTTTTCCGGGGACATGGTCACCGCCGACGCGTTCGTGCTGCATTACCGGCTCCTGCCATTGTTCCACCGGCGCGTGGAAATTGAAGAGCTGTCGCTCGACAAACCGGTCGTCACCCTCGCACGGAACAGCCAGGGCCAGTGGAATTATGAGAAGATTGGCGCGCCGGAAACCGAAGCAAAGACAAACGCGGCGGCGCCGGCGACGCCGTCAACGCGGGCCGGGCCGGCAACGGCGAAGGCGGAGACGTCCGCGCCGCTGGATGTGGTGCTTTCGAAACTCGCCATCACGCGCGGCGCGTTGTCGATGGTCGGCGAGAGCAACAAACCGATCGTGAAAGTGGACGGGGTCGAGTTCTCCAGTTCCGTGAGCCTCGCCGGCAACCGGCTCACCGGCACGGGCAAGGCGGGAATCGACAAGATCGATTTGTCCGGGAAATTGGTCGTACGGAAGGCCGGCACGCAGGTGACGATGGAGCCCGACCATGTAACGTTGTCCGGGTTGCGGGGTGAACTGGCCGGCGGGACGATTTCAGGGAACGTGTCCGTGAAGTACGCCACCGGGCTGCTGTACGCGGTGAGCGTGCAGTTGACCAACAGCGACGTGGCACAGTTGTTGCAGGACGCGGGCTCGAAACCGGCGGTCAGCGGGAAGTTGACCATCACAACGTCGCTGACCGGCACGGGCGGCGTGCCGACGATTGTCGGGAGCGGCCGCGTCGAAGTTGATAACGGCAAGCTGATGGAAATTCCGTTGTTGAACGCGCTGGCGACAGTGCTGCAGATCGACGCGCTCAATGACTTGAGTTTCAGCCAGTGTTTGCTGGAATATTCGCTCAGCAACAACGTGCTGCAGACACCGGTGATCCGCCTCACGTCGCCACAGGTACAGATCACCGGGAACGGGTCGGTCGCGCTCGATAAGAGCACCCTGAACCACAACATGCGGATTACGTTTGCCAGGGGCGTGTTCAGCACCTCGCTCGTACCGGGAATCCGCGAGTTGTTCGTCGAACAACCGGACGGGTCCCTGACGCTGGATTTCAAGGTCACCGGCCCCTACAACCGGCCCAAGACCGACATCGCCAAACGCCTCGGGCAAAACATCGGAAAACAATTATTGCAGAACGGCCTGCAGGAATTCTTGGGCAAGTAGAAAGTCGTTTTGCGGTCGGAATCCGGCCAACAGACGGACGGCAACTGGATGCAATGACCGCCGGGCCTGGAAACGGCCTTGCCCTTTTGCGTAGCCGGGATGATGCTTCTCTTCGTGCCAGTTCCTGAGACAACTTCTGCGGAAGCCCTGGAGCGCTATGTTGGTGGGAAACGCCTCGTCGCTGGTCGCGGCGAAGCGTGGCGCGACGTCAAAGCCTGGATCCTCGCCCTGCCGCCGAGCGTCGATACGTTCCAGCTTCCCTCCGTCAGCGAACCGTTCCTCGCCTGGACCATTTCGGGTGAGGTTGATTTTCAGGAGCGGGAAGGCAAGGGCCCCTGGATTACGCACCGGATTACGAAAGGGTCGTTCTTTCTCACGTCGGGAGGCGCGCCTTACGAGTGCCGCTGGAAAGCGCTGACCGCCGAGCCGTTTCAAGCCATGTCGGTGTTCATCGAGCTTCCGCTGCTTCAGTGCGCCATGGAAGAAGTCTTCGGAGCCGACGCGGCTTACGCCCGACTGCGGGATGCTTCGGCATTCACCGACGTTGCGTTGAATTCATGGATGGAGCGGTTACGCGATGAGTTGACGCGCCGAAAAGCGAGTCCGCTGTTTGTGCGAAGCGTCGGTCTAGCCATTGCGATCCATCTCGCCCGAAACTACGCCGAAACGGTCAAAGAGTTGGGGCGCGGGAGTCCGTCACTACCCGGCTACAAGCTCCGGCAAATCACGGACTGGATGGCTGAACACGTCGCCGAAGAGTTCAGTCTTGATCAACTCGCGACCCGGGTTGGGTTGAGCAAATTTCACTTTGATCGCCTCTTCAAGAGCGCCATGGGCGTGTCACCGTCGCGCCACCACATCAACTTGCGGATGGATGCCGCAAAACGATTGCTCCGCGAAACCAAGAAGAGCGTGGTGGAAATTGCCCTCGACGTCGGCTACACCAACCCGAGCCATTTCGCCCGCCTCTTCCGCCGCGAAACCGGCCTCTCCCCCAGCGACTACCGCCGCCAATGGTGAGCGCCGCCACGCGGCTGGTGGCGGCTGTATCTTAAACTTGCGCTTTTCGCGCAAGATCACAACAGGTCGAGCAAGATTGGGTGCGACAGCCAGACTCATGTGACGTAGATTCGCCGCGACGTTCAATCAAGAAAAGGAGTGCAACAATGCAAACGCGCAAGTTTGGAAAAAGTAATTTGGAAGTCTCGGCGGTCGGACTCGGCTGCATGGGGATGAGCTTTTCCTACGGCCCGCCCAAGGACAAGCAGGAGATGACCGCTCTGCTTCGTGCCGCCGTGGACCGCGGCGTCACGTTCTTCGATACCGCTGAAGTGTATGGCCCGTTCACCAACGAAGAGCTCGTCGGCGAAGCCCTTGCCCCGTTCCGCAAGCAGTTGGTGATCGCGACCAAATTCGGGTTCGACCTGAATCCGAATTTCGATCCCCGCGGGGTAAAAGGGTTGCCGGGCCTGAACAGCCGACCCGAGCACATCAAGCAGGCCGTCGAAGGCTCGCTCAAGCGGCTCAAGGTCGAGACCATCGACTTGCTCTATCAACATCGGGTTGACCCGAACGTGCCCATCGAAGACGTCGCGGGCGCGGTGAAGGAACTGATCCAGCAGGGCAAGGTCAAGCACTTCGGTCTTTCAGAAGCCGGTGTACAGACGATCCGCCGGGCCCACGCCGTCCAGCGCGTGACCGCGTTGCAGAGCGAATACTCGCTGTGGACGAGAACCCCCGAGAAGGAGGTGATCCCGACCCTTGAGGAGCTTGGCATCGGCCTCGTTCCGTACAGTCCGCTGGGGAAGGGCTTTCTCACGGGGAAGATGGACGCGAACACCAAGTTCGACAGCTCCGACTTTCGCCACGTCCTCCCGCGATTCACGCCGGCGGCTCTCAAAGCGAATCAGGCCCTGATTCAACTGCTCGGTACGATCGCCGAACGCAAGAAGGCGACGCCGGCTCAGATCGCGCTCGCCTGGTTGCTCGCGCAGAAGCCATGGATTGTTCCAATCCCCGGCACCACCAAGCTGCATCGCCTGGAAGAAAACATCGGTGCTGTTGCGGTCGAGCTTACGCCGGGCGATCTTCGCGAAATCGAAAGCGCCGCCGCCCGCATCAAAGTGGAAGGAGCCCGGTACCCCGAAAATCTGGAGCGCATGACCGGTCGCTGAGCAGCTCGCAACCCATTGAGAGGATGCCAAAGATGACAACGCTCGCTGGATGGGAAAACTTCTACATGATCGTCGGCCCGTCAGCCGGCGCGTTGATCGGATTGCAGTTCGTCGTTCTTACCCTGATTGCCGAACGGCCGGTGCTGCGCGCAGCGGAGGCGAGCGCCGCGTTTTCGACGCCGAGCGTCGTTCATTTCGGAGTCGTGCTCTTGCTGTCGGCGATTGTGAGCGCTCCCTGGAACGAGATTACCGCCGTCGCCATCCTTTGGGGGTTGGTGGGGCTCGGCGGGACCGCGTACAGTGTGATCGTGGCTCGCCGTATGCGCGTGCAAACAGTCTACAAACCCGTGTTCGAAGACTGGCTGTTTCATGTTCTGCTTCCACTGGCGGCGTACGCAGTGCTGGGTGGATCGACCTTGGTGGTTTTCAGCCATTCGCGCCCGGCGCTGTTCGCCGTGGGCGCGGCGACGCTGCTGCTGCTCTTCATTGGCATTCACAATGCCTGGGACGCCGTCACGTATCACGTGTTCTTCCCAAAACCGGACCGGCGGGAGGTTGAGCGCCACGTCAAGTGAAAGGAGTAACATGCGAATCGGAATTCTGGGCTCGGGACTGATGGGCGGCAAACTTGGGACGATCTTTGCGCGAGCCGCACATGAAGTTGTATTCAGCTACGCGCGTAGCAAGGAGAAACTGCACAGGCTCGCGCGTGACGCCGGCAAGAACGCCCGGGCCGGCACGCCGCGCGAGGCCGCACAGGAAGCGGACGCCGTATTGCTGGCTGTGCACTGGTCGCGAATCGACGACGTGCTGGATCAGGCGGGCGACTTGTCTGGCAAAGTGATCGTGACATGCTCGCTGCCGATGGATGCTGACAACACAAAGCTCATCATCGCCCACAATTCGTCGGGAGCGGAAGAGCTTGCGAGGATGATTCCGAAGGCGCGGGTTGTCTGCGCGTTCAACACGGTGCCGAGCGAAGTGCTGTTCGGCGTGTTCGAGGCGCGACACAAAGATCCCAAGCCCAGCCTCGTGTACTGTGGCGACGATTCGCGTGGCAAAGCGATTGCCGCCGAACTGATCCGCGACGCAGGCTTTGATCCGGTGGACGTTGGACCATTGTGGACCGCCCGCTACACCGAGCCGTTCGCGCTGCTCGTCGCCGAACTCGCCTACGGAGGAGAAGGCGCTGAGCTGGCCTACCGGTTTGAGCGATTCAAATAAGAAGACGTTAAGCGAAGAGGTTCAGAAAATGGAAATCAAACGATGTGGTTCGCAGCCTTCCGGCAAAGGGCCGGCCGATTGGTTTACCGGCACGGTCCGTATCGATCCGTTGTTCAAAACCGACGCTCCAGCGCGTGTGGCCGGGGCGAACGTCACGTTCGAGCCTGGCGCGCGAACGGCGTGGCACACTCATCCGCTGGGTCAGACGCTGATCGTGACGGCCGGCTGCGGGCGCGCACAGCGCTGGGGAGCGCCAATTGAAGAGATTCGCCCCGGCGATGTCATCTGGTTTCCGCCGGGCGAGAAGCACTGGCATGGGGCTGCGCCGACCACAGCCATGACGCATATCGCCATTCAAGAAGCGCTCGACGGGAAGGTCGTCGACTGGATGGAAAAGGTCAGCGACGAACAATACCAAGCCTGATCGAGGAGAGACGGGCGAGAGCAGTCCTCCGTGCTTGCCGAGGTTCGCGCTGTCCGCATAGGATGAATGTGATATGCGCATCATTGCCGGTCTCGCCAAAGGAATGACACTGGCTGTGCCGCGGACGGGCGTGCGGCCGACGGCGGATCGAATTCGCGAGGCGGTATTTTCCAGCCTTGGCGAACGCGTTGTTGGCGCGCGTGTGCTGGACCTGTTTGCGGGGACGGGCGCGCTGGGATTGGAGGCGGCAAGCCGCGGCGCCGCGGCGGTGACCTTTGTCGAGCAGGCACGTACCGCTCTGGATTGCCTGGAGAAAAACATTCAGGCGTTCAAGCGGAATCGGGGCGTGAGTTGCTCGTTCACGGTCGTCCGCGCATCGGTTGCGTCGCAGCTTCGGAAGCTCGCGCCAGCTGGCGAGGACTTCTCGCTGGTTTTCGCCGATCCGCCGTATGGTGAGGCCGCGGCCGAATTGTTGCGGGACGCTAGTCTGCCCGAATTATTGGCGAAAGATGGGCTACTCGTACTCGAATCGGCAAAACGTGACAAGCTGCCAATCGCCCCGCCGTGGGAACGGGTGCGCGAAGCGGTCTACGGCGATACCCGGATTGACTTTTTGCGGATCGGAGCCGCGTCAACGAATGGCGGCGACCACGGCTGAAAACTTTTCGGCCAGTTCTTCGCTCAACATGCTGGCAACGAGCGGCAGACATTTCTCCACTTTCTTGACGGCGTCATGGGCTTCCTTGGATTTGCCCATCTCGGCGTAGGCGAGGCAGAGCCAGACCCATGGGGTCGCGTCGCCGGAGTTGATCGAGATCGCCTTCTGGTAACATTGCACTGCTTTGTCGTATTGCGCCTGGAGATGGTAGACGTTGCCGAGGTTGTTCCAGGCGACGACGAAGTTTGGTTTCAGCGCGATGGCCTTTTCGTACGCGTTGAGCGCGTCGTCGTACTTGCAGCGCGCGGCGTACGCATCGGCGAGGTTGCACCACGTCTGCGCGTCACCGGGCCGGGCGGTCAGAAGTTCGAAACAGGTCGAGATCAACTCGGTGTATTTGCCCTGTCGCTTGTAGGCCACGGACAATCGCGCGAGCGCCTGGGAATTGCCCGGGTGCTGCTTGATGATCTCCTGGCAGAACTCGATCAGGTCGAAATCGTCCTCCTGTTTTTCGTAGGCGGCATCGAGGCGCGACCATGCGCCCTCGTCGCCGGGATGAAGTCGGACGATCTCCTTGGAGAGCGTCAGCAAATCGATGGCCGAGGTCTCCTCCTTGCTGGCGAGTTGGAGGAACGTCCAAGCGTGCCGGTTACCCGGGTGGACGCGAATGATGTCCTCGCAGAATTGCAGAAAGCCCGCCGAATCGTTCTCCTGAGTGCAAATGGTGTAAAGCTTTGACCACGCTTTTGGCTGGTCTGGTTTACGTAAAATTGCCTGTTGATGCCTTTGTATCAACCACTTAGCGAGATGACGCTGCATAAATCTTGAACCTTGCGTGGTTCTTAATAGCAGCCTGTGGGCCACCCTTTTCGCGCCGGGGAAAACCCCGTATTGCGGGCGGCGGTCGCCTGAATCAGGCGGGTCACTCCACGATGCGCATCTGAACGGCGTCGACGTGCTTATCGCGGGCGAGTCAGCGACCTTTCAGCAGTTCCTGGAACGCGGGTGACAGGCGCAACTCGGTGAAGTCGGGCTCGGCCTTCGCGAGCGCCTTCAATTTCGGGTCGAGACAGAGCGCATTACGCAGCATCTCGATCGCCTCGCCCTCGCGGTGCTGCATCGCGCGATAGCAGGCCATGTTGTAATGCGCCAGCGCATTCCGCGGATTCGCCTCGAACGCGCGCTGCAGCGTGTCGACCGCCGCGTCGAGCGATTGCGTTCGGCGGCGGATGTAAGCGAGATTGATCCAGATCTCCGAGTCGCGCGGATTCAGTTCGGCAAGCTTGGCCACGAACGGCTCGGCCTCGGTCAATCGGTTGGCCTGCCACAGCGCGGCGGACTTGATGGCAATTGCCTGGGGGGCGTTTGGGGACTGCGCCAGCGCGAGATCGGCCTCGCGCACGGCGTCGTCGTACATCTTCAGATCCAGATAACCGGACGCGTACTCGATGTGTTTCTGAACTTCGGGCATCATGGCTCGAACTCCTCCAATAGTATCGCACCCACACAAAAATATAGCAAGCGCCGCCGCGTTTTGCCATGCTTGGCCACATGCTCTACAAGGCGTTGCTGCGCCCCTGGCTCTTTCAGGCCGATCCCGAAGCCGCCCACGAGCGCGCGCTGAACCTCGCCGCGTCCATGGGCCGCCGCCGCATCGCGCGCGATGCCATCGAAACCGTGTTCGCCCTCGAAGACCGCCGGCTCCGCCAAACCGTTTTTGGCATCGAGTTCCCCAACCCCGTCGGCTTGGCCGCGGGCTACGACAAAAATGCCGTCGGGCTGGATTTCTGGGCCGCGCTCGGTTTCGGCTTCGTGGAGATTGGCAGCGTGACCTTCGCCTCGCAGCCCGGCAACGAACCCCCGCGGGTTTTCCGCCAACCCAGAGAACGCGCGCTCGTCAATCGCATGGGATTCAACAACGATGGCGCGGAGTCGATCGCCGCGCGAGTCCCGCCGCGCCCCCACCGGATCCCGATCGCGGTCAACGTCGGCAAGAACCGCGATGTCGACCTGGCCCGCGCCGGCGAGAACTACGCCGCCACCATCGACGCGTTTCGCGATCGCGCCGATTTCTTCGTCATTAACGTCAGCTCGCCCAACACCCCTGGCCTGCGCAAGCTTCAGGACAAGGAGATGCTCGATGAGTTGCTGCGGATGGTTGTGGGCCGGGCGCCCCCACGCGGCGAGACAGGAACGCCCGCTGGGGGCAGCGGGCCTACAACAGCTCCTATCCTCCTCAAAATCGCTCCTGACTTGACGTTCGATCAAATCGATGACGCAGTTGGCCTGGTGGAAGCGCACAAACTCGCCGGCATCGTCGCCACCAATACGACGACCGATCACCCGACTCCGCCCGAAGGCGGCTTGAGCGGCGCTCCATTGCGGGCACGGGCGACCGAATGCATCCGCCACATCCGCCGCCAGACTCAAGGGCGCGTGCCGATCGTCGGCGTGGGCGGCATCTTCACCGCCGCGGACGCGTACGAAAAAATCCGCGCGGGCGCCTGCCTCGTCGAAATCTGGACGGGAATGATCTATGAGGGTCCTTTCATCGTGCGCAACATCAATCGCGGTCTCCTGCGATTGCTAGAACGCGACGGATTTGGCACCATCGCCGACGCCGTGGGAACGGAATGAACGAATCGCCCAAACTCTGGCCGCAGGCCTGGTCGCTGATTCGCGGACAACGGACAGCGGCGACCGTAGGCCTCGCGCTCACGCTGCTCAGTGTCGCGGCGAGCTTGTTGCTGCCGTTGCTGCTGCCGGGCATCGTCGTTGACAACGTCCTCGGCTCGAAACCGATGCCGGCCTGGCTCGCACCCTTCGCCAACGACAAACCGGCGGCGCTGCTGGTCGTCTGCCTCGCGTTGCTCATCATCAATTTCCTCCGCGGCGGCCTCAGCGCCTGGGGCACCACCTACCTCGTTCGCGCCGGCCTGCGCATGACGCAGGAACTGCGCTACCGCGTCTACGAACACCTGCAAAAACTCAGCCTCGTGTTCCACGACAGCCGCGCCGTCGGCGATTCGATCTACCGCGTCACGTGGGACACGTATTCGATCCAGACCATCTTCAACGGCGGCCTGATCCCGCTCGTTTCCGCCGCGGCCACGCTGTTCGGCATGATGATCGTCATGCTGCGCTTCGACGTCGCGCTGACGTTGCTCACGCTCGCCGTCGCGCCGGCGCTCGCGCTGACCATCAAGCACTACAATCGCCTCATCACCAACGTCTCGACCGAGTACTACAACCGCGAGAGCAAGGTCAGCGCCATGATCCAGGAATCGCTCTCGGCCATCCGCACCATCCAGGCGTTCGCCCGCGAGGACGAGGAGGTCCGCCGCTTCGGCGCCGGCGCCGCGCAGAGCGTGGACGCCAACGTGCGCATGACGAAGGTCCAGGTCATGTCGTCGTTCGTCGTCGGCCTCATCACCGCCGTCGGCACCGTGGCGATGATCTGGATCGGCGGCCAACGCGTGCTCGCGGGCCGGCTCAGCATCGGCGAGCTGCTCGTGTTCCTTACCTACGTCGGCATGCTCTACGGTCCCATGAGCACCATCACCGGCATCGCCACCGCCGTCCAGGGCGCGCTCACACCGTTCCGCCGCGTGATCGAGATCCTCGAAACCAACCCGACCATCCGCGACCTGCCCACCGCCCGCCCGCTCGCGCAATGCAACGGCGTCGTCCGCTTCGACAACGTCTGGTTCGGCTACGACCCCAATCGCCCCGTCCTCAAGGGCATCGATTTCGAGGCGCATCCGGGCCAAATGATCGCGCTGGTCGGCCCCAGCGGCGTCGGCAAATCGACCTTGCTCAGCCTGTTGCTCCGGTTCTACGATCCCCAGAAAGGCCGCGTGCTGGTCGACGACCATGACATCCGCGAGTTCCAGTACCGCACGCTCCGCCGCCAGATCAGCATCGTGCCCCAGGAACCCGTCCTGTTCTCGACCACCGTCCGCGACAACATCGCCTACGGCCGGCCCGAAGCTGCGCTGGGCGAAATCGTCGAGGCCGCCCGCGAAGCCGAGGCCGAAGATTTCATCCGCGAGATGCCACAAGGCTACGATACCCCCATCGGCGAACGCGGCGTCACGCTCTCGGGCGGACAACGCCAGCGCCTCGCCCTCGCCCGCGCGTTCCTCAAAAATTCCCCGATCCTCATCCTCGACGAACCGACTGCCGCCCTCGATTCCGAGACGGAAGCCGCCGTGCTCCGCTCCCTCGACCGCCTCCGCCAGGGCCGCACCGTGTTCGTCGTCGCGCATCGCCTCTCCACCGTCCGTCAGGCGGATCTGTTGCTCGTCATGCATGATGGCCAGATCGTCGAGCGCGGCAAACACGCCGAACTCATCGCCCGCGGCGGCCACTACGCCCGCGTCTGCGAACTCCAGTTCGGCACAACCACCTAGCCTCGTCCCGGCCTTTGGACTGCGGCGACTCGTCGCCGCTTTGCCGTGTCCGCTCTGTCGGCGTACGGCCTTGTAGCCGCGAAACTCTTTCGCGGGGGCTGCCGGCCGTCGGAGGGACGCGCTTCGCCGCGTCCGCTTCGCCGCCAACTGCCGTTTTTACGCCTTCACAACCCCTCCCACACCGCGTTTTACCCCCAAAACGAAGCCAAACGAAGCCAACGCGTTTTTCGCGTTTTCGTTCTCCACAACATCCTTCATCGCAGGCACATCCGTTCACGCCATCGCCTGAAAACCGTTGGCTTCGTTTCGCAGAAACATATATATAGCCCCCCTCCCTGTTTCGCCGACTCGTCCTCCGAAGCTTTAGCGAAGGAGGAAGCTTTACCCGCCTCTGGCGGGCTCACGCGAAGGCGGACCGCCCCCTTTCTCTTTCTCCTGCTCTTGTCAAAGAACCAAACAACGGCCCTAACTCGATCGCGACCCAAACGCAACCCGCTGCCGCCGTGGCCGCATTTGCGATGTCCGATCGCGACCCAGCTTAGCCCGGGGTAGAAATGAAAAAAAGCGACAGATGCCACCTGCCTGTGTCTCATTTTTCGGCGGAGAGGCCGTCGCCGCCCTTTTCCACCACAGTCAGTCATTCCGAGCTTGTCGAGGAATCTCTGTCGGCGCGTCCCGCTTGCCGTCGGTGCCTTGGTGGCGCAAGCGTCCCTGGCCCGCCCCGATCGGATCGGATCGGGGTTGCGGCTGTCTCCGTCGTGGCCGCGCCGCCTTCGTAGAACGGTGCGTCCCGCCCGCTCCGCCGTCTCCGTGACGCCAGATTTCGCGTCAACCGCGAACCGGGAACCCCGAACCATTCCGCTATTTCAAAGAGTCATCCAACCGTCTCGGCCATTCCCCCATCAGCCATCCGCCATCGACCATGTTCTTATTCCAACCCAACCCAAGCAGAAAATATCGCCAAACGATACCTTCCGTCTTGACAACCCCTCATCTTCCGGCCAGCGGGGTGTTGTGTGCGGGCGGTCCGCAACCCGTGGTTGACCGAACCGAGAGCCGGGGGTTACAATTCGCCCCGCTGACTTAACCCGTGAAACACAGTGCCCCGGAGGCGAGACAACGATGGCTAGAGCCGACCTTCTTCCCACGGCATTAAGAATAGACAAGGTAATAGACCGAATAGCTGAGGGGGACATCAAAATCCCCGCATTTCAGCGTGGCTTCATCTGGGATCAGGATCAAGTGGTCAAGCTCATTGATAGCGTCTACCACAACTACCCCATCGGAAGCATCCTGCTCTGGAACTCGCACGAGCGCCTTAAGTCGACACGCAACGTCGCGGGCTTCGAGATTCCTGATCGCGAAGTGACCTACCCGGTGAACTATGTTCTCGACGGCCAACAGAGACTTTCAACAATCTACGCTGTCTTCTGCAAGCTTCGGACTCCTGTCGCTACGGCTGGTCAATACGGCATAGATCACTCCATTTTTGACATTTCGTTCGACCTAGCCGACAGGCGTTTCCTGCCGTGCTCGGCCGTTCCCCAAGGACATCCCTCTCTTCGCCTTCAGATTCTGTTCGACACTGAGGCGCTCTTTGCGGCTATGGAAACATTAACGAAAGACGAAAAGAAACTCGTACGGGATCTGCACTCGCGGTTCAACAACTACGAACTTCCTCTGGTGACGATTTCAGGACGCACAAAGAATGAGGTCGGCATCATCTTCGAGAGAATCAATAACAGCGGCGAACCACTCACAACATTAGATCTGATGGTGGCTTGGACCTGGAGCGAAGATTTTCACCTACAAGAGAAACTAAACGATCTCACGGAGGTTCTGGATGCGAAGGGGTTTGGCGACGTCCCAGAGCGGGTAATCCTGCAGTCATTGAGCGGCAACCTTAGGGGGTCGACCGGCATCTCGACGATACTCGGCCTTGGCGCCGACGAGGTCCGTGACAACTTCGATAAGCTCCAAGAGAGCCTGAGCCGAGCAATTGACTTCTTGTCGACCGAAATCAACATCAGTTCCAGGTCTTTACTGCCCCACGTTCAGCAGGTTGTGGGATTGGCACACTTCTTCTCCCTGGTTAAGACCCCATCGGCAGACCAGCTCAAGAATCTAAAGAGGTGGTTCTGGCGTACCGCTTTCTCTACCAGATACTCTGCGCAAACCGACGATAAGATGGACGAAGATATCAAGTTTTTCAAACAGGCGGCGTCCCATGATTTTTCGGGTTTGGGGAAATACTCGTACTCAGCCGACACGACCTCCTTGGCGAAACAAAAACTATCAAAGAGCAACCCCTACGCTCGCGCCTTCTTGCTTCTGCTGGCACAGAAGAATCCCCTCAATCTCGTCAATGGCGCGCAGATTGACCTAGGCGAGGCCCTTTCAGACTATAACCGGAAGGAATACCACCACATCTTCCCGCGCGCCTTCCTGAAGAACACCGGGCGCAAGTCGGACGAGATCAGTTCGATATGTAACTTCACATTCCTTCCCTCTTCGGCAAACAAGAAGATATCCAGCAGGGAACCGAAGGACTATATCAACAATCTCGTTCCGCCTGCCAAGCGCAAGGACATTTTCGAGTCCAACCTGATGCCGGTTCGAATGGAAATCTACGACCAAAACGACTACAGCGAGTTTGTCAAGCGGCGCTCCGAGCTGGCCGTTCAGTTTCTCGACAGTCTCATCGCGTAGGGCTGTGATTCCTTGAGAACGGCCCATGTCCCGACTCCCCATTAGAAACGGGCCGACCCGGGCGAAAGGCTCCGCCCACCGAGAACTGCACGCGATATCAGTGTAGGAACCAGTCGACGCTTTGCGTCGTGCGGGCGCGGCGCGATGCCGTCAAGAGACCCCGGATTGTTTGTGAAAGGCGACTCTGGAGCGCGCGACCAGCTTGGGTCGCCAAAGCCAAAAAAAACCCGCGCAATGAAACTTGCACGGGTAAAAAGAGAGTCGGGGTATTGTTTTCGACCTTATTGGGCCATCATCGGGCGGGCGTATCAAAGATCCGCGCACTTCTAGCTAATGCGAACCGGATAATCTCTGTCCTCGTCGTCCGATTCCTCCGAAGTCCGCGTCGATATATCGGTGGTGGCTTGAGCGATCTCCTCGGGGAAGGACTGCACAATGAATCGTAGAAGCCTCATTCCGGCCTTCAACTCTTCTAAGTTCACTGTGATGCTCTTCCCGTTCGCGGTTATCACCACAAGAGACCCACACCGGCTTTCACTCTGCTTGCGCTCTTTATGGATTATCGCTTCGTTCATGATAGTGGATGCCTTTCAGGAACTTTGCATCCCGCGAAAAATCCCCGCTCGTTCTTTTTTCAAAGACCAACTACTGACAATCTCAGTATCGCAAGGAATCCTGCAATGTCAAGTCCACGGGAAGACCAGTCTGGAAAACCTGAGGCTCGAGCATGTCACAATTTGTGATATCCCTGCAGTCTCCTAGCTTGGTATACCCCACCCGCCCCAAATCCATGCTATCTTCTCTCCAGTCGACAAGCCATGTTTGGAATCAAGACCAGACGCCGACAGCGCCTCCGGTCGCAGCCGTTCCCTGCGCCCCGCAGCAAGGTGGTCGGGCGCACCAACAAACGCCGGCTGGTGACGAAGGGCGGCGTACGGAGAGCCCCCTTATTGCTGAAATCAATGACTGTGCCGATGTTGAACGCGGTGCCGACGCGGAGATCTCACTTGCTTTTGCTCCACGTACGGATGTCGTTCGCGGCTTGATGCGCCAGCGAGGGGATGCTGCCAACCGCGTCGCGTAATTCCGGGAAATAATGGATGGCCAGCCACAGGAGGGCGGCGACAATCGCCAGCCAGACCACCGCATCCAGAAGAAACACGAAGGACCAGGCCCATCTCGGCCGACCAAAACCCCAATAGCACGCGCGTCGCGCCGCTTTCAGCGGCGACACGAGAATGCCGTAGGCGATGAACAGCAGCAGCGCCGCGACCCACACCGGCACGTTCGCCGGCAGCGCCAGCCCAAACACGGTGCCGGTCGCCAGCAGCGCGATCAAGGCACAGATCCACAGGATCGTCGCCGCGCCGTGCAGCAGCGAGAGCAAGGGTAGCGCGATGCCCATCCCGGGATGAACGGGGACACGCTCCGCCCAATAGCCATGCCAGTGATGCCGCCACTGATCCGCGTTGGCGCGCATTTCCCGGTCAAACGACAGCCGCCACGCGCGCATTTCCTGCCGGAACCGGCGTTTCCATTCCCGGCGCGCCTTGCGGTCCGGGAAACCCTTCATCGCCTCGTAATACCCTTCTTTCGCCCGCCGGATGAATTCCTGCGCCGTCGGTGGGGCGCCGGACGCCGCCGCCTTTTCCTCCGGCGAGCACGCTTCGGGCACCACGATCGCCATCACCAGATAGACAAGCAACCCGGTGCCCCAAACCATCGTCAAAAGAACGAAGCCCAGCCGTACGAAGGTTGGATCGACGTTCAGATATGCGGCGATCCCGTTGCAGACGCCGGCGATCATCGCGCCCTCGTGGATCCGATAGAGTCGCTTCGTTGCTCGTTCTCCTCCCGCCGTTCCGTGTCCGCCCTCACCGCTCGGAGCCCCGCCGCTCGCGCCCGGCTCTGCGGCTTCGCCCGAGGCCGCCTCAATCGGTCCCATCTCCGCAAGGACGGCGGCAACCTCCTTCGTCACAACCACCGTCTTGTGACTGGCCAGAAGCGCGCGGAACTTCTCCGCGATCGCCCGCTCGATGTCCGAGAGGATTTCATCCCGGTCCGGGTTGCCTTGCAGCCGCGCAGTCGCGGTCTCGAGATAGGCCCGCAGGGCATCATAGCCGCCTTCTTCGAGCTGATACGCGTTGCCCTCCAGATTGATCGTGATAACCTTGTTCATGGTGGGGATTACCTCCGTTCTATTTCTGTCCGAGCTTTTTTACCGTCCCGTTGATCTTGCCCCAATACTCGAGCGTTTCGCGCAGTTGTTCCCGGCCTTTCTCGGTAAGCTCGTAATACTTGCGGGGCGGCCCGGCCTCGGATTCCTTCCATTCGTAATCCAACAGCCCCTCGCGGCGCATCTTGCTCAACAACGGATACAGTGTGCCTTCCTGGGTCGCGAACTCGGTCGCGCTCAGTTGTTTCAATATGTCCGCCACGTACACCTTTTCCGCCGCAATGATCTGTAGCAAAAGGAATTCGAGCAGCCCCTTGCGGATCGCGGAGAATTTTTCGTTCACACCCATCGTTAAACCCTTAGCAAGCTACCTTGCTTTGAAAAGGTAGCGCGGCGCCCGAAACAAATCAAGAAGAAAGTTTTCTCGCAAACCAATCGAGTAGACCGGCACTTTCGCGGGGGGAACATCAAAGCTCGGGATCTGCCACCGACCGCTCCGGAAACATGCTATCTTCTTTCACCGGATTCACCATGTTCGGAATCAAGACCAGACGCCGACAGCGCCTCCGCTCGCAGCCGTTTCCTGCGTCCTGGCTCGCCATCCTCCAGCGCAACGTGCCGCATTACCAGCGGCTCACCCCCGCCGAGCAACACGAGCTGCAGGCCATCATCCAGGTGTTCATCGCCGAGAAAAATTTCGAGGGCTGCAGCGGCCTGCAAATCACCGATGACATCAAGGTCACCATCGCCGCCTACGCGTGCATCCTCCTGCTCCACGTCGAGCATCACGACTATTATCCCCGCCTCGACTCGATCCTCGTCTATCCCGACGCCTATTTCGTCCGCGTCACGCAATGGGGACCGAACAACGAGGTCGTCGAAACCCATGAACGCCGCGTCGGCGAATCCTGGCGCACCGGCGCCGTCGTGATCTCGTGGAATCACGTCCTCCACCAGCCCGCCGACCCGGGCGGCGGACGCAACGTCGCGCTCCACGAATTCGCCCATCAGCTCGATGGCGAAAACGGGTTCGTGGACGGCGCGCCGGCGTTGCCGACCACGTCGATGTATCGCGCGTGGGCCCGCGTTCTCGGACGGGAATACCAGGCGCTCACCGAAGCCGCCCACGCCGACCATCCCACGTTCCTCGACAAATACGGCGCGACCAATCCCGCCGAGTTCTTCGCCGTCGTGACGGAATACTTCTTCGAGCAGCCGCAGCAGCTCCAGCAACTCCATCCCGAGCTGTACGACGAACTCAAGCTGTACTATCGGCAAGACCCGGCCCGTTCAACGTCGAACGAGACGTGCAACACCGGTCGCGGCGAAGCCCAATAAAATATGCCGCCGCGCGACACTCGCCGTTGCGTTGGCGCTGAGTCTGTTGTAGAATCCGCCCATGCGGCGTGAGGTGGCTTTCCTGTTGTTCGTGTTTGGCGCGAGCGCGTCCGTCTATGCCCAGATCGGCGCGCTGGGCGTGATGGGCGACAGTTTGAGCGACGAGTACTTCGAAGAGTCCTACGGCGTCTACGCCACGAACTGGGTCCAGCAACTCGTCAACTACCGCAGCGTGAACGTCGGCCCGACCGCCGCCCAGGCCGGTCAACCCGGCGGCACGTGGGGCACGCCTCGCGACACGGGTTACGAGTTCAACTGGGCGCTTTCGGGTGACACGTCGACCAACCTTCTCGAAGACGGCCAGGATACCGGCTTGGCCGCGCAGGTTTCCCCCGACGGCATCACGCATGCCGTGCTGGCCATCGGCGCCAACGATTTCAATCCCGATTTCCTCACCTATCCCACCGCCGCGTATCTGAAGATCTACGATGGTTCCTGGTCTTCCTCGCAGATCAGCAATTACGTCGCGCAAACCCTGTCCAACATCGAAACCGCCCTCGTCACGGTCGAAACCACCGGCGTGAAAATGGTGGTGTTCAACATCCTCGACTATGGGAAGACCCCCGCCGTCTACAACGAATTCCTCTACACCAACGGCAGCAAGCGCGAGCGCGTATCGGCGGCCATCGAGCAAGCCAACGCCGGGCTGGTCTACCTCGCCCAGAAATATCAGGTCCCGCTTGTGGACGCGTTCGGCCTGCAACAAGTCATCTTCGGGCCGAACACCAACCTGCAACAGCACCTCTACATCGGCAATGTCGCCATCAACCTGCAGCAGTCGGATTCCGACCCGACGAATCATCCGAATCGGACCGCTGCGTTCGTGGCCGATGGCGCGCATCCGCACACCACCATCCAAGGCCTGTTCGCCAACATGGCGCTCGAAGCTCTCTGGCTGGGCTACGAAACCGACGTGCCGCTCTTCTCGGAACAGGAGATCCTCAATCACGCCGGCCTGGCCTATGGCGGATCGGACACATTGATGGCCCAGATCGGTTCCTACACCAACTACGTCATCCTGCCCATCCGACCCCGCGTCACTTCCATCGGATTCGTCGGCGCGAACCTGCAGCTTGCCTTCACAACCGTGTCCCGGCAGTTCTATCGCGTGGACATGACCGACGATCTGACGGCGCCGAATTGGACCCCGCTGACAAATAATGTGCCGGGGACTGGTGGCGCTGTCGTCATCGTCGACACGACGGCCAGCGCGCAAAGCCAGCGGTTCTACCGCGTCCGACAACTGCCGTGACAATGCGAATCCGCTTCGCGTATAACGAAAGGCGAACGACCGAGTGACAGCCGGAAGGAGCGCACCATGCCCTACTTGAAGATCACCACGAACAAAGCCATCGACGCCGAACCCAAACTCAAGCTGCTCAAGGCCGCGTCCAAAACGATCGCCGCGGAACTCGGCAAGCCCGAGCAATACATGATGGTCTCCGCGGAAAACCAAGCCGCCATGCTGTTCGGCGGCAACGACGCGCCCTGCGCCTTCCTCGAACTGCGCGGCATCGGTTTGCCGATCTCCAAAACCGAGAAGCTGTCGCAAATACTCTGCGCGCTGGTCGAGTCCCACGCCGGCATCCACCCGAACCGGATCTACATCAACTTCGCCGACATCCCCACCAACCTCTGGGGCTGGAACAGCGAAACGTTCTGACTGTCGGGTGTCGGTGCGCCCCCTCGCCGAGCAGCCAACTGCCCTCCAGCGCTTTTCATTGCCAGCGGCTCCGCGCAACCGCTAACATCCGCCGTGCACATGGTCAGAACTGCCACGCCGCAGGTCGTCTTCGAAGACGACCATATTCTCGTCGCGGACAAGCCGGGTGGGATGGTCTGTCATTCCGCGCAACGGCCCGAATACGGCTCGCTCGCGGAATGGTTGCGAGAACACGGCGTCGCCACACCCCGCATGATCAACCGACTCGACCGCGAAACGAGCGGGCTGGTCGTGGTCGCCAAAAACGAGGCCGCCGCGAAGTCACTCGGCAAAGCGGTCTTGAAACGCGAGATTGAAAAAGAGTACCTGGCAATCTGTTGGGGCGAATTCAAAGAGGATCGTGGCGTGATCGATCAACCCATTGCCGTCAGCCAAACCTCCGCCGTCTACACCAAACGCGTGGTCGACGCCGCGGCCGGCAAACCGAGCTGCACCGAGTTCGCCGTGGAAAAACGGCTGCGCGGGTTCACCGTCGTCCGGCTCACGCCGCGCACGGGTCGCGCTCATCAATTGCGCGTGCACCTGTCGTGGCTCGGCCATCCGATCGTCGGCGACAAGGTCTATGGCCCGGACGAAACGCTCTATCTGCAATTCATCAAGGACGGCGTGACGAACACGATGTTGGACAAACTCCTGTTGCCGCGCCACGCTCTGCACGCCGAGCGCGTCGCCTTCCTCCATCCGCGCACCCGCGAGCGCGCCGCCTTCGTCGCGCCTCTGCCCAACGACATGCGAACCTTCATCGAGGAGCGCGCCTAGATGGCCTCCCTGCTCGACAACAAAGGCTTCCGCCGCCTGTGGATCTCACAGATCGCACTCGCGGTGGGCGACGCCATCATGCAGATGGGCTTGCTCGAATACTTCCGCGCCCACGGCTACAACGAGCGCACCGAGACCGCCAAACTGTTCTTCGCCGTCGCTCTGCCGGGGATGCTGCTCGGCCCGCTCGCCATCGCCTATGTCGACCGCTGGCAACGCCGCCACGTCCTCATCGCCAGCGACGCGTCGCGCGCCGTCATCGTCGCCGTGATCGCCGTCTGGCTGCTGCCGGTCGTCCTCGGCCACGTCGCGTTCCGCAACCTGTTCGCCGTCTACGCCCTCATCCTGATCATCGGCTCGATCACCACCTTCTACTACCCGGCCCGCTACGCCCTCATCCCCAACCTCGTCGGCAATGACAAACTCATCCCCGCCAATACCCTCTTCACCACCAGCCTCGCCATCGCCGGCGTCAGCGGCCGCGCCATCGGCGGCTTCGTCGCGGAACGATTCGGCGTCGAGTGGGCCATCCTCACCAACGCCGTCGCCTACGTCATCGCCACCATCCTCGTCTGGCGCATCGAAATGGACCCGCACGCCACCACCGGCGGCGCCGACGCCAGGGAATCCGGCGGCTGGGCCGACCTGAAAACCGGCCTCGTCTACATCTGGCAACATCACAACGCTCTGTCACTCTCCCTGTTGTCCGCCGTGTTCGCCTTTCTCGCCGGCGCGGTCGCCGTCGAAATCGTCGGTTACACCATGGAAACCCTCGGCCTGCGCACGGGCGGCCTCGGCTACGTGCTCGTCTCCGCCGGCGCCGGCGCGGCCCTCGGCATCGCCATGGTCGGTCGCGCCAAACCGTGGACGAAAGCCAGCTGGCTGCCATTCGTCCAATTGCTCCTCGTTGGCGGCGTGCTCATTCTGCTCGGGCTCACCGCGCGTGTCTGGATCACGGTCCTCCTGCTGTTCGCGCTCGGCGCCATCGCCGCCACCATCCTGATCCCCATCGACGCCAAACTGCAGGAGGAGGTCGACGACGTGCGGCGCGGCGCGGTATTCGCCGCCCGCGGGATGCTCACCTCGGGCACCATGATCGTCGCGTTCTGGCTGCAATTCGGCTCGCCGTGGTTCCGGCGCACCCCGGCGCCGCAGATCATGCTGTGGCTCGGGTTCGGCTCGATCGCCGCCGCCGTGCTGGCCCTGGCAACGTTGCGCGGGGCCAAACGCGCTCCGGCTCGGCCAGTGTAGCTTGACCGGCCCCGTGCGCGTCGGTACAGTTTCGCCGCGGCGGACAACCGCCGAACAAGGCATCAACAGGAACGCATGCTGCAATACGTGCTTCGTTTCGTCGCCGGCAAGGATCAGGGCAGGGAATTTCCCCTGCCGCAGGATCTGTATATCGTGATCGGCCGCGTCAGCGACGTCGATGTGCTGTTGCTCGATGAAAAAGTCTCGCGCAAGCACGCGAAGATCTCTACGCACGGCGGCAAGGTCATGATCGAGGACCTCGCCTCGCGCAACGGCACGTTCGTCAACGGCGCCCGCATCCGCAGCACCGAGTTGAAGGAAGGCGACCACATCGTCATCGGCTCGTCGACCATCCGGCTTGTGTCCGTCAACGAACCCAGCCCGCCGCCAACCCCGTCCGCCGCGCCATCCAGCCCGCAGACCGCCGACGCCCTGCCGTCCGCCGGCTCGGTCCTGATTTCCGGCTCGATCCGCGAGATGCCGCTCTCCGACCTGTTGCAGTTGTTCCACAACTCGCGCAAGGGCGGTGTCATGACCATCCGCTGTGATCGCGGTGTGGGTCGAATCTACCTGCGCGACGGTCAGATCTATCACGCCGAGATCGAGGGCAACCCCATCGTCAAAGCCCGCAAAGCCTTCTATCGCGTGTTCGGCTGGACCGAGGGCACGTTCGACCTGAAACCGGCCGGTGATCATCGCGTGGCCGAGGAAATCACCGAGTCGACGACCTCGCTCATCCTGGAAGGGGTGCGGCAGTTGGATGAAATCCGCATCCTCGAACCGAAACTGCCCAAACCCGACGCGCGGTTGCACGTCGCCGAACCGCTCCCCGGCAATCTCCGCGACCTCGCCACGGAAGAAATCCAGTTGTTCGAACTCGTCGTCCATCACAACGTGATGGAAACTGTGATCGACAATTTCCCCGGCACGGACTTCGAGGCCTACACCTGCCTCACCGACCTCCTCCGCCGCGGATTTGTGACGTTCGGATGAACCGCTCGCCCGGCGCGTCTAGCGCTTCTTCGCCGCGTTTGTCATTCTGAGCGAAGTGAAGAATCTCAGTTGTCGTCTGGGTGTCTTCGGGTTCGGATCCACAGAGACCCTTCGCTTCGCTCGGGGTGACAGACCGGGAGATGGTATGGGCCTTAGCGTGACAGGACGCTAAAACAACTCGTTCTGCTTCGTGCCGGGCTTCACGTTGAGCTTCTTGTACGCCGATTCCGTTGGCACGCGGCCTTGCGGCGTGCGCTTGAGATAGCCTTCCTGGATCAGGAACGGCTCGTAGACTTCTTCGAGTGTGTCGGGCTCCTCGCCGACCGCCACCGCCAGTGAGTTGATCCCGACCGGTTTGCCGCCGAACTTGTGCACGAGAGTTTCGAGGATGCGCTTGTCCATCTCGTCGAGGCCGTGCTCGTCGATCTCGAGCATCGCCAGCGCTTTGTCGGCGATCTCCTTGGTGATTGTCTTCGATTTGGCCTTCACCTGCGCGTAATCGCGGACGCGCTTGAGCAAATTGTTGGCAATGCGCGGCGTGCCCCGCGACCTACCCGCAATCTCGGTCGCGCCCGCCTCATCGATGTCCACATTCAGAATCAGCGACGAACGACGCACGATGGCGGTCAGTTCTTCCGCCGTGTAATAATCCAGCCGCTCGGTGACGGGGAACCGCGACCGCAGCGGCGCGGTCAGCAATCCGCTGCGCGTCGTCGCGCCGATCAGTGTGAACCGCGGCAAATTCAGGCGAACGCTGTGCGCGTTCGGCCCCTGGTCGATCACGATGTCCAACCGGAAATCTTCCATGGCCGGATACAGGTATTCCTCGACGACTTTTTGCAGTCGGTGAATCTCGTCGATGAACAGCACGTCGCCCTTGTCGAGCTTGGTCAGCAACCCGGCGAGATTGGCGGCTTTTTCGAGCGCCGGCCCGCTGGTGACGACGATGTTGACGCCCATCGCTTTGGCGAGAATGTACGCCAGCGTCGTCTTCCCCAACCCGGGCGGGCCGCTGAGCAGGATGTGATCGAGGGATTCCTTCCGCTGCCGCGCCGCCTCGACCGCCAGCTCCAGCCGCTCTTTCACCTTGCCCTGGCCCTGAAAATCCGCAAACAGACCGGGACGGAGCGACACATCCAGTGTCTTATCATGTATGGTTTCCGTGACGAACCGCTCGGCCATGCGGCCAAGATGCGAAACGCGCCGAAAAGACGCAAGACCAAAAGGCTGCGCCGACGGTCTTCATTTCATTGAGGTGAATCGGTGGATGGTGCTACGGTAATGGCAACTTGAGTTTCTCGTACAAAAACCTGGCGGTGTTTTATTACCAGTTGGGCACGCTGACGCAGGCGGGCGTGCCGATCCGCGCCGCCCTCCGCTCGATGCTCAGATCCTGTCCCCGCGTGATGCGGAAGGCCACCGTCAAAATGGCTGAGGCCGTCGACGAGGGTTGCCCGTTGTCGGACGGCATGGCCCGCTGCGGCAACCAATTCGCCCCGCTCGACCGACACACGATCGATCTGTGCGGACGCGGCGGCGCGCTGGACGTCGGCCTGCTGTCGTTGAGCAAGTATTACGAAACGCTCGCGGCGGCGCGGAACAAGCTCATGGGCGGTTCCATTTATCCGGTGGTCCTGCTGATTGCCGCGGTGTTTATACCCCGTCTCCCGGCGTTGATCCTCGGCTCGATCGGCAACAAACCCTACACGATGACGGATTATCTGTGGGACACCGCCGGACGTCTCGCCTGCGCCGTCCTGGCCAGTGTCCTCGGGTGGCGGGGATTACGCTGGTCGCTGCGCGTGCCCGGGCTGAATGTGTCCGTCGAGCGGTTTGTGCGCGCCATTCCTGTTTTTGGTCAGCTCCGGTTCGATTACGCGCTGAGCCGGTGGATCTCGTTGATCCGGCTCCTGCTGCGGGCGGGGATCGCCGTCGTGCCGGCGCTGGAGTACGCCAGCCGCGAAGCGGCCAGCCCGTTGATCGCCGACGCATACGCCAAGGCCGCGCCGTTGATCGCCGACGGCGTGCTCGTCAGCCGCGCCCTGGCGGCGACGAACACGTTCCCCGACCATCTCATCCAATTCTGGTCCACCGGCGAACAGAGCGGGCGTATTGACGATATGCTCGACCGGTTGAGCGTGTACTACGAGGAACGCTGGCAACGCACCCTCGACCAACTCGTGACATGGCTGCCACGCATCGCCTACGGACTCATCGTGCTGTACATCGCCGGCCAGATTCTCTCCTTTTACTCGTCGTACTTCAACCAGTACAACGAGCTTCTGCGATGAACCGCCTCCAGGCGCCATCGCGAAGATCAATCCTCGTTGCGATCCTGCTCCTGGGCGTATCGGCCTGCCGGACCTCCGCGCCAAAGAGCAGCCCGCTCGCCCATCATCCGCCCGTAGCGAAACGGATTGCCCACGTCACCCAGCTTCACGGCGACGCCCTGGTCGACAACTATTACTGGCTGCGGGAGAAGGATAATCCCGACGTGCTCGCCTATCTCCGCGCGGAAGACGCGTACACCGACTGGTTCCTGAAACCCATCGTGCCGCTGCGCAAAAAGATTTACGGCGAGATGCTGGCGCGGGTCCAAGAACCGGATGACACGGTGCCCTACCGCGACGGCGACTGGTTGTATTTCCACCGCACCGAACCGGGCAAACAGTATCCGACCTACCTGCGCAAACGCGCCTCGACGAATGCGACCGAGGAAATCCTGCTCGACCTGAACGCGATGGCCGAGGGCAAGGCGTTTCTCGACGTGGGCGTGACCGAGGTCAGCGACGACGGCAACCTGCTGGCGTTCACCACGGACGAGACCGGGTTTCGTGACTACACGCTGTACGTCAAAGACCTGCGGACGGGCGCTCGGCTCGGCGAGAAGATTCCGCGCGTCGACACCGCCGTGTGGGCCGCGGACAATCAGACGCTGTTCTATGTCACCGAGGACGACGCGAAACGGGCCTGGCGCGTCTGGCGGCACCGGCTCGGCGACAAAGACGACGCGCTGTTGTACGAGGAGAAGGACGCTTTGTTCTCGGTCGAGGTCGACCGCTCGCACAGCAAACGGTTTGTCTATGTCGCCAGCAGCAGCAAGACGGCCGATGAGGTTCGCTTCTTGCGGGCCGATCACCCGGACGAACCGCTCAAGATTTTGTCCCCGCGCGTGCCAGACCGTGAATACAGCGCCGACGACGGCGGCGATCTGTTCTACATTCGCACGAACGACAAGGGACGGAACTTCCGTCTGGTGACCGCGCCCATCGCCGACCCGCAGCCGGAGAACTGGAAGGAGATCGTGCCGGTCCGCGAGGACGTGTCCCTCGACGATTTCGGGGTGTTCTCGCGCCACGTCGCGCTCGTCGAACGCGCCAATGGCCTGCCGCAGATCAGCGTGTACGACATCGCCACCGGCACGTCGCAGACGATCACCTGGCCCGAAGCGGCCTACGACGTCGAGGCGGGCGACAACGCCGTCTTCGACACCAACGTGCTGCGGATCACCTACGAATCGCTGACAACGCCCCGTTCCGTCTACGACTACGACATGGTTACACACGAGCGGAAACTGTTGAAGCGGCAGATCGTCAAGGGTGGGTACGACCCCGACCAATATCAGACCGAGCGGATTTTCGCCACCGCCGAGGATGGGACCGCAATCCCCATCTCACTCGTGTATCGCAAGGATCTGAAGCGCGCGACGGGGAATCCGTTGTTCCTCTACGGCTACGGTTCGTATGGTCTGCCGACGGATGTGTGGTTCGCGTCGGGCCGGCTGAGCCTGCTCGACCGCGGCGTGATTGTGGCGATTGCTCATGTGCGGGGCGGCGGCGAATACGGCAAACGCTGGCATGACGCCGGCAAGATGTTGACCAAGCGCATCACATTTACCGATTTCATCGCCTGCGCTGAGACGCTCGTTGCGCGCCATTACACCGACCCGTCGCATCTGGCCATCGAGGGCGGAAGCGCGGGCGGGCTGCTGGTCGGCGCGGTCCTCAACATGCGGCCGGAATTGTTCCACGCCGCCGTGTTGCAAATGCCATTCGTCGACGTGATCAACACGATGCTCGACGAATCATTGCCGCTGACGGTCGGCGAGTTTGAGGAATGGGGCAACCCGAAGATTGCCGACCAGTACCGCTACATGAAATCGTACAGCCCCTACGACAACATCCAGCGGCGGGCGTACCCGGCGATGCTGGTCGAGTCATCGCTCAACGACAGCCAGGTGATGTACTGGGAGCCGGCGAAATACGTCGCCAAACTCCGCGCTGCCAGGACCGATTCGCATCCGTTGCTGCTGAAGATGCATCTGCAGCCGGCCGGCCACAACGGCGAAAGCGGCCGCTACGATGCCATTCGCGATACGGCGCTGGAATACGCGTTCATCCTCACGCAATTGGGGATCGATCAGTAAGCGCGTCGGCTGAATTCATGCAGCCCGCAACACGGTCCGTACGATCTCTTCGACCGTCGCTTTGGGCCCGGCCTTCTCGGCTGCCGCGAGGACGGATTTGTGGGCATCCATCTGCTTGTACCCAAGCGAGACGAGCGCCAAGACGGCATCGGTGAGCTTTTGTTCCTCGGGTGTGGCGGCGCGCCCTTTGGCTTCGAACGCCGTCGCGCCGCCGATCTTGTCCTTCAACTCGACCACGAGCCGCTCGGCGGTCTTCTTGCCGATGCCGCGCAGGGCGGACAGCGTTTTGGTGTCGCCGCTGGCGATGGCGCTGCGCAACGCCGAGATCGACGTACTGCTGAGGATGTTGATGGCGAGCTTCGGGCCGATGCCGCTGATGCTGATCAGCAGCACGAACATCTCGCGTTCATCGGGCGTCACGAACCCGAATAGTTGCTGGGTCCCTTCGTGGGCGACGACGTGATGATACGTGAGCAGTTTCACCTCGCCGCCGCGCGCGGGAAGCTTGTCGTAGCTCGACAGCGGGATGAACACCGCGTAGCCGACGCCCTGGCAATCCACGACGACATTCGTCGGGGTCGATTCCGCCAGCTTGCCGTGAAGATACGCAATCATCGGCGGCCAGTGTACCCGCGAATGGACGCGAATCAACGCGAATTGCTGCCGGTCGAGACGATTGGTGCGCTGGATCCGGGGTTGCGGCGTCGTTCGCGACGGACGGCAAAAACGCCGACGACGCCAATGACAAGGAACCAGATGGGGATCGCCCAGTCCAGCCAGCCCACGGAATCTTCGCGGCTGAGGACCGCATCCCCCGGCTTGTTCGGGTTCACGTAGCAGATCGCTGTCGTTCCCGGAGCATACCGGTCCACAATCCTCCGCACGACATCGACATCCTCGCTGCTGTGCACGTACAAGAGGTCATACTGGCTGGAGGTGTACTCCCTGCCGCCAAATTCGTATTGATAGACGATCTGTGGTTCGTAATGCGGCACGGACCTGCTCGTGTATTCCCGCATGTTGCTCGAGACGACTTTGCACGGCAACTGCATCCAGTGCTCCGCCTGCTGGACCCTCCACGCGAACCGGACCGTTTGTTGCGTCGTCCCCAGTCCGATAATAATGAAGAAGCCAAATACCGGCATGTAATTGCGGACTCGTCGAAACTTCACGAGGGGCCGGCGCTTTTCTTCCCGGGGTCCCGGAGAAACACCGGTGGCAGGCGGCGTCTCCTGTTGCGATCGACTGGCCACAGCCGCGCGCTCGGGTTCCGCCGATGTCCCGCCGTAGTAGCGGGACACGGCCGCCGCGATATGGGTGGGACAGGAAACCACCGGTTGGATCGTCATCTTCAGCGTCTGGCCCAGGCGTTGCGCAACATCGAGGTCCAACGGGTCCCCGATCGCGACCGTCAGTGTGCTTCCATGTTTGAACAGGGGGATGACCTTCTCCCGAACCGCCACCTCCCGCGGAATCGCAGCGATGACCTCCGGGGAAATCTCGCGATTGGGACGGCTGCTTTCGTAGTTCGGCAGATCAACCGTGTCCAGTCCGTACTGGCTGGCCATCGCTTTGGAAACATCCATCTCTGTCAGGCGTCCCGAGTGGATGAGCGCCTCGACGATTCCGCAGCCCTTCGCCTGCGCCTCGCGTTTGGCCGCGTCCACCTCCTGTTGCGAGATCAACCCCACGTCAACGAGAATCGGAATGACGGTTTCATCCGGGGCTTGCATGGCGCACTATTCCACCTCCGGCGGCTTCGCCTCGGTGCCCTCGAAATCAAATCTTGCCTCAACCTTCTCGGCGATCAGGACCAGGCGCCCGATGATCCGGCCGTACAAACCGAACAGGCGATCCAGATGGCTGCTGGCCTGTTGGTAACTGCGCGCGATCGGATGGTCGTCGCTCCGATCGGGCATCGCGAAATCCGCCAGGCACAACTCGGTCTTCGCGTGCGGAAACGGGTACCGCACATGGGCCAGCTTGGTCTGGATGCCCTGGACAGCTTGTTGAGCTTCCTGCGCGAGCTTCTCGACCCGGTAGTCGGCGCGCGACGGTTCCGGGCACTTCGCCCGGTTGGCGCCGACGGACCGCATTCCGAGGAATTCTTTGCGGAGTTCGAGCAACGACGGATACACCGATACCAGCTTGGCCAAGACAGCGACCAATTCCGCCGACTCGGCTCTCAATTGCTCGACGTTTTCGATCCCCTCGGCAATCTCCGGCGCGTGGAGAAGCCGCAGGTCCGAAATGAGGCGCCGGGTGGCGTCCGCCTCAAAGGGCTCCCATCGCCGCGCCGCTGCCTCCCGCTGCTGCTGGGCTTCGCTGGCGGCCCGCTTCGCGGCCTCCAACGTGGCCTCGGGCAGTTCAAACTCCTTCGGCTGGATCTTGCAGCCCACCGTCAACAACTGCGTCGCCAAAAATGCCTGGATGGCTTTCTTGTCCGCGTCGAGAAATTCCTGAAACGCGGCTTTCGCCTCCGCCGCCGACTGTTTCATGCGCTGGCGCGCGGCGGCCATCTCCTGAATGGCTTCGGCGGGGTCGGCGGGCGGCACGATGTCGCGCTCCGTGATCGTCAGCGGCCTGAAGATCGACATGTTTCCTTCCAAAAAGCGTTTTGCCGCCTGTTCGCCCTCGAGCTGTCCGCGATTCTCACGGTCCGTCTCCTCGACGGGCACGAGGTGCTCGGGCGCCAACGCCAGCCGCAGCCCCTGCTGATAGTGCATGATCGTGATGGAACGAGCCAGCTCGTCGAAATCGTGGAACAACGCCGTGGCCGGCTCCGTCGCGAGGAATACGCCAGCGGCGTTCATCCGTTGCGCCTGGCGAATACGGTCGGCGTCCGATGGATGCGTGTGGAACAGCCTGGTCGCGGCTTTGGCGCTCGACTCCTCGATCCTGGATTTGACCTCGTCGGGCATCGTGCCGGCTTTGTTGACGACAAATGTGGGCAGGCTGTCCGGAACACGGCGCCGTTTCCATCGTTCCCCCAGCTCGGCATAGGCCTGTTGCGCCGCAAACCCCAGCATGCGGATTCGGTTCGAGGTTGAGACGAAGGCGTCCGTGCCGGCCAGTTGGATTTCGTAACTGTCCGCGTCATACTCCATCTGCCGCAGCATGAAGCAACTGATGGCGTGCCCCAGATACATGAACGCCCACAGCGTCCGCCGCGACAACCACACGCCAAATCGCGCGAACAAGAACATGGCCGAGAGCCGCAGGTCGCGCTGACGGGACATCTGGTGCAGCCACACGTCCCATTGGTCGCGCTCATAAACCACCCGCGCAAACCAACCGTTGATGCGGCGGATGACATACGTCAGCCGCATGGCGGTTCCCTGGGCGAAATGGCCGAACTCGTGGGCCAACACGCCGGCGAATTCGTGCATGTCCAATCCCGCCACCAACGGCAGCCCGATCGTCAGCACCACGTCCTGGCCGAACAAACTCAGTATGCCCCGCCGAAAGCTGGCCGAGGCGTTCACGTCGCAATTGACATCGACGCGTTTCGGCATCGGCGCACCGATTTGGCGGCAGATCTCGCCGATCAAGGCGAACAGCGCGGGATGTTGCGTCCGCGAGATGTCCATCGGCTGAAACGGCTCGCGATGACGGGCAAGAAACGGCTTGAACATGAAGAAGATCAGGATCCCCCCCGCCACCACGGGCCCGAAATAAATCAGGATACCGCCGATCGTCGGCCCGGAGCTGTAATCTCCCCCCTGCATCCAGCTCAGGTCATGCGCCATGTGATAGTACACCCCATAGCCGACCAGCCCGATCAGCCCCAGGTACATGGCCGGCAACAACAGCATGGCGAACGCGACCGCGCCCAACCCGAGTTGGTAGAGCAACGACACGCGTTTCGGCGTGATCTCCCCCTGAAACAAAGCGACGGGCGACGTCGTCGCTTCCGCGCCCGGCGGGTCTTGCGGCGTGATACTCTCTTGGGTCTGCTCCATGTGCTGTGGTTTCCCCTGTTCGACCGTGACCGGGCTAAATTTCCTTTGGCGGCTTGATTTGAACGCCGCGGCAGTTGTGGGCGTGGCAGATGGCGAGGGCGAGGGCGTCCCCGGCGTCGGCTTGCGGCGTCTCGGAAAGGCCGAGCACGGCCTTGACCATGTTCGCCACCTGCGTCTTGCCGGCGCCACCGAGACCGGTCACGGCTTGTTTGACCTTGCGCGGGGCATACTCGTAAATCGGCAGGTTGTTCTTCGCCGCGGCGGCAATCACGACACCGCGAACCTGGCCGAGCGTGAACGCGATCCGCGTGTTCTGTACGTAGACCAATCCTTCGATGGCGACCGCGTCGGGCTTATGGTCCGCTATCAGTTCCGTCACGGCGTCGCCGATGCGCACCAGGCAGCGCGAGGGGAGGAGCCTTGGCGGATTCGTAATCTGCCCGTGGACGAGTCCGGCCATCGTGTTGCCGCTGACTTCGATCACGCCGAAGCCGGTGCTGCGGAGGCTGGGGTCGATGCCGAGGATGATCATGGCCGCAAATCCGAAGCCCGAATACCGGATTCCGGGACGAATTCAAAGGCAAAACTTCTCGCCTCGAACAAGTCGTCGTGACTCCGGAAAAAGCCTACGCTGCCGTGACCGGATGGGGGGCCGCGTTCGATTGCCAATCAGCAATCCGGTCTGCCAACAGATCCATGGCCCGCCGTTTTTGTCCCATTGTGCGCAGCCCTTCCGTGTGCAGTCGAATCTCGCGAACGCTGCCGTCGGCCTGCCGGACATGCAAAATGATGTGGGCAATACCGGACAGCATGGTGCTGCTACGCGTGTCGGCTCGGCGTTCCATGCGGACGAGTTGGTCGCGGCCGATGTCGAGCTGTTCACTGTCACCCCGATAAGTCAGGAACTCCGGCCCAACCCAGAGCACACCCATGTCTTCCTCGATCGCCGCAAACCGTTTGCGTGTACCGCTGGCGGGATTGGACAATCCGACGGCAAACCCGCTTTGCAACTGGACGTCCGTGATGCCCTGACTCCGAAGCCGGCTGGCAATGAAACGCCTTTCCATCGGGGACCAGATCAGCACCCACAACTGGATCGCCTGCAGCAGTCCCAACATTCCAAACAGCGGCAGGATATTGGCCAGCCCGCTGTCGAATCCCAACAGCACCAGCACCGGGCTGAGAAACGCGGACAAAATGAAGCCCAGTCCCAACCCCACCAAAACCGTCACGAGAATGTTCGCCACATAGATGCGGACCTTCACCCGATTCCACGCCGGCTTGCTGAGATCAAAAGTCAGGGCATTCGTCGAGACCACGATCAGATAACCGATGACGCCTGCGGCGAGATTGAACCCGCCGATTAACAGACTGCCGACAGAATTCGCCAAATCCGGGGTCTGTTCAGCCGTGGAGAGCCGCGACCGGAGATGCATGCCCAAAAAAACGACCAGGAAGATAATGGTTCCCAGCAGCAGCAACCAAGTGCGTGCCACTTTCAGCTTGGAGACCGGCTTGTCAGCCTGATCCATTCGCGCTTCCCACTGCTTATCACACCGAATCCGCACGCCTGACAAAGACAAAAGCGATCCGACCGGCTCGATCAACGCCTACGCCGGCGCCGCTTGAACCTTCTCCATGATCTCGTCGGGAATGTCGTAATTGGAATAGACGTTTTGGATATCGTCGTTGTCTTCGAGGGCCTCGATCAAACCCAGCACCGCGCGGGCGGTTTTCTCGTCGGCGACGGGCACCGGCGTGAGCGGCAACTGCGTGATCTCCGCCGATTGCGGTTTGATGCCTTTGCTTTCGAGCGCCTTGTGAACGACCTCGAACTGATGCGGGTCGGTGAGAATCTCGTACGTGTCCGGATGCGAGATCATGTCTTCGGCGCCAGCGTCCAACACAAGACCCATGAGATCGTCTTCCGAAATCTGGTCCTTGGCGACGAGAATCTGGCCCTTGCGATGAAACAGATGCTTGACGGCTCCCGCAACGGCAAGGTTGCCGCCGTGCTTGGTGAAAATGTTGCGAATCTCTCCCGCCGTCCGGTTCTTGCTGTCGGTGAGCAGCTCCATCAACAGAGCCACGCCGCCCGGCGCGTAGCCTTCGTAGGTGATCTCCTCGTAGGTGACGCCGCCGAGTTCACCCGATCCCTTCTTGATGGCGCGATCGATGTTGTCCGCCGGCATGTTGGCCGCGCGGGCTTTCATCAGAATCGTCCGCAGCCGCGGATTGAACCCGGGATCGCCGCCACCGTGCTTGCAGGCCACGGCGATTTCCTTGGCGAACTTGCCGAATATCTTCCCGCGTTTGGAATCAACCACGCCCTTGGTGTGCTTGATCTTCGACCACTTGGAATGGCCTGACATGACCCGCAAATCTTAGCTTGCCGATGGAATGTTTTCCATATAATTTATCGACGTTCCGAGCCTTTTGTGCGCGGGTGGTGGAACTGGCAGACACGTACGTTTGAGGGGCGTATGGCGAAAGCCGTGCAGGTTCAAGTCCTGTCCCGCGCACCAATTCTCTTGTGGCCCAGACGGCATCCGCGTGAATCGCTTTCCGGAAGAAATCGCTACACGCGCACGGTCGTCTGTGCTACGGTATCGACGGAAAGGCGGGAGGACAATGCGAGTGCGGCTGGTATTTGGTTCAATCATCGTCGCGGCAATCGTCGCGCTTTGCGGCGGCTGTATCACCGTTGAGACCACCCAGTCTGTCCAAGCCGATGCTCAGCCCGCGCCACCGGCACAGACGACCAAGGCGTCCGCCCACGTGGCGCCGGCAGCCCAAGCGCCCGCCCTCATCCCCACACCCAGCGCTGCCGCTCCACCGCCCAGCGACCAGCCAACGGACGAGTCCATCGGCATGGAGATTCGGCGACGGCTGAATGCCGATCCATCCACGGCGGTGGGCATTGTCGCCGAGGTCGAAGACGGGAAGGTCACTCTGCGGGGAACGGCGCCCACCCTGGCCGTGTCGTGGCGCGCCGAAGCCGCTGCCCACTCCATCAAAGGCGTCACATCCGTCGTCAATCAGATCATTGTGAACACCCCAAGCCCCGCGCCATGAGCCGTGGGCGACCGCGCGCTCGTCACTGCGTGGGCTCGACCGGGACCGTCGTCGTTGGCGGCGGCCGATGCGCGGCGTGAAACGCGGCGAAGCCGTACTTCCAGACAAACCAAATCACCCCGCCGCACAGGATGAGTATGCTAACCACGTGGAGCGCGCTGACCTGTTTCTGGCTCGGTTCCACATCGGGCGTCCTCGTCCCGGCCTCTTTGAGAAGATCCATCGCCTCCGACAGGTCTTGGACAACCTCGTCGTACGAGCCGTACCGCTCGGCCGGATCCAGGGCCAGCATGCGCGCAACGACTCGAGCGGTCCGTTCCCCAACGCCCGGCGTGCTGGCGCGCAGCAACACCGCGGGATCCACCGCGTTGGCGGCCGCTGCGGCGGCATCGAGCGGCGGCTGCCCGGCCAGCGCGTGAAACAAGGTGGCGCCCAGGGAGTAGATATCGCTCCGCTCGTCCTCGGGATCGCCGCGAAGTTTCTCCGGCGCCACGTAGTAGGGTGTGCCCCAGATTCGTTCGCCGTCCTGACGCGGAGCCTCGGTCGGGCTGGGCGCCAGGCCGAAATCCACCAGCTTCGGCACGCCATCCTGATTGAACAGGACGTTGCCCGGTTTGACATCGCGATGGAGCACGCCGCGCTGGCTGGCGCTGCGCAGGGCCGAGGCCATCTGCAGGCCGATGGTGAGCACGTCCATCTCCGGCAGCCGGCCGAGTTTGGTGAGGCGATGGTCGAGACTGCCCTGCTCGCAAAGTTCCACGGTCATGTAGTGCCAGCGGTCGACCTCGCCGAAGGAGTATACCTGCGCGATGTTGGGATGATTGATCGTGGCCGCCGCCCGGGCTTCGCTGGCAAAATTCGCCACCAGCGCCGCATCGGCGGCCAGGTCGGAGCGGAGGACTTTCAGCGCGACATACCGATTGAGCGGAACATCAATGGCTTTGTATACCGTGGCCGTCCCACCGGTGCCAATCACGTTGAGCAGGAGAAAGTCGCCAAACTTCAGCGGCACGACAGACGCCGCGCCGCAAGCCTTGCACTCGATATGAGTGAAGCCGACCTGGCCGGCGAGATCCAGAACCGCGCCGCACGAGTGGCAATTGATCGACTCCGGCACGTTGCCTGGCGCGTCCATGACCACACCACGGTAACACGCGCCGAAAAGCGGCATCAACTGCAAAGCTGGGCTGCGTCGTGTTTTGACCACGCTGAGCAAATCGATGCAACCATCGCCATCTTTCCTCCCAAGTCGCTCCAGATTTCCTAGCTGTATAACTATCTGTTTTGCGGGTGGTTGCGACGGTGGTTTGGGTGCGACGAGACTCCGGTGGCATATCGGCTGCTAAGCCAACCCACACACGATTGTGCATATCCTGAAGTGTCGGCCGCGAGGGCCCGGAGAGGCGCTTTTTCTGTTTACATGCCAGAGCCGCTTCTCTAGTATTCGCACCCGCACTTGGGAGGAAATTCATGAAGAAGATCGAGGCGATTATCAAGCCGTTCAAACTCGAAGACGTCAAGGAAGCCCTGGCCGGTGTGGGCGTGGAAGGCCTGACGGTCACCGAAGTGAAGGGGTTTGGACGACAGAAGGGTCACACCGAAATCTACCGCGGCAGTGAGTATACCGTGGATTTCCTGCCCAAGCTGAAACTGGAGATCGTGCTGCCCGATAGCGCCGTGGAGGCCGCGGTCAACGCGGTGTTGAAAACAGCGAAGACGGGCAAGATCGGCGACGGCAAGATTTTCGTGCTGCCGATTGATGATGCCGTGCGCATTCGTACTGAGGAACGCGGCGACCAGGCCGTATAACGCCGCCAAATACTGGAATAACGAGGAACCTAAAATTCAGCCCGCCCGGTGCCCCATCCACCGATTGGCTAGGAGGACAGAATGACACCCAAAGAAGTTCTGGCGTTGTGTAAAAGCAAGAATGTACAGCTCATAGACGTCAAGTTTTGCGATTTCCTGGGAACATGGCAGCACTTCTGTATGCCCGTCGCCGAATTGGAAGAGGAAACGTTCGAAGCCGGCGTGGGCTTTGACGGCTCGTCCATCCGCGGGTGGCGCTCGATCGAGTCCAGCGACATGCTGTTGATCCTCGACCCGGCCACCGCGATCATCGATCCATTTCCGCAGGTCACCACGTTGAGCATCATCGCCGACTCGATCGACACGATCACGCGCGAGCCATACACGCGCGATCCGCGCAATATCGCCCGCAAGGCCGAGGCGTATTTGAAGCAGACCGGTGTGGCGGACACCGCGTATTTCGGGCCCGAAGCCGAATTCTTCATCTTCGACGACATCCGCTTTGGCCAGACGTCCAACAGCGGCTACTACTACATCGACAGCAACGAAGGTATTTGGAACTCCGGCCGCGAGGAATTCCCCAATCTGGGCAACAAGATCCGCCACAAGGAAGGCTATTTCCCCGTCCCGCCGCAGGACACCCAGGTGGATATCCGCAACGAAATGATCATGGTCATGAAGGATTGCGGATTGGTCGTGGAACGCGAGCACCACGAAGTCGCCACTGCTGGCCAGGCGGAGATCGATCTTCGGTTCAGCCCGCTGGTGGCGATGGCCGATGCCATGATGGTCTACAAGTACGTCTGCAAGAACGTCGCCAAACGCCACAACAAGACAGTCACGTTCATGCCCAAGCCGCTGTTCGGCGATAACGGCAGCGGGATGCACACCCACCAGAGCTTGTGGAAGAAGGGTAAACCGCTCTTCGCCGGAAAGGAATATGCCGGCTTGAGCGATATGGCATTGCACTATATCGGCGGCATCCTCAAACACGCGCGGGCCGTCGCGGCCATCACCAACCCGACCGTCAACAGCTACAAGCGGTTGACGCCCGGCTTTGAGGCCCCGGTCAACCTCGCGTATTCGAGCCGGAACCGGTCGGCCGCCGTGCGCATCCCGACGTATTCGCCGAGCCCCAAGGCCAAGCGCATCGAGTATCGTCCACCCGATCCGTCCGCCAATCCGTACGTCGCGTTTGCCGCATTGTTGATGGCCGGCTTGGACGGCATCGAGAACCGGATCGATCCCGGCGAGCCGATGGACAAGAACCTCTACGAGCTGTCTCCGCAGGAGATCAAGAAGGTGCCGCAGATGCCCGCCAGCCTTACGGAG
This sequence comes from Verrucomicrobiia bacterium, assembly GCA_035541135.1. Taxonomy (GTDB): domain Bacteria; phylum Verrucomicrobiota; class Verrucomicrobiia; order Palsa-1439; family Palsa-1439; genus Palsa-1439. The sequence continues at coordinate 39,049 of DATKNW010000026.1, forward strand.
GCCTGCGACGAACTCGAGGAAGACCACGAGTTCCTGCTCAAGGGCGATGTGTTCACGCAAGACGTCATCGACACCTGGCTCGAGATGAAGCGCAAGGAACAGGATCAGGTGCGCTTGCGGCCGCATCCGTGGGAATTCCACATGTATTACGACGCGTAAAAGACTCCGCTCTTCACCGGGCCGGACGTTCATGTGAACGTCCGGCCCAGTTTTTTCTTGCGACGCAAGTCGCTCCGGAAATTTCTCAAACCGGCATCACTTTTTTCTTGAAGTGCACCACCACCGTGACTATGCTGTCGCCCGCAAAGGCGAAGGCGAGGATGAAGAGAGGGTTGTGAATAAGTTGTGAACAGCTTGGACGCCCTGATGCGTCTTGTTTTTGGGATGCTTGTATAGCCCAAACTGCGCGGATTTTTCGGTTCACATCTCTTCTGGATCCTGCACGAATGTAGTGAGGGGAAAACGCAGCCGCAGCACGGGGTAAGACCCGTTAGAGCCGTTTTTTTCGCGGTTGCATGGGTCAAACGATCAAGGTAGGGGGGATTTTCATGGTTTTTGTCTCCTTGGGTTCGTGTGCGGGCCACTCCCTCTGTTCGCCCCGGCTGACGGATGCGCGCGCAAACAGTATGCTGCATGCGTGTCAACAGCCTGTGAATAAGTCGGGCATGTGATGGAGGAAATATGACGACGGGGCACGACCAACTGTGGCGCGACGCGAGCAGGATCCTGCAAGGGATGCTCAACCCGGAGCTTTTCAACCGATGGTTCGCGCCGATCCGCCCGGTGGAGGTCACGCAAGACACGCTTGTCCTAGGCGTGGCCAACGAGTTTTACCAAATCTGGCTGCAGGATAATTTCCTGCCGTTGATCCGCGAAGCCGTGAACCAAACTTCCCGCCAGCCGCTTCAGGTCCGGCTGGCTGTCAGCCAGGGACTAAAACCGCCCCCCGAGTTGGTTCAACCCTCACCGCTGGCCCACGAGAAGCGCCAGCCGGCCAAGGCCGATCTCGACGGAAAGTTGAATCCCCGATACACGTTCGACTCGTTTGTGATCGGGCCCAACAACAATTTCGCTCATGCCGCCGCTCTCGCCGTCGCCCAGTCACCCGCCAAAGCCTACAATCCGCTGTTCGTGTATGGAGGCGTCGGCTTGGGCAAGACGCATCTGATGCAGGCCATCGGCCACTCGACCTCCACGGCTGCCAGGTCCCGCAAGGTCTGCTACATCACCTGCGAGCAGTTTACTAACGACTTCATTCAGGCCATCCAAAACAGCACGATGACGAAGTTCCGCAAGAAGTACCGCCAGGTGGACGTGCTGCTCATCGACGACATCCAGTTCCTCGGCGGGAAGGAACGGATGCAGGACGAGTTCTTCCACACGTTCAATACCCTGTTTGACGCCCACAAGCAGATCGTGCTTTCCAGCGACCGGCCGGCCGCCGAAATCGCCAATTTGGAGAACCGCCTTGTTTCGCGTTTCGAATGGGGCCTGGTCACGGAGCTACAGCCGCCAGCATTGGAGACACGGATCGCCATCCTGAAGAAGAAGGCGGCGCTGATCGACGTGAAGCTCTCCGACCAGGTGATCGAGTTCCTCGCGGAGAAGATCCGCACGAATATCCGTCGGTTGGAAGGTGCACTGGTCCGGGTCGCCTCGTATGCGTCCCTCACGGGCAAAGAGGTCACCCGCGATTCCCTGGAGTCCCTCCTTCGGGATGCGCTGCATGAAGAGGCCCGACGAACCATCACCATCGAATCCATCCAGAAAAAGGTCGCCGAGCACTTTGACATTCGCATCGCCGACATGACCAGCCGTCGCCGACCGCAGAACGTGGCGTTTCCGCGGCAGGTCGCGATGTACCTGAGTCGGACCCTAACGAGCCGCTCGCTGTCGGACATCGGCGAATCCTTCGGTGGCCGCGATCACGGCACCGTGCTCCATGCCTGCCGACTGATTGAGAAGCGGGCGGCCAAAGACCAGCGGCTCAGGCAGACGGTTTCCTATCTGGAGCAGGCGCTGCGACGGGAATAACATCTCAACAACGTGTGAATCACCGGAGAAAATCTGTTTGGCGGCCGAATTTGGCTCGGAGATTCGCCGCTTCTTGCAGGGTCAATTCCCCATCGTCCGCCTGCGTAAGTGCTTGGCGGGCGCTTGACACGGAAAGTTGTTTGATATATTCACAGCCCGAACGGTAACGATTTTTTCTTTTCCTTACAGAAGCATAGTAGTAATTATTCTTTCAATATGCCGGTTAAACTGAAAGTCACCAAAGAGGCGATTCTCGACGGATTACAGCGCGTGCAAAACGTCGTAAGCACCCGCACCACGCTTCCCATCCTATCCAACGTTCTGATCCAGGCATCCGATGGAGGTGTGAACCTGACCACCACTGACCTGGATGTCGGCGTCCGCTGCCGCGTGGAGGCCGAAGTCGCAAAACCCGGTTCGACGACCCTGCCGGCCCGCAAGCTATTCTCGATTCTCAAGGAAGTACCGGCGGCCGAGATTGAGATTGAAGTCGACGATCGGAATGCCGCCTCCATTCGCTGCGGATCATCGTTCTACAAGATCATGGGCCTGCCAGAAGAAGAGTTTCCGCGGTTCCCCGAGTCGGGTGCTGGCAAAGCGCTGAAGATCGAGCAGAGCGTCCTGCGAGACATGCTCAAGAAGACCGCCTACGCCGTCTCCAACGACGAGACGCGCTACGTGCTCAACGGCGTATTCATGGGCATCAAGGGCGACAAACTGACCGTCGTCGCAACGGATGGACGGCGGCTGGCCCTGATGGAGCACGACATCGAGATTCCCAAGGGTGCCGAGGCGGAATTGATTCTGCCCACCAAGGCTGTCGTTGAATTGGAACGACTCTTGGCCGACAAGGGTGACGTGAAGCTCTTTATCGGCGAGAACCAGATCGTTCTCGAATTGGACGGCACCACCCTGGCCTCGAAGTTGATTGAAGGCACCTACCCGAATTTCCGACAGGTCATTCCGTCCGAGGCGAAAGAGCGGATCACCTTGGAGCGCGAATTGCTCCTCGCCGCACTGCGCCGGGCATCCATTCTCGCCAGTGAGAAGTCTCAATCGGTCAAACTGAATTTTGCCAAGAATACTCTGACGATTACCGCGACCACACCCGAGGTCGGCGAGGCCAAGGAGACGATGTCGATCAACTACAAGGGTAAGGAGATCACCATCGCCTTCAACCCGCAGTACATGATGGATCCACTGCGGAATCTGGATGCCGACGAGGTGTTTGTCGAGTTGACCGACGAACTGAGTCCCGGCGTGATCAAGGTGAACGCCCCGTTCCTGTACGTGCTGATGCCGATGCGGCTGAGCTAGAATGTCGCCGTCGCAGGTGGCGGGTTCGTCCAGACCGCGGAACTTGACACAGGTTTTGCCCCGTTCTACTCTTTGACCGTTCACCCGTCTGCCTCGTGGTGTAATGGTAGCACAACTGACTCTGGATCAGTTTGTCTAGGTTCGAGTCCTAGCGAGGCAGCCATTTCCTAATTGTGACGCTTCGCGTCGGGTTGCGTCAAATCGTGACGATCTCCCTGCACATCGGGCGCTTTCGGGGCTTTGGCCTTGGGCTTGGTCGTGCCACCTGACGTCCGAGCGCGCCCTTGCACGGAATTCCAGCGGCACCCAAGTCCTGCTTGAGCATGTACATGCTGGGACCCTGTCGAGGTCGAACACAGGCTTGTGCTTCTTGGTGGCGACGGGGTGGTAGACTGCCGGTGATATAAATGATTCTCGTTTCCGTGATACGGGGATTCCCTCACAGCGAGGCAACACTGGGAGACCAAGAAAGAAAGACCCTCTCGACCACACGGGCTGTAACATTCCGTATTCAGCAACCTGAAGCGATGGCTGACCTTAATGAGCATCAGGCGCGGCCTTGCGCTGGAGTGCCCAGGCAACGACCACCCACAGTATCACAAAGGATCCCAAGCTCGAGACAACCCGAGCGGGCCAACTCGTTGCGCGCTCGTTCGCCGCGCTGAATTGAATCCCCATGGGCTTGCCGGTCTCGGTCTGCAGCACCTGGCTGAATGAATAGTGCACGCCCCGCTTGGGCAGGTTCACGTGCAGCGGCAAGGTCTTCGCCACTGCCAGCTCCTGCGCCTGCTGCACTTTCGTCACCTGTTGCTCCGCCGCGTCCACATTGAGCTGTACCTGCATGGTGGGAAGCGCTCGGGCCTGCTGGGGCGTATTGTCCCAGTACCCATTCTGGGCCGCGAATGATTGCTGAGCCTGCAGCAGGCTCTGGCCCTTCTGGCGCCGCAGGTCCACCTCCAGTTCCTGGAGTTTCTCGTTCCCCGCCACATCGTCCAAGGAGACGCTCGACTTGGCACGATTGAAAAACCGCGAGGCGTCGCTGACGTAGCCGCTGGCCAGCCGGCTGCGAGCGTTGCTCAGCGAAGATGCGACCTCCGCTCTGGCCGCGAGCTTCTTGTCTGCCTCGGCCTTCGCATATTCACCCCAGCCGAAGGATGTAACCGCCTTCCTCGTTTCCTCCGCGACCGCTTCCACTTCCTGATTCATCGTTCCCTCGAAGTGTCCGTACTGAAAATCCGGTGGCAGGTACAAATCCCACCACGCATTCTTCAACGGCACGTCCAGCGCGGGTGAAACCATGCCCACCAGGCCGCTCCGCCGCGGAAAGCGAGCGACCCCGATGTACGTCAGCTCCACCGGCACCGCGGCATCCCCTTCGCTCCGATCCATCGGCAACAGCAGTTTTCCATCGCGTTTGCCGGGCCGCACCGGCTGCCCGTTCACAAATGCCGACCACACCTCCGCGCCCTCCGGCAATGCCACCTCCAGGTACTGCCGGCTGTTGTTGCGAACCATCAGCGCCATGTCGGTCATGATCTGCCCGTCCTCGGAGATGACCGTCGTCAGCCGCGCGCTGTCTACCAGGGCCTGCAACACCTCCGCCTCCTGGAAGCGCTGGGTCGTCAGCGTCATTTTGTATCCCGGCCGCAGGTATCGATATGCCAGCACGGGCGTCTCGCCGGTCAATCCGGCCCAGGCCGGCAACTCGTGCTCGTCGATCTTCACCAAGTCGGGCGTCAACCCGGTTGCCTCGATCTTCATCCGCGCGGGCGCCTGAAACGCCACTGCACCCGTCTCGCGTTCCACCCCGACGGCTTCGACGCCGGCCACATCGAGCGAACCGGTCTTCACGTTCCACGGCTCTTCCCACGTCACCGTGAGCGTGTAATTGCCGCGCACCTTGTTCTGCAATTCGATCCGCCATTCGCCGGTCTTCTCGTCATGGTCCCTGCGCCGGATGTTCGGTCCGCTGATATCCACGTTCTGGAACGCAGATGGCACACGCACGCGAAATTCCCGGGTCGGCGCATTCTGAATATCGTACCGCACCATTGATCGGCCAGTGACAAGCGTCTCGGTCAGCGACACCACGCTCATGATTTCGGCACGGACCCAGGATTGAATCTTCTCCGTCGCCACGGTCAATTTCCAGCCCGGCTCCGCCCCGACCGCTTCGCCCGGAATGAGTTTGAACGCCAGCATGTTGCCCATCGCCGCCGCCGCGCCGCGGCCTTCAACTCGGCTCGCCAGGCCGACTTGTTCGGGTGGCACTTCGGTGAGTCCGTCGATCGATTGGCTCTCGATCTGCACGCCCTCCTCGGACGAGACAGCGACGAATCCGCTCAGTTTCTGCGTGTCCAGCGGTTGCACGCCCAACACCGGGACCGACCGCGGCAGTTCGGAAAGAGTCCGAACCAGATCGAGTTCCAACGCGTAATCGCCGGTCGTTCGCTCCTTCAGTGTGACCTCCAGCTCCCGCGGCTCCCCTTCCTTGGCGGCGGGCTTCTCGACCCATTGGGATATCGCGTTTCCCGCGACCCGCTCGACCCGGTACTCCGGCGGCAGGCCGAGACGCAGGGCAAACACGCCCGCGCGCTTGATCGTGTATTCCACCGTCGCATGAAGATCGATCTGTTCCGTCCCCACCCGGACCGCATTGCGGACCAACGCCTCGATCCGGGGTTGGACGGGCTCGACCCCAACCGTGAGACCGAACTGCGGCTTCATGAAGCGGTAGGCCATTGACACGGGTTCCGTTTGTCCAAGCCGTGCCGCCCGCATGAAGTCATCGACATCGACTTTCTGCAGATCGTTTTGAGCGTCGACCGTCACTCCAAAGTCCTCGGTGGACTTGATTCCCACCATCCCGGTTTCCCGTTTCACATCGATCGCATGCGGGGTCTCGACCTTCATCGAAGTCGACGATTGAGCCATCTCGGTTTCCACGATCAGGCGGTAGCCAGTCGCCAGATTGGCGTCCGAGGCCCGCGAAACGGATGAGGGCATGGCGTTTTTCGGTTTGGGCACCTCGAATGCTTCACCGTCCATGACCGACACGGTCTGCGTCTGGCCGTCCAACGAGTATGTCACCTGGAGGATCTTGATGTGGTACGGAGTAGGATCCCCCAAAACAAACTTGTTGGCACCAATGGAAGACTCGCCCTTTGCAATCAAGTCTTTGACCTTTGCCGTGACATCCACCCAGGTGTCCCTGTATCCCCAGATCGCATTGAGGATGGTAAGTCCCCCGCCCATGTTCCCGGAGATTTCGCCTTTGCTGCCTTCCGAAACCGCATCGGAGGCTGACGCTCCCTTGACCAGGTCTACCGTCAGCGTCTGTCCGTCGAGTTTCCAGGTTCGAACCCCGTCACCTTCCACGCGCATCAGACGGTGCCCGGCGGGCAACGCCACGCGAATCTCCCGGAGTTCGCCCTGCGTGATCTGGTAGTCCAACAGCGACTTCACGCTCATCACGCCGCCCGCGAATGTTACGAGCGAGGAGTTTTGACAGAACGCCGTCGCGGCCATTTCCGACGCGCGCTTCATTCGTGGCGTCCAGGTCATATCCACCCGGTCGCCCGCGCCCAGCACGGCATCGACCTGCGTCTGCTGCCCGCTGGTCGTGGATTTGAACGACACGGCCTGCGGCATCTCGACCATCGCTTCCGGGTCGTCGAGCGTCACCGTCACGCGAGTGGTCAACGCTTGCGGAATCCCAAACGCAATCTGACGTTTCGCCGCGTCGCCGCTGAGTTTCACCAGGAACTTCGCGCGCAGAGTCCATTTGCCCTTCTTGGGCAGCCACAGGTTCGCGTTCTCGCCATCGCGGACGAGCCGTGCATCGCCGGCGCCGCCATGGAAGGAAAGCCACCCGCCGCCCTTGGGGGCGACAAATTCCTGAATTGCCGCATCGGGTCCGAACAGCCGCAGCATCTGATCTGGCGCCGCCGATTCCACATCGAATGTGGCGTCAAACTCCACCACGCGCGCCGCCGCCGGGCCGTCGACCGACTTTACGGCGCCAACGTAGGTGGCGGACAGCACGGAAACAGAATCGTTCGGGAGCGCCTTCGCGATCCCCGGCGCCAACAGCAGCAGGACAAGCGCGGCTACGACCGGGGGGACCGGCGGTGGCACGTGACCAAGTTCTTCACCGCCACTCTCGCTCCTGGGCATTGGCTTCCAGAATCTTCGGATGAGCGCGATCACGATGGCCAATCCCAGCACCGGAGCCGCCGCGATCAGCACCACGCCCAGCAGCCGCGTCGCCAGCAGGATGCTGACCACGCTGCCAATGACCAGCGCCGCCCCGAGCGTTGCCAATACGCTGCTCGGTGTGGCACGGCGGAACTGCCACCAGATCAACACCAGGCCTGCGAGAAAAGCCAGCGTTTGCACAAGGCCCTGAAGGGTCTGGAACACGTTCTGCCGCATCGCTACGGCATTGACCGCCAGCGGTTCCTTCCCCACATTCAGCACCTTCGTAAACACGAAGCGCTGCCCCGTCCGCGGGATGTCGATTCGGATGGGTCGGATTCCCGCCACCATCGGCGCCACGCCAATGCCACTGGATTGCGGCGCACCGTTTGCCGGGAGCGCTGTCAGGTGTTCGACAAGAGGCCCGTTTTCCTGAGTCTGCCCGTCAGCGAGGACAACATTGCCGCCTTGATCCCGGTGGGCTTTGGGGGAAGGAGGGGGCGGCTGAGAGACTGGGGAGGCCGCTCCAATGGCCCTGTAAGAGCCGACAGCGCCTTGCGGAGTTGAAGGGGGTGTGACAGCGATCCCAGACTCCCGGGTGTTCTCGGCCATCGTGGCGCTCAGGGCATTGCCGAACTCGGCGCTGGTCATCCATTGCACGTGCCCATCGCTGAAGAGGACGCTACGCCCATTCAGGTCTTGCGGCGAATAGGCCAGCACACTGTTTCCGCCTCCCTCCTGCCAGGTATGGCCGGCGCCGATATAGGTGAACTTCTCGCCGCTGGTGGGGTCGATGAGAACGCGATCGCTCGTGATGACGTTGGGAACCAGCTCGTCGATTGTCTGAGGCAACTGACCGCCATGTTGGTCAGCGAACATGGCCAGGCCGAGCCCGACCTGTTTCAGGTCGCTGAATGAAACCGCCGTACGCCCCGAGACGCGGCTTTTGTTCAGCGCCGGCAATAGCATCGCCGCAAGCACTCCGACGATGGCTACCACGGTAAGTGTTGCCACCAAACCGCGCCAACCTCGACGAATTGATACCACAATGACCGCCGCCAGTCCCGCCACGACAACGAACACAATGCTGAAATCCTTCGCCTGATGATACAGCGTGTCGTAGAAACGCAGAAAGGCCAGCCAGCCATCGCGCAAGCCGTACGTGGTGCCGCGCGCCACGATCATGTTCCCGCCGAATCCTCCCAAGCGATGAGTTTGCGGCACGTACAATTCCCATTCCGCATAGGTCGTCTGCATGTCCGTCTGGGGAGCCGACAAAACCAGGTGACGGGGAAGAGCCGATTTCAAGGAACCGATCTTCTGCGCGTAGACGATATCCACCGCAAACGCTTCATCGCGGTTGGCCCGACGAGGCAGCGGAACGAGCAGGGTCTCTCCGTTCTTCTCCGGCTTGACGGGCTCGGAGCCGACATAACACGACCAGAAATCCGCGCCCCTGGGCAGCGTGAAAGTCTGAAACTGGCGATCGTTGTTCTTCACCATGAACGAGGCTTGCGTCAGCATTTCACCCGCGTCGGTGAGCACGGTCGTCAATTGCGTCCGGTCCGCCACCGCGTCCAGCACCGACGATTCCTCGGAGCGGGTCACGCCGACTTTCAACCCATAGGCGCTTCCCTGGTATTTGTAGGCCATCAACACCGGGCGGGTGATCAGTGCGCGGTCATTTGCCGCCAACTCGACCTCGTCCACGCGGCGGAGATTGTCCCCGGAAGGCTGCGTTGCCAGTTGCAGGCTGGCAGCGGTGGTGATGGCGATGCTGCCCGTCTCTCGTTCCACACCCTCCGGATGAATCCCGCCGACGGACAGGGTTGCCTGGTGAGGATCAAACTGGTTGTCGTATGTCACCACGAGCGTGTACCCGCCCCACGCCTTCTCCTGCAGGCCGATCACCCAGGTGTCGCCCTGGAGTTCCTTCCGACGGATGTTCGGCCCGGTAAACTCCACGTTCTTCCACTGCGGAGGCACCTTGATTCGAAACTCCTGGACGCCCTGGTTGACGATCGCGAATCGGATGGTCGCGCTGCCACCCAACAACCCATCGCCGATCGTGATCAGGTTGAACACGTCCGCGGTAATCCGCGGCGCCATGCGCTCGGCGGCGAGGACAAGTCGCCAGTCGGGTTGGTCCGCGGTATAGGCGAGGGCTTCGTCGGTGCGATTGGGGAACATGCCGATCGGCACCTCGCGCGCTCCGACCAGGCCGTCGACCACCGTCTTCAACTGAATCCCGGGGGCTCCCACCGCCCCGATTTGCGTCGTTTCCCTGGCCGCGCCCGAGACCCGGAGCGGTCGCACTTCGATCCTGTCGGGCACGCCTTTCAATTCCTGCTCCAGTTGCACGTCCATGCGGCGCTGGCCGAGCACGCGGGAATTGAAGTTCACAGTCAGCTTGCCGTCGGCGGCTTTCCAGTCCTCAACGCCGTCGGCACGCAGATCGGACACGACAAATCCACTCGGGAAAGCGAGTTCCACCACATAGATGCCCGCTTTTTCGACGTTTAGCGTCAGCTCGTGGCCAACCAGCAGCCGCGCCTCCTCCAGTCGGACCGTCACGCGGTCGGCGGCGCTGACCACGGGCTCGATGCGGCGCAGTTGTAACGCCAGTGTGAATGGCCGCGAGTAGAATTGATACGCCGTCAGTACCCCGCTCGGCGCATTGACCTGCCGCAAGCCCGTGGCCGATTGGGTCTCCACCAGGACGTCTTCCGCCGAGACCGCCAGTGATCCAGATTCGCGATCCACTCCCACAGGCTGAGGAGGCACGACACGGAGCGTCTCGACTGCGCCTTCGGTGCTGTGTTCGGAGAACAAGGTGAGCGCGTATGATTTGTCCGCGGGCTTGACGAGTTCGACCGTCAGGATCTGCTGGCCACCCTCGGGCTTGATCTGCCAATCGCGGACGCCTTCTCCCTGCAGCTTCGTCACCGCCTGGACTGCCGGCAGGCTGATGGAAAACTGTCCGGTGCTGCCCTGGATGATTTCGTATTTGAGGGTCGTGATGTACTTCACCACCGCGGGCGTTACCTGGACCGATGCGCTGGTCTCGCAAGTCACCAACGCTTTGCGCGTGACTTCCGCCGCCTTGCCCTGCCACCGCATCGAAACCGTGCGCTCGGCTCCAAGGAATCCGCGGACCCGCGTCATGCCGTCTTTGGTCTCGGTTGCCTGCTGTGTCCCTGTCAACAGTTGCAGGTCCAGCCCCGAGCCACGCGCCTGCGCGGTAATCGAACTGATCGCCGCGGCCGGCCCCGTGAATGTGATCTGGTTCCATGGCTCCTGACGGGTGATCTTGGCCACCAGATCCAGTTTGGCTCGGTATTGGCCTTCGCGAGTCGCGAGGAGTTGGAATTGCTCGCCCTCGCGGACCAGCCGGAGACCGGGCGGCAGATCGATGGGGAGAACCGCGATGTTGCCTTCAAACAACGGCAGGAGCGCTTCACCCCGTTCTGAGACCTGCAGGTCCAGGACGACGGCAAACCGCGCCTCGGTATCGCTCAATTGACCATCATAGCGGATCTCGCGCAGCTCGATTTCCGACTTGGCCTGCGGGGGAGTGGCCCCGGGTTTCTCTTCGGCAAAGGCGGGTCCAGTTAGAAGTGCGAAGGCGAGAAGGGTCGTCAATGTTCGCATGATAACCTCCACATCGGTGAATGGTCTGACACCATCGGACGCCATTTGTTCACTGTGCATTGCTTAACAGTTTCTGCGCTGTTCATGGGTTGGGAAGTAAAAAGGTTGTAAAACGATCAGACGCATGGTCCTTGATGGAGGAATCGCTCTTGGTTGTGCAGCGAACGTTCCCGTGTCGAACGTAATTGCAATCCAACCTCTCCATCTTGGCCTCGCACGGACAGGGCGGTTGATTGGACCAGATTCCGGTCCAGACGGGGTGACAACCAGATTACACTCTCGCCACCGCCCGGAGTCAAGCGGGACCTTGCCAAAGCGGGGGCACCACTGTCGCCGACCGGTTCTTCAGCGCCCGCGGGCTACGTGATGCGCCTCTCGAGTTGCGCTACCCCCGGCGCACAAATGGCGATAGAGAGACTCGTAGCGGGGCACGATCACTTCCGCCGAGAAGAGTTTGCGGGCCCGATCTCGGGCGGCGCGCCCCATGGACGTTCGCTGTGCTGGATCTTCCATCAGGCTTTCCACCGCACGTGCCATCGCGTCTGGTTCTCCCGAGGGCACGAGTATGCCCGTGGCATTATTCTCGACAACCTCCGGGATGCCGCCGACGACGCGGGCGACGCTGGGACATCTGAAATACATCGCTTCGAGGATGGTCAGGCCGAAGCTCTCTGATTCAGACGGGAACAGACCGATGTCCGCCACCTGCAAGTAATCTTCGATCTCGGCGACCTTCTCGCGCACGATGACCCGTTGTTCAAGGCCCAGGCGGCGCACGTCGGCGGCAAACGGCGCGAAATTGCCCCCGGCCAGGATAAGCAGCTTGAACGAATTGCCCGGGCGAATGCGAGCAGCCGTTTCGAGCAACAGGTCGATGCGCTTCAGGGGTCGAAGATTGGAGGCGTGGAAGATGACGACTTCGTCGTGCAGTCCCAGTTCCTGGCGCATCTCTTGCCGCGAGCGTCGAGCGGGGCGTGGCGAAAAGAAATTGTGAATGACTTCCATCGGGCCATCAAAACTCAAGAGCTGACGCGTTTCCTGCTCGAGGAACGCGGACACGGTTGTGACGGCATCGGAACTGGCGAGCGCGTGACGGATCGCCGGACCATATCCCGGATCGCGACCGAGCAACGTGGTGTCCGTGCCATGCAACGTGGTGACCACCCGCGGCTGCTGTCCGGGGGGGAGCATCGACCGCGCAAGAATTGCCGCCGTGGCGTGTGGCACCGCGTAGTGGACGTGAAGCACGTCCAGTTGGCAATCGCGGGTTACTTCCGCCATCTTTACGGACAGCGGCAGCGTGTAGTCCGGGTATTTGAAAAGATCGTAGTCGTTGATGAGGACCGGGTGGAAATGCAGGCGTGCGGTGTTCAACGGCATGCGGAACGGGCGCTCGTAACTGATGAAGTGCACCTCGTGTCCGCGTTTGGCCAGCTCCTCCCCCAGCGCGGAGGCGAGGACCCCGCTTCCGCCGACGGACGGATAACACGTAATGCCAATCTTCAGTGGACGGTCGATCGTCATATCAAAAGTCGCGAGCTCCGCGACACGCGTGGGCGAGCGAATCCAAGACAATCGGATCGTTTGGGAAGAGCGCCATGGCGGAACCGACCCCGGCCCGCAGTCCGTACAAGCGCGCACGAGTCAATTGCAGCTCGACGTAACCGCGAGTGCGCGTCTGCGACGCATGCGCTTCCATCGCCGTTGTCCAGGCCGCAATAATTTCCGGGGCGGACACGTCGATCAGCATCGGCGTGATGGTCCTGGGCTCGGCTTCGGGTGTGACGGCATAGAACAGCAGTTGACGGATTGCGTGCGGCGGTTTGGCGCGCAATTCCCTGACGCCACCGTAGCGGGCGAGTCGTGCCGCATCGCGAATCAGTTGCCCGAGCCGCGAATGATCGGGATGCTGGTTCTCCTCAGGGCTGGGCGCCAGAACAATGTGCGGCCGCAGGCGGCGTATTGCGCCCGCCAGTTTGATGGCATGCGCCACGCGCCGTTCGAGATGTGCGTCTCCATCCAATGCAAGGAATTCGGTGGTCGCGCCCAGCAGTGCCGCGGACCTTTTTGCCTCGGCGGTGCGCTGGGCGGGCGTGCCGCGACTGGCAGCTTCTCCGCGCGAGCAGATCACAAAGTGCGCCGCGCGCCCGGCGCGGGTCTCGACTGCGATCACGCCGCCACACCCGAATTCAATATCATCGGGGTGGGCACCGAACGCCAGTAACCATGGCGTTTTAGACAGTGACGTCCGTGTAGGCTTCATCAGAACGGTCTATTGTATCACGGTTCACGTAGGCAATCTCCGGTGCCCCCTCCCGGCGCAGGTAGGCCTGTTCGCTGGCACCCGCGATGTAATGCGTACAGTGCACGACAGATTGCATCCAGGGCAGACGCGTGTCACGGGTCGGGCTGATTTGCGCTTTCGTGAAGGAGATAATCGGCAGGGTGATGTAGGAATCTCCGCCTTCGTGCAGTTGGAGCCGTCCTTCGTGAAAGCGCGCGCGCACAATTTCGCCCTCGTGCGGAACATCCACGAAGTACTCGGGTACATCACAGGCTGCGCGGCGGACAGACGGGTCGCTGGAGCGCGCCACGCGAATGCCATCGAGCAATCCCATCTGACGGTACATCTCCAGGCAGAAATCGGCCACAGTCGGCGCTCGGTTTTCCTGGAAGGCACGGACCCAACGGCGGTCGACAAATGCGGGAAGTTGCAGGGTTGTCTTTGCGTGCCAGGCAGGAGCGACCCGCTTGAGATAGAGGGGCGCGAATTTTCGTTGAAGCCGGTTCTCGAAGGTGAAATTAAAGCGGGCCAGCTCACCCGTCTTGCGATGACGGAGGATGGTTTTGGTTTCGCGCGGGTCGTGGTCGCTGTCGTGGTAGAAGAAGACGATTTCGCCGCCGATCTCTTTCTGCAAATGCCGTGCGGTTTGAATCTTCGCGAAGAGGAAACGCTTCGGGAAAAACCCGCAGGGCTGTTGGCCGAAACAGATGACGGGGGCTGTCGTCATGAGGCAGGTTGAGGCTCGGCAGGCGGGCTGATGGAACCCAGCGCGGCTTGAATGACAAGGCTGAACAGTACGCAGGCGGCGCAACCGATCAAGTTGTACCAGAGGTAGCTGATGTTCAGGGAGAAATAGAGGACGAAGACGATGGTTTGAGCGGCCAATGCCGCCCAAAAGACAGCGGTACCGCCGACACGACGTACGAAGAATGCCACAAGGAACAGGGCGAGCGCCACACCATAGAAGACCGAGCCCACGATATTAATCGCCTGGATCAGATTCTCCACGAGGTTTGCGAACAGGGCAAACGCCAGCGCGACGAGCCCCCAGAGAAGCGTGAACCATTTCGAGGCCGTTACGTAGTGCGCGTCGCTTGCTTCGCGTTTGAGGACGTGCTGGTAGAAGTCGACGGTTGTGGTGGTGCCGAGCGCGTTGAGTTCGGCGGCTTTTGACGACAGCGCCGCGGCAAAGAACGCGGCCACCAACAATCCGATCACACCGTGCGGTAGATGGTCCAGCACGAAGGTAATGAACACGTAATCACTATCGTTGGTCGTCGCCTGCGCGCCGTTGGCACGAAGAGCTGTCTTGACGTCGGCGCGGATGGATTCACTGCGTTCGAGCGCCGCCTGGGCTCCAGCGCGCGCCTCGGCCTCGGCACTGGGCACGCCTCGATGTTTCGCGGCCAGCCATTGCTGAATCAGTTCCTCCTTCTGCCGGTGGGCCTGGGCATATTGTGATTCGAGGGAGCGCAGCTTGTCCTGCGAATCGTGTGCCAACCCGGAAGTCCAGGCGGCGTGATTGAAGAAAACCGGTGGTTGTTCGAACTGGTAGAAGACGAAGACGAGAACGCCGAGGAGCAGAATGAAAAACTGCATGGGGATCTTGAGCACGGCGTTGAACATAAGACCAAACCGGCTCTCCCGCAATGAAGCGCCGGAGAGGTACCGCTGGACCTGCGATTGGTCGGTGCCGAAGTAGGAGAGGGAGAGGAAGAAGCCGCCGAGCAGGCCCGACCAAAACGTGTAGCGCTGGTGGAGATCAAGGGAAAAATCCACGGCCCGCATCCGGTTCAATCCCCCCGCCACGACGAGGGCGTCGACCAGAGAGAGGTGTGGCGGCAATTTTGCCAGCAGGACGATGAACGCCGTCACCATTCCGCCAAAGATCACAGCCAGTTGATATTTCTGTGTGAGGGTCACGGCCTCGCTGCCGCCCATCACGGTGTAGATGATGACCAGGGTCCCGCTGAGAACGATGGTGAGGTCCAGCCGCCATCCGAGCATGGTGGACAAGATGATGGCAGGCGCGTAGATCGTGATGCCCGCCGCGAGCCCCCGTTGCAGAAGAAACAGACAGGCTCCGAGCAACCGGGTCTTGGCATCGAATCGCCGGCCGAGAAATTCATACGCGGTGTACACATTCAGCTTGCGGTACATCGGCAAAAACACCGCCGCGATCAGGATGAGCGCCAAGGGCATCCCAAAGTAATTCTGCACGAAGCCGAGCCCATCCTGGTAGCCCTGGCCGGGGGTGGAAATGAACGTAATGGCGCTGGCCTGGGTCGCCATTACCGAGAGACCGATGGTGGCCCAGCCCATCTTCGGGTCGCCCTTGACATACTCATTGAGGTTCTGCGGACGACGCGTGCGCCACATCCCATAGGCGGCAATGGCCAGCATACTGCCGATCAGGACCACGAAATCGAGGAGGCTCATGAAAAGATGGTGGACAAGACAACGAGCAACACGACCCACAGGATGAAACTGCCGAAAACAAGGAGGTATACGTTACGCCAGGTGTCGAACCCGGGGAGCCGGGTAGCCTCTTCGCTGTTGATGTGATCCGTCGGTTTCATTTGCCGAGTGAAAGCAGATTGGCGAAAAGCCGGTAGGCGCCAGGGACGCCCGCGGGCAGTTGGCGAAACCACGACAGGCCCGTATAAACAACGTAGCCCTTCCCATAGCGCGCCACGAGTAAACCGCCCGATTTGGGAGACTCGCCCGGGTCATGACACGCCAGCAACGGGGTGAAATGCGAGTCCCATTCGCCGGGAAAATAAAGTCCGCGCTCCTGCACCCAACCCTCGAAGTCGGCCGGGACGATGCGGTTGGGGGTCGTGAAAGCCGGATGGTCAGGCACCAGCAACGTGATCGGCGCGGTCGCATCCGTCACGCGATCGCGCGAGAGTTTCAGATCGTAGGGCGCCAGGTCGGTGGTTTGCAGGCCCATGGTGGTGTTGTACTGCTCAATGAGCGTGCCGCCGCCCTCCACATAGGCGAAGAGCGCGGGCAGATTCGGGGCCAGGTCGGTGCGCGTGTTGAACGCGCGAATGCCAACCACGACCGCGTCGAAGTTACGCAGGTGTTGCAGGGTCAGATCGGCACCATTGAGGAGTGTAACCCCGTACCCCATTCGTTGCAGGCATTCGGCCACAGAGTCGCCGGCACCGGGCAGATAGCCGATTTGATGGCCGCGGGTCGCCAGGTCGAGGCTCAGGGCCTTCAAGCGGGCTGGAGGTTCGAGCAGCTGCCGCGGAATGTGATCGTGGCGGATTTCGACGTGTTGATTGTGGTAACGCTTCCCATCGATCTGCGCGGTGGCGAGGATTCCGGCCGTCGTGGAGTACTTCGGTGCGGTGACGGTGAAGGCAAAGGTTGCCGTCTCGTTGTAATTGCTCAGAGAAAATGATTGTGTGGCCGGGGTAACCAGCCAGCCAGACGGAGCCTCCAGTTGCAGTGTGCCGGTGGCACCAGCGCGGGCTGAAGTGACTTCGACTGCCACGGATCGTGTGCTGCCCGGGGCAATCAACTCCAGGTCTTCGGGGAACCGTAGCGACACCGGCGGGATCACTTCAAGCCGCTGACGGATCTCGCCCCGCACGGGATCGCTGATGACCTGGACCGGCTCGTCGGAAATAACCAATGATTGATCGGCGACATCAAACACGAATTCGACGGGAAAAGGCGGGGGACTCTCGGGACGGCTGATCAGCGACGGATCATCCACGCGGAACATCCCGACCGTACCCTCTTCGCGCAGCCAATAGGGCTGAGTCAACGGAGTGTTCTCGGGGACGGCTCGCGATGATTCCTTCACGACCCCCTGGTTGGGCTTGAGGTCAGCGTTGACGACAACTTCATCTCCGCCAGCCGGGTAGCGCACCGCAGTCCAGCGTACGGGGACCGCGCGGCCGGCCGCGGCGCTCCGCGTCATGGCGCTGTGACGCATCTTCAACGTTTCGCCGGGAACAGCTTCGGCGACCGGAATCACGGTTTCGACGTATAGGCCGAGGCATTTCTGGATAATGTGATCGAGTTGACGGCGCTTTTCCGTGATGAGACTGTCCGTTGGCAAGACGGCGAGACGCTTTCGCAATGTCAGCAGGGATGGAACGCTGGCGGAAGGGTTCTGAGGGTCGAGTCCGGCGATGGCCGCATCAACGAGGCCTCCGATCTCGGCGCCGCCGGGGATGCGGCCCCAAGTGGTATCAACACCGTCCATAATGTCATTCGTGGCCGGCTGGCCGGCGAGGAGTTGGAACGCTTCCCTCGCCGAGCCGCGCGTGCTGACGCTGCCGAACCCCTGGGTCTTGTGCATGCTCCGGCTGCGCGCGGCGATTTCGCCGTAGGACTCGCCGAGGAGCGTGTTGTAACCGCCGACATCGATTCGCAGATCGGCGGAGTTCGTCAACCCGGCCTCGGTTCGGCCCTGTTGCGGGGTGAAGTGATTCCAGAAGATGCGCGTGGGCTGCCACGGCTTCAATTCGTCGAGCTGCTCGGGGAAGGCGTTTGTTGAGCCAGCCATTTTGAAGGCCTCGACGGCGAGGATGGCCGAGGCGGTATGATGGCCGTGCGTTCCGCCGGGCTCCGTGGAAAATCGCGTGATCATGATATCGGGTCGGAACTGGCGAACCACGCGCACGACATCAGCCAGCACCTGCTGGCGGTCCCAGAGGCGAAACGCTTCGCGGTAATCTTTGCAGAACCCGAAGTCGATGGCGCGCGTGAAGAATTGCTGACCGCCGTCGATCCGCCTGGCCGCGAGCAATTCCTGTGTCCGAATGACCCCGAGCTCTTGGCCGAGTTCCGGGCCAATCAGGTTCTGGCCACCGTCGCCGCGGGTGAGCGAAAGATAGCCGGTGCGGTACCCTCGACCACGGGAGAGATAGGCAATGAGCCGCGTATTTTCGTCATCGGGGTGAGCGGCGATGTAGAGCACGCTGCCCATCTGACGAAACCCCAGAAGATCCTGCAAAATGGCCGACGACGGCTGCGGATCGGCGGCGCGAAGGCTATGGCAGGCACCAACCACCACTCCAGCCATGACGAGCAGGAGAAACCGCGCGGAACGGATGTTGTGTCTCATGCTTGATATCTACCCATTCAAAAAAGTCCCTCCAAAAAACCGGGGGACATTTTGGAAACGCGACCCGAATTCCGTGGCAACGGGCTGCAGCAAAAGCGACTATTTCTTAACCGTGAAGGGAGCCGAGAACTGGGTACTTTCCCATTTCATCTTCAGCAGTCCCCCGCCCGACGGATTCTTCTCAATTCCCATCGTAAACTGGTCAACCGGCGTATCGAGCGCGTCCTTCTTCAGATCGACCCGCGCCACGTCGAGGCTTTCGTCGTAGATCTGCTTCAAATCGCCGCGCGTGGCGCCCCATTGTCCGATTTGTTTGTTGATGATCAACGTGGCGGTGCCGTCTTCTTTTGGCAGGGTCCACAATGTGTAGGCGCCGGCCGGGACGGTGGCTCCGCCAATACCAATTGGCTGCTGGGTGATGAGCAAGGTGGCTTCATCCGCACCGGTCCGCCACACCTGGCCGTACGGAACGAGCCCTCCCCAGATTTTGCGGGTCTCACCGGTATGAGGGTCCTTCGTATAGGGCCGCCCGTAAACAATCGTGATCCGATCGCCATCGATGGTCGAACTGATTGTCTCATGCGGACTGATCCGCTTTTGCTGGGCCATGAGCGACGTCGCGCTGAGGATGGCCGTGGTCATGACAAGGGTGAATCTGAGTTTATTCATCGGTCTCCTGGGATGGTCTATCCAACATTGACGTTTTGGTTCTCGGCGAGACCGCCGTTGCCATTACTGCAAGCTCGAGATGAGATCCTGGTTCATTCGCGCAAACGAGCTGGAAGGCCCTTCGGCTTTGAGCGCCAGTTCGGTCGAGGCCTTCGCCGCCGCGATCGCGCCCTCTTTGTCTCCCTGCTTGGCGAGGATCCTGGCCTTCAGATTGAGCAGTTCATAAGCAATCCGCGGCTTGTCGGCGAGGCCCGCATCCAGCCAGGCGAGGGCCTTTTTAAGGTCGAGGTCATGATTGAAGTAGAACATGGCGGACTGGTAGTAGAAGCCCGCCTCTTTCTTGTCGTGCGACGCCATGGCCGCCTCGATCTGCGGAACCACCTTGCTGGTGACGTCAAGCTCGAGTCTGAGGGGAACGACGGTTTTTTCCCAGGCCAGATCGATGACCGCTGATTCATCGCGGATGTGGTTGAACTCGATCACAAAGGTCTCGATGGACGTGTCCGTGAGTGGGACGGGTGTGACCTTGAAGCGGACGAAATCGTTGGTCGCATTATAGGAGAAGATGTTCCCGGTGGTGTCCCTGGAAAGGATGATGGTCCACGCTTGTTCTCCCGGGATGGTGTAGAGGGCATACTTGCCGGCGGGGATATCGTTGCCGTTGAGTTTCACGGGCGTGGAAAAGGAAATCTTCGTGGAGGCATTCGCTCCGGTGCGCCAGACGGCATTGTAGGGCACCAGGCCACCGTAGATTTTGCGGCCCTTCATGCTGGGCCGGGAATAGACGATCTCAATGTCGGTGAGACCGACATGTTGTTTGATCGTACAGGCGGGACTGGCCGACGGGAAATCGACCTTGGGAGCCTGCGCGTAGAGCCCGCCAGCGAGCACCAGACCGGAGGCAAGCAACAGCGAAACGCGACCGAGATATGCGTTCATAATTCTACAAAACTAGCACAGCTAGAAGAAAAGGAAAGTTGCAAGTGGTACCGTGGACGGGATCGAGATCGCGCGGGGGCATCTTCACATACGGCTCAGCCGATTATCACCGACGCCCGAATTCGATCAACGCATCCATGCACGCCACGCCGTGCCAATCTGCGCCCAGTTCATGTGGGCGTATTTGTGGGCCGGATGTGATTGCGAGCTGGCCGGTATTGCAGAATCATTAGGTTCGAGTCCCGGCGAGGCAGCCATTCCTCACGTGTGGGTGCCTGTGCCAGTTGGTTGACGGACTTTGTGTCCAAGCGACGATCCTCCAAGTCTCGTCTCTACGGCGCGGTCACCAGCACCCGGTAGAATCGCTGTGGATTGGCGATCCCGCCCGGATCGGTGAACGTCAGCACACCGCCGGTGCCCGGCTGCGAAGCGCCTGTATTTGTCCAGGTTGCGGGTGCCAGCGAAGTTGCGTACTGCAATTGATACGTGTGGCCCGTCAGCGACGCGATTTGCACGACGAAATCCTGCCCGGACGGATTGAGCTGTGAAATCGCGACATTGGCCGCCGTCAAGATCGTTCCGTGGTTGACAAATCCGGCGTGGAAATTCGTCGACCCGTTAATGGCGTCGATGGTGCCGTTGTTGATCAGGCTGCTATAGGCCTCCAGGGTGCTGCCGCCATTTGCCCGCAGGATGCCGTTGTTGGTGGTGATGCCGGTGAAGACCAGGGGCCCGCAGGTGGCCACCGCGGTACCGCCCGCATCAACAATGACGGGCCCATTGATCGTGCCGCAACCGGTCAACGAGGCGTTATTCCGAATCTCCAACCCGTTGGCAAACGAGTGCGTACCGCCAAGCGTCGCGAATGTCGCCGGGCTGCTGCCGTTGCCAACAACAAACCGCTGATTGTTGGCTACCGCTGTGCCGCCGCTGTTGAGTGCGCCCCCGACCAGGGCGAACCGGCTGTTGGCGCCATTGGTCAATACCAGACTGCTGGCCTGCACCAGACCATTGGAGATCGTCAACTGGCCGATTCCGCTGCCGTTCCCGACCACGATGTTGGTCGCGGCCAGCACTTGCCCTCCGCTCACCCACACCGCCCCGGTCGATTGGAGAGCGGTGCCAACGCTCAGGCTCGTTCCCAGCGCAAGCGTGCCGCCGTTCACCATCACGGCACCGCCCGGTCCGCCGGTGTTCCCCACCTGCATTGTTGACGCCTGCACCGTACCGCCGGACAGATTGAATTGGCCGAGGCCGGAGTTGCCGATGGTCGTGGGCAGTGTGGTCGCGGTCAATTGGCCGCCGCTCATCCAAACCGAGCCCGTCGAGCCGGAAGCGAGCCCGATCTCCAACAGCGAGGAGACGGTCATCTGGCCGGCGACCATGGTCAGTGTGCCTTGGGAATCGTAGCCGACATAGGTGGTCTGGCAGTTGGCGGTGCCGTTGGACATGGTCATGGCGCCCGGGTGGAGTTTGCCGCAGTAGATCTGGCCGTTCAGGATCTCGACGTCGCCGCCATCCACGGTCAGGTCATTGGCCAGCACAAAGGCGTTGGTCCCGAGCAAGCTGACCAACCCGTTGGTCTTGATGATCAATTGGCCCTGGCCCCCGACGCTGCTGCCCAACAAGATCTGGTTGGCCAGAAGAGTGCCATTCGATACCGTCGTTGCTCCCACACCGAATCCGTTAGTCGCGGTGCCGTCGTTGCCGATGCCAATCACCCCGTTGGTGGCGGTCAACTGGCCGCCCATTACGAGAACGATGCCCGTCGATCCTGGAGCCGCCGCCGCCGTCAAGTTACTCAAGACCGTCATCATTCCTCCCGAGAGCGTCAACGAACCATGGGTGTTGGTCCCGGCTCCAATTGCGGTCTGGCTCGTCATCACGAGGCCAGTGGAGACCGTCATCTGGCCGGTGCCGAGACTGCCCACCTGTATCGGGATATTCGTTGCCACGACGTTGCCCCCGGCGACCGTGACCACCCCGGTTGCTCCCTGCGCATCCCCCAACAGCAGGGCGCTTGTTGAGCCCGACAGCACCGTCAACGTACCGCTGTTGACCTGTAGCGTGCCGCGTGTGTTGTTATTTGTACCCAGGCGCATCCGATCGGCGATCACCGTCCCCCCGGCCAAGGTCAGTGTGCCCTGACTGCCCGGAAACGATCCCACAAAAACCGAGTTGGCACGCAACACACCGCCGGAAGCCGTCACCTGCCCCACGCCAAAACTGCCGATTTCAAGTTGTTCGGTCCCCGAACTATTGGTGACTGCCAATAGTCCGCCGCTTACCCAAACCGTGCCGGTCACCCCCTGGCCGTTACCGAGAGCGAGGCCCGACATGAGCAGAGTATTCGAGGCCGCCGTGAAAAGATACCCGCCCGACACTGTCAATGTGCCGTTGGCACCACCTCCGACGATCAGTGGACTCATGTAAGCGTTCCCATTGGTCATCGTCAATTGCCCAATCCCACCCAGGCCGATGGTGACGCCGTTGCTGGTCATGGACAGATTCCCGATAACGTTGTTCGCGATCAAAGTGCCACCGCTCACAACAACCGTTCCCGTGCCCCCGATATTGCCGACGTTCAGAAACCCGGACAGCGCCAACTGGCCTCCCGCCATGGTGAGCTTGCCCTGTGAGCCGGGATAATCAGCGACGATCATGTTGGTGGCCGTCACGTTACCGTTGGAGATCGCCATTTGGCCCGGGCCTTGGAAGCCGATGTCCACAAAGGTGTTGGTCACGAATACCTGGCCGCCCGTGACCCAAATCGCGCCCCGGCTTGTATTCGTCGAGGCCGCAAACAAGCCCTCGTTGGCAGTCACCGTACCACCCGCTACGGTCAGTGTCCCCAAGCCCCCATCCTGGCACCCCGCCATAATCTGGCCGGCGACCACCGTTCCATTGGAGACGGTCATCTGTCCCATCCCGCCGTTGCCCACCTCAATGGCAATCAGTCCGTTTGTGTTCATCGAGCTCAATTGCCCGCCGGTCACCCACACGGTGCCCGTCGCCCCCGTCACGCGACCCAGGATCATCGAGTCGTTGGTCTCGGTGACACTGCCGCCCGCCACCGTCAATGTGCCGCGTGACCCCGCCAATTCTCCGACGATCAGTGTCGCCGCCGAGACAGTTCCGTTGGAAATTGTCATCTGGCCCGTCCCGGACAACGCGACATCGATTTTCTGGCCGCCAACTATATTGCCGCCCGTGACCCAAATCGTGCCAGTGCTGCCCGCGTCATGGCCGGCGTACAAATTGGCGGACACGGTGCTGAGCGTCCCGCCACCGACCGTTAGCGTACCGCTCGCACCGGGGTTGCTCGCCACCCGCATCCCCGCAAGCGTGTTGCCGTTGGACACCGTCACCGTTGTGCCGTTGGCCATGAACATCTGTCCCTCAATCAGGAAGGCGTTGCTTAAGACGCCGTCCACTTTCAGCGCCGAGTTTGTGGCGATCAATACGCCGCCGTTGGTGATCGTTAGCCCGTTGATGATCTCCAGCAGCGTATTGGTGCCGGCGTTGAAGAGACTGAGCGTGTTGCTGGACGCGCCGACCCCCGAGACGGTCAGGTTGCTGATGGTCATGCTCAGGGGAAAGCTCCCCGAGGTAAGCGCATCAATGGTCACCGTTTTGGTGCTGGCGTTGGTGACAAATACCCCGGCCTGGGTGCTGGACGGTCGAACACCCGCCGACCAATTGGAGTTCGTCTCCCATTTGCCGGTGCCGTCGATCCAACTATTGGTCTGGGCGTTCGACGTTGGGAGACACAAGGACGCCGCACACAGGTAGAGCCCCACGCGCAGCCAGCACATCAAAAGGTTGGATTGCATCCATTCCTTTCGCGCCAACATCAAGAAATCCGCAACCCACGATCCGATTTGGCGCCCCACTTCTCCTGTGCCTTCTCATACTCTTGGGTGGAGCCCCTGTCCAGCCAAATACAGCCATTTGAGGTTACGGCGCGGTTACCAGTACCCGATAGAATCGCTGTGGATTGGCGGTCGCGCCTGGATCGGTGAAGGTCAGCACACTGCCGGTGCCCGGCTGCGAAGCGCCTGTATTCGTCCAGGTTACCGGGGCAAGCGAAGTTGTGTACTGCAACTGATACGTGTGGCCTGTGACGGACGGGATTTGCACCACGAAATCCTGCCCGGACCGACTCGTCTGAGAGACGACGACGCTGCTGGCGGTCAAGATCGTTCCGTGGTTGACAAATCCGGCGTGGAAATTCGTCGAACCGTTGATGGCGTCGATGGTGCCGTAGTTGACCACGGGGCCGTAGGCTTCCAGCGTGCTGCCGCCGTCGGCGAGCAGGGCGCCATTGTTGGTCACGATGCCGGTGAAGGTCAACGTGCCGCAGTTGGCCACCACGAGGGCGCCGGCATCGACGGTGACGGTCCCATTGATGGTGCCGCAACCGGTCAACGAGGCATTATTCCGAATCTCCAAGCCGTTGGCGAACCAGTGCGTGCCGCCGGACACGGTAAACGTGGCCGCGCTGCTGCCGTTGCCGACGACGAACATCTGGGTATTGGTGACCACCGTGCCGCCGCTGCTCAGCGCGCCCCCAACCAGCGCAATCTGGCTTTGGGTGCCATTCGTCAGCACCAGACTGTTGGCCTGCACCAAGCCATTGGAGATTGTCAACTGACCCACGCCGTTGCTGCCAATGACCAGGCTGCCGCTGGGCGCCAACAGTTGCCCGCCACAGACCCAGACCGTGCCGGTCCCCACGATCAGGTCCGCGCTGACACTCAGGGTTCCGCCGGCCAGCGTCAACGTGCCGATGCCTCCCGGTGCGCCGGAGGTGCCGACGACAATCGTCGAGGCCTGCATTGTGCCGCCGGAGAAGTTCAGTTGCCCCGCTCCCTGGTCGCCCACCGTCGTATTGTTGCCGCTGGCCGTCACCTGCCCGCCGTTGATCCAGACCGAGCCGGTCGAGCCGGCTTGGAATCCGATGTCCAGTGTCGACGAAACCGTTAGTTGACCGGACTGGACTGTCAATGTGCCCTGGGAATCATAACCGACATCGAGCAGCTTGCAACTGGCGCTACTGGCGTTGTCGGCGGACATGGTCATGGCCCCGGGATGGGTGTAGCCGCACCGGATCTGGCCATTCTGGATCGACACCGAGCCGCCATCGACGACCAGATCGTTGCCCACCAGAATGGCGTTGTTGCCGATCAGATCGACCAACCCGCCGCGTTGAACGGTCAATTGCCCCTGGCCGCCGACGCTGCTGCCCAATAGAATCTGGTTCGCCAAAACGGTCCCGTTGGAGACAGTCATCGTGCCTGTCCCGCTGCCGCCGTTGAGCGTTCCGTCGTTACCGATGCCCATCACGCCGTTGGTGACCACGAGCGAGCCGCCGGTCATCGCGACAAGGCCGATCGCTCCCGGACCGGAGCCGACGGTGAAGTCGCTGAGGACTTGCATCAAGGCGACGTCTTGCACGCTCAAGGACGCTGTCGAGTTGGTTCCCGCCGCGAGCGTGGTCAGGCTGGTCTGCACCGTGGCATTGGAGGAAACAGCCAGACTGGCGACGCTGTTGCCGACGCTGCCGATGGCGGTTGGCGCATTGGTGGCGATCAGTGACCCACCGGCGACGGTCGCGGCCCCGTTGTCCACCCGGTTCGTCTGGGCGCTCTGCACCGTGCCGCCATTGGTCACGATGAGATTGTCTGTCTTGAAGGTGCCGGTGCCGAGGATGAGCGAGCCGCCATTGACCACGACGCTTCCGGTCCCGTTGCTGTTGGTGACGATCACGCTGCCGCCATTGCTGACTACCAAGCTGGTCCCGATGGGATCCCCGACCACGATCGAGTTGTTCCCCAACACCGCCGAGTTGTTTACGACCATCGTTCCATTGGTTCCCAGCTTGAGTACACCGAGAAGCAGGAATGGAGTCTGCGTACCGGCGTTGTTCAAGAACAGCGTATTGGTGGCATCGCTGGGCGCGGATACAAGCAGATTGTTGATCGTCATGCACCCATTGATGCCGTTGGTGAGCACGGTCGTGGCGTCAATGGTGACAGTCTTGTTGGCGGCGTTGGTAATGAGGTCGATCCAATCACCGGCGGAGGGCGCGTTGGTGAGCGACCAATTGGTGGCCGTCTCCCATTTGCCGCTGCCGTCGGTCCAACTGTTGGTGACGCCGATCACCGCGCCGTTGTTTTGGAAGGTCGAATAGAAACGAACGGTGCCGTTGGTGGCGATGACCGTGCCGTTATTGACCACAGGTCCGAAGAAGTTGACGGCGGTGCCGTTGACGGCACTGATCGTACCGTTGTTGGTGACGGTCCCGTTGAAATTCAGAGTGCCGCCGCAATTGGCCAGCACCGCGCCGCCCGCACTCATCACCACATTGCCGGTGATCGTGCCGCAGCCCATGATCGTGCCGGAGTTGGTTGCCGTGGATATCCCAAGCCATCCGCCCTGCATGTACAGAGTGTTGGCCGGGGTAATGGTCAGGTAGGAGATATTGGTCACGAAACTGCTGGCCACGATACTCAGTACGTTGCCCGTGGCCACACCGCCGTCGGCCGAGCCGATGACCAGCGGTGCATTTCCATTGTCCCAAACGGCGCCGCCCTGAACGGTCGCCGCGTTGTTGTACGATGGTCCCCCGGGCGCGGTCGACCAGTGGCCGATGTTCGCCGACCCGGCGTTATACAAGCGGGCGTTGGAGTCCAACAACAACGTGTTTCCGCTGCATCCGCCATTGCTGGAGCCGCTGCCCAGCCGAAACGGGCCGGTCGCAACCATCGAAGCCGAATTGGAGATCACCAGCGAGCAGACGGCACTGTTCGAACTGTTGCCGATCGAGACCTGGTTGGTGCCGGTCCAAATCGTATTCGGGCCACTGACCACAATTGTTCCGGATCCACCGGTACCGGTGCCGAGCTTCGTTTGACCCGCGAAGACGTTGCCGTTGGTGACGAATAGCGTGCCGCTCCCGTTCCTGCCGATCACGAGCTGCCCCGGGACGACCAGCCCTTTTCCCACCACGGTGGAGGAGGCGAGGTAAACAGTCGTCACGCTGTTGGCTGCACTGCCGACGACAAACGCGCCGGGGGAGCTCCCCATGTACACCGGGTTGAGCTCGTAGGCGCCCAGGTTCAGCGTGACCGTGGCGGCGGTGAACCCGGCGTTGTTGAAGAAGTTGCTCTGGATGTTCAACACATCGTTGCTGAGCGTCACGGAGTAAGTGGCCGCGTTGGTGAAGAACGCATTGTCGCCCGCCCCCGGAAATGCGCCGGTCCCGCCGACGCCGTTGGTCACCCAGGCGGTCGTGCTCTGCCAGTAGTCGCTGCCGTTTGTCCAGACCAGTGTGGCCCCCGCGCCAAACCCGACCACGAGGTTCACCAGCCCCGGCGTGCTGGTGCTCACCGCGCAACTGAAGCCGGCTGGTACGGTGCCGATGCTGACGCCGTTGTACGTCAGCGCGCCACCGTAGGTGAACAGCGTGTAGGTCCCGCTGGTGAATCCGCCGCCGGCGGCGACGTTGAGCGCGCCGGCCAGAGTCAGGTTGCCGGTCACGACTGTTTCCGCGGCGTTGGTCCCCAGGCCGTAATTCAGCACGGACGAACCGCCGAAGCTCGCATTGTTACTGATCGTGAGCGTGCTGCCGGACAGCGTGAGCACCGGATTCGCGCCCAACGCGCCGGTATCGGCCGACTCGGCCTGGCCATTGAAGAGGGACACCACGCTGTTGGATGGCGCCCACAATCCGGTCATCGTCACCGTGCTGGCGTTGGGGGCGCTGTTGGTGAGAGTGAACTGAGCGTTGTAGAGCGTCAGCACATTCGTGCCGGTCAGCGGCGCTCCGAGATTCGAATCGATGATCCGGATGTCGCGGACGTTATACAGGCAGACGGTACCATCATTGGTGCGGCCCAGGATGTTGACTTTGCAGAGCGTGACGTTGGTGATGGGCATTTCGGGCAGGCCATAGATGAGGCCGGCGATGTTGGCGGGTCCACGAATGCCGCTGTTTCCCACGGCCGTGAGATTGCTGACGGTGACGTTGCGGAAGATCGGCGTCGCGCCGGTGATCGGTTGACCCGGGTCGGCCGCAACGCCCACCGGGGCGTTCGTGATGTTATTGATCGGTGCGCCGATCGAGTTGTAGTAATCATAAAACGCGATGGGGAAGCCGACGTTGGTCATGGTCAGGTCGCAATACTTGAGGTTCTCGATCACGCCGCCCACACCCCGGTCGGTCTTCATCTTGATGCCGTATTCCGTGCCGTTCCACCAACAGTTGCTGACGATGAGATTATTGACGCCCCCCTGGGTGAAACTGCCGATCGACAAGCCGTGTCCGGCGCCGAAGGTGCAATTGGAAATGGTGATGCCCGTGGCGGGCGCGCCGCTGCCCCCGATCTCAACATTGTCGTCTCCATCACTGATGTAGGAGTTGCGGATGAGCACGTTGGTGGAACTGATGTCAAAGCCGTCGGTGTTGTGGGAATCGAACGGGGTATTGATGGTAATGCCCTGGATGGTCACATTGGTGTCGCTGTTCTTCAAGAAGATGTGGAATTCCGGCGGGTTCTGTAGCGTGACGTTCTGGATGAGGACGCGGTTACAATAGTCGAACTGGACGAAGCGGGGACGCGATGAGGCGAGCGGGTACCACCAGTTGGTTCCCTGGCCATCAATGGTTCCCGAGCCGCTGATTTCGACATCGCTCAGGCTGCTCCCGTAGATAAAAGTCGTGTTGCCGAAGCCATTACTCTGCCACGTGCTCATCGGAAGCATCTGCAACATCGCACCCCCGTCAATCTGCAGATTGACGCCGCTGGCCATCGTGATCGGCCCGGACAGATAGGTGCTGAGAGTGCCGTTGGCCGGGATCTCGACCGTGCCGCCGCCGGCGGCGCTGGCGGCACTGATGGCGCTATTGATCGCGGGGGAGTTATCGAATGAGCCGTCGCCGTACGCGCCGTAGCTCAGCACGTTAAAGTTGGTGGCCGGAATGACGGGCAACGGTGGATCCTGTGCCTGCGCGGCCTGCACCGCCAAGAGGGCCAGTGCGCTGATAACGATGAATCCCCGTCCTGACAGACGACCGGCTGATGGCCCGGGGCGCGTGGCGATCGCCGTCCCGTCCGGAGGCCGGGCGGCCGGTGGACACCCCTGCGACGCGTTGGCCGGGAGCGGCCTCATGATCGAAATGCGGTTGCTCATAGCGATGCCCCCCTTCGTGGGGGTTGTAGATTCCGGCCGTTAACCAGCATTCCAACAATCGCGGGCAACGATGGAACGGGCTCGGGGATGGCGACCGTCGGTATAGGGCACAACTCACCCCTTATCGTGCGAACGTGGCGCGAAACGCTCACTCCAGCCTGTGTCGTCCGCCTCACCTATTACCTTGGTGCGACCCGAAGCCACGGGAACAAATAACCCCCGGGACGCCGCTATTATATGCCTGCAACCCGGTGCCCGTCAAGCCACACGATGGTTGTCTTCCGCGCGGGCAAGAATCCCGCGGGTCAAACGTACCCCCACGAGAGCGGTCCGGCTGGGCGGCGAATTAGGAAGGCGGGCGATTGCTCGGGGGAATCACGGGATCCTTCAACACCGTGCCGGCCTCCCGTATGCGGCGTTCGCCGCGGCGCTGTTCCTGCACGGCATCGGTGCGACCACCGTCGTCCTGCTTGGAATAGACCAAGATGGTGTTGCCGACACGGATTTCATCCCCTTCCTGGAGTTTGTGTTCCTTGACCTTCGTGCCGTTCACGAAGAGCCCGTTGGCCGCCTGCGATTCGCTGATCACATGATCGTCGCCATCGATCCGAATCAGGAAATGCCGCCGCGAAACCTCAGCGTCCACGAGCTGGATTTCCTGTGACGGATGACGACCGCCAGCCAGTGGCCGATGCTTGATGATGAAACGCGTCCCAACCTGGCCGCCGGGACTTTCCGTAATAGTCAGCGATGCCATGCCTTCCTCCTAACTAAGTCTTAACGGTGCGATCCACACTCGACGGTTACCTGATGGTACAACAGGCGCGCCCGACCGTCGAGGTGTTTTTTACAGATCCGATGGGTTGGCCGCCGTGGAGAGGCCGACGGTCAACGTGCGCGGGAAAGAGTGCGCGGGAAAGAAACGGTTGATTGCCGCAGCGCGTTTGCTCATAATTTCGCTCGTGACATCGGGCGCCAAACCGCCAGTCTTTGATATTTGGGCAGGCCTCAGCGACGACGAAGCTGCTGTGTTGCGGACGCGGTTGACCGATGAAAGCCGTCGGGCCGGCGACGTCTTCATTCACGAGGGGGACATCGACCAATGCCTCTACCTGATTCGCGAAGGCGAAGTCGAAGTGCGCCGACGCAGCCAGGTGGTCGCCCACCTTGGTGTCGGGGGTATCGTGGGCGAAATGGCCATTTTCAACCGCCAGCCGCGCAACGCGGACGTGGCCGCCGTTACGGACTGCAGGTTGTCGCGCCTGACCGCGGCCGACCTGCTCGATCTCTGCCAGCATCTGCCCGCGCTGAAGATCATCCTGACCCGCCTGGTGGCCCACCGGCTGAGTTGGTCAACCGCCGATGTGTTGACGCGAACCATTGGATCGTACGTCGTTGTCGAGCAGCTCGGAGCCGGCAATATGGGCTGGGTATTCCGCGCCGTGCGCGGCCAGGCCGAGTTCGCCCTGAAAATGTTGCCTCATCCGCTGGTGCAACGACCGTTCTTCCTCGATCGGTTCCGCGAAGAAGCCAACTGGCTGCAGCAGTTGCGTCATGAGAACATCGTTCAACTCCAGGAGGTCATCGAGCTCTACGGCACGGTGTTCCTGGCACTGGAATACGTTCGGGGCGGCAATGCCAAAGAATGGATGATCCAGCGCGGCGGCCCACTTGATCCGCTGGATGTGCGGACGATGACGCAGTCGGTGGTGCGTGCGTTGCAGGCCGCCCATGCGCGCGCGGTCGTGCATTCCGACGTCAAACCCAGCAACATCATGATCGACATCGATGGCCGGGTGAAGCTGGTGGATTTCGGCATCGCCGGTTCCCTGTCAGATCTGGCCAGCCTCGACATCGGAATGACACCCGGGTACGCCGCGCCCGAGCGCTTTACATCGGCCGGCGGCAGCCCGGAGGCGGACTTTTACAGCCTGGGCGTGACTGCCTACGAGGCGTTGACCGGGCAATTGCCGTTCGTGGCGGAGTCGGCATCCGACTGGACCGGGGCGCATCGCGAACAGGTTCCGGTACCGGTGCGCGAGCGTCAGCCCGGTGTCCCGCCGGATCTGGCAGAGTTCGTTGAGGCGGCCCTGACGAAGGACCCGGTTCAACGCCACGTCGCCCTGCAACCCTGCCTGCGGCGTTGGGCCGGGGAAACAGCGACGCTGGTGGTGAGCCATCCACCGCTTCCCCGCGAGCAATACGGCCATATGATCGCCGATGCCCCGACCGTCACGCACTGACCCGGGTCGTATTCGCGGCCAGAAGCCCGAATCGGTTTGGGAGGAGCTTCTGACGGATTTCGCAACCCTATAATCTCGTCGGATCGATTTCCACAGGCCTCCAGTCTTCACTCGCAATGGTTATGACCGCCCGTCCGTCGACTTGCGGAAGGGAAAAAAGCTTGAGTTAAAGGTCACGTTGGGTGTAGACGAAGAGAGGCTGCATCAGCCCGGACACAGGGCTCATCGCGTGAGGCAAGAACGGATCAAGCGTAACTTCCAGGCAAGTCACCCTCCCGGACTCAGGCATTCAGTCAGGAGAAGCGGGTTGTCTCGGAAATTGTGGCCCCTGGTTTGCAGTATTGTCGTCGCTTTCTCTGTAAAAGGACAGGAGCTGGGAACCCCCCTGTTGCAGTTGCCGGTTGAGCCGCCCCGACTTTCCTCTGCGCCACAGCTGTATGTGCGCGAGTTTCGATTCGAGGGGAACACGGTCTTCTCCTCGAAAGACCTGGCGAACGTCACCGCGCCATACGTCGGGCGTGAGATCAGCAGTTTGGAGTTGGAGGACGCCCGCCGCGCGGTTACGGAGTACTACGTCGCCCGCGGGTACATTGATTCCGGGGCGGTCTTGCCCGATCAAAATCCCCGCGACGGCGTCGTGGTCATCCGCATCACCGAAGGCCGGCTGAGCCGGGTGACAATCGCCGGGAACAAATGGCTTCGCGAAAGCTACATTCGCGACAGGCTTCAACGCTGGTCGGGACCGCCGCTCAACATGAACGAGTTGAAGGAAGGCCTGCAGTTGCTGCGCCAGAATCCAAACGTGGCGCAGGTCAACGCGGAGCTGCGGCCCGATACGACACCCGGCACGAGCGCGCTGGATGTCCGCGTCAGGGACGAGAATCCGTTTCGCCTCGGGCTCCAGATGGACAATAATCGCCCGCCCAGCGTGAGGGCCGAGGAGATCCTGCTGTTGGCAGGAGACACGAGCCTGACCGGCCACAGCGATCCCCTCGACCTGGTGTACGGTATTGCCGAAGGAGGAGATCATGGGTACCGATTCTCGGATTTCAAAGACGCCTCCGCATCGTATCAGGCGCCGGTGACGATCTACGACACCACGATTCGGATCTACGGCAACAAGAACGACTACACGGTCATCGAAGAACCCTTCAATGCGTTGGACATCACCAGCGAGTCGTACCGCGCGGGCGTGACGCTGCGGCAGCCGTTGTACGAGACCGCCAGCCGCGAGCTGGCCCTGGCCGTCACGTTCGAGCGGGAACACAGTAAATCGTTTCTGTTGGGAATTCCATTCGATGTCACCCCCGGATCGGTCAACGGCATCAATGACGTCTCGGCGTTACGCATCGTTCAGGAATGGGTCGACCGCAGTCAGAAACAGGTGCTGGCTCTTCGGTCGACGTTCAGTGTGGGCTTGGATGCGTTCGGCGTGACGGACAACGGCACGGATCGGAACGCCCGGTTCTTCACGTGGCTCGGGCAGGGTCAGTATGTGCTCCGCCTGTTCAACACGCCCAACCAGTTGATTCTCCGGGTCGACGGCCAGGTGACGCCGCGGCCGCTCCTGGCACTGGAGCAGTTTACCCTGGGCGGCCCGGACAGCGTTCGAGGCTATCTGGTCAATCAAATTGTGAGGGACGAAGGTGTCTTCAGTTCCGCCGAGGTGCGGGTGCCGGTGGTGTTCAACCGGATCGGGTCGCCCGTGGTGCAGCTCGCGCCGTTCTTCGATTTCGGCGGGGCATGGAACGTTGGCGCCAGCACCCCCGATCCCACCACAATCTCCAGCGCCGGCATTGGGGTGTTGATTTCGCTGAACCGGCACCTGAACGGGCAGCTTTACTGGGGATATCCCTTCCGCAAGTTCCACAATCCCAACGACGACGTGCAGGACAACGGCATTACCTTCAGGGTTGGCTACCAGGCCCTTTGAGATCCACGGGGCGTTTCCGCCCCGCGCTTCTTTCTACTCACGGTTGATCGGCGCGGCGGCGTAGGCGGCCGCATTGGTCAACCCGACCTGTTGCAGCAGCGCGGCGCGGTCTTGCTGCAACGACCGGTCGTTCGGACGCGCGTCGATCAGCGAGGCCATCGCGGTCATCGTATCCAACCAGATTCCTTCCTCGGCGTAGATGGCAGGCAAATCCTCCGAGCCGGCGTGTGCGAGCCGTGATTGGAGCGAGGGCGGGGGATCGACGCGCTCAATCCAACCGCTGGCGACCACGTCCTTCGAACGGTTCTCCGGGTCCACCACGAGCGCGACGACCCATTCGTATTCGACCCCGGGCACGAGTTTGACATTGTGGTCGGAGAGATTCAACCGTTGGATGCCCGCGTTTCGCGCGTTGGGGAGATGCACTTCCAGCAATGGGTGAGCGACATTGTGGGCCAGGATCGTCAGCTCCACGGGAACATCTTCGGGCTGCGACTGATACCAAAACAACGAGGGTTGTGCTTGAACGGTGAGAGCGGTGTCATTTGGAGTCAGGACCGTCAGGCACACCAGGGAAATCCCGCTGCCGCGCGACCCGCCGTCGATGCGGACCGCCGGCGCGCCCCGTAGGGGAGGTTTATAAACGACCTTTGTGCCCGATGGAGTGGCTGGCGGAGGAGTCGGGACGGGTTTCGCAATCTCGGCTTGCGGAGGCTTCTCGACCGAAACCTTGGGTGGAGGCGGGTTCGTTAGCTCGGCCGAATACAGCAGGCCGGGAATCGTGATTCCCAAAGCGGCCATCCAATACCAACGTGTTGCGGTCCTATCTTTCATGCAGAGCTTGCTCCTGCGGCACGGCCACGGATAGAACGCGGTAGATAGTGACTCTTTCCGCCTTGCCTTTCAATGGTGAAATACCGACCCGTACGGTACGAAACTCGTCGCCCAAGAGCTTATGGGTGCTTTCGCCGATCAGGATCCGACAAAACGCGCCGTCCGGTTCGGTATCCGGCGTGTCCTTGTCGAAGCCTTCCAGGCGCGAGGCAATGTTGACCGTATCACCGACCACGGCGTACTCCATGCGGTCGGCGCTGCCCAAACTACCCACCATCAATGGACCGGTGTAAATGCCCACACGCATCCGACACATCGGCAGGCCCTTGTCGCCCCATTGCTTGTTGAGTCGTAACTGGGCCGTTTCCATTGCCAACGCGCACCGGACAGCATGGATCGCATCCTGTTTGATTTCCTGCTCGGTCGTGCGGGTCAGCGGAACCCCAAACACCGCCATGATGGAATCACCGAAATACTTGTGAACGACACCGCCATTGTCGATTACCGCGCGCGTGGTGGCGTTCATATATTCGTTCAGCCATTCCATCACCCCGGATGGACCAAGCTGCTCGGCAAGCGCGGCGTATCCCTTCAAATCGGTGAAGAGTACGGTGGCGATCACTTCCCGGGCGCGGAGTTTTCCCCCCTCCAGAAACGCGTCGCGTTGGGCCCAGATCGCTTCGGCCACCTCGCGGGACACGTGTTTTGAAAACAGGCTCATGACGACCCCCTGCTGCATTTTCTCGTAATACGAGGCGTAGGAGACCACGAGAATGGCCGACAACAGAAATGCCGTCGCGGGCGCGGCCGTGAGAATCCACCAGCCCCATTGAAATCCCCACCACGCGCCGCCTCCCAACGCGAGAAGACACGCACCCGCCAGGAGTACGAACTTCCACGGGGATCGCACCCAGAAACCAATCGCGGTCCCCGACAGGCACCAGATGAGAATCCAACCAACCTCCTTCCACTCCGTCCACACCCGGAGGGGTTGGTCGCCATCCAGCGCCTCGCGCAACAACTGATTCAGCATCAACGCGTGAACGACCAGTCCGCGGTGCTGATATTCCATGGGCGTGACGAAATAATCCATCTTGCTCTCCGCCGTGTCGCCCAACAGGATGATCTTGTTGCGAAGGGTGCCGGGCGGGATTTGGCCGGAAAGAGTCTGGGTCAACGTGTATGTTTGAAACCGCTTCGGTCCCTTGAAATCGAGAAGCATTTGATAACCGCGCGCGTCGGCATTGACATAGGCACCATCGTTGCTCTCGAATGGCCGAAAGATCGCCTTGCCGAGCCGAAAACACTCGGGGTTCGAAGGAACCGGCTCCATTTGAATCCCGTTGGATCCCAAATACGATAGCGCCAGTTGCAGGGCGAGCGAACGAAAGGTGTTGGTCCCGTCGTCCATGAACAGCACGCCGCGGCGAACAATCTTGTCGATTTGATAATCCGGTGTGAACGAAGTAATGCCCAAACGGTCCGGGTATGGCTCGAGCACCGGCGGCGGCGGGATGCCGTGGTGATGGGCGTCGCCGGAAGTCCAGATGCAGATGATGTTGTGGTTGCTGAGAAGCACACTGTTCAATTGCGACAGTTGGCTGCCGTTTTTGGGGACGGGAAGGTTGCGGAACATGTCGATGCCGATCGCGCAGGGTTGTTGTTGTTCCAGGATCGTGAGCGTCCTGGCCAGGTCGGCATCCCACACGGGCCAATCTCCCAATCGCGGATTCGAGATATCGTCCTCGGTGATCTCGATCAGGACAATGTGCGGGTCTTCCGCGGCGGCGCTCCACCTCCATCGGAGGAACATGTCGTAGACACGCAACTCCAGCCATTGAAACCCGCCGAGCTTCCGCGCCGTCAGCACGGCGATGCACGCCAGCACGCCGATGATCAAACTCACCAGTTTCGGCGATGATCGGAGTCTGTGGAGCGCACGGGCCATGGGTCTCGTTTACAGCCAGTTTCCAATCAACAAATACGGCGCCCAGTAACAGGGATGATGATACCGACGATCGGCCAGCAGTTTTTGCTGCGCCAGTTGCAGGGCGCGGGCCTTCGAGACCGTGTGGTCCCGCGCCATCTGCGAGTAAAACTCCGACATCAGAGACGCGCTGGCCTGGTCGTTCACAAACCACAAGGTGGCCAGGGCGCTGCGGGCGCCCGCTTTGACGGCCACGCCTGCCAGGCCGAGGGCGGCGCGGTCGTCTCCGGCCGCGGTCTGGCAGGCGCTCAACGTAAGCAGCTCCACCGGCTGCCGGCGGAACTGGCTCGGGCTGATCAAGTGCTCCAGATCATCCATCGTCAGTTTGTCGTCGTACGTCAGGATGAAGGTCTTGTAGCAGTCGTGTTCGAACTGCCCGTGCGATGCAATATGAACGATGGAATACTGCTCTTCTGCAAAATTCTTCTCCAGGGTCGCATTCAGGAATTTCGTGTTGAATAGTTCCTCCCCGGGATAGAGCGCGTGCAGGTTTTGGAGCTCGGCCGGAATGTAGTCCAACGGAGGGAATCCCTGCACGGCCTGGGACAACCCGGCGACCAATACCCGGCCGCGATTGCGTTGGCCGGATTCCTCCGGCGCGGTCAGAGAAAGGCCCGGCGTGACAGCCACGGAAAAATCCTGGATCAAGAACCGCTCGCCATCCTGCAACGCACCCAGCGGCACGGTCTGTAACGTTCCATCCGGAACAAAGACCAGCGTTTGAATACCGTGACGATCAAGATCGTCCCGGAGTGGACGAATCAGCCAATCGTAGAGATGTCGGGCCTGTTCCAAATACTCATATGTGGTGCGTTTCTCCAGGTTCTTGCGAAATCGTTGGACCTCCTCGGTAAGTTCATCGGATCCCACGGGGGCCTTGAACCGCTCGATTCCGCTGGAAAATCCGGCCAGGACTTCCGTGCGGTCCCGCAGTGGGATGAGGTAGATCACCGTGGCATTCGAGGAAACGCGTTCCAGCGGGGTTTTCCTGGTGAGACTGTCACACTCACACTGGAAGTAATCCTGCAACTCTGCGGTTTTGAGTTGCTCCACCACACCCCGGACCGCAACCAGATTGGTTTGAACCTGATCCGGATTTGTCAGCGTGTCGGCCTGTCGCAGGAGCGCGTCCGCCAACTCATAGTATATTTGGCCGATGGCGGCTCGCGAGAGTGAAGGCCCGGGGCGGTTCGCATAGGCGAGGTACAAATCGTTGCGGATGGGCTGCAGGGACTGGATGGCGCGGCGATAGGCAGCGATGGCTTCATCGGTGCGGCCGAGCGCCCGGAGGAGGCGGCCGGTTTGCCATTCCCATTGATAGAGCGTATCGGGGCTCTGCATCTTTTGCGCCAGGAACACGGCGCGCCGCGTCAATTCCAGCCCGTCGGCATAGCGGCCATCCTGTTCGTACAGACCGCCCAGGCCCGCGAGTGCGTACCCCGCGGCCCGGTCATCATGGATATTCTGAGCAACATCGACGGCCGTCAAATAGGCGTTTGTCGCGCTGGCGTACAGGGCGTCGCGCGACGCCGCGCGTCCCCGCCACAATTGCTGATAGGTCCGCGCACAGACAATCATGGTGAACGCCTTGTCGTGGCTGTCCGGGGTCTGGCGGACCTCATTCATGGCGGCGTCATTCATGCTGCCGGCGTCCCCCGTTCCCGTTCCTTGCGCCGAAATGAACGCGGCGTTTCCCAGCGCCTTGGCTGCCATCAACTCATCCCGCATCTGGCGCGCCGAGGATGCTGCGGCGAGATATGCTTCCAGCGCGTCTCCAGACCTGTCCTGGGCTGCGTACAAATTGCCCAGGCTGTTGTAAATGGCTGCGGCGGCCTTCAGGTCCTGATCCGCCAGGGCCAGGGAAAGGGCCTCGTGGAGATCGGCGTCGGCCAGATCGGAGTGTCGCGTAAACGAGTATGCTTCCCCAAGATCGCTCTTCGCCAGGATGATCCGCCGCCGGTCTTTGTCGGCGACAGCCAGGTTCACCGCGTCATGGAGCAACCCGATCGCGTTGCTGAACTGTCCGACATTCTCGTACGCGGTTGCCAGGCGAATCTGGGCGTCGATTTCCCGGGCGTTGTCGTGATGCGCGCGGTAGAATTTGACGGCTTTCTCCCAGTCTACGATTGCCTGGCCGAAGTCGCCCCGGTCAAACGCCGCCAATCCGCGCTGGGTCTGTTCTCGCCCCGCGTCCGATTCGTCCCGCCCCGGGCCGATCCCGTGACAAACGGTCGCCGACAGCGTAACTATGGCCAGGCTCGCGCCCGAGACGAACGCCCGAAGCGAACGAAGATGGGCGGTCATGCCCGCACCCACGATGTGTTACCGCACCCCCTCATTGACGGGTGGCAACCCCAAACTCGGTGAGACGCCGAATGGTTGGAGCGGCACGCCGCCTTTGCCGACCACCAGGAAACTGCTGACCACGCCGGCGAATTTCACTCCGCAATAGGGCTGAAGTTGTGATTCGGCGTCCAGGAGCGACGCGGGCAATGGAACCACCACTCCGGTCAAATCGACATCCGGGGAGCGAATCTCGACCGTGCCATTCTCGGCTCCCGAGGCATCGATGAGGCCTCCAGACTGAAGGAACCCTTTCGCAACGAACGTGATGTCGCCACCATGGCCCTTCGGGGCATTGGCGACAACGGCGGACTGGTTCAACGTCACCAGCGGCGCACCGGCAGCTCCCGTTCCCGTGTTTCCCGCCGGACCCGCCACGAGAATGTCACCGCCATTTCCGCTCGTGGATCGAGCGGTTAGCGTGCTGTCGAAGAGATAGACCGAGCCGGCCGGCTCCAGGATGATGTTCCCGCCGGTGCCGGTTCCGGCGCTGCTGGCAATCGTGCTGTTGTTGAGGACAACCGATTGGGGGTCAACCGTGACATTCCCGCCGTGACTGCCCGCCGAGGCGTCCACGCTGCTATTCTGCAGGTTGACCGATAAGGCGGTCAACGTGATGTCGCCGCCGTCCTGCGCGGCTTGGGCGGTGATTTGGCTGTCGGCCAAACGAATGCTGCCGCCGGACACCACGCTGACGTTGCCGGCATTATTGTTGGCCGACGAGACGCTGATGACGCTGGCATTCTGGAGTTGAAGGATTTGGTCGGTGGTAATCGCGATGCTACCCGCCAGCCCGTTCTGGCTCGAGCAGGTGATCGCGCCGTGATCGTTGAGCGCCAATGCCCCGGCATGGATTGTGATGTTGCCTCCGGTGCTGCCGCCGACAACCGATGCCGAGATGTCCGCGCCGTTCAGCAGCTCCAACAGCGGCGTGGTGATCGCGATGCTTCCCGCCGGCGAAGACCCGGCGCCACTGGGATTGCCCGCCCCGATCTCCGCGAGCCCGGGCACCCCGGCGAACTGTTGGCCATTCAAAATGAGAGAGGTTGTCGCGCTCAGATTGATGTTCCCGCCCGGCCCCAGGCCGGTTGTTTGTGCGTTGATCCTGGAAGCGGTGGCAAGGGAGATCGTGTCAGCCGTCACCGCAATATCGCCCCCCGCGCCGCCGCCCGAGGTGGCCGCGCTCAGTTGTGCGGCGTTCGCGAGTGTCAGCGCGCGGGTTTGAATCTGGATGTCGCCTCCCGGGCCTCCGCCGGATGTCGTCGCCAGGATGCCGGTAACCAGCGGCGATGATTGTCCATCCAATTCAATGGAGTCGGCCGTGATATCGATGCCGCCGCCGGCACCGCCGCCGGAGGTGCTGGCCGAGATGGCGCCGCCACGGACAACCTGCAGGCTCAGTGCACCGCTTAACGGACGCACGACGATGCTGCCGGCGCCGCCGCTGGCTGGATCCACCAACTGGGAAGCGACGGAAATCCCGGTGGGAACCTGAGCGCCCTGCCCGTCGATATCAATCGTGTTGGCGGCGATCGTCAGGTCACCGCCCTTGCCGGTGCCGTCCGTCGCGGCGGAGATCTGTCCTCCGTTGAGCACCTTGACGGTCGACGCAGAAATGGCGATGTCGCCGCCGGGGCTGGCACCGAGAACCGATGTCGAAACGTCCGCGCCGTTGAGAACCGCCAAAAGGGGTGTGCTGATGGTGACGTTGCCCGCGGCGGCATTCCCTTCCACGCCAAAGGGATTGCTGGCGGCAATCTCGGCAAACCCGGGTGATCCGTTCGCCTGCAGACCATCCGCAGTAATCGAGGTCGTCGCCGTCAAATCGATATTGCCCCCCGGCCCAAGCCCGAACGTCTGTGAATTGATTGACGAAGAGGTCCGGATGGAGATCGTGTCGGCATTGGCGGAGATGTCGCCACCGGCCCCCGAGCCAAACGTGGTCGCGCTGAGCTGCGAACCGTTCGCCAACGTCAGGACACGAGTTTGAATCTGGATGTTGCCGCCGTTGCCCGACCCAAACGTCATGGCGTCAATCCCCGTGAACTGGGAGGAGGTTTCTCCGTCCAGCGCGATGGAATCCGCAGCGATGTTGATACTTCCGCCCAATCCGCTTCCGTCCGTCTCCGCGGCGATCTGCGCGCCGTTGACGATTTGCAGGCTGAGGCTGCTGCTCAAGGGGCGAATGACGATGCGGCCGGCGTTGCCGCCCGGATCGTTCAAGCTGCTGACGAAGATCCCCGTGGCGGCCGAGCTGAACCCCTGGGCGCTCATCGCGTCCATGTCGATGGAGTCGGTGTTAACCGTGACGTTGCCGCCATTCCCCAACCCATCGGTTGCCGCCGAAATGCGCGCTCCATTTAGTATGTTCACCGTCGGGGCGGTAACACTGACGTTCCCTCCGTCTCCGCTGCCGGTCGATTCCGAATCCGACAGAATCCCCGAGACGCTGTTCCCCTCGGCATTCAGGTTGACCGAGCTCGCGGTGATAGTGATCGCGCCGCCTTTGCCGGCCCCGGAAGTATCGGTGGTAATCTGTCCTCCATCGACGCTCAAATCCCCCGTCACATTGACATCAATCCCTTTCCCGTCGTTTCCACCCAGCGTGTTTGCTTCGACGACAGAGTTTTGGACCATTAACGATCCACCGCGAATCACCACCAGGCCTCCGCCGGGGCCGCTCGTGTCGACCGTGCTTTGGACAGAATTGAAATCTTGAACGACAATCGGACCGAGACCGCCGAAGGCGGTTGCATCCGGGAGCGCATTCAAATCCGTTATATCCAGTGCGAGTTCTCCCGGTGAGTTGATGCTCACGAGGTTGACTCGTCCCCCGGGCGCCTGGATGGTGGCGCCACTCAAGGTGATACCGCCGCCAATTACCGAGAAGCTCTGTCCGGCGGGGACGGCCAGTGAACTTTGTTGGAACGTGATGTTTCCGGGCGTGCTGCCCAGAAACCCGAACGCGCTGACCGGAGCCGCCGTCAGGACGTCGTTGGCCGGATTGGCCGCGTCGAATCGGCCGCCGTCGGCGAGCTTGATGTAGCTGGCAGAGGTCACAGCAAAGGAACCGCTGATATTTACCCGGGCGTGAGATCCGAACAGGACCCCGAACGGATTGAGGAAAAAGAGGTTGGCCCCCGGAATCGTCGACTGGATTGTTCCGTCGATCGACGACGGGTTGCCGCCGGTGATTCGGGCCAGGATGTTCTGGATGTTTACGGGTCCGGAGAAGGTGGCCACCTCACCATTGACCAAATCAAACTGACTGAAGCTTTGAAACAGGTTATTGCCGACAGTCTTGCCGAGATTGGCGGTTATGTTGTAATCCGGTCCAGACAACGGGCCGCTGGAGCCCAGGCTTCCATCCAGAACGACGTGTCCGGTTGGCTGCGCCGGGCATGGAGGACAACCAGTAAGTTGCCAGCAAACGCCAATCAGAAATAGCGAATAGCGCAGGTGCATGCCATGCATAATGACCTCGAGTCTCCGCCCACGGCTCATGCTACTCCTACCATAGCCTGATGCAAGTTAAATTGCATACGGGAACGATTGCGCGGTTGCTAACCATGGGGTGTCGTCCCTATGGTTACGAAGCAAGCGGCAGTTGCTCGGCGGGTTTCATTTCGACGCGCCGCGCCGCGGCGTCACGATGTACCCACCGGTTGCCCAAGTCAGCAGTTTACAGGCTTGACGGGCGCCCTACACCGGGTACACACTAGGCCGTCTGAGGCAGGCATTTGTTCCGTGCCTATGTGGTTCGGGTCGCACGGAGATAGTAGGTGAGGATGACATTCGCAGACGTCGCGGGTCGTTCGGGTGCGGATCGCGCGAACGGTGTTGAGGTGTGTCTTCCCCCGACGCTTGCAAGCACGAGATCTTCCCGTTGGTTTTCCATCTGTCCCTCGAAGCTGTTCAGGAACCGGGTTCGCCGACCGCCGCGAAAGGAGATGCCGCCATGATGGAGAACATCGTTCCTGTGCGCCTGAAACGAATTACTCAACTTACACTTCTCGCATGTGTTTGCCTGCTTGGCCCCCGGGGCGGGACCGCGACTGCGCAAACGCTGACCACTCTTTACTCGTTCAGCGGTCCTGATGGGGGCTATCCGTGGGGGGGGCTGGTGCAGGGTAGCGACGGCTATTTCTACGGTACGGCCGAATGGGGAGGGTCGAGTACCTATGGCACGGTGTTTCGGATCAGTTCGAGCGGCACCCTCACAACGCTTCACTCCTTCATCAACAGCGATGGGGCCAATCCATCGGCCGGGCTGGTCCAGGGCAGCGACAGCAATTTCTACGGCACGACAGAGTACGGCGGGATAAGCAGGTCGGGCACCGTATTCCGGATCAGTTCGGTCGGCACCTTGACATCGCTTTACATGTTCACCGGCAGCGATGGAGCGTGGCCACAGGCCGGGCTGGTGCAGGG
The DNA here is from genome assembly GCA_035541135.1 of Verrucomicrobiia bacterium. Lineage (GTDB taxonomy): Bacteria > Verrucomicrobiota > Verrucomicrobiia > Palsa-1439 > Palsa-1439 > Palsa-1439. The sequence goes on from DATKNW010000026.1 coordinate 82,195, forward strand.
CAGCGACGGCTCTTTCTACGGGACGACCTCCTCGGGTGGGGCGAACCACAGCTACGGCACCGTGTTCCGCGTCAGTTCGGTTGGCACCTTGACAACACTTCACTCGTTCAGCGGCAGCGAGGGGTATCATCCCACAGCCGGGCTGGTACAGGGTAGCGATAGCAACTTCTACGGCACAACCTTCTACGGCGGCAGCACGAACTGCAATGGAGGTTGCGGCACCGTGTTCCGGATCAGTTCGAGCGGTAGCTTGACGACCGTTCACGCGTTCACCGGCAGCGATGGGTATCATCCAATGGGTGGACTGGTGCAGGGCAACGATGGCAATTTCTACGGCACGACCGAGTACGGTGGGGCAACCGGCTCCGGCACCGTATTCCAGATCAGTTCGGTTGGCACCTTGACAACACTTCACTCGTTCAGCGGCAGCGATGGCAGTAATCCCGCCGGTTTGGTGCAGGGCAGCGATGGCAGTCTCTACGGGGCGACCTTCTACGGCGGGACGAGCGGTTCCGGCACCGTGTTCTGGGTCAGTGCGAGCGGCTACGTGGCAACTCTTCACTCGTTCGGCGGCAGCGATGGGGCGTGGCCCTCGGCCGGTCTGGTGCAGGCCAACGACGGCAGCCTCTACGGCACTACCCAATGGGGAGGCACAAGCAAGAGCGGGACCGTGTTCAGAATGTCGCTTCTAAATGCCTGGAAAAACGCCGCCGGCGGCAAGTGGGAGACAGGGTCGAATTGGTCGCTGGGCGTTCCTCCGTCGTTATCCGATGTGGCTGATTTCATCACCAATGCCAGCACCAAGACCGTGGCAATCGACGCAACGACAGCCGGCAGCAACCTCTTCATGACGATCAACAACCTGACCGTCTCGGCGCCAAGCGGCGCAACCAATACGCTGTTCGTGAACAACGCCGGCACGGCGACTCCGCTGCAGGTCCTCAGCGTTCTGACGCTTGGCACCAACGGCGCGATGGTCGTGAACAACTCGGCGGTGCAGTCGGCCAATTCCGTCAACATCAGCAGCGCCAGTAGCAGCCTGACCGTCACCAATGGCGGCAGCCTGATCGCCACCAACGCCAGCCGCACCGGCAGCGTTGTGGTCAACGCCGGCTCGGTGATTCTCGGCACGGCCACGTTCAAGACGGACAATCTGATCGTCACCAACGGCGGCGCGGTCCAGAACACCCAGACCTACCAGGTGGACAACGGCAGCATCACCGTTTCCAGTGGTGCCATGCAGGTGGGATCGAACCTCGTGGTGGCCAGCTCGGCCAATTCCACGGGCACCGTGATGGTGGCGGGCGGCGAGGTGGTGGTCACCAACGGCACGATTGGCATCGGTAACAACGGCACGCTCACCGGCGGCAGCGGGACGGGCGCGATGACCGTCTCCAACGGCACGGTCGTGGCCAACGAGATTCTGTTGGGCAGCAGCGTCGGCGGGCAGGGGCAATTGACCGTTCAACGCGGCGGGCTGGTCAATCTGGTCGGCAGCAACGCCCTTGTGGTGGCCAACGATCTGGTCGTCGATGGTGGCTCGGTTTCGATTCAGAACGGCCTGATTTGGTGCGGCTACACCCATCCCGGGGCCATGACCATGTCGGCAGACAACGCCAGCAGCGCGAGTTGCCGGTTGCTCGAAGTCGGTTATAACTCGCAAGGGACATTGACGGTGCAGTCCGGCCAACTAACGGTTTCGTCGACGCTGGACATCGGATTGTTGGCCGGCTCGACCGGCTCGGTCTGGGTCAATGGCGGGCAGGTGGCGGCCAACGGCAACACTACGACCGTGGGCGACCAGGGAGCCGGGCAACTGACATTCTCCGGCGGCACGATGCAGGCCTCGACGATCGTCGTGGGCACCTCCGGCGCGCCCGGGGGCATCGGCACGTTGACGCTGGCCGGCGGAACGCTGAGTGTCAGCGCGGACCTGATCGTGGGCACCGGCATGGTCTTGGTCTGTGGCGGGCAACTTCAAGCGCCCAGCGGCAGCCTGGTCATTGGCAGCAACGGTGTGGGTCAGTTGACGATCTCCAGTGGCCTGGTGCAGGCCAACAACCTCGTCCTGACGAATGGTACGCACAGCCAGATCGCGCTGGCCGGGGGCGCGCTGACGAGCGGCGGCACGGTGGTCACCAATGCGCAGTCGTTCGTCGTCGGCAACGGCAGCAGCGCGGCCACGTTCACCGTGTCCGGCGGCACACACTGGTTCGGCAACGGTGTGGAGATTGCCAACAATGCCACCCTGACCGGCTGCGGCACGATCAACGGAGCCGTCACGGTCGATGCCGGTGCCCATGTCGTCTCGACTTGCAGCACGCTGACATTCGGTGACACCGTGACCATCAATGGGAATGGAGTTGTGCGAGCCGCTAATGGCAGCG
>DATKNW010000027.1:0-93599 GCA_035541135.1 Verrucomicrobiia bacterium
AGGGTCTGTGAGATGCTGCGGCCGAGTCGCAGAATCGATAGCGCATCCACGGCGGCTCCCGTAACATCGTTCGACCGGCAGTGTGCAGCGCTCCAAAGGGCTGCTTGAGCGATCTTCCGCGAAGCCGGAAAATGCTGGAGCCTCGTGTCGAACGTGATTGGTCCAATTCCCCAATCGCAATTCGTGACGGCGGATGCCTGGTGCATCAGGTCGCAGATGGGGCGAATCTTCTCGCACAATTCGGCCTCGACGGATGCATCGACGTTGGTGCGCCAATCACCGAGGATGCTCTTTTCGTCATTCGTGAGCGCGGCGTACAGCGCGAAGGCCTGGCGGTACAGATCGGCGGCGTTTGTGACGGTGGAATTATCCGTCCGGCGGGCCACCTCCTCCTTGGTCGACTCAGCCGGTGGCTCGAATGCTGGCGCCTCGCGTTGCGCTGGTGTCTTCGCCAGCGGCACGGTGGCAGCCGGCTGGTTCGGTGGTGGCGGCGATTGACGGAGTGCCAGGAGATACAGGAACGCGAGGAAGCATAGCGCAACGACTGCCAGAAGATAAGCCCATGATTTCTTCGAGGGCGTGTTCATTGAAGTGCCGCTTCACAAGGAGCATGCCAAAGGGGAACGACGGGGGCAAGCGGCGATGTGTGTTCCCTAACCTCACTGCGGTGGCGCTGCCGAAACACCAGAGATTCTTCACTCCGTTCAGAATGACAATCTACGGCGTCATCTTGAACTGCATGGTCATCGGTTTGCCGTTTATCTGGTAGGTGGATTTCAGTTCAAACCCGTCGGTTGTCTTTGTGTAGATGAATGGCTGGCCACTGGACGGATCCGTATACAACGTCACCGGCGCTCCTTCCGCCACCGCCAGGCCGGCCACGACCAGCGCGCGGTTGACCTCCCCGCGCTCCGCCTTGTCCGCAAACGCACCCAGACTATCGAGAAAACCTCCTGTCAGCGGATTGGATGCGCGCAATGCATCCCAGTTGCGCTGCCAGACGGCATATCCGTCCGCGCAGGACACAGCCAGGGCTTCCGCCATTTCCCGCTGCGCAGCGACAACCTGTTTGAGCGCGGCCACGGCGGCGTCTCGGCTCGGTGGTGTCAATGGGTTCCCGGCCGTCACAACCCACCCGTTGGTCAATTCATTCCTTGCATCGTCATCGGATAACGCGGCCAGCCGCGCCGCCTCCCGCTCCGCGATATCGGCCTCCTCTTCCAGGGCCCGACTCGGCTCTCCCTGGTAGGACGGGTCGCTGAAGGCGGCCGTTAGTCGCTGGTTGTCATCGGGGCCAAACAGTCCGGCGTGCTGGGCCAGATACGATGAGGCGGTCCCTTGGATCGCGAGGTCCACGAGACAACCGATGATGGCCGTGTGGGAAATGGTGTGGCCAAGTTGCAGGACTGATAGCACGTCGTCCGCTGCCCCGGTCGCGTCATTCGATCGACAGTGCGCGGCATTCCAGACCATGGCGCGAGCGAGGCTTCGTGAAGGGTTCAGTTGGGGCAGCCTTGTCTCGGGCATTATCGGGTCGGTGCCCCAGTCACAATTCGTGACCGCCGCCGCTTGATGCATCAGGTCGCAGATGGGACGAATCTTCTCGCAGAGAGCGGATTCGACCGACGCATCGACGTTGGTGCGCCAATCACCGAGAATGCTCTTTTCGTCATTGGTGAGCGCGGCGTACAGCGCGAAGGCCTGGCGGTAGAGGTCGGCGGCGTTCGTGACGGTGGAATTATCCGTCCGGCGGGCCACCTCCTCCTTGGTCGACTCAGCCGGTGGCTCGAATGCTGGCGGCTCGCGTTGCGCCAATGGTTTCGCCTCGGCGATCGTCGCAGGCGGCTGGTTGGGAAGCGGCGGCGATTGACGGAGCGCCAGCAGATACAGGAGAAGAAGAAGGCACACGACCGAAAGTCCCAACATGTAGCCCCATGCCTTTTTCGAGGGCGCGTTCATCGAAGTCTTCTCCTCTCGACAGATTGGACACCGGCGACGGGTAATCGTCACGGGGTCCATGCACCCGCTTTGACGACTGGTGAATCAAAGCGCTGACGAGTCAGCGCATTCCAAAGTCGCAACCTCCGGCAACTACGGCGCTTGCCAAGCGGGGGGGCCGGGTGTAGAACCGTCGTCATGAAGACGACCTCGGGGGCGCAACCGAAGTATCACCGGGTGATGCTGAAATTGAGCGGGGAATCGCTGCTCGGCAACCGCGGGTACGGCATTTCGCCGGAGACCTGCGATGCCATCGCCAAGGAGATTCGGGAAATCAAGCAACTCGATGTCGAGTTGGCCATCGTCATCGGCGGCGGTAACATCTTCCGCGGCCTGGCGGGCAGCAAGCATGGCCTCGATCGCACGGCGGGCGATTACATGGGGATGCTGGCCACGGTGATCAACGCGCTGGCGTTGCAGGACGCGCTCGAGAAAAATGGCGTATCCACCCGCGTGCAATCGGCCATCGAAATGCGCGCGATTGCCGAGCCATTCATCCGTCTGCGCGCCGTTCGCCATCTCGAAAAGGGCCGCGTGGTCATCTTCGCCGCCGGCACGGGCAATCCCTATTTCTCGACCGATACCACCGCCGCCCTGCGCGCCAGCGAGATCGACGCCGACGTGCTGTTGAAAGCGACGAAGGTGGACGGCGTGTATTCCGCCGACCCGAAAATCGACCCCACGGCCAAGCGATTCGACAAGCTCACCTACATGGACGCGCTGAAGGGGCGGCTCAACGTGATGGACTCGACGGCGTTTTCGCTGTGCATGGACAACCGCATCCCGATCGTGGTCTTCAACCTGTTCGAGTACGGCAACATTCGTCGCGCGATATTGGGCGAGCCGATCGGGACGTTGGTGAGCGAGTAGAAACCTCCCGCCGATTGATCGTCACCCCTCACCTTAATCCTCTCCCCCAAGGGGAGAGGAGACGGACTGGCTCGGCGGGAGCCTCGTTCTCCCAAGTCTCGCCTTCCTGATCAACAACTACAGGAAATGTTCGGCAAGCTGGCCGAAATTCTCCAGCACCAACGTGCTGCCATCCGGTGCGATCTCTTCGAGTTCGTGCTGCCACGTGGTGTGATACGGGATGAACACCGTGCCGAGCCCGGCGGCGCGAGCGGGATTGATGTCGGAGCGCGGCGAATTGCCAATCATCCAGGTTCGCTCGGCTGACAGGCCGTGCTTCGCCAGCAGGCCCCGGTAGGTCCCGACCGATTTCTCGAAGACGACTTCGGTTGCGTGAAACAATGGCGCGAGACCGGACCGGTCCAGTTTGCCGAGTTGTTCCTCTTCCCGTCCTTTGGTCAGCAGAATGAGGCGGTTGACCGCGTGAAGTCGGGGCAGGGTCTCACGCACCCCGGGCATGAGTTCGATGGGGTGGCGGAGGATCCATGTTTCCTTTTCACGGATCCACGAGTCCAAATCGTCCGCGCCGAGTTGTCGAGCGACCTCGCGTAGTGACTCGCAGAATGCCTGGCTGCCGTAGCCGGTGATCTTGACGTTGCGTTGCTCGGTCTCCCAGAGCAGTTGCTGCACGTGCTCGGCCTTCCGTCCTTTTCGCGCCAGTGCGGCGACGTATTCCTCGGTGACCCGCTCGAAGTAGATGTTGTTCTCCCAGAGTGTGTCATCCGCGTCGATGAGCAGTGTGCGTGTGGTTGACATCTCTGGCTGAAATTTCTAATCTGTCAGCCATGACTCTGCAAGAAGTCCTTGATTCGATGGAAGAAAAGATGATGAAGACGCTGGAATTCGTGCACAACGAATTCGCCACCGTCCGCACGGGCAAGGCGTCGCCGTCGCTGGTGGAAAACATCCAGGTGGACGCCTACGGCGCGCACATGCGGTTGCGCGAACTGGCGGGCATCTCCACGCCCGAACCACGGCTGATCGTCATCCAGCCCTGGGATGGCACGCTCGTGCAGGCTGTCGAGAAGGCGATCATGAAGTCGGAGCTCGGCATCACGCCGCGCGTCGACGGCAAGATCATCCGCATCCCGATCCCCGAACTCGACCAGGAGCGTCGGCGCGAGCTCGACAAGGTTTGTAAGAAGATGGCGGAGGACGGCCGCGTCGCCATTCGCAACGAACGTCGCCACGCGCACGATCTCGCCAAGAAACTGCAGAAGGACGGCGTGATCACCGAGGATGAGCTCAAACACTCGGAAAAGGAAATCCAGAACAAGACCGACGAGTACATCAAGGAGATCGACACGGTCCTGTCCCACAAGGAGAAGGACATCCTCGCGGTGTAGTTGAGAATGGGCTTGCGGCTCATCGGCGATTCGTGGCGCGAACCGCAGGAACGTCGTTGCACTTTCGCGGTTGCCAAGCTGAATCTATTCGCTATAGTGCACCCTGCGCGCGCGGCAATTTCGGCGACCCCATCGTCTAGCCCGGTCCAGGACATCGCCCTTTCACGGCGGTAACACGGGTTCGAATCCCGTTGGGGTCGCCAGTTCATTTTTGTTGGAAAAATCGCGTATTCCACAGCCAACACAAGAAAGTCGTAACGGCAGTTTCCGAATCGGTGGTGTGAGTCGATGTTTAGCGCGGGGGGCGGTGGCCCCGATCAGAAGCTGCCCGGTGGGGTTCTGCTTTCACCGACCCGCCCGCGCCTGGTCCAAGGCGGTCTGGGCTTGGATGAAATCGGGTTTGATGCGCAGCGCCTGCTCGTAATGTGGGATGGCCTCCTGCATCCGCCCCAGCTTCTCCAACGCGAGCCCGAGATTGTAGTGCGCCTGGGCGGAGTCAGGTCTGAGCTGCAGCATCCGTTCATATTCCCTGATTGCCTCGTCAATCCTGCCCGCTTGCTGGAGGGCATTTCCCAACCAGTAGTGCGCCTCCGCGCGGTAGGGTTCGATCCGTAACGCTTGCTCAAACTGCGTGATGGCTTTGTCGAGTTCACCCAGTTGCTGCAAGACGATTCCCAAACTGCAGTGCGCCTCGACGGAGTCGGGCTGAATCTTGACAGCCTGTTCGTACTGTTCCACCGCCGCCTCACGCTGGCCGATCTGGAACAAAGCTCCACCAAGAATGCTGTGCGCCTCGGCGGAATCCGGGTTCATTTTCACTGCCAGGCGGTACTCCTCGATGGCCTCGTCAAGTTTGCCCTGCTGCCAGAAAAGGACTCCCAGATTGTTGTAGGCCTCAACATTCGTCGGGTTAATCCGCAAGGATTCTTCATACTGCTCTCTGGCGGCCTGTACCTGACCCGATGACGCCAAATCCGCTCCCAAATTGTTACGTGCCATCCAGCACCGGGGGTTCTTCGCGAGGGTATCGCGCCAGAGCGTCTCCGAGTCCTGATAGACGTGGGTCTGTCTCCACGTGCCCACCCCCAATGTCAGGAGTGCGGCAGCGCCGGCGAGCGATCCGAGGGTGCGTCCGGATGGGCCGGCCCATTCTGAGATTGTTGCGGCTGCGGCCGCAATCAGAGCGACCAACCCGAGGCAAGCCAGATACTGAAAATGGTCGGCGACGTAGGAGTAACGGAAGTAAAAGACATTGAAGAACCCGACCATTGGAAGGAGCGAGAGCACGAAGAAGCCGCCCCCAAACAATCCCGCCCGTGCCCAGGGTTCTCGCCGCCGTGCGCACAGGAGCACGCCCACGGCCACCAGCCCGGCTAGTGGCAGCCAGTTCAGCAATCGGCTTGCGTCCAGTTGCCAGTGGGGATAGACGAACGCCAACTGGACCGGCCAAAACACCTTCCACGCATAGAACCAAACCGCTCTCCCGGCGATGACAAACCGCTCCGGCATTGCCAGATTCCACTCCGGGGTCCATGCCCGCTGGATGTGCTCGCTTTGCTCCATCACGGTGAGCACCGAGACCCCCAGCGCGAACACGAAGAATGGCGCGATTCGCCGAATGTCTGCTCGCGTCCAGGAGTCCCGCTTCCACCAGACACACAGCAGAAGGACCAGGGGCAACACGACGGTTGACGGCTTGCTGAGGGGGGCCGCCAACCCAAACGCCAGCGCGAGCCCGTACCAGCGACGTCGCCGCAAACCGGTCTCAGAACGAAGATAGCACCACACAGCCAAAAAGAAGAACAACCCCGATTGGGTGTTCTTCAATTCGGTGATCCATGCGACGGATTCCACGTTCACCGGATGCAGCGTCCACAGCATCGCCGCCAGCCATGCCGGCCGCGCCTGCAGGTGACGCAACAGAAAAAAGATCAAGACACCATTCGCAGCGTGCAGAGCCACGTTGACCAGATGGTACGGCAGCGGATTCAGGCCCCACAATCGTCGTTGAACCCAAAAGCTGGTCAGGGTGAGAGGGTAATATCGCGAGGTGGCCAGAGACGACCAGATCATCCGCAAGCCGTGCGGCGCGGTCATTGCGGGATTCGCTGTCAGGTGGTCGTCGTCATCCCAGATGAATCCCGCATGCCATGTTGGCTGGTAGGCTACAAAGGTGCTGATTACCAGAATCAACGCCAACAGCCAGGGCTTGCCCACAAGACTGTCGTATAAAGTGGAGACCGACAACGCGGTCCGTTCACGCGGAGCATTATCGCCAGACTCACGTGTAGCCATGAGGTCGATGATAGGGTGTCGCGCGCAGTCGGGCAAGAACGCTGACGCGACCCCGGCGTGTTGGCTCAGGATTCCGGAAGCCGCGCCATTGGCGCAGTTGACGGGTTGGGCGCAGGCGCTGGGTGGTCACTGAACCGCCCGCGCCCGGTCCAAGGCGTTCTGGGCTTGGATGAAATCGGGGTTGATCCGTAGCGCCTGCTCGTAATGTGGGATGGCCTCCTGCATCCGCCCCAGCTTCTCCAACGCGAGCCCGAGATTGTAGTGCGCCATGGCGAAGTCGGGCTTGATCCGTAGGGCCTGCTCATAGTGCTCGATGGCCTCCTGGAGTCTGCCAGCCCGATTCAGAACTATCGCCAGATCGTAATGCGCCTCGGCGTAATCAGGCTTGATCCGCAGCGCCTGTTGGTAACGCTCGATGGCCTCATGGGTCCTGCCAAGTTCGGCCAAGGCGTTCGCCAGGTTGAGGTGCGCCTCGACGTTATTGGGATTAAGCCGTACGGCTTCTTGCGCGTGGCCAAACGCCTCCGGCAGCTTGCCCATTTTGAACAGGGTGTACCCCAGATCAGTGTGTGCCATCCAACACTGGGGGTTTTTCGCAAGAGTGTCCCGCCAAAGCGTGACCACGTCGCGGTAGACGTGCCCCTGCCTCCAAGTAAGCGCCGCCAGCACCACCAGCAACGTTCCACACGCGGTTGATTCCAGCATCACCGGCTTTCGCCGGAACCGCTTGAACGCCGTGACTATTCCAGCCGCCGCCAACGCGATCGGTCCGAGACTGGGTAGATAGACCCAGTGGTCGCACACGAACGAGTAGCGCATAAAATAGGCGTTCATGAACCCAAGCAGCGGAAACAGTGTGCCGACAAAGAAGAACGCTGCCGTTGCCGGCCCGCGTCCAATTCGCCTCCGGGCGAGCCACAGCGCCGACACGGTTCCACCCGCCAGACCGGGATAGAGCCATTGCCACGCCGAGTGGACATCCAGTTGCCAGCGGGGGTAAACGAAACAGAGATTGGCGGGCCAGAGCAGCTTGCCGACGTAAAACACCAACGCCCGGCCTGCGATCAGGCATCGCTCCGCCAAAGAAAACGCCCATTCCGGGCCGTTCGCGCCGAGATGGTTTTTCTCCACTGCGGTCGTCACCAAACCCAGGCTGATGGCCAGAGCAAAGAACGGAACAGTCGGCACGACATCCTCCTGCCAGCGGATTTGTCCGCGCTTCCACCAGCCAATCAACAGAATGACCGCCGGGAGTGAAAATGCCGTGGTCTTTGCCAGAAGTGCGCCCAAGGCCAACAGGCAAGCCAATCGATAGTCGTCTCGATGGCCGGGAGAATACGTTGCGCGCCGGCTGAAATCGTCCCCCGCTTTCCAGAACGAATTCCACCGTCCGTAAACCAACAGCGCCCCAAGGTATAGAACCAGTGACAACACGTTCTTTCGTTCCGTGATCCAGCCGGCGGACTCGACCATGACAGGATGGAGCGCAAAAACGGCAGCGGCCAACCAGGCGCCCGGGACTTCGAGTCGCAACAACAACTTCCCAAAAAGGAGTGCCGCCAGGATGTGCAGCAGGACATTCTCGACATGATAGGGCAACGTCCAGAACCCCCAGAGATGGTAATCCAGCCAAAACGTCGTCGCGGTAAGCGGATAGTACTGTTGCAAGGCGGCAAGCTGGCACCAAATCCGGCGCAACCCCGAAACATTCCGCAGCAGTTGTGCAATCCCCGTCGTCCACGCGTCGTCATCCCATAGGAATGATCCCCGCAGAAGCGGCGAGTATGCGGCGAGCGTGACAACCGCCAAGACCAGCGCTGGCAACCAAGGCTTGCGCGCAAGTGTGTCATACAGGGTGGGAGCTGACTCGGCTGTTTGTTCACGCGGACCATTAGCGCTAGGCTCACGTTTAGCCATGAAGTCGATGATAGGGTGTCGCGGGCAGTCGGGCAAGAGCACTGACGCGGTTCCGGTCTGTTGGCTCGGGATTGCGGAAGCCGCGCCAAGCAGTGCGAGGTCATTTGGCTCGGTGGCGGGTTGGACGCAGGTCATGGGTCGGCGTAAAGTCTCCCCGCTTGGGCCTCGGCTCGACAGCGGTAACACGGGTTCGAATCCCGTTGGGGTCGCCAATCTGTTTTTTTCGGCTTGGGGCTGCTGCCAGAGGTTGAACATCGAGCAAGTTGCCGGGGTTCCAAATCCAGCCTCCGAAACCATCACGCCTTCGGGGAAAAGGACGCGGTGGAGCCCCTGCTTTTGGTTGATGTTGTGTTTCGTCCAGAGCCTTGCCGTGTTCAAGATCACGCGCGGAATAAGCTCGACATCAATGCGAGACTGATATTGTTGTCTGCATCATGTTTGGGCAGATCCCGTCAACGGTGGAGCAGAACGGACGAAAGTTCCGCTGCAACCAGCGCGGGATTTTGGGCGCCGTGTGTGCGCTGGTCATCGGGGTGTATGCGTTCATCGCCCACGAGGGTGCTGTCGGACAGACGAGCTCGGATGCTGCCGACAACTACTACAATTTGCTGGTGCGAGGTTTTTGCGCCGGCCAACTCAACCTACAGAAAGAAGTGCCGCCTGGGTTGATGCAGCTCTCCGATCCTTACGATCCGAGCACACATGATTCGTATCCCGAGGTGTGGGACATGAGCTACTACAAAGGGAAGTTGTACCTCTACTTCGGGGTCACTCCAGCCCTGGTGTTGTTCTGGCCCTATTGGGCGCTGACCGGCCACTATCTGCCCCAATCTGAGGCGGGCGCGACCTTCTGCCTTGTCGGCTTTTTGGTCAGCGTAGGGCTGCTGCATGCGCTCTGGCGGCGGTTCTTTGCGGAAGTCAGCGTTCTGGCGGTGGCCGCGGGCGCGCTCGCGCTCGGCCTGGTGACGCTCGTGCCGGTCGTGCTGTTGACGAGATGTGCCGTTTGGGAGGTGCCCATCAGTTGCGGATACGCGCTTACAATGCTGTCGCTGGCGGCGATTTGGCATGCGCTGAACCGCTCGTCTCGGCGAGCCTGGTGGTTGGCTGGAGCCAGTCTTGCGTACGGACTCGCCTTGGGCGCACGGCCGTCATTACTGTTTGGAGCGGCAATCCTGCTGGTGCCGGTGGGGCAGACATGGCGAGAGCGCCGAACCGTCTGGCCCGACTTGTTGGCCGCGGCGGTACCCGTCACCCTCATCGGAGTGGGGCTGATGCTCTACAACTACCTCCGGTTCGGTAGCCCCTTCGAGTTCGGCCTTGGCTACCAGTTGGCAGGAGACCGGCAGCTTAATCCGCAGGTACTCAGTGCGCGGTCTCTGTGGTTCAACTTCCGGATCTATTTTCTGGAGCCGGCGCGCTGGGGGGGCCGATTCCCCTTCCTGGATGAAACAAGGGTGCCGCCCTTGCCCTCCGGCTATCATCGGGTTGAGACCATGTTTGGCGGTGTGTTGCCCAACATTCCGCTGGTGTGGCTGGCAATCGCGGTGCCGCTGGCGTGGCGCGGTCAATCCGTGAAGGCGCAGTCCACGATGCGTGCGTTCCTGGCCTCAGTGGCGATTCTTTTCGGCGCCGTCGCGCTGACGGTCTGCCTCCTCGTCTCCGGGATGGGGCGTTATGAAGCGGATTTCCTGCCCGAACTCGTGTTGCTGGCGGCGGTCGGCGTTTTGAGCGTCGAGCGCGCGCTGTCTGGCCGTCCACTCTGGCGGAGCGCGCTGCGCTGGGGCTGGAGCCTGTTGCTGCTTGCCTCGGTGGCGTTTAACCTGTCACAGGGCGTTGTGCGGTGCGCCAAGGCACACAGCGACTCGGGGATTGGATTTCAGCAGTCGGGCCACATTCCTCAAGCGATCACTCAATACGAACAGGCATTGCGGATCAATCCGAACTGTGCCGAGGCCCACAATAACCTGGGCGCGGTTCTGCTGGGCCAGGGCAAATTCCAAGAGGCAACCGGTCACTTCGAGCAGGCGCTGCGGGCCAAGCCCGATTTCGCTGAGGCGCACAACAACCTGGGCATGATTTTGGCGGGGCAGGACAAACTGCAAGACGCCATGGGTCACTTCGAGCAGGCGTTGCAGACCAGGCCTGATCTCGCTCAGGCGCACTACAATCTGGGACTCGCTTTGGAAACACTCGGGCGCACACCCGAGGCCATCCAACACTACCAGCAGGCCCTGAGTCTCAAGCCGGATTTTGTCCCGGCCCAGCATGCTTTGGCGCGAGCGACAGCCGGTCAGTGAAAGAATGATCTGTCGCACCAACCGCGGGTCAAAGGCAGCGCGCGGCTCGTTGGTGGTACACTCAGTCCCTCCCGCCGCATGTCCATCTCGTGAAACCGCCAGACAACCTGCTTCAGCCCCCTCCTGTTGGGGTCGCCAGTTTTGTGTCACAGCGGCGGCGCCTTGTCTCTGCGATCGTTCTTGCAGTTTTCGCCCGGACGTGAGACTGGATTGTCCGAGTTGTATCGTCAGATTGCCTGTCGGCGGTGATGGCTTGCCATCGGCGTGCGAATGGACGGCGCTGTGGGAATCGAGAAGTTCATCTATGTGGTCGTGGGGGTGCTTTGCGTATGGCGGCTGGGCGTCGCGGCAGCGGGTTGGACGCGTCGCCTCGCGGTTCCGCCGGATCCATGGGGACCGGAGTTGACGGCGGCACTGAGGAACCCGGATTGCGTGCCGGTCTGTCTTCGGTGTTTCACGCCCCAGGAACATGACCGATGGTTCTGTCCCGAGTGTGGCGCCGCCGTTGGGCCGTACAACAACTGTCTTCCCTATATTTACATTTTCTCACAGGGCGAGGTGCTGCGGAACGGGGCGTATCGGCATATCCGTCCCTCGGCGTTGATCATCGTGGGGTATCTGCTATTCTCGATCGGCGAGTATGGAGTATTTGCGCCGGTGTACTGGTGGCGGTTGTTCCAAAACCTGCGTCGTTGTTCGGCGCATCCGCCGGCCAATGACGAAGACTGACGCCATCGACAACACGCCGACGTTTGGTAGAGAACCGCTCCACAGCGCGTAGTGGAACGTGGCTGCGTCGGCAGGATATGGGATTAGCGTTTGGGTGAGAAGTGCGCGACCCCGTTATTCAGGGAGGTGACCTGTCTGGTCGCCGTGTCCAACTGCTGTTTGAGCCACTCCTTCTCGGCCTCGCCCATGCGAGCCGCCTGCAAGGCTCGTTGCGCGGTGGCCAGGTTGTTGACGGCTTCTTTGATGCTTTGCTTCAGTTCGTCTATGGGGTCCATCGCGGAAGTCTACCCGCAACCGAATCCCGTTGGCAAGCCGGCGCGTTGACACCGGCAACGAGGCGGGCGAGACGTCCACGGTTTGGGGAGGCTACAACGAGACGGGCGAGACGCCCGCCCCACCATCACGGCGCGCGGAAAGGGGATGACAATGGGGCGCGGGTTTGGTATACGAGCAGGCCGATTACCCCATGAAAATTGGAATTCCAAAAGAAATTGTGTCGAACGAACGTCGCGTCGCGCTGGTGCCGGAGTCATTGGCCGCGCTTGGCAAACTGGGCCTCGAAGTCCTCGTGGAAGACGGGGCCGGCGCGGGCGCGTTTTTCTCCAACAGCGATTACGAGAAGGCCAAAGCCAAAATCGTCAGCGCGAACGTTTTGTTCAGTGATTCCGACATCGTCGTCAAAATTCACAGGCCGCAGGAAAATCCGCGGCTGGGCAAGCATGAAGCCGACGCGTTGCGGGAAGGCGCGGTATTGATTGCGTTCCTCTACGCGGCGGTCAATCCGGATCTCGTGAAACGCCTGGCGGCGCGCAAAGTCACGGCGTTCAGCATGGACGCCGTTCCGCGCATCAGTCGCGCGCAAAGCATGGACGCGCTGTCCTCGCAGGCGAACGTGGCGGGCTACAAGGCGGTATTGATTGCCGCCGCCTCTCTCGGCAAATATTTGCCGATGATGACGACGGCCGCGGGCACGATCCGTCCCGCCAAGGTGCTCGTGCTCGGCGCGGGCGTGGCGGGATTGCAGGCCATCGCCACGGCGCGCCGGCTCGGCGCGGTCGTGTGGGGCTACGACGTGCGGCCCGTGGTGAAGGAGCAGGTCGAAAGCCTCGGCGCGAAGTTTTTGGAGTTCGATCTCGGCATCAAAGACGCGCAGGACAAGGGCGGTTACGCCAAGGAGCTGTCCGACGACGCGAAACGCAAGCAGCAGCAAATGCTGGCCGACAAGACGAAGGAATTCGATGTGGTCATCACCACGGCCTTGATTCCCGGCCGGCCCGCGCCCCGCCTGATCACCAAAGAAACCGTCGCCGCCATGAAGCCGGGCTCGGTCATCGTGGATCTGGCGGCCGAGACCGGCGGCAATTGCGAATTGACCGAAGCCGACAAGGAAGTCGTCAAGCACGGCGTCACGCTCATCGGGCCGACCAATCTGCCCAGCACGTTGCCCGTGCACGCCAGCCAGTTGTATGGACGGAACGTCGTCGAGTTGCTCAAGCTGCTGGTCAAGGACGGCAAGCTGAATCTCGATTTCAGCGACGAGATCATCAAGGGCGCGTGCGTCACCCACAACGGAACCAAGCCGGCGTAACTGAACTGGAGTACCGGAGTACTGGAGTATTGGAGCGTTGGTGTGGGGTGGCAAGGGTAGGTCTTGGTCCCGGAGACGGCGATGAGAGACTACGAAGTCATCGACACGAATGCCGAGAACGTCGGCGACTGCAGCTTCTGTGGCAACAAAAAACCCAACAACCTGGGATACCGTTGGAAATCGAATTGGCTCCGGAAGCGTTATGCGGAAGGCCTGAGGTACAAGGTGCTCCGCTCACGGAAATTCGGTGATGTGGGGATGATCGAGTATGCTCCTGGCCGTCACGCGTGGAGACCCGTGGAGGCGGCGGGTTACCTTGTCATCCATTGCTTGATGGTCAACCGCAAACACCAGGGGAAAGGGCTCGGGTCTCTTCTCTTGGAAAGTTGTCTCCGGGACGCGAAGACGAGCAAGTGTCGAGGGGTCGCCGTGGTGACGAGTTCGGATAGTTTCATGGCAGGGAGCGATTTGTTCATCAAGGCGGGTTTTGTCTCGGTGGACCGCATCCCTCCGTATGAACTGCTCGTCAAAAAACTCCAGAAGACAGCCCCTGATCCCCGTTTCATTGTCGAACGGGAGCGATTGTTCGAGAGGTACCGGAAGGGTCTCACGATCCTGGCTGCCGATCAGTGCCCGTATGCTGCAAAATCGGCGGAGAGGATTGCCGAGGCGTCCAGGACGTTGGGGCTGGAGCCAAAGGTGGTTCGAGTCGGCAGCGCCAGGGCGTCACGGGAGCTTCCAACGCCGTATGGCGTGTTCAGCATCCTCTACAACGGAAAGCTCATCGCGGATCGTCCGATCAGTGCCCATCGGTTCCTGAACATCATGACCAAGGACGCCGACTCACACATTGACCGTGCCCGGGTAGCTCACGTACTGTCGCAAGTCCGCCGAAGCCGAAAACCGGCCGGTGCGTGACGATGCGGGGCTGACCGGAGGCGATACATGGTAGTACAATGCATCGATACAGCGCTGCCTCTTTGTTAAACGACGTAGGGTCAGGTCTGATACCGTTTCTAATCATTGATACATTTGCATCCTCTGACTTGAGTCTTGACGGCGCACCCTTTGCGAAGAGCAGAACTGAAGGGAGCAGTCTCCGGGGTCAACTCTTGACGGGCTGTTGCCCGAATCGATGAGAATTCGGCGTTTCACAGAAACGCCGCTACATCTTCGCCTCAAGTCCCTCTCGATCGTGTAGGCCCTCGGGCAGGCCCGCGGTCAGCTCCGTTTCGTTCGGCTTGCGGCAGGCACAGGCTGACAACCGGAGCGGCGGCGCCTTGGGCCAGCCCCGAAAAGAATTCGGGGCAGGTGAGGCCTGAGACGGGAGACCTTCGGTCGGGGATTGTGCGCGGTCAGGAGACCGGCGCACAACGGAGGGAAATCGGGGTGGTGGCGGCGTCCCCGCCGAAAATGAGACACGGGCAGGTGGTAGCTGTCGCTTTTTTTCATTTCCGTTTGGGTTAAGCTGGGTGGTGATTAGGCATCGCAACATGCGGCCACGGCGGCAGGCAGTTGTACTTGCGTGGTGATACTCGTCGGGCCGTCGTTCTTTGAAACAACGCAAAATGGTTGATGGCTGATGGTTGGCGCGGTCGGCGGTCGGCTGGAAGATGGTACAAAGCCCCGTCACCCAAGCCCTTTCCGACCGGGCAATGAAAGACCCCACCCCTCACCTTAGTCCTTTCCCGCACACGACAGCGGGGTTTGCGCCGTGGGCACACATTCGGCGCGTCTCGCTGACTCGGCTCCGTCGGACTCGGCTCCCCCGTAAGGTGCGAGGAGACGTTTGCGCGAGGCGATGGCGGGCGAACGGCAAAGCGGCGACCAGTCGCCGCAGTCCAAACGGGGGGAGCAAGAGTACGAGCAAGAGAAAGAGTGGCAGGGGGTTACCCCCACCCCCGTGTTTCTGCGAAACGAAGCCAACGGTTTCTGGCGTCCGCCGCGATTGTATGTGATTCGGCTATCGGTAGTTGCAAAACGCGAAATGTCGAAAAACGGGTTGGCTTCGTTTGGCTTCGTTCGGGGGGTTTTGGCGCTGTGCGGAGATGCCTCGACAGCGGCGGAGGCGTTCGCGAAAGCGGGCGGGGGAAGCAGGTCGAGGGAGAATAGGAGCAAGAGCGAGAGCGAGAGGATGGCGGGGTTGGCACAGGGTCGTGAGGATGTGACCTGGGCGCTGTCTAATTGGATGGAGCAAAGCATTATGGATGGTGAATGCAGATGGGCGCGAGTCTTTGAGACCACGTAGTCAGAGAGGAGGTCCGTATGCCAAGATTCAATTACGCCGCGGTAGATACAAGAGGCAAGGAGATCGCCGGTGTTCTCGACGGTGACGACACCACCAACGCCCTGAGACGGATTCGTGACATGGGGTATTTCCCGACGAACGTCAGCCGGGTCGTCACGATCCCCAAGCTGAGTCGGCCCCCGTCCACCCCTACGCATGTTGCCAAGCCTCGGGAGCATCTCGCCAGGAAGGGCGTGGGTCGGATCGAGTTGAAGTTCTTTCCGAACAACAAGGTGCGATCCAAAGTGCTGACTTCGTTTACGCGTCAACTGGCGACATTGATCGAGTCGGGTCTGCCGCTGCTCCAAGGGATCGAGGTGCTGCGCGAGCAGGAGAAGAATGCGGTTCTGCAGCGGACGATGGTCCGGTTGACGGAGAGCATCGAAGGCGGCAGCACATTCAGCGATGCGTTGGCCCAGCATCCGCAAATCTTCAGCAAGCTGTACGTGAACATGGTGCGGGCGGGCGAAGCCGGTGGCATGCTCGAGGTCACCCTGAAGCGGCTGGCCGAATTCCAGGAAAAAGCGCAGAAAATCAAAGGCAAAGTCATTGCGGCGATGGTGTACCCGAGCGTTGTGATGACGATGGCCATGATTATCGTCGTGCTGCTGATGGTGAAGGTTGTGCCAACCTTCCAGGATGTGTTCAGCGACCTGCTGAATGGAAAGCCGCTGCCACGATTGACGGTTTTCGTTGTGGATGTCTGCAACATGGTGCGACACGAACTGGTGCTGATCGCATTTACCGCGATTGGCTTGTTCATCGCCTTCAAGATCGTCGGCAGGACCGCGAAAGGACGTTACGCGATCGATTCGCTGAAGCTCCGCGCTCCTCTGTTCGGTCAACTCATCCGCAAGGTCGGTATCGCCCGGTTCGCGCGGACGCTGGGAACATTGATTTCCAGCGGGGTTCCCATTCTGCAGGCGCTCAGCATCGTCCGCGAAACCGCCGGCAACGCCGTGATCGCCGACGCGGTGACCCGCGTGCATGATGCGGTCAAGGAAGGCGAGCCGATTGTGCAGCCGCTAAAAGCCACGAAGATCTTCCCGCCGATGGTCATCAGCATGGTTGGGGTCGGCGAGCGGACCGGGGCTCTGCCGGACATGCTGATCAAAGTGGCGGACATTTATGACGAAGAGGTGGACAACGCCGTGGGAGCGCTGACGTCGCTGCTGGAGCCGATCATGATTGTGCTCCTGGCGGTGATTGTCGCCACGATCGTGTTCGCGATGTTCCTGCCGATACTGGAGGTCATCCTCAATGGCCTGCAATGAGACCTCCGGCAAACGGGCGGGGCGCGCACGCCGTGATCCACATGACAACGACTGAGTCGAGTGGTTCGGCGGGAGCCTCAGTGCAGGCCGCTGCCGCCGTTGGCGTTGCTCAGGCTCTTCAGAATCTGCGAGGTGAATCCCTTGGCGTCGCCGAACAGCATCAGCGTCTTCTCCTGGTAATAGAGATCGTTGTCGATGCCGGCGAACCCGGGGTTCATGCTGCGTTTGATGACCATGACCGTGCGCGCCTTGTCCACGTCGAGGATCGGCATGCCGTAGATCGGGCTGGCCTTGTTGGTGCGGGCGGCGGGGTTGGTCACATCATTGGCGCCGATGATCAGCGCCACGTCGGTCTGGGGCATCTCGGCATTCGCTTCGTCCATCTCCAGCAGTTTGTCGTAAGGGATGTCGGCTTCGGCCAGCAACACGTTCATGTGGCCGGGCATGCGGCCTGCCACGGGATGAATCGCAAAGCGGACGTTCACGCCCTGCTTGGTCAACGCGTCGTACAGGTCGCGGACGCTGTGCTGGGCCTGGGCGACCGCCATGCCATAGCCGGGCACGATCATCACGGCGTTGGCCGATTCCAGCAAGGCCGCCGCTTCTTCGGGGGCCGCGCTGCGGACGGGACGTTTTTCCGTGGCGGCCGCGGCCACCTGGACCTGTCCGAACGCCCCGAACAGGACGTTGGTGAACGAGCGGTTCATGGCTTTGCACATGATGACCGAGAGGATGAAGCCCGAGGAACCGTCGAGCGCGCCGGCGATGATGAGCAGTTTGTTGTCGAGCACGAAGCCCATCGCGCAGGCCGAGAGACCGGCGTAGGAGTTCAACAGCGAAATGACCGTGGGCATGTCCGCGCCGCCGATCGGGATGATCAGCGACACGCCGAAAATGAGCGCCAACACCGAGATGACCGGGAACAGCCAGGATTTGGACGGATCGATGACCAGGGCGACGGCACAGGCGGCGGCGATGCCGATCAGGGTGAAATTGACGAAGTTCTGCCCACGATAGGTGATGGGACGCGTAGGGAGAATTTCCTGGAGCTTTCCGGTGGCCATCAAGCTCGCCGTAAACGTCAGGTATCCCAAGAGTACTTCGATGCCCAACGCCGTCATCGTGAAATGGGTGAGACTGGCGCCCCGCAGGTAATACTCCGCCGTCCCAACCAGCGCGGCGGCCAACGCGCCGAAGGCGTGCGACAACGCAGTTCGCTGCGGCACAGCAGTCATCGGCATCATCGCCATCGGCACACCAATGATGGTGCCGACGACGAACGCAACCAGGATCCAGCGATAGGTTTCGAACCAGCCGCGGGCGTTCGCCTCGGGTCCCAGCAACAGCAACGTGCCGCCGACGGCCAGCGTCATTCCGAGGATGCCCGTGATGACCCCGCGGCGGGCGGTCGGCACGGCGCTCATCCATTTCAAGGCGAGGATGAAGCACGCCGCCGCCGCCATATAGACAAATTGAATGAGATGTTCCATTACGACTTCCTGGGTTCGCGCTTCTTGAACATCACCAGCATGCGGTAGGTGATCATGTAGCCGCCAACGATGTTGGTCATCGAGGCCGCGACCGCAACCGTTCCGAGCACGGCGCTCAATGTCGTCCGCTGTTCACCGGCAATGACAATCGAGCCGACGACCGCGATGGCCGAGATGGCGTTGGTCAACGACATCAACGGCGTATGCAACAATGGCGAAACGTGCCGGATCACTTCCAGGCCCAGGAACGTCGCCAGCAAAAACACATACAGATTCTGCAGTATATTCGATTCCATCTGGTGGGTGCTTCCTTTCCAGGTTTTAGCGGCCAGTTTCCTAAACCAACCCCGCCGCGAATGCAAGCACGGCGTGGTATGACGTGAGAGCACCGTCACGCACACTGCATAGATCTCGCCCATTTCTCGGCGCAAATCCGCTCGTCGAGATAGCTTACGAAATCGTTCGACCCTGATGCTACGTGAGGCCAGATTCTTAATTTCGAATCCAGCTCGAGCGGATGTGCCTGAGATCCAGCGTCTAATGCCAACGATTGCATGGCCATTTTCGGGCGATCAGGCGCAGGAATGGCTGGCACACATCGTGCGGCAGTTAACCGACGGATTGGAGTGCTTTCATAAAGGCGGGCCGGAAATGGTCCGTCGGCGGACTCCTGAAGCACCCGACGTTTGAACAGAACGACTCAACATACCGTACCGTTTCGTCCCGAGGGAGCCGTGGTCATGATTGCCCCAAGGTGGGTCCTGCCGGGATTTGACGGGGCTCGTGTGTCCGGTTGCGCCGATGGCTTGCGCTTCGCTCGTCGGCACGGCCTCTTCGGGCACGCAGCAAACCCATACTGGTGAGACGATGAAGATCCTTCTTCACGGTGTTCCAGCAGTTCACTCCGCGCGTTACCTGGGACGTATCCGGCCCCGTTGGCGCGCACACAGCGGCGAATCCCGGAGATCTCGCGTGGCACCTGCATTGGCGCTCGGGCTGGGGTTGCTGGCGAGCGCGATCAACAGCCGCGCGGCCACTTTCACCTGGGTTGGCCCAAGCGGCGGGGTCTTCACGGACCCGAGCAACTGGAGCAATACGGCCGACGGCACGACCAACGGTGCTCCCGGCGGGAGCGCCGACACCGCGCTCTTCGCCAAGAACGGCGCGTATGATATCCAACTGACCAACAACTTTTCCGGGATTGGCTACGTGCTGCTTGGCGCCTCCGGCGGCGGCAATAGCGTGACGCTGACGCTGGATTTCGGCACCAATATCTTTGCGGGCCTCAGTGGCAATACGACCTCCGCGTCGGGGTTCGTCCTGGGTCAGACGGGGACAACAATCATCTACATTTCGTGCGGCTCGATACTCTGCACCAATTCGACCAATAACGCGCGGATGATCGTGGGGCGGCAAAACGGAGCAACCACCGTGTACCTGACCAACGGTTTTGTCGCGGCGGGAAACCTCGTCATCGCCAACAACCTGACCGCCAACGGCTCCAAGCTGGTCATTAGCGGCCCAAATTCGTCCTGGTCGAATTCAGCGGCCAGCCTGGTCGGCAGCGTCTCGGGCTCCTCGTCCTGTTCGCTGGTGATCTCCAATTCCGGTTCGATGGTTGACCTGGGCACGATCCAGGTCGGGAATGCGGGTTTTTTCAACTCGCTGCTGTTGGACACGGGCGGCAGGTTGTTTACCAGGAACACAGGAAGCATTGGCGCCTCCTCCAACGCCTCGAATAATACCGCGACCGTTCAAGGGGGCGCACTCTGGGATTGCGGCGGCACGACGAACCTCTTCCTCGGCAACGCCTCGGCCCAAAACAATGGGCTTCTGATTGGCAATAATGGAACTGTATCCAACGTGATCTACGTGACCGTCACAGGCGTGGGGAACTACCTCAGCCTGTCCGGTGGCGTCCTGAGTGTTTCGGCCAACATTACCAACACCTCGGGCACCGTCAGCGGCTCGGGCACAATTGTTGGCAATGTCGTGTTCGCGAGCGCGGGGACATTGTCGCTTGGCTCCGGTACGCTGGCGGGAACACTGACTGTTTCCAACAACCTGACCCTCGCCTCAGGATCGACGACGATTATGAAGCTCGATAACAGCCAGCCCGGAAGCAACGACGCGCTCAACGTGATTGGCACGCTCACGGAAGCAGGCACGTTGACCGTGATCACCAATGGGGTCGCGCCGCTGAACATCGGCGACCAGTACCAGCTTTTCGTCGGCACCCAGGCCGGCAGCTTTTCGACGATCAGCCTGCCGCCGTTGGATCCGAGCAAATTGTGGAACACAAATCAGTTGGCCTCGGCCGGCATCCTCGGTGTCACCTACATGCCCGTCGTGCCGGGCATGGTCGGCCCCACGAACCAGGTCGCTACCCCCGGCTCGGCCGTGGTGATCAGCGCGACGGTTACGGGCGTTCCGACGCCGGGCGTGTACTGGCAATTCAATGGCGTCAACACGACGGATGGCCCCCAGGCGGACGGGTCCACCAATTCGGGTAGTGCCACCGCCACGTTGACCATCGCAAACGCACAAACCAACGACACCGGCAGCTATTGCCTGATCGCCACCAATAGCGACGGCGCGTCCACCAACTGCATGGCGTTGACGGTGGCCCAGGGCAACGTGGCGCCGAGCATCAGCGGGATGACCGACCAGACCGTGATCCAGGGCAACGACGGGACGTTCAATGCGGCCGTGGCCGGTTATCCCACGCCGACAGTACAATGGTACCTGGGCGGCGCGCCCATCTCAGGTGCGACAGATGTTCCCCTCATCCTGACCAATGTCCAGTACTCGCAGGATGGGTCCGTCTATACCCTGATTGCCAACAACGTCGCCGGTAGCGCGACCAACGCTGCGACTTTGTACGTCATCGTTGCCCCGTCCATCCAGTCGCAACCGCAGAGCCTCACGGTCACGAACACGCAGACAGCCTCGTTCACGGTGGTTTCCACCAACGGCGTCCCGGCCCCCACCTATCAGTGGTATTTCGGCAGCACGCCCATCAATAACGCGACCAATGCCACCTACACGATTGCCAGTGCGACCCCGGCCAATGCCGGGACCTACAGCGTCTTCATCGCCAATTCCGCTGGATCGGTGACCAGTTCGAATGCCGTGCTGACCGTTGATTCGGCGATGACCGCCACGCTGACGCCGGCCGACGGCGCCACCAACGTGTGCTACGACACGCCGTTGTTCATCACCTTCAGCCAGACGCCTGTTCTCAGCCACACGGGCAAGATCAACATTTACAACTCGACCAACAGCACCACGCCCGTGGACACGATCGACACGAGCCACGGCCTGTTGCAGGTCAGAACCATCGCGACGGAATCGTTTGCGACCTACCCGGTGATCATCACCAGCAACACGGCGGCGATCTATCCGCACCTGGGCGTGTTGTCGACCAACCAACAGTACTACGTTACCGTCGATGCCGGCCTGTTCACCGACACCAACGGCGCGCTGTATGCCGGCATCACAACCTCCAACGGTTGGGCGTTTACCACCAAGCCGACCGGCCCGGCCAACCCGAACAATGTCGTCGTGGCCGCCGATGGCAGCGGCGACTTCGCCACCGTCCAGGGCGCGGTGGATTCGTTACCCAACGGGAACACGACCTACACGCTGATCAATATCCGCAATGGCACCTACACGGAGATCGTCGATACAAGGTCCAAGAACAACATCACGTTTCGCGGCCAGAGCCGGACCGGCACGGTAGTGGGATACGCCAACAACAATAACAACAATGCCAGTACCCACTACCGCATGGCGTTCAAGATCTACGCCAACAACCTGGCGATTGAGAACATGACGGTCGTCAACACCACGGCGCAGGGCGGTTCGCAGGCCGAAGCGCTGATGATTGAAACGGGAGCCAAACAGTTCATCCTCAACAATGCCGAGGTGGACAGCCGTCAGGACACGATTCTGGCCAATGCCAACTCGTCGCAGGGCTATTTCTACAACAGCCTCATTCAGGGCAATTACGACTACTTCTGGGGCGGCGGCAATCTGTTCATCACCAACTGCGAATGTCGCACGATTCCCACAGCCAGCAATTACAATCTGGCCGCGCCGCGCACCGACAATGGTACCACACCCGGTGGCTGGCTCGGACCGGACGGCAAGTACGCCAGCAACGGCTTCTCGTTCGTGGACTGCCGGCTCACAAGAGCCAGTGGCACAGTCTCGAATATCACGATGTCGGATGCAAACGGCTATCCCGACGGTGTCGCCGCGTGGATCAACTGCAACATCGACACCACCGGCGGCAACGGCTACGTGTCGCCATCCGCAGCCGTTCTCAGCAGCCAGATCCTCTGGGAATACGGAAACAGCAATCTGGACAACTCGGCGGCCGTCGACGTGGGCCTTACCGTGCTCACCAACGGCGACCCCCGGCTGGCCTGCGCCAGTTCCGCCACGTGCTGGCTGTACGGTTGGGTGCCGCAACTGGCTCCGAATATCCTGACCAACCCGGTCAGCATGACGGTGACCGCCGGGACGATCGCGACGTTCAGCGTGGCGGCCACCGGCGTTCCCGATCCATCCTATCAGTGGTTGTTCAACACCACCAACGTGCTGGCCGGCGCGACCGGCGCCACGCTGTCCATCACCAACGCGCAGGACATCAACGCCGGGACGTACTCCGTGATTGTTTCGAACGCGGCCGGGACCGTTGTCAGCTCCAACGCCACGCTGACGATTATCGAGGCGGCACCCGTGGCCAATTTCAGCGGCAGCCCGACGACCGGCTCGGCGCCGCTGCTCGTAACATTTACAGACACCTCCATCGGCACGATCACCAACCGGTTCTGGGACTTCGGCGATGGGGGGACCACCAATACGACCGAGACCACCGTCGCCTACAGCTATGCGACCTCCGGCGTCGACACGGTGAGCCTCACAGTCTCCGGTCCGCTGGGCTCGAGCAACCTGACCCAGACCGGTTACATCGTCGTGACCAATTCAGCTCCGCCCGTGGCCAGCTTCAGCGGCAGCCCGACACTCGGCGCCGTACCGTTGACGGTGGTGTTCACCGACACTTCCAGCGGCCTTATCACCAATCGGCTCTGGCAGTTTGGCGATGGCTCCATCATCAGCACCACGGCCACCACCGTGAGTCACACGTACCAGGTGTCCGGCACCAACTCGGTTTCCCTCTATGTTTTCGGGGTCGGCGGCTTCAGCCTGACCAACCTGGTCAACTACATCATCGTCACCAACATTGCGCCGCCGACGGTCTATGGTGACCCACCATTGCCAACTATTCCGGCTCTGAGCACCAACGTGACCGCGTTCGGTGCGCTCGGCGACGGCGTGGCCAACAACGCCACCGCGATCCAAAACGCGATTAATGCGGTGTCGACCCTTGGCGGAGGCACGGTCGTGGTGTCAGCGGTGGGCCTGTCGACGAATTACCTGAGCGGCCCGATCACGCTGGCCAGCATGGTCTGCCTGGAGGTGGACACGAACACGGTGCTGCGCATGCTTCCGATGAGCAGTTGGCCGCTGGCCAGCACCCCGTTCATTAATGGTTCGCACCTGCACGACGTCGAGATCAACGGCGGGGGAACGATCGATGGTCAGGGAACCAACTGGTGGTACCCGCTGGCCTCCACGCGGCCGCCGTTCATCAATCTGAGCGGTTGCTCCAACGCGCTGATCCAGGGCGTGACGCTCCAGAATCCGCCCACGTTCCACATGGTGCTGAAGGGCAATAACATCAACGTGACGATCCAGGGAGTGACGGTCAACACGCCGTTCGATTCCCACAACACGGACGGGATGGATGTGTCGTCGACCAACATGCTGGTTCGCAATTGCTGGATCAGTTGCGGTGACGACAATATCGAACTGGGCGGAAGCGGCGCGGCGGCGGGAATTACGGTCTCCAATTGCACGTTCGGCACCGGACACGGTTTGTCCATTGGCAGCATCACTTCCGGCGGTGTCCATGATCTGCTCGTGAGCAACTGCACGTTCAACGGCACGGAGTACGGCATCAAGATGAAGTCGGACCGGGGCCGGGGCGGCGTGGTGCAAAACCTCCGGTATCTCGATCTCACGATGACCAACGTGAACTTCCCGATCGCGATTTACAGCTACTACAATGAGATCGGATCCCCGCAGACTTCGTTCAATGCCAGCCCCTACATGGCATCCACGGACGTCGTGCAACAGGTCACCAGCTTGACGCCGGTCTGGCAAAACGTGATCATTAGCAACGTAACGGCGACGTCGGTCGGCGGAAATATCGCCGGTATTCTCTGGGGCCTGCCGGAGATGTTGGTTTCCAACTTCACGCTGTGTGACGTGAACATCACGGCGCCAACGAATACTTTCGAAATCTACAACGCCCAAGGCATCCAAATCATCGACTGCCAGCTCGGCGGCCCCATCAGCACCAATATGCTGACCCTCTACCGGGCCCAGGTCGTCGTCAGCAACAGTGCGCCGAACCCCAGTCCGGTCACCGTGGGCGGGTTGGCCGCGCCCCCGACGAACAACGCGCTGACCTTTTTTAATGCGGCGGCGGTGATCACGGATACCGGCGTCCTGGGTACCGGCCCCATCACCCTGTCGGGCAGCACGCTCAGTTTCAGCCAGGATTCGGTGGCGTCCTCCAACACGCCGATCACGATTCTCTCGGCGAGCGTCCTCAACGTCACCAGCGGGGCGAATACGCTCAGTGGCGCGCTGGCCGGTTCCGATTCTCTGACAGTAAACCTGCCCGCGGGCACGATCCTGGCGCTGGAAGGGGACTGCTCCGGGTTCACGGGCACACTGGCCATCACCAACACCGGCGTACTGCAGTTCAATCAGGGTGCCAGCCCGTGGGGCGGGGCCAATGCTGTGTTCGACACCGGTGCCTCGGGCGACATCAACAACAGTTCCAGCGCGAGCGTTGCGGTTCCCCTTGGCGGGCTGACCGGTCGTTCAGGATCGACGTTGCGCGGCAGCACCCAGCCGGGTCCGGGTGTGGACACATATATCATCGGGGGCGCAGACTCGAGCACGATTTTTGCCGGCGTGATCGCCAACGGCACCGGCGCGGGGACGCCCCATACCGTGGCGGTGACCAAGATTGGCGCCGGCGCCCTCACTCTGACCGGCCAGAACACGTATAGCGGCGGCACGATCGTAAGCAACGGCACACTCTTGGTTGATAACACCAAGGGCAGTGGGACCGGCACTGGTGCCGTCGTTGTTGTCAGTGGCGGGACGCTGGGTGGTAGCGGCATCATCAATGGCCCGGTGAACGTCAGCGGCACTTTGGCGCCCGGCGACGGAGTCGGTACCCTCACGATTAGCGACGATCTGACGATCAACCAGGGAGCCATCGTCCAATGCGCCCTGGGCAGCAACAGCGCCCAAACCGTGGTCACTGGAAACCTGACCCTGAACGGCACGCTCAATGTCGTCGATGCCGGGGGGTTCTCGAGCGGCACGTACACACTGTTTCGCTACAGCGGCTCTCTGTCCACAAACGGCACCGCCAGTATCCTGGCCATTGGCACAACGCCGGACTCGAGTGCGGGGTACACCGTGGACATCAGTTCCCGCGGTTATGTAAGGCTGGTGGTGGGCTCTCCTACAGCGCCCGTCGCCGGGTTCAGCGGCAGCCCGACCAATGGTGCGGTCCCGTTGACGGTGACATTCACCGACACCTCGACGGGCAGCATCACGAACCGGTTCTGGAGTTTCGGTGATGGCGCGACCACGAACACCACCATGGGGAGCCTGACGCACACCTACGCTAGCATCGGCAGTTACGACGTCAGCCTGACCGTGGCTGGACCGTCCGGCAGCAATACGCTGACGCAGACCAGCTATATCGCCGTCACGCCTGTCCCGCCGAGGATTACCAACGGAGTGACCACGTCGAACGCGGTGCTGCAGGTGGGCAACGTAATTCTCGTGGTGGCCGGGGACACCAATCTGTTCAGCGTCGGCGCCACCAATCCGGGCGGCGGCAGCCTCAGCTATCAATGGTCGTTTGGCGACGGCGTCACCAACGTCTGGTCGCCCTCCAACACGGTCGAGCACGCCTACGCCACCAATTGCGGCCCGTTTGCAGCCAGTGTGACGATCAGCAACGCGGTGACGTCAATCACCAGCAACTTCACCGTCACCGTGGCGTGTGAGTTCGATCTCTCGAAGATCACACCGACGTTGAACTTCGCCAAGACCAATGCTGACGGTTGTACCATCGACGGCTCCTTCGATTTGCCAGGGGTTTCCAATTTTGTCGGCCAGGAGGCGACGCTGGACATCGGCGGCGCGTCGCTGACGTTTGCGCTCCCGCGAAAAGGGACCGCGCTCAACGGCCGGAGCACATTCAAGGTGCCGACGTACAACAAGAAGACCGGCCTGTGGACCTTCAAGGCGACGTTCAAGAACGGCTCCTGGCAAACGCCCTGGGCTGAATACAGTATGGTCAATTCCAACATCCCCAAGCCGGGGATTCTGGTGAGCAACCTGCCCGTGACCCTGTTGTTGGATGTCAACGGGTTCATGACCACCACGAATCTGCATTACACCGCGAAGGAGGGCAAATCTGGCGCGGCCAAGTAGCCGGATCAATGCCTTCGCCACCGCCGGACGATTATGTTCACAAGGGCTTCCAGCTTTTGGCATAACGCAAGCTTCAATGGGCGCGGAATTATCAAATTTCCGCACACGGGAGACGGTGAAGATGCCGCAACGGATGGCGAGTGTAGTCAAGGCCCAAGCCGGCCCGCATCCCATGGGAAACATGCTGCCGCAAACGGGGCCTGTCCACACCGGGGGGCAATCGGCTGTTATTAGAAAAGAGGAGCAGTGAAAATGATAAGTCATTTACGAGAAACTGCGCACGGATTTCAGAAATGGAGCGGTTCGGTGCCCGGCGCCTCCGGGCCGCGCGCGAAGCGGTTGCCCAAAGCGATTGCCGCCGCGCTGGCGTTACTGCTCCCCTTGACGGTGTGCCTGCGGGACAGTCATGCGGCCAATTTCTACTGGACCGGTGGCAACGATTTCTGGCAAAGCACGACCGCTTGGAACTTCGCTCCTCTGGTTCCGGGGTCGGGTGACAACGCCTTGTTCACCAACGCCGCCACCTACTCCGTGACCCTCAACGCCGACGTGCTGAACATCCAGAGCAACTTCTTCAGCAATGCCTCCAACACCACCGCCACGGTCACGCTGAACCTGAACGGCTACGAACTGAGTCCCGTGTATGCGGGGACGAGCCCGGGCGCGTTTAACGTGGGGGATGGGGCAACCAGCACGACCATTGTCTACCTCGCCTCTTCGACCGTGCCCGGCAAGGGGCTGGTCGTTCCGGGACGGGTCATTGTCGGAAGAAGTGGATATGGCACCTTGATCGTTACCAACGGCAATGTCTCCTCCGCAACGACACTGCTGGCCAACGGCAACACCGGACGCGGTCTACTGGTGCTCAGCGGCCCGAGTGTTATCTGGACCAACAGCACCGACTTCGCGGTGGGGAACAACTCGAACTCCTTCGGCAGCGCGCTGGTAATCTCCAATTCAGCCGTGCTGAGCGTGGGCGGTTTGTTCCGCGTGGGCAGCGGCTCCAGCCAGGGCGGCTCCACCTACAACACGCTACTGTTGGACACGGGCGCCCGATTGTACACGCACTCCGGGCCGGTCACGGTCGGCAACAACGGCAGCGCCACTTCGACAGCGCCATCGTACAACAACAGTGCGACCGTACAAGGGGGAGCGGTTTGGGACAACGGGAACTCATCGTTTGTCGTCGGTTACGCCCCGGGCGCGGGAGCGGGAGCGGCCACGGGCAACGTGCTTACCGTGGGGATCGGGGGGAGTGTCATCAATGTCTCCCATGGCACGTTTACGACCGGCAACACTCTGAACATGGCCGGGGGTACATTTAACGGGACGGTCGACTGCGCCGGCATTTTGCAGGGCTTCGGCACGGTCTACAACAACGTGAACATCACCGGCTCTTTGGCTCCTTCCAATTCATTCGGCACGCTGGCGTTCTCGAATCAGTTGAACGTTGGCAACACGGCGATCACCAGCATTCAACTGGGCACTAACTTCAACCCGACGGTGGTTCGGGGAGTCCTGACGCTGGGCGGCACGCTGAACTTCACCGATGGTGGCGGGTTTACCAACGGCACCTACACCTTGTTCTCGTACAACAGCACGCTCACGTACAATGGCACCATCGGCACGACGCCGAACACCAACTGGAATTATGCGATAAGCCTGACCACGCCCCACGCGGTGAATTTGATCGTCACCGGTCCGACAACGCCGCCGGTGGCGAACTTCACCGGCAGCCCAACCGCCGGCGGTGTGCCCCTAGCAGTAACGTTCACCGACACTTCGACGGGCACCATTACGAACCGCGCCTGGAGCTTCGGCGACGGCGCGATCTCGAATACCATGTTGACCAGCCTGACGCATACCTACAGCACCACCGGCACCTTCGACGTCAGCCTGACCGTCCTCGGCCCACTCGGCAGCAGTAACCTGACCCAAATCGGTTACATCACAGCCACCAATGTCCCCCTGCCGACGATCACCACCGGAGTGAGTGTGACCGATGCGCCGCTGCAGGTCGGCAACACCATCGTGCTCGTGGCTGGCGACACGAATGTATTCAATATCGGGGCCACAGATACGACCAGCGGCTCGCTGACCTACCAATGGTCATTTGGCGATGGCGCGACCACCGATTTCCTGACGACAAACACCGTCGAGCACGTCTATACCAACGATTGCGGCCCCTATGTCGCCAGCGTAACCATCAGCAACGGAATTGGTGCCATCACCAGCAACTTCAACGTGATCGTCGCCTGCCAGCTCAACCTCAGCAAGGTGCAACCGAAGCTGAATTTCGCCAAGACCAATTCCGACAGTTGTACGCTCATGGGTTCGTTCCCCCTGCCGAGCAGCACCATCTTCACCGGTCAACAGGCGACCGTGGACATCGGCGGCGCGTCACTGACCTTTGCCTTCCCGGCCAAAGGGACGGCGGTTAATGGCCTCAGTAAGTTCAGCATACCGAAGCTCAATAAGAAGACCGGATTGTGGGCGCTCAAAGTCACGTTCAAGAACGGCTTCTGGCAAACGCCCTGGGCGGATTACAGTATGATCAATTCCAACATCCCGAAGCCGGGTGTCGCGGTGACCAACCTGCCCGTGGTTCTGCTCTTGGACAGCGAAGCGTTCATGGCCACCACTAACCTGACCTACACAGCCACCCAAGGGAAGTCGGGCGCCGCCAAGTAACACGGGGAAGCACCCACGCGCATTCCTGCGGATTGCCGAGTCGGACCGAAGAATTGCATCACGCCACGGAACCGGCGGACGACATCTCGGGTCCAGCCACACGGTGATCGTCTTATCGGAGTCTCCCGAATAATCGGACCCAGCGTGGCTGCTGGGTGCCGAGCGTAAGCTTTGCCGGCAGCCAATATCGTCGACGTCTGCCATAGCATAAGTAATCGGTGACAACTTGTGCTCTGTAGCAAACGTGAGGCTTATTCGAGCCAACGCCCCTTTTTTGGTCAATTTGCGGCACCTGGTCTGTTGAACAAATTTGGCCAATACCCTGAGGAATCGACCCAGCACTTCCCGATTCTCATTCCGGACACTCTCGGGCGGGTAGGTACGGAAATTGCAATAGCAGCAGGGTGCTAGTGGAAGTGCCTGGTCGTTGTCACGCACGACCTGCACGCAAAAGGAGAGACAACTGAAAAACCCGAGTCAGATCTGTCGACCCGCGCCGGAAGCCATGCGGATGGCAGCTCACAGCGTTGCGCCACCACCATCGCGTCCTGCAACGCGGGCGGCGATGATGAGTCGCATCGTGGTAGCAGCCGCATGGCTCGCTGCGGGGACGATGGGTGCCCAAGCCAGCGGACCAGCGCGATCTTCCATCTCCTCCTCCAACGATTGGAGCGATCTCAGCCTGGAGCAGCTCGTCAATGTGGAGGTCGTCAGCGCGGCCACGCTGACCCGGGTCGATTCCCGCCGGGTGCCGGTGGACGTGACCGAACTCGATGCTCGGGACATCAGCCAATCCGGCGCGCGAAATCTGGATCAACTGCTCGAAGATTACGTGCCCAACGAACAGTACATCCTCCATCACACTCCACAGCCCGACGTCGGATTTCGGGGCATTATCAGCGATGTGGACAACGTCTACCTCTACCGGGTAAACGGCGTCACGTTGAACAACCGGATGGTCCTGGGCGCGGCCAACGAGCGCGACCTGCCACTTCTCTGGGATATCCAGTCCGTGACAGTCGTGCGCGGCCCCGCCTCGGCCACGGATGGCGCCGGTGCGCTGGCCGGAGTGATTGACGTCAAGACGTTCACAGGGCTGACGTTCACGGGGCTGGAGGCGAATGTGCGCCAAGGTGTGTTTGATCAGTACACGGCCGCCGAAGCCCGCTACGGACTGAAGTTGAGCGATGCGTCCGGGTTGTTCATGTACTTCGGCGGAGCACAAATCCAGGGCGCTCCGCACACCTACTACATTGGGCACCCTTACTCAAAGGTCAACGGGTTGCCCCCGAATGTGCCGGGCGAGGCGAACCCAGGGCCGCTGTCCAATCTCAATGCGCCGGCGTTCGGCGATCCCTGGTTCAAGGCCCATGTCGATTACGTGAATGGCCCTTGGGAATTCTGGGGCCGGTTTGTTCAGGATGGCGGCCTGGCCCCTCCTACTCGAACCATTTACACCAAGGCGCGGCCCGCGGGCGAGTCGCTGGAGGAGTTCATCACCGGGCGCGAGATTCAGAACGATCAGTCCACCTTCGCCGGCCGCTACAAGAGGGATCTGTCGCCGACATGGAACCTCGAACTCCTGGAAAGCGACGATTGGTGGGCGTTCAAGGACCAACGCGCCGGCACGGATTCGTTCCCGCCCCGGCCCACGCGCTCGGCGTATGAAAACCAGGCGTTCAGCCGCGCGATTACGCGCTGGACTCCCGCCGAATGGCAGTCGCTGGCGTTCGGGGCCGAGTATGCGCACGTCTGGTATCACGACCCGCCGTATTCCGATGCGCTCGATGGGACAACGCCGGTCGTTAACAATCGCAATTGGCAATCCGATACGATTTCCCTGCTGGCCGAGGAGCAATTCAGGATCGCCGAACTTTGTACGATATTCCTGAGTTTTCGGTCAGACAAAGACACCTATACGTCCTGGATGTTGTCGCCGCGAGCCACCCTGGTACTCACCCCAACGCCAAACGACACGTTCAAGGCCATTGCCGGCGAAGCGGTTCGCAGTGCCGTCGAAGAGCAGTTGTGGGCGCAATGGGAACGCGACCACACCACCCCCGATCCTGAAAAGCTTCGCTCCTACGAATTGTCCTACGACCGCAAATTGAGTGATCAATGGCATGCGAGCCTCGACTCGTTCTACGAGGACTGGCAAGCCGTCGGGTACAGTCAGAGTGCCAGCGCGCAAGTGTCTTTGGGCGACTTCCAAATGCTGGGCGGCGAGTTCATGCTGAGCTTTACCAACCAAGCCACACGGCTCTCATTGTCCGAAGGTGTCACAAAACTCCTCGATGCCTCCGTGCCCAAGAACCTCGGCGCGGCGGGCCAGGGAATCACCTCCGAGCCATACGGATTCGGCGATGACCTCGCGGAGTGGGCCCCGTCCATCACCAAGCTCGCGGTGTTGCAAGATATCGGCAAGAAATGGACCCTGAGTGCGTCGGCGGTCTATTATTCCGGTTTCCCCGGAGCACAGGCGTACGCGGACTATAATCGGTCCCTGGCAAAACCATCGTCAGGTGCGCCGTTGAGCAATCCGGGATATACGACGCCGTACGGCCCGAATCTGTACGTCAACCTCGGCGTGGAATACCGTCCGTCAGAGCATTGGACACTCCGGCTGGATGGCTACAACCTCGCCGCGCTCGCCGACAAGACGCTGTCGAAGCGCAACTATTATTTCCGCTTGTCCGAATTCAGCGAGGAACCGGCCGCCCTGACCGTCTCCGCCCGCTACCGCTTTTGAACCGCGAACCGATGATACGGAACATCATAAACGGTTGTGTTGACGGCCAGCCGATGTCCCCGAATGCACTCGTGCGATGGCCGCGCCAGCGCCCGTCCCGGTTCTTCCGGTTGGCCCCATTCGCCCGGATGGCGACGGCCGCGGTCGTTATCCTCGGCTCCCTGATTGTGACGGTCCGGGACGACATGGCCGCCGCCCCGGCACTCTCCGAGTATCAGGTGAAGGCCCTGTTCCTGTTTAATTTCGCGAAGTACGTGGATTGGCCATCCAATGCGTTCGGTGACGGCAGCGCCCCGATTGTCATCGGCTTGGTTGGCGATGACACGTTTGGAGATGACGTCATCCGCACCGTTGGCGGCAAATCGGTCAACAACCGGCCGGTCGTATTCAAACACGTGGCGGGCGAACAAGAGTACCGGACCTGCCACATCCTGTTTGTCAGCGCCTCGGAGAAAGACCATCTCTCCTCGATTCTCGCCGCGGTAAAGAACACCTCCGTGCTGACTGTCGGGGAAACCGATGGATTCCTCACGCTCAACGGGATGATCAACTTCTCGAAGAAGGACAACAAGATTCGACTGGAGATCAATCTTGTCCCGGCCCAACAGGCGAATCTGAAGCTGAGCTCGAAGCTTCTGAGCGTCGCCGACGTGGTGTTGGGCAAGCCGGAACACCAAAGCGCGTCCGAGCAGTCACCGCGGCAACCGGAAGGGAAGGCAGACTGATATGCATCCTCTTCAAAACATTTCCATCCAGCGCAAGCAGATGCTGGCCATTATGCTGACCAGCGTCGCCGCCCTGCTGCTGGCCTGCGCCGGCTTCGTCGCCTACGAGGTCTTTTCCTATCGCCAGGAACTGGTCTGGAGCCTCACGTCCCTGTCCCAGATGATCGGCAACAACAGCACGGGCGCCCTCGACTTCAATGATCCCAAGGTCGCGGAAGATCTGCTGTCCTCGCTCCGCGCGCAACCCGACATCGTCTCGGCCTGCATCTACACCAAGGACGGGACGCCGTTTGCCCGCTATCTTCGCAGCGACGTCCCCAAGCGGTACTCTCTTCCCAAGCCGCAGCCAAACGGCCACCAGTTCGCCAACGGCCGACTGGTCCTGTTCCAGAGAATCTACGAAAACAACGAGACGATCGGCACGATCTACCTGGAATCCGATCTCGGACGATTGACCGCCCGCTTGAAGAAATACGCCCTGATCGTCGGGGCCATGTTGTTCGCCTCCATGCTGGCCGCGTTCCTCATGTCCTCCCGACTCCAACGCTGGCTGTCGCAACCGATTCTGCATCTGGCCCGAACCGCGCGCGCCGTCACGCTCCAAAAGAACTACGCCCTGCGCGCAATCAAGCGCGGTCAGGACGAATTGGGAATGCTGACCGATGACTTCAACGCGATGTTGGACCAGATTCAGCAACAGGCCGCCGCGCTGCAGGCCGCCAACGAAAGCTTGGAAAAACGCGTCGAGGATCGCACGCGCGAGTTGGAGCGCTCTCTGTCCCTGCTGCATTCCACCATCGAATCGACCGCGGACGGCATTCTCGTGGTGGACCGCCAGGGCCGAATCGCGACGTACAACAAGAAGTTCGCAACCATGTGGCAGATCCCGGAGTCGGCCATCGCGTCGGGCCAGGATGAACAGGTCCTGTCGACCGTGCTCGAACAGCTCAAGGACCCGGAAGAATTCATCCACAAAGTGAAGGATCTCTACGCGCACCCGGATGAACCCCGCTTTGACGTGATTGAGTTCAAGGACGGCAGGACGTTCGAGCGGTATTCCATGCCGCAGTGCCTGGGCCAGGAAATCGTCGGGCGCGTCTGGAATTTCCGCGACATCACCGAGCGCAAACAGGCCGAAAAGAAGGTGGAAACCCTTCACCGACAACTGCTGGAAACGTCGCGACAGGCGGGCATGGCCGAAGTGGCGACCAACGTCCTCCACAATGTCGGCAACGTGCTCAACAGTGTCAACGTCTCCGCCTCCCTCGTCGCCGACCAGGTGCGGAAATCGAAGGCATCCAACCTCGGCAAGCTGGCCGCGTTGCTCCAGGAGCACCAGAACAACCTCGCCGCGTTCCTGGCGAGCGATCCCAAGGGAATGCAGGTGCCGGCGTACCTGGCCGGCCTCGCCACGGTCTTCGCCCAGGAACAAGCCGAGATTCTCAAGGAACTCCAGGCCCTCAGCGCCAACATCGACCACATCAAGGAGATCGTCGCCATGCAGCAAAGCTACTCCAAGATGTCCGGCGTGGTCGAAGAAATCCCCGTGGAGGAACTGGTCGAGGACGCGATCCGCATGAACAACGCCGCCCTGCTGCGGCACGACGTCCAGGTGGCCCGCGAATACGGCGAGGTTCCCCCGGTCCGCGTGGAAAAACACAAGGTCCTGCAGATCCTCGTAAACCTGATCCGCAATTCCAAGTACGCGCTGGATGAAGGCGGCCGCCCGGACAAGCGGTTGACCCTGCAAGTCAGCAAGAACGGCGGCGACTTCGTCCGCGTCGCCGTCATCGACAATGGCTGCGGTATCCCGCCGCAAAACCTGACCCGCATTTTCGAGCATGGGTTCACCACCCGAAAGAAGGGTCATGGATTTGGCCTGCACAGCGGCGCACTGACCGCGAAGGAACTGGGTGGAACGTTGACCGCCTACAGCGATGGACCGGGAAAGGGAGCCACGTTTGTTCTCGAGTTGCCCGTACAATCCAAGGAGAAGCAACATGAGTGATACGGCCGGAGAACAAAACGAGACCCCCAAAAACCGACGGATTCTCGTCATCGACGACAACCGCGCGATCCACAATGATTTTCGCAAGGTGTTGACCGCCTCCGCTCCCCAGTCGTCGGCGGTCGCCAGCGCCGAGGCCGTGCTCTTCGACGAGAAGCCCCCGACCGACCCGCGACCGAGTTTCACCGTGGACTCCGCCTTCCAGGGCAAGGAGGGTTTGACCCTCGTCCAGCAGGCCATCCAAAACCAGCAGCCCTTCGCCATGGCGTTCGTCGATATTCGCATGCCCCCCGGCTGGGACGGCGTCGAAACCACGCAGAAGCTCTGGGAGGTCGATCCCGAGCTCCAGGTCGTGATCTGCACCGCGTACTCGGACTATTCCTGGGACGAACTGATGGCCAAGGTCGGCAACTCCGACCGGCTGTTGATCCTCAAGAAACCGTTCGACACGGTCGAAGTCCTCCAGATCGCCAACGCCCTCACCCAGAAGTGGTGGCTGCGCCAGGAACTCAAGCGCCAGATGAACGCTCTGGAAAAAACCGTCCAGGAGCGCACCCAGCGCCTGCACCAGGCCCTCGAGGATCTGAAGTCCGCCCAGGAGCAGGTCATCCAGCAGGAACGCCTCCGCGCCCTCGGCGGCATGGCCAGCGGCATCGCCCACGATTTCAACAACTCCCTCGTCGGCATTCTCGGTTTGACGGAACTGTTGCTCCAGCGGCCCGAAAACCTCGACGACAAGCCGAAAGCCAAGCGCTACCTGGAAATGATCAACACCACCGCCAAGGACGCCGGCAAAATCGTCAATCGTCTCCGCGAGTTCTACCGCTTCCGCGAGCAGCGCGAGGCCACCGAGCCCGTCGATCTCAACCGCCTCGTCGACAGCGCCATCTCGCTCACCCAGCCCCGCTGGAAAACCCAGGCCGAGACTCGAAACATCCCCATCACCGTGGAAAAGGACCTTCAGGAAGTCCCCACCGTCGAGGGCAATGTGTCCGAGTTGCGCGAGGTGCTGACCAATCTGATCTTCAACGCCGTCGACGCCATGCCTCAGGGCGGTAAAATCACGATCCGCACCCGCCTCGATGGCAACCAGGTCGTGCTCGAAGTCAGCGACACCGGTCACGGCATGACGGAAGAAATCCGCCGCCGCTGTTTCGAGCCGTTCTTCACCACCAAAGGCGCGCATGGCAGCGGCCTCGGTTTGTCGATGGTCCACGGCATCCTCCAGCGCCATCAGGCTACCGTCGACCTCGAATCCGAAATCAACAAAGGCACCACCTTCATCATCCGCTTCACCCGCCAGTCCCCGCAACCCGAGCCGGTCTCGCCGGCCAAAACCGCCGGGCCCGTCCACAACCTGCACGTCCTCGTCGTCGACGACGAACCGAT
The DNA here is from genome assembly GCA_035541135.1 of Verrucomicrobiia bacterium. Classification (GTDB taxonomy): domain Bacteria; phylum Verrucomicrobiota; class Verrucomicrobiia; order Palsa-1439; family Palsa-1439; genus Palsa-1439. The sequence goes on from DATKNW010000027.1 coordinate 36,294, forward strand.
GGTCCGCGAAGTCATCACCGAGTATCTCACGGCCGACGGCCACCACGTCGAGGCCGCCGATGGCGGACGGGACGGCGTCGCGAAATTCAAGAAAGACGAGTTCGACCTCGTCCTCGTGGACCGCGCCATGCCCGACATGAATGGCGATCAGGTCGCCAGCGCCATCAAGTCTGTCGACGCGGAGACCCCTATCGTGATGCTGACCGGGTTCGGCTCGATGATGGAGGCCACCAAGGAAAAACCCGCGTTCGTGGACTTCGTCGTCGGCAAGCCGGTCACCATGGTCGATTTGCGCGCCGCCCTGGCCAACGCCGTCGGCCCCCGCGAGACTCCCGCGGCGGCGGCGGTATAGCCACCGTCGAAACCGGGACGAACAGCGACTCAAGGAGAAGGATCTCCTCTCTCCTCCGGGGGAGAGGACACAGGTGAGGGGGCAGCCGTCAATCGAGTCGTGTGGCAACATTGAACTCCCCAGATAGCGGGACGACCGCGTCGTTCGGCTCGCTCATTTGTTTTTCGCCGCCGCCTGCGGTAGACTCCCGGCGTCGGACCGCATCGGGTTCGACGCGAACATGAACCGCTCCCGTGAATAACAAGATGAGCTTTCTCCGCGCGCCCTCTCCGCGACATTCGGCGCTCAACAGCATCGGCGTCGCCGTCCTCGCGCTCGGCCTGGCCGCTTCCGGCGTCATCTTGGCGCGCGGAAAGCCAACCACTCCGAGCACCGCCGTCGCGCCCGGCGACTGGCAGGACACCACGCTCTCGCTCCAGGACTCGAAGGTCTCCTCGCGCGACGTCGAAATGTACGACGGCAAACTCGGCCTGCTCACGGTCAAGCTGTCCAACGCCTTTCACCAGCCCGAATCGCTGGCGATCATCATCGCCGCGGGCTCCACGCTCGCCGCGCTCGGCTGCTTCTACGTCGCCCGCCGCTTGCCGCCGCCCGAGCCGCCGATCGGCACCAAAGATTTTTCGCCGTAACGAACTGCCACGCGCGCGGCACGTGACAAATCTCTGCCCGTGATTTATCTTCCCCGAGCTAACAACATGGAATCGACACCAGTCACCATCGACTCCCCTGCCCCGCAACAGGCTCCGCGCCCGCGTCTGCCCGCGTGGATTCGCCAGCGCGCCCGCGGCGGCGAACGCTACGCCTATCTCAAATCCGTCCTGCGCGAGTTCCATCTCCATACCGTTTGCGAAGAAGCCAAATGCCCGAACATGGGCGAATGCTGGGAACACGGCGCGGCCACGTTCATGCTCATGGGCGATGTCTGCACGCGCCGCTGCAACTTCTGCGCGGTCGCCAAGGGCAAGCCCGGCTACCTCGATGCCGCCGAGCCCGACCACGTCGCCACCGTCGTCGCCGCGATGAACCTCGACTACTGCGTCCTCACGTCCGTCACCCGCGACGATCTGCCCGATCAGGGCGCCGACCACGTTGCTCGCACCATCGAAGCCATCCACGCGCGCCTGCCCGACTGCAAACTCGAAATGCTCATCCCCGATTTCCGCGGCGACCCCGACTGCATCGCCCGCGTCGTCCGCACCCCGCTCGCCGTGCTCGCCCACAACATGGAAACCGTCCCGCGCCTCTACAAACAGGTCCGACCTGGCGCGGTCTACGAACGTTCCCTGCGCGTGCTCCAGATGGCCAAGGAATTTCGGAGTGACATCCTCACGAAATCGGGTTTAATGCTCGGCCTCGGCGAAACCCGCGACGAACTCATCGCCGTCTTCCGCGACCTGCGCCAACACGGCTGCGACATCCTTACCCTCGGCCAGTACCTCCGTCCCACCGAGGACCAACTCACCGTCACCCGCTACGTCACCCCGCAGGAGTTCGCCACGTTCAAGGACGACGGGTTGAAACTCGGCTTCCGCCACGTCGAGTCCGGCCCCCTCGTCCGCAGCTCCTACCACGCCTGGCAACACGTCCAGTAATGTTGAACAGGCGTCTCGCCTGTTGCTGTTGCCGTCAAAGTGGAACGGGCATCTTGCCCGTTCATCCGTCGAACAATCCGTTCGCCAGTCAACGCTCAGCCATTTGGTCTTCCCCTCTCCCTTGCTGTGTAAGGGAGAGGGTCAGGGTGAGGGTTCTCAAGTCGTGCGCACGTCTCGTATCCTACCGGCACCAGAGCGAATCCGCCCCCCAATTGCCTCAATTACCCCCAAAACGAAGCCAAACGAAGCCAATCCATTTTTCGCTCCGCCCACTTTCGCAACTCCCCTCCCGCCAAGCACATCCCATCGGAGCACCCGCCAAAAACCGTTGGCTTCGTTTCGCAGAAACAGGGGGGTGGGAGCTACCCCCAATTTGGGTTCGTTTTTGGCTTTGCCGTGGTGACTTTTGCACGCCAGCCTAGCCCGAATTGGGTTCGTTTCGCAATATCTCCCCTGGCAGGCTTCCGCCCCTGTAGCGGCGCTTCTGTGAAGCGCCGGGACTGTAGGCCGCGTGCCCTCACGCGGCGCGGCGGATCGCACGGGCGTCTCCTCGCCCCTTGGGGGAGAGGATTAAGGTGAGGGGTGTCTGTAGCGTCCTCCGGCCGACCGCCGATCACCGACCGCTTATGTCAAAGAGCATACAACAACCTGCCTATCCTATCATGCAACGATAATTTGTCAAATCCAAAACACGATAGATCGACGCGGTAGTGGCGCGGGCTGCCTGCCCTCCATAGCTTTAGCGAAGGAGGGTCCCGCCCGCTTGGCCCGCCAGTAGCGCGAGCGTCCCGCTTGCGGCTGTCGCCGTGAGTGGCGCGGGCTGCCTGCCCTCCATAGCTTTAGCGAAGGAGGGTCCCGCCCGTGTTGTTGAACGGCGCGTCTCGCATGTTTACCCCGATTTCTTATCGGGGTTGCCGTTGACCCTCATCCCCGTTGAACAGTCTGTCCTCAGGGCGACCGAAGGGCTTGTCCTGAGCGCAGCCGAACCGAGCCCGCCGAATGCGTCCCGCCGGCTCCCCATCCATCTTGCAGTCCCACGGCGCTAGTGGTAGAAGCGTCAACCGGAACCACTCCAATAGGAGCAGATCATGAAACGACGAATCCTCCTCGTTGCGGCGGTAATCAGCATCTCATTCCTGTCTGTATTTCACTGCAAGGCCCAACAGACCGGCGTTCTCTTTATCGCCCACGGAGCGCGTTACGTCGGTGAGGTGAAGAACGGGAAACCTGATGGGAGGGGGGTGGCAAAATACGAGGACGGCTGGAAGTACGAAGGCGATTTCAAGGATGGCAAGGAAAGTGGCCAAGGGGAACTTACGTCACCCGACGGCCGCAAGTACACCGGGGGCTTCGAACATGGCGCGCCGAATGGTCATGGAACCGAATCCTGGAAAAACGGGCAGTTTTACACCGGTGACTTCAGGGATGGTACACTGGAGGGGCAAGGCACTTTGCGTTACGCCGATGGCCGACTGTATACTGGCCAGTTCCATCTTTCGGTAAACGACGGGATGGGCAAGATGACCTATCCCAGTGGCCAAGTGGTCGAAGAAGGCTTCTGGAAGAAGGGGTGGTTCGTAGGGACATCAACCACGGCGACGAACGCTCCGTCTAACGCGCTCAGCCCGGTTCTCCAACCCACGCGGGTCACAGCGACAGTTATGAGGATGTATTCGACGACAGACGGCTCGGCGATGTTTCGAGCGTACGTGGTGAGCTGGAGCAATCAAGAAGTTGTTGTCACCGACCCCGGGACAGCGCCACTCTACCACGAAGGGCAGAAAGTCTCGGTCTTCATGCAAAGGCGGTCGGTGGGGAATGGACAGGAGACGCTTGACTTCAGCTTGGACCTCGGCTTGCTTCCGGTTCCGTCCGATTCTTCTGGCGCGAGGAGCATCGACTTCAACTCGCCTCCGTCTCCGTCCGGTTCTCCTGGCCTACGGCGCATCCCGTTTCGAAGGTGATGGTGGGGTGCACTTGACTGCCCCCGAACGCCAAGTCGCAACCGAGGACGAGAATTGCCTTTCGAAAACCATTTGTCCTTAGGAGGCTGCAATACGTCGATCAGGTCCTTGCACCCGTCGGGGAGCAAGAAGCCGCGCTTGTTCGGGTTTACGAACTGGCTCACACTTTGACCTCATCTAACATAGCCGCCCATCAAGCCCCGTTCAACTCGACGTGGCCCCCTACCCCTTCCCCTTCACATAATAATCAATCTGCTGGCAGATCCGGTGGAGCACGTTGCAATCGCGCTTCTCCAGCGGCGCGCGAGCAATGACCCGACGCAACGATCGTATAAACGAATCCGGTTCGCCCTGGTGCGGACGGAACCCGATCTTCGCCAGCGACGTCGCCAGATGTTGCAGCACCGATTCGACCTCGTGCACGGTCGCCAGATTGTATTTCGGCTTGGAAATTTCGCCCAGGCTCGCCAGATACACTTCGTACGCCAGCAACATCACCGCCTGCGCCAGATTCAACGACGGATGGTCCGCCGCCTGCGGCACGCTGACGATGTCGTGGCACCGGCGCAATTCCGTGTCGGACAGCCCGGCTTCCTCGCGTCCAAACACAATCCCGACCCGATGCTTCTGCGATAGCTCGGCAATCTTCACCGCGCCCTGTCGCGCCTCGACGATCTGCGGGAATTGCGCCCGCCGTTTCCGATGCGTCGTGCCCACCAGCCAGTGCAACCCGTCCGTCGCCGCCTCCCACGTCGCCACCACGCGCGCGTTCTCCAGCACGTCGCCCGCGCCGTGCCCGAGCATGATCGCCTGCTGATGCGTCGCGAAATCCTTCGGACCGCCGACCACCACCAGATCATGCAGACCCATCGTCTTCATCGCCCGCGCCGCCGACCCGATATTGCCCGGCACCGCCGGCTCGACGAGGATCACTGTCACGTTGGCGAGGTTCGCGGGCGCGCCAAACGTCAGCGCCGGCTCCGGATGCTTCTCGTTCGGCTTACGCATGCGCCCCCAAAGTGGAACGGGCGTCTCGCCTGTTGCTGTTCATGTCCTTCATAAACGGGCGTCCCGCCCGCGATGTTGAACGGCCGTCCCGGCTGTTGCTGTTCACGCACAAAACCAACGGGCGTCTCGCCCGCTCAACTCTTTCCCCTGCCCGCAAGGTATTCTCCCTCTTTCAGGCCAGCGACCGTCGGATTCTGTTGAATATACTGCTCAAATCGCGTCAGAGCTTCCTCGTCCCGCACAATGTGGTCAAAGGACTCATCCTGCCAGACCGCGCCGGTCCGCCCGAGCGCACGATTGATCTCGTGCGCAGTAAATGACTTCCACGAATGGAGAATGTCGGCCAGAGTATTTTCAGCAAGTGGCGTCACCAGCGCGTGGACGTGAGTGGGCATAATGACATATTCACCAAGCGCGTAGCGCTGCCCGTCGAAATGACGAAGCGCCGTCTCCACAATGGTTGCCATCTCGTGACGTTTCAGCCAGCATTCACCGTGACCATGATCCAGCCAGGCTTGGAACTCGTCCAGGACTACGTTCTTATCCGATAGCTTCTTCCACTGTCGCAGCTTCTCGGCTGGAACGGAATCCGCCAAACGAAATGTAACGAAATATGTCCGCCCGGGTTGTTGCCAATGCGGCAACTCACGTCGGCTCCCCTCGATAGACGTTTCCGGATCAAACGGCACAAGGATGGAACTCGAATCGGTCTTCAACAGGCGAGACGCCCGTTCAACTGGGACCGACGGGCTGGAAGCCCGTTCCACTTTTTTCACTATACTCTCCACCATGATTGTCACCGGGCCGTCGTTGACCAGCTCCACGTCCATCATCGCCGCGAATTTCCCCTCCGCCACCTTCAACGCCGTCGCCCCGCGCAGTTTCGCCATGAGATCATTGTAAAACCGCTCCGCATCCGCCGGCGGCATCGCGTCGGAAAAACTCGGCCGCGTCCCCCGGCTCGCATCGCCGCACAACGTAAACTGCGATACCACCAGCACCTCGCCGCCGATGTCCGTCACCGACCGGTTCATGTTCTTGGTGTCATCGGGAAAAATCCGCAGCCCGAGCACCTTCTTGATCATCCAGTCCGCGTCCGCCGCTGTGTCGTCCTTGCCGATCCCCAGCAGCACGAGCAGACCGCGCCCGATTTCGCCAACCGTTTGCCCGTCGACGCGCACCGACCCGCGCGACACACGTTGGACCACCGCTTTCATGGCGTGGTGAATACGCGAAGGCCCCGAGCTTGTCCAGCCTTGAACGGCCTGACGCTTGTGTTACGCTGGCTCCGTGAAGATTCAGTTCCTCTGTCCCCACTGCAAACGCGAACTGCAGTTCGAGGACCTGTCGCAGGACGAGTCGCCCTGTCCGCTCTGCGGCCAGTCGATCCGCCTCCGCATCACCGATCGCATGCGCCGCCAGAACATGGTCGACCGTTGCGCCGTGTGCGATTGCAACACCGTGTACGTGCAGAAGGATTTCAACCGCACCCTGGGAGTCAGTATTTTCCTGGCCGGTGCGGCGTTGTTCCTGGTTTGCGCGTGGAAAAACCGGCTCGTTGAAGGCACGCTCGTCTGGGCCGTGTTCGTCGTCGCCGACGCGCTGCTCTACAAATTTCTGCCCGACGTGACGATCTGCTACAAATGTTACGCCCAATACCGCGGCGTCACGCCGAATCCCGACAACCACGCCTTCGAGCTCGGCCTCGCCGAAAAGTTCGATCCGCTCGACAAACGCGCCAATGCCGAGAATCCCGCCGCGGATTGGAAGGGACGCTGACCCGCATGTGGCGCGCCTTGCTGATCGTCGTTTTTGCCGTGACGCTCGCGCAGTCGGCGCACGCCCAGGAAGACCCGCGCGACGTCGAACGCCAGTTCCGGTTCCTGCTCGCGCGCGCGGATGAGTTGCGGGAGGAAAAGGACCGGCTCGAAGAGCAGTCGTCCCCTGCCCCCGCGGCGATGGCGCGCTGGAACGCGCATCTCAAGCATCTCGAGCGCGATTATCAGCATTTCCTCCACGATCATCCCACGCACGCCCGCGCCATGGTCGCCTACGGCGGATTGCTCTACGATGAGGTCGACGAGCAGCAGGGCGAGCGCTGGTGGGAGAAAGCCATCGCGGTCGACCCGCGCGAGCCGTACGCCTACAACGACATCGCGAACATCTACGGCCACGAAGGCCAGGCCGCGAAAGCCCTGCGGTATTACCAGACGGCCATCGATCTGGAGCCGCACGAGCCCGTCTTCCGCTTCAATTGGGCCACGACCTGCCAGCTCTTCCGCAACGAATCAAAAGCCGTCTATGGTTGGAGCGTCGACGAAATCTTCCAGCACTGCCTCGAGCAATTCCGCGCCGCTCGCGACCTCGATCCGACAAATTACGATTACGCCAGCAACTACGCCGAGACGTTCTACCAGATGCCCAAGCCCGACTGGGCCGCCGCCTACGAAGCCTGGCAGTTCTGCCTCCGCCAGCCCCTCGACGACGGGCAGCGCGCCTTCGTCTCGGGCCATCTCGCCCGCGTCTGCATCCGCCTCGGGCGCATCGACGAAGCCAGACAGTGGCTGTCGAAGCTTTCCGGCGCCGACCAGCAATCCGTCCGCCGCGCGATCGAGCGAAGAATTGCCGAGGCGAGCCCGACGCCCGCCGCATCCACCGCGACCAACCCGCCGCCGGCTTCCGCCACCAATCCATCCGAGAAGAGATGATTTGACTGTTGCCGCTGCCACACCCGCCGTCGTATCACACACCAAGCAGGGCGTTCACGGTCTTGCTGAACTCTAACCACTGCGTGCGCTGCCGCCGCCACGTCACGCGGCCCTTGGCCGTCAGTCGGTAATACCGGCGCTCGCGGACGCGACCCGCGGGTTTCCATTGGCTTGTGACCAAACCCTGCCGCTCCAGATGATGCAGGACATGGTACACCGTCCCGAAATGCCAGCGGATGGTGTGCTTTGTCTTTGTCGCGACACCGCGTACGACCTCGTATCCGTATGCCGGACGACGCCGTAACGCGTCCAAGATCAGCAGATCGTATGATCCCGTAACAAGATCCTTCGCAAACCGGTCGGTCTTCATACGATGATAGCTGTCACTGACACATATCATGCCCCCTGGGTCACCAACGATCAAGCCGTAAGGGTGCAGGCCGTTCTCCCGACCCACATCGGATACACGAATCGAAAGACACCCTTTGGCCGGATTGCTGGCGACGCAACCAAACGAGGATGGAACGCGATGTATGTCACTGACACATATCATTATATGACAAAGCGAGTAGGAGTTGCTTGAGATTCCCCAGGATCCGAGGGGTGGCGCGGATCGAGGCCGGCCGGCTCGCTACGGCAGGCAAGGTGCCGTCATCAGTCGGATGCTGAGATCACCCGAACTTGTAATGCTTCCGCACCGGCTTGTGCACCTTCCAGACACACGACATACCTGCGGGAAACGTCACCAGATCGCCCTTGCCGAACCGCACCGGCTTCCCGCCCTCCGGCGTCACCGTGACATCGCCCTCCAGCAAATAGCACGTCTCCGTCTCGTCATAATGCCACGGAAACTCCGACACCTCCTTCTCCCAGATCGGCCAGGCGAAGATATCCTGATCTTCAAGCTCCTTCGGCTTGGGGTCGTGTACGATTTGAATGTTGCTCATTATTCCTCCCGCGCTAGGCCGGCCTGCCTATCGTTGCTTCAATTCTGTTTTGGAGACGCTGCGTCAGTTCCGGAAGGCGGTCAGGCGACCAGACAATGAAGTTGTATTGTCGGTTGTCAAAATGAATGTTCGGCAGTTCGTCCTCGCGACAAAGCCAAATCACCTGCAACCCCATTCCCAGCGCGTAACCCGATTCGAAATACACGCCCCCACGATTTCCGGTGAAATCAGCAACCACAAACTTGCTGCGACGAATCCAGGCAATGATCTCGTCATCGATCCGGTTGTTGTGCTCCACTCGGTCTATGCGCTCCGCGTCGTAGCCAGCAGCCCGGATCCCGCTATCTATGGCGAGATGAACCGGATCAAGGTCCTTCTGAAACCACATGGCAATGAAGCCAACATGACTGGCAGCGTTAGCTCTCTGCAGGTCATCGATGAATGCCCATCCGGCGGGTGTGATCTTGCAGACTCGGAAACCGCTCGCTTTCTCAAGGCCTGAGAGCCGATCCGGTGAAACCGAACCATCACCAATTAGGCCTCGGGCGTCGCGGAGGTAATCCCACATTAAGTAGTCGAAGACCTCCTTGCCTTCAATCCACGCTGACCCGGCAAGATACAGGTACTGCTCTAGAAGTACTGACCTATCAGCAGGCGGTACCATGCTGAGACTGCCGGAGTTGCGATCGGTTGACGTCAGACTACCACTCCACATCTTAATGGTCGTACCGGGAGTTGGGTGCAACTTGGATAACGCGATCAGCAGCTTTGTGCCCTTGTCTCCTACCGTCGGGTCTTTCAGGCTCTTGAAAGTCGGCAAGTGGTTGTCGTTGACCTGAACGTCCGGGTGCTCTCGAACCCAACCGCAAGCATTGGCAACTTGCGCTGGGGTCAGCTGGCTTCTCTCCAGCAGAATACTCGTGATCTCAGCGATGGAGTACGTCCCGCACCGGAGGCAGACCACTCGCCAAGCCGGCAGATCATAGTCTACCTGAGAAAGCAGGCCACAAATCGGACATTTTCCTTCTTTCATTTGGAATGCACCATTTCCATCACCGATTCTACCAGCTTCTTGATTTCCGCCAACTTTTCTTCCGGCTTCGCGCCGGTCATGCGGGGGAATTTGCCGCCGACCTGGAACAGCACGCCGCGTTGCGAGAGCATGATGCGATCTTCGCGCGTCTCGACCGTATCGACGTGTGCCTCGCCCGCCACGATTCGCACCTCGGCGCATTGCAGCAAAATCTCCACCCGCCGCGGGATCTTCCCAAACCGGTCCCGAAACTCTTTGCGGAGCGCTTTGACATCGCCCAACTCCGCCGCGAGCGCGATCTTGCGATACGCCTGAATGCGCAGCCGCTGGTCGGAAATATAATCACTGGGAATCCGCGCGTAGGATTCGCCCAGTTCATCATTCAGAAAATCCAGCTTGAGCGTGACCAGCGCGCGATGCTTCGGTTTCTCACCCTTCATCCGCGCGATGCTTTCCTTGAGCAACTGACAATACAGATCGAACCCGATCGCTGTGATGTGCCCGCTCTGCTCCGAGCCGAGAATGTTCCCTGCGCCGCGAATCTCCAAATCCCGCATCGCGATCTTGAACCCGCTGCCCAGCGACGAGTATTGCTTGATCGCGCCGATGCGTTTGCGCGCGCTCTGCACCAGATTCATGTGCCGCGGCAACAAAATGTACGCATACGCCTGGTGCTTGTACCGCCCCACCCGGCCCCGAAGCTGATACAAATCGCTCAGCCCGAACCGATCCGCCCGATCGATGATGATCGTGTTCGCGTTGGGAATATCCAGCCCGCTCTCGATGATCGTCGTGCACACCAGCACGCCGATGTCGCCCTTGACGAACCGGCGCATCACTTCCTCGAGTTCATCATCGCTCATCTGACCGTGCCCGACGTCGATGGTCACTTTCGACCCTTCCAGCAGCGTTCGCAGCCGCGCCGCCACGCCTTCAATGCTCTGCACGCGATTGTGCAGGAAATACACCTGCCCGCCCCGGTTCAATTCGCGCTGGATGGCCTGCTTGATCAACCGCTCGTCGTACCCCGCGATAATCGTCTCCACGGGCAGACGGTCCTGCGGCGGCGTCTGGATATTGCTCATATCGCGTGCGCCCGTCAGCGACAGATACAGCGTCCGCGGAATCGGCGTGGCGCTCAGCGTCAACACGTCCACCAGCTTGCGCAACTGCTTGAATCGTTCCTTGTGCAGCACGCCGAACCGCTGCTCTTCGTCCACCACGACCAACCCGAGGTTCTTGAACGTGATATCGCTGCTCAACAATCGATGCGTGCCGATGACGATGTCCACTCCGCCCTTGCGCAACATCTGTGCGACTTTCTTCTGCTCGCGCTGCGTGCGAAACCGCGACAGCATCTCGATGGCGACGGGATAGCCCGACATGCGTTCGCGGAACGTGTTGAAATGTTGTTCGGCCAGCACCGTCGTCGGCACCAACACCGCCACCTGAAACCCGTCCATCACCGCCTTGAACGCCGCGCGGACCGCCACCTCGGTCTTGCCGTAGCCGACGTCGCCGCAGATTAGCCGGTCCATCGGCCGACGCGATTCCATGTCGTGCTTGACCTCGTCGATCGCCGTGAGCTGGTCGGGCGTCTCGTCGTAAATGAACGCCGCCTCGAACTCGCGTTGCCAGGCCGTGTCGGGCGAGAACGCGTGGCCTTCGAGCGTGTTGCGAGCCGCCTGGATCTCGAGCAGGTCCGCCGCGAGATCCATGATCGCGCGTTCGGCGGAAAATTTCTGCCGCTGCCAAAGCGCGCCGCCAAGTTGGTGCAACGTCGGTGTCTTCTTGCCCGCGCCGATGTATTTCGAAACGAGATGCGCCTGGTCGATCGGCACGTACAGTCGGGCTTCCTCGGCGTACTCGATGGTGAGGACTTCCTGTTTCGTGCCGTTAAAATCCAAGGCTTTCAGCCCCAAGTACTTGCCGATCCCGTGCTGGACGTGGACGACGAAATCGCCTTCCTGCAATTCCGTCCAGTCCGCCGCCTGCGCCAACTGATGGAACTTGCGGCGCGGACGGACCAGCTTGTACCGGCCGAAAATCTCCGAGTCCGTCACCACCGCCAATTTCGCGTCCGACCAGAGAAACCCGCGCGAGAGAAAGGCGACTTGCGTTGTGATTCTCTTCTCCGTTCGGCGCAGGTCTCCCGACCGCGCCGAGTTCTGGAGACCTTCGGTCGAAGATTGTGCGGGGTCAGGAGACCCTTGCACAACGCGCACAGGCTTCTCACCACCTGGAAATTGTTCCCGCCACAATTCCTCGAAGCGTTGTTTCTCGCCATCGGTGCTGCAGAAGATGTGCAGCGCAAACCCATCGTCGGTCCACCGCTGCATCTGCTCGAAGAACGACCGGCGCATCTGCTCGGCCACTTCCGGCTCGGGCGCCCGCGTGTCGAGCGGGCGAAAGGCGTCAAGCGCCGCGAGACCGAGGTTGATGTGCGATGACGGCGGATCGATCGCCAGCGTCTCGGTCAGTGGAACAGTCGTCAGTCCCGATTCGAGCGTGTGTCGCCATTCGACGAAGAACTTGTCGCCCTCGGGAATCTGGCGCGCGTAGGCTTCGGCGGCCTCGGCAAGTTTGTCCGGTTCGTCCAGCACAAGCAACGTATCGCGCGGCAGGAGATCGACCAGCGGCGCCGTCTTGTCCGCTTCTCGCCGCAGGATGCCCAACTCGCCCGCGGGCGTGATGACGAGGCGGTCCCGTTTTTCGAGCGATTGCTGGGTGACGGGATCGAACGTGCGGATCGACTCGATTTCGTCCCCGGAAAACTCAACGCGCACCGGCTCGCCGCGGTCGATGGGGAAAAAATCGACGATCCCGCCGCGCATCGCCATATCGCCGGGATCGCTCACCTGATACTCGGCGCGATAACCCAGCTCGGTGAGCGTATTAAGAAATTCCTGGAGTTCGATGGTCTGGCCGAGTTGGATTTCTTTCCGCAGCGACAGGAAATACTCGGGTGCAAATGTCCGCTGCATCAACGCCTGCACCGACGCGACCGTGACGGGCGCGTTCAGGTTCGTGAGCACTTTGAGCCGGTCGGCGATGGTATCGGCGTGCGGCAGAACGTCCTCATGCGGCAGCGTTTCCCATGCGGGATAGAACTGGACGCCGGGCAGCAGTGTTTGCAGGTCGTTGAAGAATGCCTCCTGCGATTTCAGGCCATCCGTGACCACGAGGATCGGACGGTTCGAGATTTCGGAGAGCAGTGATGCGACGAACGGCTTCGCGGCGTCCGCCACGGAATTCAGAGACAAAAAGTCCCCCGACTTGAGTCTCCGTTTGATCGGGGGGATCAACGAAGACCCTAGCGCCGTCTCGAACAATATGTCTCTGCTCAAAAGTGTAGCTGCGTTTCTGCGAAACGCAGAGGACCGCTTCACGGAAGCGCCGCTACACTGACATCACTTCGGCTCTGTACTTTCCCGAAGAACATTACGCGCCGTGTGAATCACCGCAAGTACGTCAACCTGATCCGGATTGATGTAATAGATGATGCGGTACGAACCTTCGATCACCTCGCGAATTTGCTCCAGCTGGTATTCGGGAACCACGCGGCCGGACTGTGGAAAATCGCCAATCTGTTGCGAACGACGGGTTAAACGATCCACGGTTCGCTTGGCGTATTCGGGCGAATTCTGGGCGATGTAATGATAAATGGCGTCCAGATGACCCTGAGCGGTCTCGGTCCAATGGACGTTCATTCAGGAAGTCCATACTTGGCCCGGACTTCGTTGACTGACTTCGTGCGGCCTGCCTTGCTGTCGGCCAAACCTTGCTCGATGGCCTGACGCACATAAATCTCGTGAATCAGATCATCCCAGGTTGCCTGCAGCGGCATCTGGTCCACCAGTTTGTGCGCCTGTTCCTTTGTCATGGGGGTGGGCAAATCAATTCTCCATTGTGTCCAACGTCTGGAACCGCTCGTCGGCACGCCGATCGGCATCGGCGAGGGTTTCCGTCTTGTTCATGGCCTAGGAATCATACCCTGACGACCCTCCCTTTTCAAGGGCCACCAGCGCCCCTGGCGGCCATCCCAGAGCCGGTTTACGAAGGACTCCGAATCGTTCACGCGCGGGATGTCCGCGATTCAAAACACGGACCGGGCGAGACAAAGGAATTAGCGTATTGACAAATTGCCAAAACGGTAATACCGTACGCACATGACGACGATCACGGTCAAACTACCGGAAGAGCTGGAAGCGCAACTGGACGTGGCGGCCAAACGGCGGCGCACGAGCCGGTCAGAGGTGGTCCGTCAGCTATTGGAACAGGGATTGCGGAAACCGGGCCACGGGGCGGGGGCTTCCTGTTATGAACTGGCCAGGGATTTGTGTGGATCGGTCAAGGGCGCGCCACCCGACCTCTCGACCAACAAGCGGCATCTGGAAGGGTTTGGCCAGTGAGCCGTTCGGTGTTGCTCGACACCGGGCCGCTCGTGGCCTTTCTTTCGGCAGCCGATACGCATCATCCCTGGGTCCGGGAACAATGGGAGCAATTATCCCCGCCCCTATCGACCTGCGAGGCGGTCATCACGGAAGCTGCCTTCTTGCTGCAACGACAACGGAAATCGCGGGCGGCGCTGTTCGAGCTGATCCGTCGGGGCGTCGTGCGATTGGATTTTTCATTGGAGACGGAATTGTCCACGGTGGCCGCCTTGGTCGAGCGCTACGCCGATGTCCCCATGTCGCTCGCCGACGCCTGTTTGGTGCGGATGAGCGAGCAGTGGGCGGACAGCCGGGTCTTTACACTGGATGGCGATTTCCGTTTGTACCGGCGAAATGGCCGACAGACGATCCCGCTGATTACAGCGCGGTAGGAGAATGCCAGGTGTGGAATATTCGAGAAGATCAACCGGCATATCCTGTATTCCACGACGAGATACGTTTTTAGCCAAACCAAAGACGGGGCAGAGCAGGCCTTGAGTTCCGCTACGAGGCAGAAACCTGCGTGAGTGTCTGGATAATCAGTTCCTCAGCTTCGTACTCAGCAAGCGTGGCTTACTGACGTCCGCCATCGGAAACAGTAAGGCTACATCGTCTTGTCGGACGGGCTTCCTTTACAGATTCAGCCGCCGCACATTTTCGAGGACGTGGTCGGCGGATTTCTTCAACTGGCCGAGTTCGTCGTTGGTCAGCTTCAATTCGATGATCTTCTCAACGCCGTTGGCGCCAAGCACGCACGGGACACCGACGAACATGTCGTGGACGCCATACTGGCCGGTGCACCACGCGGCGCAGGGCAGTACGCGTTTCTCATTGCGCAGAATCGACGCGACCATTTCCACGACCGATGACGACGGCGCGTAGTAGGCCGAGCCGGTCTTGAGCAGTGCGACAATTTCCGCGCCGCCGTTGCGCGTGCGCGCGACGAGCGCGTCGAGTTTGTCCTTCGCAATCAAATCCTCGACCCTGATGCCGGCCACCGTGGCGTAGCGCACGAGCGGCACCATGTCGTCGCCGTGACCGCCGAGCACCATCGCATCCACGTCGCGCATCGACACGCCGAGTTCCATCGCGATGAAACAGCGGAACCGGGCGCTGTCGAGCACGCCGGCCATGCCCATGACCTTGTTCTTCGGGAAGCCGAGCTTGACGCCCGCGAGATAGGTCATCACATCGAGCGGGTTGCTGACGACGATGACAATCGCGTTCGGCGCCTTGGTCTTGATCGCCTCGCACACGCTGCCGACGATGCCGGCGTTGGTCTTGAGCAAATCATCGCGGCTCATGCCCGGTTTGCGGGCGATGCCGCTGGTCACAACGATCACATCGCTGCCGGCGCACGCGGCGGGATCATTCGACCCGCTGATTTTCGCGTCGAAGCCTTCCAGACAGGCCGACTCCATCATGTCGAGCGCCTTGCCCTGGGGCATGCCTTCGATGACGTCCACCATCACCACGTCGGCGAGTTGTTTCTCGGCGATACGCTGCGCGGTGGTGGACCCGACAAACCCCGCGCCAAACACAGTCACTTTTCCATTCATAGGTCACCAACCTTTGGGGGTTCTTCTCGCGCTGGTTATCAGCAATTATGCGCTCGATGTCGAGCAGAAAGACGTGAGCCGCGCCGCTAGTCGGTCGCCACGAATTCGATCCCGTTGGTCGCGCACACCACGCGTTCGTTCGGCTGGAGCGCATCGTTGATCCGTCGCACCTGGTACGTCTTGACCCGCCGCGCCCGCGAGTCGACCGGGTCGTATTCTTCACGGAGATCGACGTATTTCACGAGGTGGACAACGCCTTCGGCATGCTTTCCGTGCATGATCCCGACAAACCGCGCGCCGTCGATGCGCACCCGGCAATCGGCACCGGCGTCCGCCCGGAGACACTGGCGGACCGTCTCCATCTTGCGGAAACCAGGAACGAAGTAATCCGCGCTGTCGATCAGCACGCATTGATAATGGAAGAACAGCGGGCTCAAAACGATGTTGAAGGCGACCGTCACCCACATCGCCCCGCGGACTGCGCCCCGCCAGCGGTTGCCCTCCAGGCCGCGCACCATAAACACGGCTGGCAACAGGAACAGCAGCGGGTATAGCCCGAGCAGGTAGCGGCTGTTGAAATTTCTGAACGAAGAGATGAACAGAATCAGCGGCAGCACCAGCAGCGATCCGACGAACATCTCCGCGGGCGCATCGGCAAACGCGCGCCGCGGGGAACACCACTTTCCCCGCAAGGACCGGCCGACCCGGGCGAGAAAGCTGCCGCAGACCATGACGCTCAGCGCCAGCGACAAGGCGTTGAACGCGCCGAGAACCCAGACCGACCCGAAGCACGCGTTGCCGAAGGCGACGTATTCGGACAGGTCGCGGCCGGTGATGCTGCTGATCACGTTCGAGAGGTCGGTGATCGGCATGGTCAGGATCTTGAGCACCGAAACCGAAGCGCCAATGGGCCCGCCGATGATCAGCCGCGTGTTCTCCCATCCATGCCGCATTTCGCCGATGATATACGGCACATATAGCAGGATCGACGTCAGCACCCCCGCAACCAACCACTTGATATTCAACCGCGACGGGCTCCACCACAGCAGCAGCAGCACCGCCGGCGCGATGAACATCGCCATCATGTGAAACTGCGGCATCATCGCCAGCAACACGCAGACCCAGAAAATGTTGCGCGAATCCGGTCGCGTCACCACGTTCCAAAGCGCCAGATACAGCAGCGCGCCCAGAAACACCATGGGGACCGGATTCCAAGCGATGGTGGAATGACAAACGGACCAGGGAGAGGTGGCAAAGAACAGCGCCGCCCAAAGCGAGTACTGTGGTCCGAAGATGTTTTCGGCCAGACGATACACCAGGTAGATCACGCCGGTGTTCAGGATCACCATCATCAGGCAGACCGACTCGGGGGAATTGTCGATCTTCAGGCCCATCAGCCAAAGCAGCGCCCACAGAGGGCCCGGGACCTTGCCGTCCTTGAAGTTGGGCTGGCCGATGTACCAGGCCCGCTCCTGGCCGGCATTCAAATCGAGCGCCGCCTGATACGCCAAAATCTGATCTCCCATCGTCGCATAATGGTAGGCCTGGCCCCAGTACACACCGAGGAACCGAAGGAGAAACCCCAAACAAATGATTCCGATCAACAGGCCGGTTTTGGTCCGCTTCGACATCGCGGGCATTGTATGGATGGAAACCGTTTAGGCGAGAGCAATTCGCTCCCCCTACAACGCCAGGAATCTCAGGACTTCCAGCTTGTCGTCATATTGAAACAGGATCGAGTTGTTGCAGAAATCCACCGCGCTGGGGGAGCCGGCCCGGGTGTAGTCCCACAGTTGTTTGCCATTCCGGGGATTGAGACGGACGAGGTGGAACGTTCCGGTGAGGGGACCTTTGGCGTTGATGGTCATCAGCGGCGATGGCCCTCGCGTTCGCGTACTGTACAGGAACTTGCCCGCAACATGACATTCGTCGCCAATCTTCTCCAGCCGCCACAACATCTTCCCGGTCGCCGGGTCGACCTTGACGATCACCGGTTCGACCCTGTCCAGGCTGACCTGGTCGGAATACTGGATCGACTCGGGGCTGGCTGTGGTCGTGATGACATACAGCATGCCCCGGTCATCAAACTGGATACCGGAAATGCCCACGCTCGGCAGGCGCCAGCGCGCCGCACCGGACCTGGTGTTGAACGCCGCCAACACCCCTTGATCAAAGAAATACAACGTGTCGCCACGTTCCACGCAGGGCGCGGCCGATGACGAGCGCTCACCGTAACCATATCCCCATGCGGATGCTTGCCGCACGAACCGCGGGGAGATCGGGTACGACAGGGTGCTCTGCCACAGCTTCTGATTGCCTCGGTCGAAAACGTACATCGTCGTGCCCGCCGCAAGCACGTCCACCGTCTTCATCGCGAAGAATGCGGGAGGTCCGACCACTTCCCCCGTCCACGGCGCGGTGTCTTTGCCGAACACGCGCTGAATGGTCACGTTATACCGGCTCTGGTCCACCCTCCTGCTCCCACCGCCCCGCGTCCGGCTCAACTCGTTCATCACGTCCTCGGCAAACTCCTTCGTCTGGGTAACGCCCAGATTATTGAACTTGTCGCTGTTCGGGTCGGCGCGTTTCATCGTCTCGACCGAGACGACCTTCTTCTCGACCGCCTTCACGTCCAGATCGGCAACCGTCGAACCCGCCGCGACAAACTCGCGTTGCTCGTCGGGAATATACGGGTCCATCGCTGCTCCAGGGTTGGCCTCGTAATCGATATGACGAGGCGGAGGCGCGGGGAACGTGCGCCGTTCCGATTGCTGGGTTCCCGACGGCAGTTGAACGCGGGTCAGCACCTGATCGTAATCGCTCTTTCCCGAAACGACGACCATGCCATCCCCGCCAAACGACATTTCGCGGACCCGTCCCTCCGTCTGTAGCTTCACCTTCTCTTTGCCCGTCGCCCGATCCAGGCACACGACGTTCCGCCCCACCGTCACCCAGACATCATTGCCGACGACGTGCAACTCGGCATCGCGCGATGAGTAATAGTCCTCATAATATTCGGCCAGTTGTTCGGCCCGCTGCTTCTTCGCCGCCTGTTGCGCCGTTTCGCCCTCGGCCGGCTTCGGCTCCGCGTCGTCTTCGGCCGCCGCCGCCGCGGCGGCCGGATTCGGCGGCGATTTGGCCCGATACGCCGCCAACGAGGTGGTCCACACCGGCTGCTTCTTGCCGAGATCGAAATCCGACACGCTGTTGGCGCTGACCAACAACACTTCGCGGTCGTTGACAAACTGGGCGTGTGCCAGCCGATCGCCAGCGGGCATGGGCATCGAGAACTTGACGGACGGTTTCTGGCCGAAGACTTGGTACCATTCATACCCGATGAATAATGCCACCAGCCCGATGACGATGGCCGTGCCGACCTGCGAGACGAGTTTGTATTCCCGCTCGCGCGCCACGCGCTCCTGGCCGGCGTAGATGGGAATGTCCATTCCCGATTCCTGGGCGCGATTGCGGCAGTAAATGCTGCAGAAATACCCCGTTTGTTTCATGCACTTGAGGCAGATCGGCTTCTTGCACTGCAGGCAGAACGCCTCCACCGGCTGATCTTTGTGGAAATAGCAGAACTTCGGCAATCCGCCCTCATCCCCGGCCGCATCTTCCGCCGCACCGGCGGCGGGCTCCGGCTCGGGTTCGGACTCCTCCCCGGCTGAGCGCTTGAGCTGGATCGCGGGCGCGGCCTGCCCTCGGATTGCCAGCGTTTCTTGAATGACCCAGTTGGCGTACTCCGTGCCGTCCGCGCCGCAATTCGGGCAATACACGGACCCCGGCATCCGTCCGTCCGCGGGCTCGATTTCGAACTCGTACGATGTCTGGCAAGTGCAGTCGACGACGATTCTCATAAGTCACAGTTTCGGGTTGAGCAGGACGATGGGGTTGGTAAACAGCAAATCGCGCGGGGCCGCCGGCGGCAACTGCTCGGCGTGCCCGTCACAAAACAGGAGGTTACCGCCGAACTGGCGATGATTGTCCGCAGGCCGCTTTCCGTTGACGGAGAACATCGGTTCGCCCGTGTGCCGCGGTTGCGTGTTCAGTTGATGATCCGACAGCAGCATGTCGTCGGCGCCATCGCGCAGCGTGTGCCCCATGTAATACGCGTAGCTGATTTTCCGATCCGCGAACGGCCGGGCCTCGGGCAACCGCCGCGCCGCGCTGCCGGGACAGAGAAATATGGACGTTTCCGCCGTGCATCGCGGGACCAGCAAACTGAGCGGAATCTCCGCGGTGGGCGCACCCGGCACGACCGGGTAGGAATCATGGTAATCCGCCGCGTAAATCTTCAGGGCGATCTGGATCATCTGCAAGTTTCTCTGGCAGGCGATCAGTTGTTTCGTCTGATAGGATTTCGAGGCCGGCCCGTACGCCATCACGTACATCACCATGACCAGGGCGAGCACGACCAGCAATTCGATCAAGGTAAACCCGCCGGAATCCGCGCGATTCATAACCCAGCCCTCTCACATCACACGTCGAAGCATAACATCCCGCAAAAGCAGTCGTCAATTGGAATCCAGGGTGGTAACATCCCCGGCGATGAGCGACGCCTCTGATCCGCTCTGGCGATGTCGGGATGCGCATTGCGGCGCGGTCCTGCACACGGCGGAACTCAAGCATGTGATCGCCCCGGGAATCACGGTCGATGTCTGTCCCCGCTGCGGCAGCCCCGTCAAGGGCATGGACGAGCCGGAACCGGTCGCGGAAACCGGGCCGACACCGGCGCCACCTGTATCGTTTGCCTCCGCGCTTGTGTATCCGTTTCGCGGTGGTGGTTTGCTGGCCCTGGGCCTCGGCACCGTTCTCGTTGGTGTGGTCGCGTATGGGCTGCCCTTTCTGTATGGCTATATCGTTACCATCTTCGTCTACGGCTGCGCGTGTAACTATCTGTTCGACGTCGTGCTGACCTCCGCCAATGGCGAGGACAAGCCGCCGGGATTACCCGATTTCAGTGATTGGTGGGACGACATCCTCCAGCCGATTCTATTGGTGGTAAGCACCACGGTCTTGTGCTTCCTACCGACGCTTCTCTATTTCATCGGTTACCTGTGGCACTGTTGGTATGAAGGCTGGGTGCCGGACCCCACCGAGCCGGCCTGCGCCTGGGGTGTGCTCAGCCTGTCGCTGCTCAGCCTGCTGTACTACCCGATGGCGCTGCTCGCGGCCGTCATGTTCAACACGACGCGCGTAGTGGACCCCCGTCTCGTCATCCGGTCCATCGCGCGGGTTCTTCGACCGTACGCCACAGTCTGCGGGTTCATGGTGCTCATGACGCTCGTGCGGGTCGCGTTTCGCGCCCTGGTCCCGGACAACTTGTTGCTGGGACATTTCGTGGGCGTAACACTCAAGCTGTGGGGGGCGGTGGCCAGCATGCGGTTGCTGGGACTGTTGTATCGGGCGCATCAATCGACGCTCGCCTGGTTCTGATAAGACCCGCTCCCCCACCATGTTGCGGATCTCACTACGCCCGCGACCCCCGTCGCAACCGTATTGACGCCTCCGAGCCGAAATGGTACGCTTCTCTCCAAGGTACCGCTGCGAGGGCGGTGCTGGCCTCTGGGACTTGTCCATGAGGAATGCATTAAACGAGAACGTGTTGGTGCTCAACCGCCTGTGGCAGGCCATCAACGTCTGCACGGTGGAACGGGCGTTCACGCTCCTGTACATGGGCCATGCCGAGGTCGTCATCGAGGATGGCGGCAACTTCCAGACCTACGACTTCCAGGAGTGGCGCGAATTCAGCCAGGGACATCACGGCGAGGACATCGTCCATACCGTGTCGTTCAAGATTCGCGTGCCGCGGGTGATTCTGCTGCTGTTCTTCGACCGGCTCCCGCACAAGGAAGTGAAGTTCACGCGGCACAACATCTTCGAGCGCGACCACAACACCTGCCAGTATTGCGGCAAGCGGTTCGACCGGCGCGAATTGAACCTCGACCACGTCATCCCCCGCGATCGCGGCGGGACGACCACGTGGGAGAACATCGTCTGCGCGTGCGTGCCGTGCAATACGCACAAGGCCAACCGCACCCCCACCGAGGCGGGCATGCACCTCATCAAGAAGCCCAAGCGGCCGAAGTGGCGTCCGTTCGTCAACGTCACCATCAGCACCATCGCCCACGATAGCTGGAAGCACTTCCTCGACCTCGCCTACTGGAACGTCGAGCTCGGCGAAGACGCGGAGTAGCCGACGAAATGGCAGACCTCAAGAAGTCTAAGCTTCAATACGTGGTGTCTCGCGGCAAAGAATCCGGTGTCGTTCTGATTCCTCATCGCGATCGGAATGGAAAGTACGTCGCAAGTATGACTCGTTTCGAGAGGGATTACGTGCGAGTTGAGACGATCCGAGAATTGGAGATTCTTGCCAGAAATGGTTTTGGCATTCGGATGAGCAATACCAAGAGTGCGAAGCACTCTGCACCCAGCCTAATCTCCCCAGCCAAGCTCAATCTCTAACTGTTGTAGCGGCGCTTCTATGAAGCGCCGAGTCGTCATTGTGACCGACAATTAATCTGCGCTTCGCAGGAGCGCCGCTACAACGCGAAGCGTGAGGTGAATTTCGGCGCCTCATCTGAATTGAAACCGCGCCAACAGGTTCACACGCGGTCGATCACGACGATCTCTCCTTGATAAGGCCAGTCTTCGGATCGTCCTGCCCAACCCCCGCGCACCGGATTCTCTCGCACGTATTCCCATTTCTCAGCGTAGCTTTCAGAGCTTCGCACAAGATGGTCGAAGAAGCCGCGTTGCCAAAGCGGAGGCTTATGACCCAAGTCACACAACGTCTTCCCCAGCACGGTCTTGAGCATCCGCACCCACTGCTCCAGTCGAAACTCAGCAGACCCGCTCACGAATACGTGAATGTGATCAGGCATCAAGATATAGCGGCCAACTGCGACATCGCTTTGTTGTGCGCGGAGGGCAAATTCGCGGAACGAGGAGTGGACTTCGTCATTTGCAAGCAGGGGTCTCCGCTTCGCACAACAGATCGTCACAAAATAAACGGGCGGATCGTACTTCTGAAAGACCAGCGGAAGCCGAGGCGGTCGACCGGGTGCTTTCATCGGTTGGCACTATACGTTGTCGCCGCGCTTCTGTGAAGCGCCGAGCGGTTTGAGCTGCTGGTCAGATTCTGCGTTTCATAGAAACGCAGCTACAACGGACTAAACGCAGCTACAACGGACAAATTGTAATCTCCGGCCAGATCAGCCAGTCTCACATTTGAAGACTGGCGCTCTATTTTGTATTTTGACTCTTCCCCGACGCAAGGATAGCGTTGCGTCCATGCAATCCACCGTCGCCCGGTCGCTGGCTCTGGCATTTGCCCTCTTCTCTTTCATCTTCCTGCGGCAGGCCGTCGCCGGGTCAATGGACACGAATGCCGCGCCCACCGTCCGCATCGCGCTGGTCGGCGATTCGACCGTGGCCGACTATCTCACGCCGGGCGATGTGCACCGCGGCTGGGGTCAGTTGTTCCCCGAGCTTGTGGATACGAACCGCGTCGTCGTGCAGAACTTCGCCGTCAACGGGCGCAGCACGAAAACATTCAAGAGCGAGGGGCGCTGGGAGAAGGTGCTGGCGTTCAAGCCCGATTACGTGTTTATCCAGTTTGGCCATAACGATTCCCACACAAAAGACCGGCCCGAGTCGACCGATCCGAAGACGGATTACACGAGCAATCTCGTCTGGTACGTCAAGAGCGCGAAGGCCCACGGCGCCGTCCCGATCCTCGTCACGCCGATGCATCGCGGCACGTGGATCAAAGACGGGCATCATCTGACGCAGGAACTCGCGCCCTACGCCGACGCGATGCGGACCGTTGCCAGCGACGAGAACGTGCCGCTGATCGATTTGTACGCGTGGAGCGGCGTGGTTTTTGCGGGGATGACGGATGACAAGCTCGCGACCCTGTTCGCGATTCCGAGCGCGGATCGCACGCACTTCAATGAGAAGGGCGCGCGGCTGTTGGCCGCCATGGTGGTGATTGACGCGAGCAGCTCTGTGCCCGCGCTACGATCGTACTTGAAAGTCCCAAAGGAGATGTAAGACATGCGCATCGTGGAACTTCGCGAAAAGACTGTCCCCATCGCTTCGGCGATCTCCAACGCCTACATCGATTTTTCCAAGATGACGTGTTCGGTGGTCGCGCTGATCACCGACGTCGTCCGCGATGGAAAACGCGTCGTCGGGTACGGCTTCAACTCGAACGGGCGTTATGGCCAGGGGTCGCTGATGCGGGAGCGATTCTTTCCCCGGCTGATGGGCGCCGACCCGAAAACGCTCGTGGATGACACGGGCGAGAATCTCGATCCGTTCAAGATTTGGGCCACGCTGATGAAGAATGAGAAGCCGGGCGGTCACGGCGAACGGTCCGTCGCGGTGGGCACGATCGACATGGCGGTGTGGGACGCCGTGGCCAAGATCGCCGGCAAGCCGTTGTATCAGTTGCTGGCGGACCGTTATCACGGCGGCCAGGCCGACTCGAAGGTCTTCGTCTACGCTGCGGGCGGTTATTATTATCCCGGCAAAGACCTGACTGCGCTGAAGAAGGAGATGAAAGGCTATCGCGACATGGGCTATCAGGTCGTGAAAATGAAAATCGGCGGCGTGCCGCTCGATGAGGACATCCGCCGCATCGAAGCCGTGCTGGAAGTCGTCGGCGATGGCAAGTTTCTGGCGGTCGACGCGAATGGCCGGTTCGATCTCAAGACTGCGATTGCCTACGGCGACGCGATGAAACGGTACGGGCTGTTCTGGTATGAAGAAGCCGGCGACCCGCTGGATTACGCGCTCCAGGCGGAGTTGTCGAAGCATTACCCGCATCCGATGGCGACGGGCGAGAATCTGTTTTCGCACCAGGACGCGCGCAATCTGCTCCGCTACGGCGGGATGAATCGCGAGCGGGACTGGCTCCAATTCGATTGCGCGCTGTCGTATGGGCTCGTGGAATATCTGCGCACGCTGGATGTGCTGAAAGAACTCGGCTGGTCGCCGCGGCGGGTCGTGCCGCATGGCGGACATCAAATGTCGCTCAACATCGCCGCGGGCCTGCATTTCGGCGGGAACGAATCTTATCCCGGCGTGTTCCAGCCGTTCGGCGGGTTTGCCGATGGGATTGCAGTCGAGAATGGATACGTCGGGTTGCCGAGTGCGCCGGGCATCGGCTTCGAGACGAAATCGAACCTGTACGCCGTGATGAAGCCACTCAGCGATTGAGTCGATCGAGCGACAAGCATGGAGAAAACCCGGAGCAGAATCGGCGCGTTGTTTCGGAATTTGTTTTTCCAGGTCGTCCTCGGTGTGGTGATCGGTGTGCTCATCGGCGTCGTGAACCCGCCCTTGGGCGAATCGCTCAAGCCGCTCGGTGACGGCTTCATCCAGCTCATCAAAATGCTGCTCGCGCCGATCATCTTCGGCACGATCGTCACCGGCATCGCGAAGATGGGCAGCCTCAAGGAAGTGGGCCGGGTCGGCGTGAAAGCGCTGGTGTACTTTCAAGTCGTCTCGATGCTCGCGCTGGTCATGGGTCTGGTGGCGGCCAATATAATGAAGCCCGGCGTGGGCATGAACATCGATCCCGCCACGCTCGATGCGGGCTCGGTAGCCACGTACACCGCGACGGCCAAATCGAGGACTCTGGTCGGTTTTCTTTACGGCATCATCCCGTCGAGCGTGGGCGAGGTGTTCATGGGCGGGAACATGCTGGCGGTGATTTTGTTTTCCGTGTTGTTCGGTCTGGCGCTGGCGCAAACGTCGGACCGGGGCGGCCTGATCGTCACGGTGATCGACTCGGCGCTGCACGGGTTCTTTGGCATCGTGCGGCTGATCATGTGGCTCGCGCCGATTGGCGCGCTGGGCGCGATGGCGTTCACCGTCGGCAAATACGGTCTCGTGTCGCTCAAGCCGCTGGGCTGGCTGATGGCCGGCATTTATCTCACGAGCCTGATTTTTATCGTGGGCGTCCTCGGGCCGATTGCGCGGGCCGCCCGGGTTTCGCTGTGGAAATTCCTGCGCTACATCAAGGACGAGCTGGCGATTGTGTTCGCCACGTCATCGACCGAGGCGGTCTTGCCGCAAATGATGGCCAAGCTCGAAGATCTCGGCTGCGCCAAACCCGTGGTCGGCATGGTGCTGCCGACGGGCTACACGTTTAATGCCGACGGCACGTCGATTTATCTGACGATGGCGGCGGTGTTCGTGGCGCAGGCGACCAATATTCATTTGACGTTCACAGACGAGATGTTGCTGCTGGGCGTGCTGACGCTCACGTCGAAGGGCACGGCCGGCGTGGCCGGGGCGGGCTTCGTGGTGCTGGCGGCGACGCTGGCGTCGATGGACAAGATTCCCGTGGCGGGCATGGCGCTGCTGCTCGGGGTGGATCGATTCGTCAATCAAGCGCGGGCGGTGACGAACCTCGTCGGCAATGGCGTGGCGACGATTGTCGTGGCGCGCTGGGAAAATGCATTCGACGAGAAGCAGGCGAATGTGGTTCTGAACGGACAGGAGGAATTGAAGAAATGAAAAAGCGCGGTTGTGCGAGGGTCTCTGACCCCGCACAGCTTTCGACCGAAGGTCTCCCGACCGTCTCAGACAATGGAGACCCGGGGGTCATCAGAAACGGCGCGGTCAGGAGACCTGCGCCGAACAGGGAGCTGAAACAATGAAGAAATTAATACTGATTTTCGCGGTGATCGCGGCAACTAGTTGGGTGATTGCCGAGGAGACACGCACGGTGGAAACGAAGGTCACCACGCCGGCGGACGATTCCAAGGCGAACAGTGATGCCGTGCCGGACGTGTACGCCATCAACGGGCAATTCGACCACGTCGTGATCCTGCGGTTCAAGTATCAGACCGACCTGTTGACGGGCCTGGAGACCATGGCCAAGCAGCAGAAGATCCGCAATGGCGTCATCCTGTCGGGGATCGGGTCGGTGCGCGGCTATCACGTTCACTCGGTCGTCAACCGGACGTTTCCCTCGAAGGATATGTTCGTGAAAGACCCGACGGCACCCGCCGACCTCATCAGCGTCAACGGGTATATCATCGATGGCCGGGTCCACGCGCATGCGACGTTCGCCACTCCTGACAAGGCCTTCGGCGGCCATCTGGAACATGGCACCGAAGTGTTCACGTTCGCCGTGGTCACGGTCGGCGTGTTGAAGGACGGGGTTGATCTGAGCAAGGTCGACGACAAGACGTACCGGTAAAGAGCACGAGGAACACACAGTGCCTATGTACGCAAGTGCCTGAGTGCCCAAGTTCGGAGATGCAGAGGTGGGCAGTTCATTTGACGATATGTGTCAGTGACATACATCAGACATAGCGGTGGGATGATGGGCGCGGGGCGGAGTGGAGAGGATACCTGTCAGTGACAGGCATCGGCGGCGGGGCGAAGAGGGATTGGCTGTGGCGGATTTGATGTCTAAGGCTGCCCCCGGGTCCGGGCGGGTGCGTGGCAGCGGCGACGGCTTTGCAGCCGCTCCGTGATCGTGACGGTCGGCGTGTTGAAGGACGGGGTCGATCTGAGCAAGGTCGACGACAAGACGTACCGGTAGAGGAACACGAAGTACACGAAGCAGACACGAATTGCACGAAAACGGCACGGGTGACACGAAGGAGACACGAAAAGCGAATGGGTGACGCCGTTCACGTCAGTGTCAATACTAAGAACCGACCCCTTTATGACCACTTCTCTTACGTCAATTCACTAGGCAGGACTACTGATATGCCCTTCGCCTCAAGATCCCGCCGTAGGCCTTCGTTTCGCCCTCCGTTTCCGTGTGGGGCTCCGTACACGACACGCGAGCAGGCAGCCGACGCTACAGCAACAGGCGAGACGCACCGTTCAACATTTGGCGGGCGAGACGCACCGTTCAACGAAGAGATAAACGGGCGGGACACGTTCGGCACGCTCAGGGCAAGCGCACTGTTCAACGAACAGCAACAGGCGGGACGCCTATTCAACATTTGGCGGGCGGGACGCCCACCCCACTATTACGACAACAGCAACAGGCGAGACGCCCGTTCAACGGGGATTAAACGGGGCGGGCCGCCGGCGGAAAAGTGGGGAGTTGTCAAGAAGCAAAGAATCGTTGGGCGATATTTTCTGGTTGGGTTGGATTGGTATTTGTGATAGGGTTCGGCGTATTCTTTGAAATAGGTTCCTTATACAAAGGAGTGGCAGATGGCAGCCGGGCCGGCCGCCCTACAATCGCGGGTGGGTGGGAGTCCGATTCGAAAATCGGGGTGAACCGCGCCGTCCACCGGAGACGGCCCGCGAATGAGATTCCGAGACAAGCAAAGACGGCTCGGGGCTCGAAGACTCGGCTCCGCAGCTACAATGGGGGGACATAACCCACCCCCCTGTTTCTGCGAAACGAAGCCAAGCTTTTTGGAGGGGGTGAACTTGCCGATTTGGTTGGACGACAATTGGTTGTGAGCTGACAAACTGGCAAAGTGGCGTTGGCTTCGTTTGGCTTCGTTCGGGGGTATTTGGGGGTTGTTTTGGCCTTCCGGAGCGGTATGGGGGCTAGATTGGACGGGGGATTAGTGGTTGCCGGCGAAGGCTCCGGGGCGGCCAAAAGACGGCGGGAGCGGCTGGCGAGGATGCTTAGCCGGAAAGGGCTTGCAACGAAGTGACTGGAGCGCATATATTTGCCCGCCTTTCAGCTACCGCACCAGCGTCGTGCTTGCCCAAAGGCAGGAGATAAAATCACAGTAATGCAGAACTCGATGGAGAAACTTATTTCCGAGGTGAAGGAATTCACCGAGGGAATGTTGGTCAAAGGCCGCATCTTGGAAGTGCGCCCGAACGAAGTATTGGTGGATATTGGATACAAGTCGGAGGGCGTGATTCCGCTGTCGGAATTCGACGAACCCGACGCGGTGAAGGTCAACGACGAGATCGAGGTGCTGTTGGAATGCCTCGAAGACGACGATGGGATGGTGGTGTTGTCGTTCGCCCGAGCCGAGCAGAAGAAGAACTGGGACCGGATCGTCAGCATCTGTACCGAGGGCGGCACGATCGATGGCAAGGTCCGCGCCAAGGTCAAGGGCGGCCTGATGGTCAACATCGGTGTGGATGCTTTCCTGCCCGCCTCGCAGATTGACGTAATCCCTCCCCGCAACCTCGACGATTTTCTCGGCAAGACCTACAAGTTCAAGGTCGTCAAGATCAACCAGGAACGGCACAACATCGTGCTGTCGCGGCGCGAGCTGATCGAGCAGGAGCGCGAAGACAAACGGCGCACGCTGCTCTCGAACATGCAGGTCGGGCAGATCCGCTCGGGCCTGGTCAAGAACCTGACCGATTTCGGCGCGTTCATTGATCTGGATGGCCTCGATGGGTTGCTGCACATCACCGACATGAGCTGGGGCCGGATCAATCATCCGTCCGAATTGCTCAAGGTCGGCGATACGATCGAAGTGATGATCCTCGAAGTCGACCGCGAGAAAGAACGCGTGTCGCTCGGGCTCAAGCAGCGCAACCGCAACCCGTGGGACAACGTCGAGGTCAAATACCCCGTCGGCAGCAAGGTCCACGGCAAGGTGGTCAGCGTGGTGCCGTACGGCGCGTTCGTGCAACTCGAAGACGGCGTGGAAGGCATGGTCCACGTCTCGGAGTTGTCGTGGACGAAACGCGTGGCGCGGGCCTCGGATGTATTGAAGGTCAACGAAGAAATCGACGCGGTGGTGCTGGAGATCAAGCGCGAAGAGCAAAAGATTTCCCTCGGCATCCGCCAGTTGGAAGCCAATCCGTGGTCGCAGGTGCCGAAGAAGTATCCGCCGGGCACGCGAATCAGCGGCAAGGTGCGGAACCTGACGAATTTCGGCGCGTTTGTGGAAATCGAGGAAGGCATCGACGGCATGGTGCACGTCTCGGACATGTCGTGGTCGCGCAAGGTGACCAATCCGGCCGAGATTTTGAAGAAGGGCCAGACGGTGGACGCGGTGGTGTTGGAAGTGGACGCCGCGAACCAGCGGATTTCGCTCGGCATGAAGCAGGTCGAGGACGATCCGTGGAAGACGATCGAGCAGCGCTACAAGATGGGCGACCTGGTGAAGGGCAAGGTGGTGAAGCTCGCATCGTTTGGGGCGTTCATCGAGTTGCCCGACAAGCTGGAAGGCCTCGTCCATATTTCGCAGATCAGTGAGGAGCACATCGACAAGATCAAGAACGTGCTCAAGGTGGGCGACGAAGTTACGGCCCGCGTGATCAAGGTGGATGCGCCCGAGCGGCGGATCGGATTGAGCATCAAGGCCGCCAATTACAGCAACGAACAGCTCGAGGCCGAGAAGGAACAGTACGAGGCCGCGCTCAAGCCGGGCGAGGCCATCGTCGATCTCGAACACGCGTTCGAGCAGGCCGAGGAAGAGAAAAACCAGTAGCCGTTTCCTTCCGAATCTAGTACAAGAAGCCCGGTCTCGAACGCTTTCGGGATCGGGTTTCTGTTTGGTTGCGTCATGAAAACAGCCGATGAACAACTGAATCTGCTCGTGCAGGGATGCGAGACCGTCGTCACCCGCGACGAGTTGAAGAAGAAGCTGGAGCAGGGCCGTCCGCTGCGGGCCAAGCTGGGCTGCGACCCGACGGCGCCGGATTTGCATTTGGGCCACAGCATCGTGTTGCGGAAGCTGCGGGAGTTCCAGGATCTCGGCCACAAAGCGGTGCTGATCATTGGCGATTACACGGCGCTCATCGGCGATCCAACCGGCCAGAACAAGACGCGGCCGATGCTCCGCGACGCCGACATCGAACGCAACGCGAAGACCTACTTCGAGCAGGCGGGCAAGATTCTCGATACCGCGCCGGACAAACTGGAAATTCGGCGGAATAGCGAATGGCTGGCGAAAATGAGCTTTGCGGATGTGATCCGCCTGGCGAGCAAGATGACCGTGGCGCGGATGTTGGAGCGGGACACGTTTGAGAAACGGCACAAGGCCGGCGAGCCGATCAGCGTGCACGAGTTCCTCTACCCGCTCATGCAGGGCTACGATTCGGTGATGATCCAGGCGGATGTCGAGCTCGGCGGGACCGACCAGACGTTTAACAATCTCGTCGGCCGCGACCTCCAGCGCGACGCCGGGCAAGGGCCGCAGATCGTGATGATCCTGCCAATTTTGGAAGGGCTTGACGGCGTCGAGAAGATGTCCAAGAGCAAGGGTAATTATATTGGGATCAGCGACACGCCGAAGGACATGTTCGGCAAGACCATGAGCATCAGCGATGACCTGATGTGGAAATGGTACGGTCTGCTGTTCTTCAAGTCTCCCGCCGAAATCGCCGTGCTGAAAAGCGGCCATCCGATGGAAGCCAAGAAAGCGCTCGCGCATGCCATCGTCGCGCGGTACCACGGGGCCGTGGCGGCCGACCAGGCGCGCGAGGACTTCGAGAAACAGTTCTCGAAGAAAGATCTCGCGGATGTTGCCGAGAGCCTGAGCGTGCCCGCCGGGGAGATTTGGATCGTCGAGCTGGTCGAGAAGACCGGCAAGTTCAGGAGCCGCGGCGATATCCGGCGAGTCATCCAGCAGGGCGGCGTCACGTTGGATGGCCAGAAGGTCACCGACGATCGGGCGCGGGTCGCCGTCCGCGACGGCCAGATCCTCAAGGCTGGCAAGCTGGTCGTCGTGAGACTGACTGTGAGTTGACCTCCGTCGACAACGGAAGTCACGAAGTCCACGTGTGCTGGATCTGATTGCCGACCACAGATTCGGGGACCCCCGTTTGCTTTTCGTCTGCCCCGAAGCGATACTGTGATGGGTCGCATTCTAATTGGGGGGACATCATGCAACAGGAACCCAAGGAAACCGTGGGTCGCATTGCCGTCATCGGCGATTACCTGCCGCGCCGTTGTGGAATCGCTACGTTTACGACCGACCTGTGTGAGGCACTGGCGGCGCAATACCCCGACATGTCGTGCTTCGCCGTGCCCGTGAACGACACCGAGGATGGATATGATTACCCACCTCGTGTGCGCTTCGAGATGGCCGAGCGGGACCTGGATTCCTATCGGTGCGCCGCCGACTTCTTGAACATCACCAACGTCGATTTGGTCAGCCTGCAGCATGAGTTCGGGATATATGGCGGTTCCGCGGGTAGCCATATCCTGGCGCTGCTGCGGGAATTGCGCATGCCCGTGGTCACGACGTTGCACACCGTCTTGCGCGAGCCGGATCCCCAACAGCGCAAAGTAATGAAGGAATTGGGCGAATTGTCCGACCGTCTGGTGGTGATGAGCGAACGCGGACGGAGCTTCCTCCAGGACGTCTACGCGATCCCCCCAGAGAAGATCGACCTGATCCCACACGGCATCCCCGATGTCCCGTTCGTCGATCCGAACTTCTACAAGGACCGCTTCGGAGTCGAGGGCAAACTGGTGCTGCTCACCTTCGGCTTGCTGTCCCCCAGCAAGGGCATCGAGTACGTCCTCGACGCGCTGCCGGAGGTTCTGTCCCGGCATCCCCAGATCGTCTACGTGCTGTTGGGAGCAACACATCCTCACGTGGTGCGCCACGAAGGAGAAGCCTACCGGCTCATGCTGCAACGGATGGTCCGCGAGCGAGGGATCGAACAGAATGCAATATTCCACAACCGGTTCGTCACCCTGGAGGAGTTGGTCGAATTCATCGGCGCCGCGGACCTCTATCTCACGCCCTACCTGAATCGCGAACAAGCCGTCTCCGGAACGCTCGCCTACACGCTGGGGGCGGGCAAGGCAGTGATCTCCACCCCGTACTGGTACGCCGAGGAGCAGTTGGCGGAAGGTCGCGGTGTTCTCGTACCGTTTCGCGATTCCCGCGCCATCGCGGCGGCGGTGCTGAACTTGCTCGATGACGAAGCCGAGCGCCACGGCATGCGCAAGCGGGCCTATCTTCACGGCCGCGCAGCGACCTGGCCGAACGTGGCCCGTTTGTATATGGAGAGCTTTCAGCGCGCCCGAGAGGAGCGGGCACACTCGCCGCGTCCGGCCCGCACGGCGCGCGTTGCCACCAAGCAACCGACCGATTTGCCTCCCCTGCAATTCGACCATCTTCGACGCCTGACCGATGGCACGGGCATGCTGCAGCATGCCGTGTTCAGTGTACCCCGATTCTCCGACGGCTACTGCACGGACGATAATGCGCGCGCGCTGATCGCGATGGTTCTGCTCGAAGAACTCGGTGGGGACGAATTGGATGGGGCCAAGGGGCTGGCCTCACTGTATCTCGCCTTTCTGTGGTATGCGTTCAATTCCGAGACATCACGATTCCGAAACTTTCTGTCGTTTCAACGTCAGTGGCCGGAAGACACCGGGTCGGAGGACAGCCACGGGCGAGCTTTGTGGGCGCTGGGGACCGTACTGGGCCGTTCCGAGAAGCGCGGACTTTGCGGCACGGCCAGCCGCCTCTTCGAGCTGGCGCTTCCCGAAATCCTGAACATCAAGAGCACGCGGGCCTGGGCCTATGCGCTGCTCGGCATCCACGAATACCTGAAACGATTCACCGGCGACCGTGCCGCGAAAGGTGCACAAGAGGAACTGGCACAACGTCTGCTGGCCCTGTGCCAATCCAATAGCACCACCGATTGGCCCTGGTTTGAGCCCGGCTTGACCTATGGCAACGCCACACTTCCCCACGCGATGCTTACGGCAGGGCAAACGATGTCGCGCAAAGACATCCTCGAGGCCGGCCTCACTTCCCTCCGATGGCTCATCGATATCCAACGGGCCGAGGCAGGCCATTTTGTCCCCATTGGCGCCAACGGGTTTTTCCCGCGTGGCGGTGAGCGTGCGCGATTCGACCAACAACCGATCGAAGCTCAGGCGACCATTGCGGTTTGCCTCGAAGCCCAACGCCTGACTGGCGACGAATACTGGCGCAAAGAAGCTCAGCGCGCGTTCGACTGGTTTCTGGGCCGCAACGACCTACACCTGCCGCTCTACGACCCGCTGACGGGAGGTTGCCGCGACGGGTTGCATCCTGACCGCGTGAACCAAAATCAAGGCGCTGAATCCACCCTGTCCTTCTTGTTGTCGCTCCTGGAGCTCCGCCTGTCCGAGGAGGCACTGAATTCATCCAATGGAGGCTAAGGAACATGAGGCAACTCCATGAAACGCTGTTTGAACGTCACCGCGGCAATCCGTTGCTGACGGCGGCGGACTGGCCCTACCCGATCAATACGGTGTTCAACCCCGGTGCCACCCGGCTCGGCGACGGTACGACATTACTCTTGTGCCGTGTCGAAGACCGGCGCGGGCATTCCCATCTCTGCGCGGCCCGCTCGCGCAACGGCATTGACGGCTGGGAAATTGATCCCCAACCGACGCTGGTGCCCGACGTGGGAGGCCACCCCGAGGAAATCTGGGGCATCGAGGACCCGCGCATTACGTTCATTCCTGACCTGAACAAGTACGCGGTTGCCTACACGTCGTATTCGCGCGGAGGCCCCGGCGTCTCTCTCGCTTTGACCGCGGACTTCAAGGCGTACGAACGCCACGGCGTGGTCATGCCGCCCGAGGACAAGGATGCCGCGCTTCTGCCGCGCAAGATCGGCGGCTATTGGGCCATGATCCATCGCCCGATGACCGTATTCGGGGCGCACATCTGGATCTCGTATTCCCCCGACCTCCGCCATTGGGGCAGTCACAAGATGGTCCTTCAGGCCCGGCGCGGCGGATGGTGGGACGCCAACAAAATCGGCCTCTCGCCGCCCCCCATCGAAACCCCATCGGGCTGGCTGATGATCTACCACGGCGTCCGCCAGACCCCGTCGGGATCGCTGTATCGGCTCGGACTCGCGCTGTTTGACCTGCAAACTCCCGAGCGCTGCCTGCTGCGCGGCGACAACTGGATCTTCGGTCCCGAAGAACTTTATGAACGCGAGGGCGATGTGGGAAATGTTGTCTTCCCCTGCGGTTACACGATCGCGCCTGATGGTGACACGGTGAATCTCTATTACGGTGCGGCCGACACGTCGATAGCCCTGGCGACGGGAAGCATTCGCCACATGCTCGATTGGCTGCAGCGTACCGGCCAGCCCAGCGCGGTGAATTTGGGATAAAACGAGGCGCATCGGGAGGGCCGCTGAGTTGCTATTGATACCCTGCCAGACATTGCGTAGACTGTGAGTCACGGTCCGGGACGTAGCTCAGCTTGGATTAGAGCGCCTGCCTTGGGCGCAGGAGGTCGCTGGTTCAAATCCAGTCGTCCCGACCACTTTCTCATATGTACTTCGTCTACGTCCTCCAAAGCACCCGGCGCTTCTACGTCGGCCAATGTGACCATCTCATCGAACGGTTTCACCAACATCAGCGCGGCGCCAATCTGGCAACCCGAGATCGCGGCCCGTGGTGGATTCCCTGCTACGAAATCCATGCGACGCGCTCCGATGCCCTCCAACGCGAGCGCGAAATCAAGTTGAAGAAGAGCGCTGCGAGCATTCGGCGAATCATCGCCCATTCCCTTCCCAGCCTCGATGTTTCCTGAGTTCAAGTCGGATCAGCGCGTCGGGAAGGTCGCGGGTTCAATCGCCGCGAGGCGTTTGTTGTCCAGCGCCAATCCAGTCGTCCCGACCAATGCTCCGGAAGGTGCCGCAATCCAACTTCCTCATCCTTCCGCTTGCCCTGCCCTGCCCCTCGCGATACACTGATATCAACGCGCACGGAGGTCGCTTATGCATACGGTCAAGGAACTGTTGCGAGAGAAAGGCAGCCAGGTCTGGTCCATCGGACCGCAGGCCACGGTCTACGATGCCCTGCAGTTGATGGCCGCCCAAAACATCGGCTCGCTCGTCGTGCTCGAGGATGGCAACGTCGCCGGTATCTTCACCGAGCGGGACTACGCCCGCAAAGTCATCCTCCACGGCCGCTCGTCCAAGACCACCACCGTCGCCGAGTTGATGACCACCGATGTCCTCTACGTCAGCCCCAACGACACCATCGAGAACTGCATGGCCCTCATGACCGACAAACGCCTCCGCCACCTGCCCGTCATGGACGAGGGCAAACTCGCCGGCGTCGTCTCCATCGGCGACATCGTCCGCGTGATCATCTCCGAGCGCGAGTTCACCATCCGCGAACTCGAACGTTACATCACCGGCGGCCACAGCTCGATTTCCTGATTTATCGAGCCGCGTTCTGCCACCTGCGTTTGTCGTTGTCGCAGGAAACTTGTGATATTCTCGCCGAATCTTGGAATCCCGGATCCGATCACCGCGCCCGCAGCGCTGGCAGGTCATTACCGCCTTCGCCACCGTCTATCTCCTTTGGGGTTCGACCTATCTCGGAATCCGATTCGCCGTCGAGACCATCCCGCCATTTCTGATGGCCGGCTCACGCCACTGCACGGCCGGCCTCATCCTCTATGCCTGGGCACGACGACACGGCGCCGCCAAACCGCGGTTAAAACACTGGCGGGGCGCGGCCATCGTCGGTGGACTGCTCCTGCTCGGCGGAAACGGCCTGCTCAGTTTCGCGCAACGCCGCGTCCCGTCCGGCATCTCCGCGCTGATCATCGGCTCGGTCCCGCTCTGGATGATCCTGCTCGAATGGCTCTGGCACCGCGGACCGCGACCGACCGTCGGCACCGTCTCCGGGTTGGTCGTCGGATTTGTCGGCCTCGGCTTTCTCGTCGCGCCGGGCCGCTTCAACGGCAGCGCGCCCATCGACTCGTTCGGCGCCGTGGTCCTGCTCCTCGCGGCGTTTCTGTGGGCCGCCGGCTCCCTCTATTCGCGCCGCGCAAAGCTGCCTTCATCCCAACTGCTCGCCGCCGCCATGGAAATGCTCGCCGGCGGCGCCATCGTCGTATTGGCCGGAACCGTCTCCGGAGAATGGATCGGGTTCACGCCCGCGCAGATCTCCGCGCACTCCTGGGTCGCCTGGGCGTATCTCGTCACGTTCGGCTCGCTGATCGGGTTCACCGCCTACGTCTGGCTCCTGCAGGTGGCCACGCCCGCTCGCGTCTCGACCTATGCCTATGTCAATCCCGTCGTCGCGGTGTTTCTCGGCTGGGCGTTCGCCGGGGAAGAGGTCAGTTCCCGCACCCTGCTTGCCGCCGCCGCCATTATCCTCGCGGTCGTTATCATCGTGACCCGCGCCGCCGAAGCCCCAACCGAAATGTGAGTCAGCGCTTCTTCCGTGTCGCAGCGTATTCGTCCGTCAACTGCTTCTCCACCGCCGTCCGCAGCTGCGGGTCGTCGTGCTCGTAAAACGTGCGCGCCCAAGCCAGCGCCTTGTCGTCCCCGAGCTGCGCCAACGCTTCGAGAATATGCGGCCGCGCGCGCGCTGACGCGTTCTCATAGGCCTTCCGCAACGGCCCGATGCTCCCCCGGCCGAACGCAACCAGACCATCCTCCGCCGCGTACCGCACATCCCACAACTCATCATTCAGCATCCCGATCAGTTTCACCGTGGCGCGCCGATCGCCGATTCTTCCCAATGCCTGCGTCGCCCGCAGCCGCACCAGTTCCTGCGGACTGCCGAGCGCCGCCATCGCCGGCGCAAACGCCTCGTGGGCCCGCAGATGACCGAGCGTGTAAAACGCCGTCGTGCGCGTTTTCGGCCGCTGAATCAATGGCAGCACGTGCGGAATCGCCGCCCGCGCCTTCTCGTTGAACCGCGCGAGAAAGTAACAGCACATCCGCGCCATCTCATCGTTCTTGGCGTGATCGATCCCCGCCATCAAGGATGGGATCGCGTTGGTGCCCAGATGGTCGATGACCTCCTCGGTCTTCACCCGCACCAGCACGTCAGGACTGTCCACCCGCGTCAACAGATAGGGCAATATTTCCGCTCCGCGCTTCTCAAGCTCGCGCCCGGCCGCGTCGGCGTCCGGCCGGTCGCTGACCCAGCGCCGCAAAAGGCGTTCGACGGGATTGTGCGTGTCGACGGAAACCAGCGGATACAATCGTCCCGATGTCTCCTTCGACGCACCAAACTCCGGCATCGCCGTCGGCATCGCAGGAAGCGGCCCGGTCGGCACGCGGTCGTCCAGGTTGACGCCGCAACCGTACAACGGCTTCAACCACATCGTGCCGTTCGTCTGTCCCTGCGAATAGGTGTCCCGCCCGCCACCATCGACCATCAGCGCGATGGAACCATACTCGCGTTTATCGCCGTCGTGACCAGCCGCCTGCGACGACTTCGGGTCGGTCCCGCCCGTGTAGCTGTCGTTGCCCGCGCAATTCAGCAACATCGCGAATGAGTTGTTGATCGCCGCGCCCTGCGCCGTCGTCTCGCCGCTGAACTTGTTGGTCCCCCCGCGGTCGATGAGGATTCCCACCGCATAATCATGCGCCGCGCCCTGGCAGATGTGCCCGGCCGTGTAGGTGTCGTTCCCGCCCCAGTCGATCAACTCGCCGCTGCTCAGATGAATGCCCGCGCCCTGGCAATACTGATAGGCGTCATACGTGTTGTTGCTTCCCAAATCCAGCAGCAGGCCCGTTGAATACCAATAGCTCGCTCCCTGGCCGTACACATCCGCGACGTAATGGTTGTTCCCCTTCAAATCGCACAGGATGCCAATCCCGCCGCCCGCAAATGGCCGCATCCCGTACCCGAACCCCTGGGACAACGAGAAATAATGCTTCGGCAGCCAGCCGCACGGATACTTCCCGCCCGCGTTATAGAAATCGTTGCCTCCCTCATCAAGCAACAGCCCGATCCCGCTCGTCCCGCCAAAACCTTGCGCCAGTTCGACCGCCTTGTACCGCGAGCCGCCGCCGCGCTGCCACACGATCCCCGCGCCGAACATGCCCGCGCCCTGGCAGAATGTGTCCCCCTCGAACGTATGGTTCCCCCCTCCGGTCATCAGCAATCCCGCGCCGAAAAAGCCTGCGCCTTGGGAGAGATGTTTCGCGTGAAACGTGCAGTTGCTGCCCAGCGCCGCCAGAATCCCGATCCCGAACACGCCGCTGCCTTGCGAAAAACTCCGATTCGAGATGAAATCATCGTTGTCGCCCCTGTCGATCACGATGGAGATCGGGCGACCCAGCAGCCCATTCGCGCCCCCCGCGCTGTTGAGGTACGTGTTGGTCCCGCCCGTGTCGATAATCAGAAACGCCTCGTTCGTGTACACGTGATGCCCACCACCGCCGACGATAATCTTGCCCAGAGGCGTGTCGGTCTCCATCTGAAACTCTCGCTGCATGGCCGGATCGTCCTTCGCCGCCTGCAGAATCGCGATGGCTTTGTCCACGGAGTCCGCCAGCTCCCTGAATGCCTCAAACAGCCCCGGACGATTGAGCTGGTCGCTCGCGTTGAGAATCGTGTTTTCCAACTCGCCATCCTGAATATCCAAATCATCATTGCGTCTCAACAAATCCGCAACCTCGTTGGTGCTCAATCCCAATTTTGCCCAGGCCTGCAACTCAGCCGGGTCCTTATCCAAACCGAGATTCGGCACGGCAAACGCCGCAAATAGAGGCATCTGCTCCCGGGGGAGCGATTGCCGCAGAAGCTGGCCCGCCTCACCCGCCGCATCGGCGATAATCCCTACAGCGCGCGCCATCGTCGGTGGCAGATTACTCAGAAAACCTGGATCCACCCTGACCGGCAGGTACTCCATATCGATGATCGTCATGGGCACTTCCACCTCGCGCCGGGAAAAATCCGCGAGACCGGCCAATGAGCTGATTGACTGCAGATGGGATGCGACGGACTGACCGTAAACCGGCAATGTCAGCGGTTGTTGGAGGAACGTCCGCGCCTTTTGAAGAATCAATTCGGATTCGACGTTCGTTTTCTGGAACGACAAATCCTGCGGCGTCATCCTGATGCCTCGCAGGGCCATCTCCATGGCCTGTTCGTCCCGCGCATCCAGCGCCGGCGGAATCTCCCCCGGCAAACACGACGGAGCCACGGCGAGAAGAAAACACACTACAAACACCCGACCGAATTGCTTCATGACACGCCGCCGATTGATTTCGTCCATTTCCGGCTTACCGTATCCAAATCGGGCGCCGAATGCCAGACTGACATCCGGCGTGAATTCTGAAACGCAGTGTGGCGTGGCGTCGTCGAATCTGGAGGTAGCAATGAAAGCAGTCGCGGTTTTCCCGGGCACGCGTGAAATTCGGCTCATCGATCATCCCGAGCCGGAGATTTCCACGCCGACCGATGTCAAGCTGCACATGATCGATGTCGGCGTGTGCGGCACGGACAAGGAAATCTGCGCGTTCGAGTACGGAACTCCACCCGACGGCAGCGACTATCTCGTCATTGGCCACGAATCGCTCGGCGAGGTCGTCGAGGTCGGCAGCAACGTCACGCGGGTCAAGATTGGCGATCTCGCCGTGCCGATGGTGCGCCGACCCTGTCCTCATGAAAGCTGCCTCGCCTGCCGTAGCGGGCGCCAGGATTTCTGTTACACGGGCGATTTCACGGAACGCGGCATCAAGATGGAGCACGGTTTCATGACCGAGTTTGTCGTGGACGACGAGCAGTATATGAACCTCGTCCCCCGCGAATTGCGCGACATCGCCGTGCTTACCGAGCCGCTGACCATCGCCGAGAAAGGGCTGACCCAGCTCTGGCAGGTGCAAATGCGGTTGCCGTGGGCCTGTCCACTGGAACCGGGAAAACCGGCGGCGTACTGCCATCGCTCGGTTGTTCTCGGCGCCGGTCCCGTCGGTTTGCTGGGCGCGATGGGGCTGGTCAACGAGGGTTTCGAGACGTTCGTTTACTCACAGGAACCCAAACCCGGCCCGAAATCGGATCTGGTCGAGTCCATCGGCGCGACCTATGTTTCGGGGAAAGATACTTCTCTCGAACAACTGGCGTCGCTGGTCGGCAACATCGATCTGGTATACGAGGCCACCGGCGCGTCCAGCGTGTCATTCCAACTGATGGAATTGCTCGGAACGAACGGCGTGTTCATTTTCACGGGCGTGCCCGGCCGCAAAGCGCCCATCGAACTGGATGCGGACCTGATCATGCGCAATCTCGTGCTCAAAAATCAGATCGTCTACGGCACAGTCAACGCCAACCGCGACGCGTTCGAATCCGCCATCGCCGACCTGCAGGTCTTCACCAGGAAATGGCCGCAGGCCGTCCGCTCGCTGATTACGAAGCGGTACTCGATGGACGAGCATCGCGACCTCCTGCTGGGCCGCGCCGGTGGCATCAAAAATGTCATCTCGATCAGTCACTAACCGATGGAGAAACGCATGAGTGTGATCGCGGAACAACAACGACTTTTCGAGGACGCGCAGCGCAAACAGAACTGGAAGCGTTGGGGACCCTACCTGTCGGCGCGCCAATGGGGAACCGTGCGCGAGGATTATTCCGAGAGCGGCGAATGCTGGGATTATTTCCCGCACGACCACGCTCGCAGCCGCGCGTATCGATGGGGCGAAGATGGATTGCTCGGGATCACCGACCGCGAATGCCGCCTGTGCTTTGCGCTGGCGCTGTGGAACGGCAACGACCCGATCTTGAAGGAACGACTGTTCGGCCTGGCCGGGCCCGAAGGCAATCACGGCGAGGATGTGAAGGAATGCTACTACTACCTCGATTCCACCCCGACCCATTCCTACATGAAGGCGCTGTACAAGTATCCGCAGTCGGAATTTCCCTACGACTGGCTCGTCGAGGAAAACCGCCGCCGCGGCAAGGATCAGCCCGAATTCGAACTGCTCGACACCGGCGTGTTCAACGACAACCGCTATTTCGATGTCTTCGCCGAATATGCCAAGGCTGGTCCTGATGACATCCTGATCCGTATCACCGTGGCCAACCGCGGGCCCGAAACCGCGACGTTGCATCTGCTGCCGACGCTCTGGTACCGCAACACCTGGATCTGGGGCTGTAAACATGATGGTTGCCGGATCAAACCCCACATTTCCGTGACGGACGATTCGGTTGTTACCGGCGATCACGTCAATTTCGGAAAACACTGGTTCGTGGCCGGCCCGGGGCCTGGCCGAAAGCCGCCGGAACTGTTGTTCACGGAAAACGAGACGAACTCGAAGCGGCTGTTCGATCTGGACAACTACACGCCGTACGTCAAAGACGCGTTCCACGAATATCTCATTCACGGCCGGGCTGATGCGGTTAATCCCAAGAAGGTCGGCACGAAAATGGCGGCCTACTACAAGCTGGAGATGGCCCCCGGCGCGGAAGTTGTCCTGCGGTGCCGATTGTCCAACCAGCCGCTCACGTACCAGAAAAGTCTGGGCAAGGAATTCGATGATGTGTTCCAAACCCGAATCTGCGAGGCGGACGAATTCTATGGCACGCACGTTCCCGTCCCGCTTTCTTTTGCCGAACGGAGCGTCGTCCGGCAAGCGTATGCGGGCGCGCTGTGGAGCAAGCAGTTCTATCACTACATCGTGAATGACTGGCTCGACGGCGATCCGCAGCAGCCGGCTCCTCCCGCCGCCAGAAAGACCGGCCGCAACGCCGAATGGCGGCACGTCTATTGCCGCGATGTCATTTCGATGCCGGACAACTGGGAGTACCCGTGGTTCGCCGCGTGGGACCTGGCGTTTCACATGATCACGTTCGCGAAAATCGATCCGCAATTCGCCAAGGACCAGCTCGTGTTGTTCCTGCGCGAGTGGTACACGCACCCCAGCGGACAAATTCCCGCCTACGAGTTCGCGTTTGGCGACGTAAACCCGCCCGTACACGCCTGGGCGTGCTGGCGCGTATACAAGATGACGGGTTGCCGCGGGGAACGCGACCGCACGTTCCTGTCGCGAACGTTTCAGAAGCTGGTGATCAACTTTACGTGGTGGGTCAACCGCAAGGACACCGAGGGCAAAAACATCTTCGGCGGCGGCTTCCTCGGCCTCGACAACGTCGGCGTGTTCGACCGCTCGAAACCGTTACCGACCGGCGGCCAGCTCGAACAGGCGGATGGCACGGCGTGGATGGCGTTCTTTTGCAACACGATGCTGTCGATGGCGCTGGAACTGGCCCGCGACAATCACGCCACCGAGGACATGGCATCGAAATTCTTTGAGCATTTCGTCGCCATCGCCGACGCGATCAACACCCATGGCGGCATGGGATTGTGGGATGAGGAAGACGGCTTTTACTACGACCAACTGTTGCTCGATGGGCGGACCATTCCGCTCAAAGTGCGGTCACTTGTCGGCCTGTTGCCGCTGATCGCCGTCGAAGTGCTCGAAGACGAGGTCATCAACAAACTACCCGGCTTCCGCAAGCGGTTGGAATGGTTCCTGAGCCATCGGAAAGATCTGGGCGAGTCCATCTCGTACATGGACTCCGCCGGCGGGAAGGATGTCCACGGCCATCGTCTGCTGGCGATCCCGTCGCGCGAACGCCTGGAGCGGATGCTGCAATACATGCTCGACGAGAGCGAATTCCTGTCGCCGTTCGGCATCCGCTCCGTCTCCAAGTTCCACGAGCGCCATCCGTACTCGTTCCGCGCGGATGGCGCGGAATATCGCGTCGATTACGAGCCGGGCGAATCGAACACGGGCCTGTTCGGCGGCAACTCGAACTGGCGCGGGCCGATCTGGTTCCCCGTGAATTATCTCATCATTGAAGCGCTGGAACGTTACAACCATTTCTACGGAGACGAATTCACGATTGAATGTCCGACGGGCTCGGGCCACTTGATGAATTTGCAGCAGGTGGCCGACGAACTGCGCCGCCGGCTGGCGCGCCTGTTCCTGCCCGACGGCAACGGCTACCGCCCCTGTCATGGAACCGAACCGCGTTACGCCAACGACCCGTACTGGAAGGATCTCGTGCTCTTCTACGAGTATTTCCACGGCGACAACGGCCGCGGCTGCGGCGCCAGCCATCAGACCGGCTGGACCGCCCTTGCCGCCCGCTGCCTCGAAGATGCACCACGGGCGCGAGTCAAGAAGATCGCGTGACCCGCCGGCCACTCCTGCCGGCGTGACCAACTGACGACTCCCGCCGCAGCCAGTACGTGGCATGGGGGACCGGTGTCCGCGAGATGTCCTCGGGCGTGCTGTGTGACGCATGGACGCCGGGGGCGAGATCGATGCCGCCTCGCGCCAATACGTATTGCACGAAGCCCGAGCAATACATCGATCGTCTTCGCGCCAGCCGGTTGGGATGCGGACGATGGCTGAGATGACGCAGGGCGAACGCCGCTCCCAGAAGCTCGCGCAACGAATACACCGCATGCAGCGCCACCATCCTGAGCCCTTCCCCCAGCACCGCCGCCGTTTGCTCGTCGGTCAGCCCAAAATCCAGCACGGCGAGATGGGGAAACGTCTCTTCATCGTAATACTTGGAGACACGGTTCTCCTGTACGCCCAGTTGAATGTGTTTCCGGTGAATCTGCAAATCCGACTCGATCACCCAATGGTGACCATCGATTCTTTTCCCTTGAAACAGCATGGCGTGCGACCACAGGCTCCACTGTTCCTGCTGGTCGAGATGACGCTCCGCGCGCCGGATGACCTTCTCGATCAGCGTCGTCCCGCCGACCAGCCCGACACGGCCGGGTTGCGCATAG
The DNA here is from genome assembly GCA_035541135.1 of Verrucomicrobiia bacterium. Lineage (GTDB taxonomy): Bacteria > Verrucomicrobiota > Verrucomicrobiia > Palsa-1439 > Palsa-1439 > Palsa-1439. Next base: position 80,338 of record DATKNW010000027.1, read on the forward strand.
GATTCGAGGAATTCGCGGTTCGAAAGGCCGCGCACAACAACCGGTTCGTTCATTGGGAAAGTGATCTCCGGATCGATCCCACGTGTTTGAGACGACCACTACATCGACCGCGGCGATGTGGCCTGGAGGACGGGGGCCTCGGCAGATGCGGTGGCGCGTGACAGAATCTGTTCGGCCCTTCGTCGCGCTTCGCCCATCTTCGGGTAGCGGACCTCGCGGTAGCCGCGCACGTCCTCGACGCAGCGCAGGGCTTTGACATAGCGGTCGTAACTGGCGCGGTCGTCGTAACGGAAATTCTCGACGAGGCGGATGTACCAGTCGCGGAATTCGCGCTCGCGCCGGTGCCACTGCGGCATCGCGCGCCGCAGCCAGCGGAGGTGCTTCAGCAAATTGAGTTGCCATTTCTTCGGGCTGAAATCGAAGCGGATGTTCCGGCCGAATACGTTGAATTCGGGCCGGTTGAGGTGATGATAAATGATCCTGTCGCCGCGCTTCTCATCGACGTGATAACGGTGACGATCGCGGCGGGTTTTCTCTTCGCTGGTCAACAGATGGGCGACATACACCTCGTCCTTGATGACCATCGCCTTGTGCAGGTTCCAGATGACGGTTTTGGTCGCTGCGAAATCGAATTGCCCGTTGTCCCGCGCGTAGATTTTTTCCACGAGATCGAGGTAGTAACCCGCATAGGCATCAGCCCCGCCGTATTCGAGCAGATCGTACAACCGCCAGACGATGTCACGGGCGGTTTGTTCGCCGAGGGGAATGGAATGCTCGCTGCGGCGGATCAACACCTCGAATTCGCGGGCCCAACGTTTGCCCGCGCGGTGGTTGCGCTTCAGCACATCCATGCGTTCCGCGATGAATTCCTCGTAGGTCTCGCGGAGTTCGTGCTTGTGGGCGAGTTCGGGCTCGAACACGAGTTTGCGGCCGAGATGAAACGCCTTGATGTTCTCGTCCGCGGCGGAGCCCATCGTCTCGCGCACGCCCCACTCGATGTTTTCCAGCGACAGTGGCAGCAGTCCTCTCTGGAACGCGACGCCGAGCAGGACAATGTTGGCATACAGTTTCGTGCCGAAGAAATACTCGGAAATACCCGCCACATTCAGGCCGAAATACTCGTCCGATTTCGTGTACCGGCGCAGCGTATCCTCCAGTTCCGTCACATGGAAATCATCCTTGCCGAGCAGCGTGAGAATCGTCGGCGTCTTGTAGGCGTTCACGACGGCGACGGTGTGTTGCGGGCTGCCGACACGAAGGTTACCCTTCGGCGAGAGACTGCGCGTGGCTTCGAGCGGGTCGATTCCGAGCAATAAATCCGCTTTGCCGTACGGGATGATATTGGATACGTGGCGCGAGTCCTTGGCGAATGTGATCTGTGAGAATACGCTGCCGTTGCGAATCGCCAGACCTTTCTTGTCGCAGAACAACACGTCGTACCCCTGCTTGAATCCCGCGCGAACGAGCGTGGCGGTGCTGACACCGATACCCTGCCCGCCAACGCCGGCCAGATAGCAATGCCAGACATCGTTGAAACTGGCGAGCTTGGGCAGCGGGATGTTCGCGAGATCGACGGAATCGATGGGCGCGGGCGGTTTTTGTGTGCGGACGACGGTGATTTGCTCGAACGATGGGCAGGCGTAAATCTTCGTGCAGGCCGTGTCGGCCACGCACCAGGAAAGATCGGTTTGAATCTTCGCGCCGAACGGCGTGTCGGCAATCGTCAGCCCCGGGCAACCGGTGGCGAGCGTGCATTCGAGGCAGTTCTCGCACACATCGGGGTTGATGTTGACGGACTGTTTCTCGGGCAGATAACCCTGCTCGCGAACGATGCGCCGCTCCTCGCGCGATTCGCGGCGGTGATAGGTAATGCCACATTCCTTGTCGGCCACGATGACCTTCACGCCGTCGCGGAGGATCGTGTCTTCGAGCATCGACTTCCACGCTTCGCGATAGGCCGGGTTGGCGCGGACGACGTGGACGGTCTGGCCGAGCATGGCCTCGACGATGCGATCGATGTTCTGCTTGTACGTGGTCTCGCCGACGATATCCACATCCATCGATGGCGTGGGCTGGTGGCCTGTCATCGCGGTCGTGGAATTGTCGAGGATCACGTAGGTGATGTCCTGGCCCTGCTTCAGCGCGTTGGAAATCCCCAACATGCCACTGTGGAAAAACGTGGAGTCGCCGAGGAATACGACCTGTTTGTTGGTGATGAACGGATCGATTCCCCCGCCTGTGCCGCCACCGAGACCCATGCCGCTGTAGTTGTGCATCAGGTCCCTGGTCGGCTCGAACATCAGCATCGTGTAGCAGCCGGTGTCGCCATGGAATACCACATCGACCGGGCCGCGTCGGTGATGCTGTTTCATATAGCCCGCGTCGAGGAACCGCTTCTTGATTTCCATCAGGACGCTGGCGCTGTCGCGGTGCGGACAGCCGGGGCAAAACGTCGGCGTGCGCAACGGCAGGCGGATGTCAAACTTGTCGGTCGTATGGATGAGATCGACGGCGCAATCGATGCGTTTCGGATCGAGCGCGAGATACGGATCGTGAAAGAACCGGCCGAGGGGCGCGAGGCGCTCGATGAGAATGCTGGGATTGAGGCCGCGGCTGGCGGGAATCCCCTTCAGACCGACGGGAAATTCCTTGCCCCAGACGTTGGTGCGGTTCGCGGCCGTTGCGAGTTGGTTGTGTTTGCCGACGATCTCCGCGATCTGCTCCTCCATGAACCCGCGCCGTTCTTCGATGACGAAGATGCTGCGCACCTGCCGCGAGAATTCCTCGATCAGTCCGGGGTCGACCGGGTAACTGATGCCGAGCTTGAGGATCGGCACCTGGTCCGCGACGCCGAGTTCGGCCAGGGCGTGTTCGAGATAGCAAAAACCCAGGCCCGAGGCGACGAACCCGATTTCGGCGCGCCACCGCGGATTCTTGCGGGCGTGGAGGATGCGGTTGATGCCGTTGCGCCGCGCGCTGTCGAACAGGCGGGCGAATCGTTGCGGCATCCCCTCTTCCTTGATCCACGTCCGCGGCGGCAACAGCACGGTGTTTTCAAAATCAATCCGCCCTGTGTCGAGCGAGTATTTGTTGATCGTGCTGACGTCCGGGTACTGATTGCGACGGCACCGGACCGTGCCTCCGCCGTCGGCCTGATTGGTCGTGACGATATAGCCGATGAACAGGTTTGATTCGCGGGACAATCGGAAGCCCAAATCGACCCAGTCCTTCAACTCCTGATTTGTGCTCGGCTCCATCACCGGCAGGAACATGTGCTTGCAGAGAAAACGGGAATCGGCAGGCACCTGCGTCGAATCACTCCACGGGTCATCGCCGATGATTACCAGCGCGCCGCCTTGGGGATGGGCACCGGCGAGGTTTCCCAGTGCCAACGCATCGGTGGCGACGTGCAACCCGACCGATTTCATGGCGCATATGGCGCGGAGCGGGCCCATTTGGGAGCCGTTGAGCATGGCCGCGCCGAGCGCTTCATTGTTCGCGATGCTGGCGCGGATGCCGTGTTGCTTGTAGAGGGGCGCGACCAGCTCCATCGCGTCGAAAAAGCCTGCGATGGGCGAGCCGGGGTAACCCGTCAACAGGTGGGTGCCGCCTTCGGCTTCAAGTGCCCCCTTGACGAGCAGTTCGTTCCCTGTAAAGACCTCGGCCCCTTCCTCCTTAAGGAATCGTGGATCTACTATCATGATTGTGTTGCAGCGGTGGGAACGCTACCATAGAATATCCTTCGATGCAATTGCTTAAAACGACGGCTCTGGGCGTGGTCGCGACGGCTCTCTTGGCCGGTTGCAGCATGCTCCAGAGCCTCCAAAAACCGAAAGTCGAGACGACCGTGCGCTTTTACGAGCAGGCCGATTCCGCGCTGCCGGCCGAGAGTGTGCAACCCGTCGTCATCCCCACCACCGGCGTGCGGCTGACGATCAGCCCCTACCCCGTTCTCACGGAAAAGGACGTGCACTCCGCCGAGTTGTACAACACCGCCGGCGGGAAGGCGGTGTTCCTGCGGTTTGACTCGCACGGTGAGATCGTGCTGGACGAACTGACCACACGAACACGGGGCCAGTACATCGTGGTGATGGTCGATAACCACCCGGTGAGCGCCTGGCTGGTGGACCAACGGATCGTCAACGGGCAGTTCCTCGTCGAGGGTGATTTCACCGATCAAGAAGCCCAGAAGATCGTGGATGACCTCAACAAGCTGAGCAAGATCAACGAGCAATGAGGGAGCGGGGGGGTGTCAGTTTTATCGCCGCCGTCTTTGCGGCAGCAATTCTGGGCGCCACGACGGGCCACGCGCTTGATCTCTGCCTGCCAACGGCCAACGATGCGCTGCTTCGACCGGGGGCCGATGCGGAGTTTTTCCAGCCGACGGTCGAAGGCAAGGTCGAATCCGGCATGTTCGGATGCGTCCGCAGCCAGGGACACCGGTTCCACAAGGGGATTGACATCAAGTGTCTGCAACGCGACCGGCGGGGCGAGCCGACCGATCCGATTCACGCCGTCGCAGACGGCGAAGTCGCGTTCATCAATGCCAGGCCCGGTCTCTCGAATTATGGCCGGTACATCGTGCTCCAGCACAACTGGGACGGAGTGCCGGTGTACACTCTCTACGCGCATCTCAGTGAGGTGGCCCTCGGGCTCGCCGCGGGTCAACCCGTCAAGAAAGGCCAGGTCATCGCGACCATGGGCCACTCGGCAAACACCAAGGAAGGCATCTCGCGTGACCGCGCTCATCTGCACTTCGAGATCGATCTGTTGCTCAGTCCATACTTCCACATCTGGTATCCGAAACACGATCCGCAAGCTCCGCCGTTCGGGGATTTCAATGGGCGGAACCTGGCGGGCCTGGATCCGGCGGCGTTCCTTCGCGCCTATGCCGCAAACCGCAAGTTGAATTTCGCCGAGTACGTCGCCAGGCAGCCCATCGCATTGACGGTGCTGGTCGGCGCGCGCCCGTTTCCCTGGCTGAAACTCCATCCGGAGCAAATCCAGCCCTTCCAGGGCACCCCGATTGCCTACGAAATCGGGATGACCGCGTGGGGACTGCCCGTGGCCGCCTGGCCGCGTGCCGCGGGAGAGATCAGCGAATCGCAACACCGCTCGCTGCAGCGGGGCCTGCCCGTCCTGTCGCGGGCCAACGACGCTGAATTATCGCAATGGCCATGCGGCGAATTGGTGAGACGGTCCCGAAACGGAGATGGCTGGGTGTTTACCGAGCGCGGCGAGGAGTGGGTGCAAATGCTGACGTATGTGCCGTAAGTGCCCGACTGGTCGCGGCGGATTGGTATCGACACAACGAGCGCGCTGAACGTCGATGCGGTTCCGTTGGATTTGCTTAGCGGGTGACGCTTTCGGGCATGTTACGGAACGCTTGGAGCGCCTCGGGCAGATTGTCGTAGAATTCCATCAGGTCACCCATGGCGATCAGATTGGCGACCTGCTGGATGGTCTGGGGCAGCCCGACGCATTTCAAGTCGCCGCCGCGCGCCTGCGCCATGTGGGCAAAGCCGATCAGCTCTTTCAACTGGGCGCTGCCGATATAGGTGACGCGCGAACATTCGAGGATAATGCAGGGGGTGTTTTCTTCCATCGTCCGCGTCAGTGACGCGGCGAAGTGACTGAAGGCCAACGAGTCCACTGCCCCGGACATCTCGATGACCTCCGCTTCTTCGGCTCGATACATCTTGAACTGAAGCTCTTGCATCGTCGTCGCTCCAGTCGGCTTCCACAGCATGGGATGTGCCCTTTCTCCGGCCGAACCGTTCCATAGGCGAGATTCCACATTGGGGTACAATTTTGGCACCGAGGCAGGACGAGCATGTGCAACCCCTTCGGCGGGGGGCTGATACAGCCCCACCGCCGCAACCCAAGCCAAAAAAGCTAACGCCGGGCGCTGCGTCCCGCCCCCGAGAGAACGACCGACCCCCCAGGACGACGTTGATTGGCGATGTGACCCGCAGGGACCGATGATTCTTCTCGCAAACGGCGACAGTTACAGCGCCCGGCAAATCCTTCCTCACACGACCAAACTTTGCCCTGTGCCACTGATTCGATGCCTGCGCATCGACTTTGTTCCCGCCTCTGTTTCCAGCTTGCACATCCGGCCCGCCTCCTTAACAATACGCGTGGTTGGAGCCCTGCCCGTTCCGAGCCGTCAGGCGGGGAGCGGGAACAATTCGTGATCGCAGCGCGTCTCAATGGCTAAGGAGATGGAAAGATCCGCTTCGCCAGCGCCCGATTTCGAGGCGCTGGTGGAGGAACACTATCGACGATTGTATCAGTTTGCCTACAACCTGACGCATGATGAGGCCGACGCATGTGATCTGACCCAACAGACGTTCCTGAAATGGGCCAACAAGGGGCATCAGTTGCGTGATCCGTCCAAGGCCAAGACCTGGCTGTTTACGACGCTGCACCGCGAATTCCTCCAGGCGCGCCGCCGACATGCCCGCTTCCCGCACCATGAGCTGGACGCCGTGGCTGGTGAACTTCCCTCGGTTCCGCCCCCATCGGCCGACCGGCTGGACTCTGCCGCCGTGGTCGATTCTCTCGCTCAAGTCAGTGAGGCCTTCCGCGCCCCGCTGACCCTGTTCTACCTGGAGGATTATTCATACAAAGAAATCGCCGAGATCCTCGCCATCCCCGTGGGCACGGTGCAATCGCGGATCGCCCGCGGCAAAAGCCAGCTTTACAGGATTCTGACGCAGAAATCTCTACCGCAAGCCTCGGAGCCTCACGAGTCCCATGACTAGAGAACAGGCCAAGACCATTCTGCTCGCCTACCGACCCGGAACCGGCACGACGGCCGATCCGCGGACCGCGGAGGCGCTGGCTCTGGTCAAGAACGACCCCGAATTGGCCCGGTGGTTCGAGCAGCAGCAGCGTGCTGACCGCGCGATCCGCGCCAGTCTCCGTGAGACGCCCGTGCCATCCGATCTCAAACAACGCATCCTGGCAGCAGCGGAATCTGCCAAAGCGGAACGGGATCTTGCGCCGAGCCGACCTGTTCCGGAAGAAGAACCCGAACCGACCGTCGTCCACCCGGAGTTCGACTGGCGGAGCGTCATCCTCGCCGCCGCTGCCGTTGTCGTCGCCGTCCTCGCCATCGTCGGCGTGCGGTCACACCGCCGGGCAAAAATGTACGGAGTGAACGCGTATCGGACCGCGATGGTTGGCTACGTCAGCGGACCGTACCTGATGGTGGCCCAAGCCAGGAGCTTCGACGAATTGCGCCAGGTGCTCGCCCAGAAAGGCTGGCCCACCGACTTCGCCGTCCCCGGACCGCTGCGCAACGTCACCGTCGTCGGCGGCGGGGCGCTGGAGTGGAACGGCCACAAAGTCGACCTGGCTTGCCTGCGGGAATCCGGAAACGGTTTGTGGTTGCTCGTCGTCGACAACGCGGCGCTGCCCGACGCGCCGCGCAACACCACCCCGCTCATCCATCCACCCGATCCCATGCCCTCCGCCGTTTGGACGCAGGACGGTAAGACCTATCTCTTCGTTGCCCAGGGCGACGAAGCGTTCCTGAAGAAGTACCTGCCGTAACGGTTGGCCCAACCACGCCCGTTGGCGCGGACATTCCGACTGCCCCGCGCAGACGCGACGACACCGCGAGATTACTTGGCCGTCTTGGCCGGGGCTGACTCCGCCGATGCAGACGAAATCACGGACGCCTTGGTCTTGACGTCAATGAAATCCACGACCATCGCCGCGCTCTGATTGGTGGAAATCCCCAGCAGCGGCAGATCGCCGGTCGGACGCGTCACAAACTTCCCGGTCGGCGTTAACAGCGCAAATTTCGAATCCACCTGTTTGAGCTTGAACACGTCTCCGTCATGCGAGCGCTTCACTCCCTCCTCGGTCTCCACCCAATAGCTCGACTTCGTCGTGTCTCCCGGGCCGCCCTTCCCCATGCCCGGCGTGTACCGAATCCGCACGCTGTCCCCGTCCTTCAAATTGTTGCCGCTGAGATCGACGACGGTGAAAATCTGTTTGGAGCCAACATTGCCCGTGGATGTCCACAACGAACTGTTCGGCGCCGTGCAAACATACCGCACGGCCGCGGTCTGATCCGTCGACATGATCTGCAGCGCGCAGATCGTCTCGACCGCCTGCTTGGTCTCCACGTTCACGCCCGCCTGCAACGGGGCAACCCCCGCCAGAAATACCACCAACGCCGCGACGACACATGTGCTGTAAATAGTCTTCATTCTGAGAGTTCTCCCGTTCTTGCTTGCGCACGTTTCTAGAGTGATTTCCCCCACATGTCAAGCCCGCTACGTAGCCGCACCGCTCACGGGCCACACGGCCGGGCGGCACTCAGTTGCCGGTCGACGGCGGCGGCGGCGGCGGAAAATCAATGACCTTGGGACCCGACGGAGCCGCCGACGGAATTCCCGCGGCTTCCGCCGCGGCCTTGTCGTACGCCGCCGCGCCGTTGAGCCCGTACGCCCCGATGAACGATTCCCGAAAATCCGCCTGCGCCGCTGCCGGCGCCGTGATGACGTACGTCTTCAAATAGCCGACAAACTGCCCCCACGTCGCAACCTCGCGCCGCAAGTCCTGCCCCCAGCTCGTCCCCAGGTCGCCGTAGCGGGGCGTCGCCGGGGCCGAAGCCGGGCCCGAGCCGTCATCCCCACCATCCACCGCCGGCACATATCCGTCATCCGCCGTGTACGCCACCCCGCCGCTCGATGTGTCGACCGGTATGTCATAGCCATACGGGAAATACGTGTACACGGGGAACCAGCACGGCGCGCCGTTCACGAACACCACGATGAAATGCCGGTGACCGTGAAAATGGCCGGGGTCATGCCCAAACCCAAAACCGCCGCCCCGCCCGCCTCCGCCCCGATTCGTCGTCGGCTGGCCGCGAACGATTGATTGCCCGGGATGCTCAAACTGCGCCAGCGCCGACGGCGATCCAAGAATCCCCGCGCCGCGCCCGACCAACACCGGCTCCGTGTTCGCCGACGAACCCGATTGCTGCGCCGATCCGCCGCCTGACCATTGCATCGCGTTTGCCGGAGCGCCCGCCACCACCAGCGCCAGCCCCGACAAGAGCGGGGCCAATACCGGCGCGCGTGCGCTTCCCAATACCCGGACCCACGAAAGCGTCTTCATACCACGTCCCTCCGCTGATAAGATGCTCCACAAACCGAATTAATTCAAAGAAAACTGTCCGCCGGCTCCGGTCGCTGCTCCCCCAAATAGCTCGCAAAACCCCCAAAACGAAGCCAAACGAAGCCAATGAAAAAACCGTTGGCTCAAAACCCACAACCACATCTCCCACAAGTACCTTCGCTCCAGCCTCGTGCCAAAAACCGTTGGCTTCGTTTCGCAGAAACATATATATAGCCCCACCTCATCTCTCTCTCGTACTCTTGCTCTTCGCATCTTCTATAGCGGGGCGGGCGTCTCGCCCGCTCGCCCTCCGTTGGTGGCGCAAGCGTCTCTGGCCCGCCCCGATCCCATCGGGGTTGCAGTCGCCCCGGCAATTGGCTTCACTCCTGGGTTCGTTCTTGGGTTCGTTTTCCTTGTTCCCAGGTTCGTTCTCCGTGATCCTGGGTTCGTTTCTGCTTATTTCTGGGTTCGTTTTTCGTCATCGAGTGTAAAGAATTCCGACACTTGATTTTTATAACTCGTTCACCACGCGACCGTTACAAAAGTTCGACCCCGCCAAATTCTGGGGATTATATACTTGCGTTAAGAGCCGGCGGAAAATCCGCTGTACTTTCTCGCAAGGCTGGGGCGTCCGGCACAGAACGGATGCGGGGGATTGATTGCCACCAGAGACAGAGTAATATCGCCTGAGCAGGCGAGAGCGATTTTTGACGATCTCGCTTGGATGTTAGAGGACAGGTTCATCATGGCAATAGTGGCCTACGGCGATGAGAGTTACAACCCGGCAGACTCGGGCGGTTATATTATTTCGGCATGGGTTGCAGACCGCGACCAGTGGACGGATTTTTGTGGCAGATGGCAGGCAGCGTTAAACGACAGCGGTGCACCCTACCTTCATATGCGGGAGCTTTCCGAGGATGCGATTGCCAAGCTCGAACCCGGCCAACCTTTTCACGGATGGACAACGACTCCCGGCGGAGACGTGGACAGGTTTGTTAACCGGATGATTCCGGTTATCAGGAATCGCGCCATTTTTGGAATTACCTGTGCCATTGAGTCGGCCCGATACGATGAAGTGCCATTAGCGGCAAGGGGCAACTGCAAAAGCCCTTATGTATTTGCGTTCCGAATGTTTTTTGAGGCTATGCTCAAGGTTCTATCTGGTGAAACGAATCTTGGTTGGAAGCTCCCCGCAAACGAACAGTGCAGCGTCATAATGGATCAAGTCGATTATGCGGTGGCAGAGGAGGCGCATCGAGCGTTCGATCAAATGAAGGTGTTGAAGCCCGACGCCCATAAATTCGGCACTCTCGCTTTTACGCCCAGTCGTCCCGCGTCAAAGGAGATTGCATCTTGTCATGCGCTACCCTTACAGGCTGCCGACCTGCTTGCGAACCGCATGTTCAAGCGGTATAAGCGGGAAATTGAAAAAGGCGATACGATTATTTGGGGCTGGGATCGCGCCCTAAAAGCCAATGAGAATTTGATGATCGCCCATCTTGGCAAGGACAGAATAATAGAATTTGCAGAGCACGTTGAAAACATGAGGCGGGAAAATGCCCCCTGAACAAAGCGAACGCGAAAAATTCTTAGCGGGGATACGGAAGATTGTTTCGGTTCCAAAGTCGGTCGTGCTTAAACGGGAGCAGGACGCCAAGGAAGCCCGCAGACGGGCGAGGGAACGAAAGGCGAAGCCATGACTGGCGATATTGTCAGGGCTGAGTCTTTTGAGGTGAGCCAATCCATTTCGGTGGCTCCTCGAAAAACAAGACTCGATACTTCATCTTGGAATGCTCCAGACCACGGATTAGGGACGCTAAAATGGATAGCCCACCATTTGCGGATAGCAGCCAACATCCAGCGTTTAGCTTTTCGAGAGATGCGTCCCCACCTGCATCTTGCAGGGCGTTGGCTTCGATGGTTTTTAGCTGATATATCCAGCTTGGTTGTTCCCGCTCACTCAAAGCTTGTGGCATTTCGGCAATCAGTAAAATCGAATGCATATGCTTCTCCTACCGTTGCGAATGATGCTTCACGCCGGTAACGGATTCCAGCCAAAACCGCCGAATGGCTTGCGTCTCATTGCCCGCTTTTTCTCTTTTTTCGCTTCCCCCGTCCCTGTCGTCGGAAGCTCGCCGCTACTGCCTTGCCCGATCAGTTTCACGTACTCAAGGCGTTTGCCAATGACACCGAGTATCCCCTTCAAGAATCGCTCCGCATCCGTGCCCTTGCGCTCATTGAACCGAAACGCCTGCTCATCGAGGTATCGGAACAAGTGAAAAGGTTCGACACTGACATACGTTCCCCGAATGGTGCGCTTGAGCAGGCTCCAGAAGTTTTCAAGCCCGTTGGTGTGAACGTGTCCCCTCGCATAGCACACCGCATGATTGATGACGTAATGCCGATACTCAGCGCACAATCCGAGGTAGGCTTTATTCTCGTCAGTGATTACCCGCGACCCCTTCAACACGTACTCCCTCACGTTGCCTTGAAGCTCCTCCTTGTGCATCCGTCTGACGTGCTTCAACGCGACCCGCGATGCCTTGCCGGGCTCATTGCGTTGCAGCAACCCTTGAACGGGCGTCATAACGCCATGCCCGCTGCCATGGTCGCTGAGCTTCTTCCGCTGCTTACTATTCATGCTCCGTGCCTTCCCCCCGATGAACGTCTCATCGACTTCCACGTTCCCCGCAAACTTGCACAGCGACCCGTCCTGAAGCGCATACCGTATCCGGTGGAGCATGAACCAAGCGGTCTTTTGTGTGACGCCCAACGCCCGCGCAAGCTCACAACTGCTAATCCCATTCTTCGCATTGAGTATCATCCACACCGCAGGCAACCACTTGTCGAACCCCAAGGGACTCTCCTCGAAGATCGTACCGGCCTTCACGCTGAATTGCCCCTTGCAACCGCAGCAATACCACCGTCTCACCTTGGGCATAAACGCAACACTCTCGCTGTGGCAATGGGGACATTTCACCACGCCATCAGGCCACTGGATACTACGCATAAACTCCAGACTCCGATCAGCGTCAGCAAAGTACTCAATGGCCTCTTTCAATGTCTCAGGAAACTCAGGTTTAGCTTTCATAACAGGAGCACTCTATGTCCGATGAACACTTAAGTCAAGTATATAATCCCCCAAATTCTGGGTTCGTTTCGCATTTTCGTACCTTTTTCCGGCGCACTCAGCCCCCATTAACCATCAGCCATTTCCCATTGACCATTCCCTCTCTCCCCTATGTCAAAGATCAACCTTCATCCCACCGCCAATACGTTATCGCATACCATTCCCACTGTCAACACCTAAGTTCAGCATACCATTTCCGTTCGTGGCGCATGCGTCCCTGCATGCGGCCGTCCCGCCCGTTTAATCTCTCGTTGAACAGCCCGTCCCTCGCCTGCGCTTGTCATTCTGAGCGAAGCGAAGAATCTCTCCGGCACCCACACCGCCCCACCTGTCGCGCCGACGTGTCCACCGTAGCTTCACGCAAAGGAGGAGGCTCGTAGAGCGAAGGCGGGCCGCCCGCCGCAATCTAATGCCGGTGTAGCCGCGTCTCTACGAGACGCGCTCTTCCCCGACCACGTCGTGCCCAAATCGCAATCCCGCCATCCGCCATTCACCACGCTTCCAATTCACCCCATCCTCTGGCACACTGCCCCCGGCCCTATGACTTGGCCCCAATTCAAGAAAAAGTGGTCCCGCTTCACCGGCAAGGAATCCTCGGCCTACCAGGAGCGCGGCCAAATGGGGTCACATCTAAACATTGTAACAATTTGTCTTGACGGGGCCTGGGCGCTGCGCCACGATGCGGGGCATGGCGCGACCCTTGCGAGTGGATGTGCCAGGCGGTTGGTATCACGTGACTGCCCGGGGCAATGAGCGAAGAGCCATCTTCCGTGACGACGAGGATCGGCGGCGGTTCCTGGAGCGGGTGGCACAAGTGACGGAGCGCTGTGGCGTGATCGTCCATGCCTACGTGCTGATGGACAACCACTATCACCTGCTGGTGGAGACCCCCCAAGCCAATCTATCGGCGGCGATGCAATGGCTCGGAGTCAGTTACACGGTGGGGTTCAATCGACGACACCGCCGCGTCGGCCATCTGTTTCAGGGACGGTTT
>DATKNW010000028.1:0-73584 GCA_035541135.1 Verrucomicrobiia bacterium
GCCTTCGCCACCGGTGTTCTGGTCGATCTCTACGCATTTCACCGCTACACCGACCATTCCAGTCTCCTCTCCAGTCCTCAAGCCCGCCAGTTTCGAATGACCTATCACAGTTAGGCTGTGAGATTTCACATCCGACTTAACAGACCGCCTGCGCACCCTTTACGCCCAATGAATCCGAACAACGCTTGCCGTCTCTGTATTACCGCGGCTGCTGGCACAGAGTTAGCCACGGCTTCCTCTTCCGGTACTATCAATAATCCACGTGTTAGGTAGATCACATTGTTCCCAGATGACAGGGGTTTACAATCCGAAGACCTTCATCCCCCACGCGGCGTCGCTCCTTCAAGGTTTCCCCCATTGAGAAAAATCCTCGACTGCTGCCACCCGTAGGTGTCTGGACCGTGTCTCAGTTCCAGTGTGGCTGGTCGTCCTCTCAGACCAGCTACCCGTCTTAGGCTTGGTGGGCCATTACCCCGCCAACAACCTGATAGGCCGCGGCCCCATCTCAAAGTGCCAGGTCTTACGATCCCCAGCTTTGACCTTCCGGTCACATGCGGTATTAATCCGGCTTTCGCCGGGCTATCCCCCGCTTCGAGGTAGGTAGCCACGTGTTACGCACCCTTTCGCCACTAGAATCCACTCATATTGCTATAAATGAATTCCCGTTCGACTTGCATGTCTTATCCACGCCGCCAGCGTTCGTTCTGAGCCAGAATCAAACTCTCCGTAAAAAAATCAACCAGACCATTACTGATCCGACCGATTCCACATTGAGTTTACCCCGACACTTGTCAGGGCCGACCGGTCAGGGCTAACCGACCGATCGTACATACTTATGTTTACTCAAAGTTCCCCGACCGATGTCAGGGAACGTGGGCTCTCACGTATCGCACATTTCAATTTTCAAAGAACATCACCCCGAAAATCTTGGGGCGCAATCTGCTTTCAGATAATCAATCCTCAGCCCGTCGAGCTGAATACTGATGTCTAACCGCTGATCGCCGTTTTCAGACGACAACAAACCCCTCGTCGAAAACCCGATTGTTTTCCAAACTCCTAAAGAACCTTCCGTACGACCCCTTCGATCCCCTCGCAAGCATTCATTATGTAACCGCTTTGGTCACGCCTGTCAAGCCCCTCGGCAAAATCCCCGTCACATTTCCGCAACGACGGTCTCCTGCGAAAGGGCGGCCAACTTAGCGGCCCACCGCCACAGATGCAAGCACTTTTCTGAAAAATCTCACAAAAAAGTCAATCCAGCCGCAGGCCCCTGTAAACCTCAGCCTCCCAAGCCAGTCCATCCACCCCAAAACCCCCGAAATGGACGTTTCTGAACCGCCAACCCAAGTCGAAAGCCGAAAACCCTCAACCCCGAACGCCAGACGGTGAAGCACAAACTGCGCCGCCCGCTTAAACACGCCTTAACTCCAGGTGTCTGCTGCCCCGCCGCGACGATTCGCATGCTCTTGGCTCCGCCCGGAGCGGAAATATTTTCTCAAAGCGTCCAAGATGATGGTCACACAACCCCCCGGCACAATGCGCCCAATCCGCGCCTCATCGTGGAAAAAGCACACAGCCGCCACGCGTAACTTGGGCTGCTCCTGAGGAAACCGTCCGTCCCGCTACGCACCCCTCACGGCGCGTTTCTCGTACCGCCTATACCCGGGTCACGTTCTGGGCCTTCGCCCCCTTCGAATCTTGGATGATCTCGAATTCCACTTCTTGCCCTTCCGCCAACGTCTTGAATCCCTCGCCCTTGATCGCCGAGAAGTGCACGAATACGTCCGGGCCACCCTCCTGCTGAATAAACCCGAACCCCTTCTTCTCGTTGAACCATTTCACTGTTCCGCGTGCCATGTTTACATTCACCTCCAGTCGTGTTGTATGGTGAGATTTCTTTGGTAAAGACACCTATATTAGGCAGGAAAAATAAAAAGACCGTGCCTACCCAATTCGGGCACGCACGGTCACATCCGACTGCATTCCTCCAGATTCTGTCACAACCACACGCGTAAAAAACACAGTCTCAACGTCGTACACCAGTGTCTTTACCAAACCCCACCCCCCATGTCAAGACCTCATTGCCGTGTGCCCATGGTGGCGCAGGCGTCCCTGCCTGCGGCCGTTCCCCCCCCCATCCGCCACCTTCCATCAACCATTTGCCATCCGCCAAGAATTGTCGTATTCCTTCCGCAATTCCGCCGTGTTGAAGAGACACAGTACGATGATTCGCACGAGACACGCCTCCGCCGTGATCTGCCTTGTCCTCGCGGCGTGGCTGCCCGGCCCGTTCATTGCCACTGCCGCCGCCGGCACGGCCGCCACCACCATGTTTCCGCGACGCGCCCTCGCCATCCGCTACTTCGGCAACGACGCGCCCTGGTTTGAAGAGAACATCCCCTTCTTCGACTGCTCCGATCCCGACATCACCCGCGTCTACTACTACCGCTGGCAACTCTACAAATCCCATCTCAAAGATCTCGGCGACCGCGGTTACATCGTCACCGAATTCCTCGACGACGTCGGCTGGTCACTGAAACCATTCGAGAGCCTCAACGACGCCACCGCCTTCCATATCAACGAAGGCCGCTGGCTCCGGGACAACCGTTACCTCGATGATTACATCGACTTCATGTACGCCGGCGGCAATGACCGCCATTTCAGCGAGGCCATCGCGGCTGCGGTCTACGGTCGTTATCTCGCCAATGGCGACCGCGCGTTCGCCATCAAAAACCTCGATTCGATGGAGCGTATCTATCAGGCTTGGACCGATCACTACGACCCGGCCAAGGGTCTGTATTTCATCGCGCCCATCGCCGATGCGACTGAGTATTCCGTCGCTTCGATCGACGCCAGCGGTGGCACCAACGGTTTCCTTCACGGCGATGCGTTCCGCCCCACCATCAACAGCTTCATGTTCGCCGATGCCCTCGCCATCAGCAAACTCGCCGCGCTCGCGGGAGACACCAATGCCGCAACCGCGTTCGCCGCGAAAGCCGCCGCCATTAAAGCCACCGTCGAGTCGAATCTCTGGAACGACAGCCTGCAACATTTCACCGACCGATTCAAAGCTGACAACCAGTTCGTGCACTACTGGGATTTCATCCGCGCCCGAGAATTGGCTGGGTACGTGCCGTGGACCTTTGAACTTCCCGACGCTGACCCGAAATACAACGCGCCCTGGAAGCGCCTGCTCTCCCCGGATGGATTCGCCGGACCCTTCGGCCTGCGCACCGTCGAACCATCCTACCAGTACTACATGAAGCAGTACCGGTACGTCACCGTGGACGGAATCAAGTTCCCCGAGTGCCAATGGAATGGCCCGACCTGGCCGTTCGATACCACGCTCGTGCTCGACGCCATGGCCAACCTTCTGAATGACTACACGCAGACCGTGGTCCGCGCCGATGACTATGTCGGCCTCCTGAAACAGTACGCGCGCCAGCATCTTCTCAACGGCCAGCCGGATTTGCAGGAGGATTACAACCCCGACACCGGCCAGGTGATCGTCGGCCTTCCCCGCAGCCATCACTACAACCATTCGGGTTACAACGACCTGATCATCACCGGCCTCGCCGGGCTGCGTCCCCGGGCCGACAATACGCTCGAAATCAACCCGCTGATCCCGACCGATCCACATTCCCTCAACGCCATCGATTGCTTTCGCCTGGAGGACGTCCCGTACCACGGCCATTGGGTCACAATTCTCTACGACCGTGACGGCAGTCATTACCGAAACGGCGCCGGTCTGTTGGTCTATGTGGACGGTCGCTTAACGCTCGGCCCGTCACCACTGGGCCGAAAACTCATCGCCATCCCCAAGCCGACCATCTTCCCCGCGCCGCATCCGATCGATCTCGCGGTGAATTACGCCAGGAAAGGTCTTCCCGCGCCCTCGGCTTCCATCAATAATTCTCCCAACGAACTCTATCAAGCCGTGGACGGACGCGTCTGGTTCTATCCGAATGTCAGGAATTACTGGTCAAATGCCGGCTCGCAAGCCGCCACCGACTGGTTCGCCTTGGACTTCGGCGCGGAACGACAGTTCGGTTCCGTCCAACTCTGCTTCTACGCCGACGACACAGAATTCAAAGCACCGGCAAAATGCGTCGTCCAATACTGGACCGGTCACACCTGGGCGGAAGTTCCCGATCCGCAGATAACGCCACGCAAACCATGCGCGAACGGCGAAAACACCATCACATTTCGTTCGATCAACACGTCAAGACTTCGCCTGCTCTTGACCAACCCGGCCCGCGCCGCCATCGCCCTCGTCGAACTCAAAGCCTTCCACTAACCCGCGCCGCTTGTCACGTTATCTCCCCTCTCCCCTTCCGCGCTTGTCGTCCGCCCACGCCCCGACTACACTCCACAGCATGGCGAAGCAACCGACTTCTCCCACACCCAACCCGACCGCTGGTCTCCCAAGACCTCCTTCGCCAATTGTTCCCGAAATCATCGACGAAAAAATCGCGAAGAAACTGGTGTAGAAAATGGAGGGTGACTCACACGGCCCATCCGTTCGATTCGACCGGGGCACGCTCTTCCTCGAATCGTTGTCACCAGAATGTGAAGACAAGCACTACAAGTGGGATGACCGTGAAAAGGCGTGGAGCCGTGACGCTTTGTACTATTCCGAGCTAATTAGCACCCTGAGAGAGAGCACGCCTTCTTACTCAGTCAGTATTTCGCCCGCACCCAGGGTTGGCCGTACTGCGAAGGTCGCCCCAGTGGACATGTTAAAGTGCAAACGATAAGCGTGACATGGAGAGACGAGCGATGAGAAACCTGAACACAATGCTGACTGCCACGATCCTATTTGTCTTGGTTCATCAATGTGCTGAGGCCTGCACGGGGTTTGCCATGAAAGATGGCAAACGCGTCCTGGTCGGCCTCAGCTATGATCAGCAATTTGGAGCCGGCCACATTTATGTCAACCAACGCAACATGGAGCGGCGGCGGTACCAGCTATACGCCGAAAAACCTGCCTCTTGGGTTTCCAAGTATGAAAACATCACTTTCAACCTTGCCGGGATGAACTTTCCTCATGACGGCATGAACGAGGCCGGTTTGGTCGTGTTGTCCATGGGGTTGGACGGCACCCGTTTCCCCGGTCCAGACAGCCGCTCAGCCATAGACGAACTCGGTTGGATTCAATATCAACTCGATACCGCGGCAAGCGTGGACGAAGTAATCCAGAGCATGAAAACCCTCCGCATTTCGAGTCGGGGCATTGGCGATTGCCATTACCTGATCGTTGACAGCTCGGGAAAGGCCGTGGTTATCGAATATCCCGGCGGGCAGACCAAAGTATACACCGGCGATACTTTGCCCTACGTCATCCTCGCCAACGACGCCTATCCCCACATGCTGGCCTACCTGAAACAGCAGAAAGTCTTTGGCGGCCCCAACGAAGATAAACACCGCGTCGGCAGTTCCTGCAGCCGATTTACCGAAGTCGCCAACCGTGTGCGCAACTACAACCCAACGAATGCGCCAATGATGGATTATGCCTTCGACATTCTGCGTGAGGTCCGGCAGAGCAATTCACGGTATCAAGTTGTCTATGACATCATGAATCGGAGCATTCACTATCGCAGTTTCAATTCGACGGAGGTGAAAACAATCCGGTTCAGTGAAATGGACTTTGATCGTGCGGCACCTGCCTTGATGACCGAAATCCAATCATCAAACCAGGGCAACATGGAAAAGAGATTCCATGTGTACGACGCCAATCGCAGCCGGGAAGCGCTCGTTGAGTTTAACAAACAGACGCTTGGCTATCTACCCATGGAAACCTTGGCCAGCCTTGCGGAAACCACTTGCCAACCCAGGTGCTTGACCAACGCACCGCAGGCTCTCGTCTCCGGAACAAAAGAACCGTGTAAAGCCGATACGCTGTCGGGCGATCTGGTTGCTTCACTGAAACCGCCGACGGAAAGCAGGATCGTTGTTTCGAATGGAGCGGACAATATCGTACTCGATTTCGCGGTGACATTGAACCGGGCCGCCACCGCCGATCTGGACTTTGCTTTTGAGGTTCCATACGACAGCGCACTTGTCCCCGGCGATAACGTGTTCATCGCGCCCAATCCGGTGCGAATCGAAAGAGGCAATGATTCGGTGTCCGTCAAGGCCATCGTTATTGCCGATCGGGTCAAGGCGGGAGTTGATGCGCGGCTGATCGTTAATTTGCTGTCTCAGGAAGCGGCCCTTGGCAACGTGCAACGTTTGACCATCCTGGTAAGAAGAGAGACTGCATCGAAATGAAGTGTGTCCGATGAAGTGTGTACGAACCGCTTGAACCCGGCTATGTTCGCTCTGGCAGCGGCCAGCATCGAAGCAGCAGATTGCCGAGGAACTGCCGCTTGCTCATCGAGCCGCGCACGGCGGCACGCGAGTAGACGGGGTCGACGCCTCACAGCTTACGGATGACGTCCGCATCACCCGTCTCCCATCGACCATTAACCATTCTCCCATCTTCCCCGCTCACTCTCCCAGCGGTACAAAGGTGACGAATCCGCTCTCGCTCGTGCCGAGGAAATAGCCGTCGATCGCGCCGGTGTTCTGCAGCAACCGCCCGCTAAACTTGACCGCCTTGCCGGTGGCTGGATGAACGAAACTCCCGCTGACCTGTCCCGTCGTCGGATTCACCTTCAACTTCAATCCGTCGATCGTCACCGGGAATAGCGCTGTCCCATTCCCCTTCGCATTAATGCTCACTCCCTCCGTAAGATTCGTCGTCAGATTCCCACCGCCCAACGTCAGGTTCCCCGTCGCCACCACCGACGGCCCGGCGTTCGCCGGCGACGTGTATTGGTCCCCGCTCAATGTCACCACTGTGCTGAACCCATTCGGATAAAACGTACTGCCCGTGCCCTCCTTGAACCAATACACCGTCCCGCTCATCGTATTGTCCTCGTTGAATGTCACCCAGCCGATGCACGCGCCGTTATTCTTGTACAGCGGCTCGTACAACGGCCACGTCCCGTAGCCCGACACCGGAAACTTGCCGCCGATCTTCGTTCCATCGCCCAACACGCCTTTGAGCGAGCCGCTGCCGAGACTCGTCACGGTCAATGTCCCATACCCATATCCTTGCGGCACAGTCACATCCGTGCTGTCCGCCGGCGCCAACGCAAACGTGAACTCGCCCACCCACGGGCTCGGATTCACCGCGCTGAATACCGCCAGATCCGCCACCGCCTCCGCCGTAAACGTGCCGTCCGACACCGTCCCGACGATTTGATCCGTCGCGTTGCTCACCGCCGTCGCTTGGAGAATCACCGTCAACGAATTCAAATTCTTCCGCGTCACCGTATTCGTCGAGTTGCCCGAAGAATCAAACAGGCCTTTGAATGTCGACTTCACGCCGCCCACCGTCAGGTTCGCCGAGAACGCTCCCGTCTTCCCCAGCACCAACGTCATCACCCCGGAACTCGTCTGCGCCGGCGCGTTGGTGTCCATGATCAGCCCGTTGTAGCTGCCGGGCAGAAATGCCCCGAACACTTCCCCTTGCTGCGTCACTGTGAAATTCTTGTTGCCGACCGAGATCGTGCCCGTGCGCGCGTTGCTATTGCTGTTCACCGTGACGGAATACGCGACCGTCCCCGGGCCGACGCCGCTGTTGCTCGATGTCACGGTGATCCAATCGGCGTTGCCCTGTGCCGTCCACACGCAACCCGTCCCGCTGCTCGTCACCGAAAACGTGCCGCTGTTGGCCAAGCCGTTCAGCGTCACCCGCGACGGCTGCAGCGAAAATGTGCAGGGTTGCGTCACGACGAACACCGTTCCCAGCGAATCCTTGCCGGCTGCCGAGGTCGTCCCGAGGAAATTCGTCGAGTTGGCCTGCAGCACTCCCGCCAGCGGCACGGCTCCGTCGTTCCCGCCGGCGAAGTTATACAGTGTCGACAACGCGCCGTTGTGCGTGATCTTGAATACCGTGCCCGCGCCGCTGCTCCCGCCGGTCGTCGTTGTTCCGTAGAAATAGCCGTCATCGGCCTGGATCAATCCGCCCGCGGGATTCCCGCCATCCCCGCCATCGCCGAAAACCCACAGCACGTCCAGACGGCCTGCCGGGCTGATCCGAAACACCGTGCCGAAGCCCGCGCCGCCATTGAACGTCGTCCCGTAAAAATTGCTGTCGCTCCCCTGCACCAAACCGGCCTCGGGATTCGCGCCGTCCAGCCCGCCGGTAAAGCTGTACCAGCTCGTCAGCCCGTTGGCCAAACTGTAGTAATAAATCGTGCCCGCGTTGCTCGCGCCGCCGCTGTACGTCGTGCCGTAGAAAAACCCGTCGCTGCCCTGCGTCAACGCCGCCCTCGGCTGACCGCCATTCGTGCCGCCCGTGAAATCATAGGCCGTGACGAAACCGGTTGACGGGAAGATCACAAAGATCGTGCCCTGCCCGCTCGTTCCCCCGCTCGTCGTCGTGCCGTAATAGTTGCTGTCGCT
The DNA here is from genome assembly GCA_035541135.1 of Verrucomicrobiia bacterium. GTDB lineage: Bacteria > Verrucomicrobiota > Verrucomicrobiia > Palsa-1439 > Palsa-1439 > Palsa-1439. The sequence continues at coordinate 8,455 of DATKNW010000028.1, forward strand.
GCCCTGCACCAGACCCGCCTGCGGATTCCCCCCGTCCGACCCGCCTGTGAAAAAATGCTGCGTCGTCAGCGTGCCTGTCGTGCCGACCTTGAACACCGTGCCCGCGCCGCCCGTCCCGCTGGCGGAGGTCGTCCCGTACAAGAATCCGTCGCTGCCCTGGATCACACCGGCTTTCGGGTTCGCCCCGTCGCTTCCGCCGAAATTGTAGACCGTCGTCAGCGTGCCGGCCGCCGTGATCGAATACACCGTGCCCAGGCCGCTTCCGCCACCCGATTCCGTCGTCCCATAGTAATTCCCGTCGCTACCCTGAATGAGTCCGCCGTACGGCTGCGACCCGTCCGTGCCACCCGTAAACCCGTGCAATGTCTTGAAGCTGTTCGCGCCCACCCGGCTCGCGCTCCCCATCCACATCACAACAAATACACCCAACAAAAAACGTGAAGTTCTCATAATCCCCGTCAATCTCTACCCGACTGTTCCCCCATTGTTTGATCCGTTACGCAGATTGTACCACGAGACATCAGACGGGACACATTCAATGACGCTCACGCGGGTCACACGGTTACAGCGATCCAACGCATCCGCCCGCTCACCGCCCTGCCTGCAGCCGCGCCAGCGCATTGCTGGCGATGGGCAAATCCGGTTTGAGTTCCAGTGCCTGCTTGTACTGTTGCACGGCTTCGTCGCGCTTGCCCACCACCGTCAGCGCCCATCCCATCCCCAGATGCGCGTCCACATACCGCGGCCTGATTCGCAATGCCGCGCCGTAATGCTGCATCGCCTCTTGCACTTTGCCCACTTGCATCAATGTGTTGGCCAGATTGTTGTGTCCCTCGGCATAATCGGGGTTGAGCTGCAGGGCCTGCTCGTATTCCTTCATTGCCTCGGTGGTCCGGCCCATCGCCGCGAGAACGAAGCCCAGATTGTTGTGCGAGTCGCACAGTTGCGGCATCAGCTCCGCGTATCGCTGCGCGTACTGCAGGGCCTCGTCCATCCGATTGTGCGCCACGCACACCAACACCATCGCATTGTTCGCCACCACCGAATCGGGAAACTCCGCCACCGCGGTCCGCCATAGTGTCTCGTCATCGTGCCACACGGGGATCAGCCGGCTCGTCTGCAATCCGAACACGACCAGTTCACACGCCACCAAACCGGCCAGTCCCCACTGCGCGACCGTTGCCGAACGTCGCCACGCCCAGACAATCGCTCCACCCGCCAACAACAGCAGCGGCACCATGCCCACATACGCGTACCGCTGCGACACCGCCGCCTGCCCCGTCTGCGCCAGCCCCGAAACGGGCAGGATCAACACCACGTACGCCGCCCATCCGGCCATCGCCGCCGGCGTCTCGCGTCGTAGTCGCACGATCAATCCAGTGGCCGCCGCCACGCCCACCACCGGCAACACGATCATCCACGGATCAAACGGCTCCCTCGGCAGCGGGTAAAATGGCGACAGGTGCACGGGGCACGCCAACCGACACGGATAAAACGCCAGGCTCTGGAACGTCAACCACACCCGTTCGACAAACGGAAGCGCGTCTGCACGAATGCTCAGCCCGCCCGGCCGCGATTCGGTGATGATCGTACCCGCCGCCCCCACGGCCGCCAGCCCCAGCAGCGCCGCCTTTTCCCTCACCAGCGGCGCCCAACCCCCTTTCTCGTGCCGCCGCAGAGGAAAGTAATCGATCGCCAGCATCACAACTGGAAATGCCACCGCCATCGGTTTGCATAGCAGCGCCCCCACGTACAACGCCCACACCATCCACCGCCGCGCGCCCGTCACATACGCCCATAGACACCCGATCCCGAACGCCGTGCACATCAGTTGCGTCCGTCCCGACATCCAGGCCACCGATTCGGTTTGGAATGGATGAATCGCGAACACCGCCGCCACCCCGGATGCCGTCAACAGTCGCTCCCCGTCCGTCAATTCGGCGCGACCGAGCAGCGTCCACAGAAAACCGAACAACAGCGCCGCGTTCAGCGCGTGCACGACCACGCTGGTCGCATGATGTCCCGCCGGGTCCTTGCCCCAGAGCTGATAGTCCAAGAGATGCGACAGTCGCGGCAACGGATGATAATACGGCTCCGTCGTCGTGAACGCCCATTTCACTCCGTCCCACGTCAGACCGTTCCAGCGGATCGACTCCTGCAAGTACTCGTCATCATCCATCCGCATGAGAAACCCGCCCCGCACGCATGGCCAATACAACCACACCGTCGCCGCAAAAATCGCCAGCGCCGTCCCCAGCAACGTTTTTCGGTCGATCTTCACTCCAATCAGTTAATCAGATGCGCGGCCCGCGCGCAATCGCGTCAGCGCCTCCCGGGCCGGGCCGAAATCCGGATCGAGTTTCAGCGCGCGCTCGTATTGCGCGGCCGCCTCTGACGTTCGCCCCAACCGCGCCAACACAACCCCCAGATTATACCGCGCCTGCACCAACCCCGGCTCGATCCGCAACGCCTGTTCGTAGTGCTCCCGGGCCTCGTCGAGTTTCCCCGCCTGTTCCAGCGCCACCCCCAGGTTGCTGTGCGCCTCCGCGTAATCGGGCTTCAGCCGCAACGCCTCCTCCCAGTGCTCCATCGCCTCCGCCACGCGCCCCACCCGAACCAGCGCCACCCCCAGGTTGTAATGCGCCTCCGGGTAGTCGGGACGGACTCGCAACGCGCGCTCGAAACGACCGATGGCCTCGTCGAACCGGCCAGACTTCTCCAGCACGATCCCGAGATTGCACAGCGCCTCGGCGTAATCGGGCCACCATTTCACCGCCTGCTCCCAGTGCGCCAGCGCTTCCTGGGCCCGTCCCTGTCGCAACAGCGCCAACGCCAGATTGTGATGCGCCGCGGCCAAATCGGGCTTGATCTGCAGCGCCCGATTGAGCTCTTCAATTGCTTCCGTCATCCGACCCTCCTGTGTCAGCGCGATCCCCAGATTCATGTGCGTCTCTGCCAGCTCCGGCGCGATGTCCACCGCCCGCCGCGCATACTCGATCCCCTCCGGCACGCGGCCCTGATTCAACATGGCCTGGGCCAGCGCCTCACTGGCCTGCACTGAATGTGGATATTCGGCCTGCACGCTCCGCCACAACGTCTCGTCGTTGCGCCATACCAGAGTTTGGGCGCGCGTGTGCATCCCGAGAAATAAAAGCCCGCCCGTCAACACGCAGGCGATCCCCGCTCGCATTGCCGTCGCGGAGCGCCGCCATACCCAGATCATCGCTCCGCCCGCCAACAACAGCAGCGGTAAGATCGCCGCGTACGCATACCGGTCGGCTGCCGCCTGCCACCCTCTCTGGACCAGCCCCGAGACCGGCAACACCAACATCGCGTACGCTCCCCACCCCGCCCCCACGCCCGGCGCGCGCCGCCGACTCCAGATGCTCGCGGCCGTCACGCCCGCCACGACCAGCGCCGACACGATCACCCACGCCGGCTCCAGCGAGAACCCCGCGCCCAACGGATAATACGGCGACAACCCGGCCGGCCACACCAGCTTCCATGGGTAAAAAGTCAGACTCTGCATGGCCAGATACACGCGCTGGATTGGGCTCACGGTTTGAAGCGGTTCGATCATGCCGCCCGTGCGCGATTCGGTCAGGAGCGTCATCGCCGAGACGACAATCGCCATCGCGATCAATACGGTCTTCTCTCCGAGCACGCGTCGCCAGCCAACCTGCTCCAATCGCCGCAGCGGAAAGCAGTCGATTGCCAGCATCACGAACAGAAAGGAGACCGCCGTCGGTTTGCACAGCAACGCCGCCGAGAACAACACCCACACCACCCACCGACGTCGCCCCGCGTCCACCGCATACGCCCACACGCACCCGAGCCCGAACGCCGTCGACAGCAACTGCGACCGGGCCGAGATCCACGCGACCGATTCCACCTGCAACGGATGCGCGGCAAACACCGCCGCGACCCCCACCGCCATCGCCAGCCGCCCGCCCTCGGTCAGCCCCGTCGATCCGAGCAGCGTCCACAACAACCCGAACACCAGCGCCGCATTGAACGCGTGCAGGATCACGTTGGTCGCATGATGTCCCGCCGCATTCTTTCCCCAGAGTTGATAGTCCAGCACGTGCGACAATCGCGGCAGCGGATGATAGTACGGCTCCGTCACCGTGAACGCCCATTTCACCGCGCCCCACGTCAGACCGTTCCAGCGGATCGATTGCCGCAGGTATTCGTCATCGTCCATCCGACTCAGAAACCCGCCCCGCACGCACGGCCAATACAACCACATCGTCGCCGCAAAAATCGCCAGCGCCACCCCCACCAATGTTGTCCGGCTAACTTTCAAGTCGATCGGGAATAACAGGTGTGCATCAAATCCATCGGCGAATTTCTTTCGTCCGCCTTCGTTTGGCTCGTGGTCTGACACGCTTCATCTGCTGAGTCGTTGGTAGGGGCCGACCGCCGGGCGGCCCGTTCACTGAACGACACGCCTCGCTCCGAGCGAAGGCTGGCGGAGAGGGAGGGATTCGAACCCCCGAGACGCTCACGCGTCTAACGGTTTTCAAGACCGCCGCATTCGACCACTCTGCCACCTCTCCCCAGGATGTCAGTGAGAATCGCTATTCTGTAACCCGCCGCCGATTGCCGCCGCGAAACGACAGGTCGTCCTGCATCGGGCCAGCGAATATCTCTACCGCTCAGAGTCTAACACCTACTTCGCAATACTCAAGACTGGCGGCAAGCAGGTCAAGATGTCCCTCCAAATGGACGAGAAGGAATTTGCCCGTCGTCGCCACAGCTCCTGCCGCCTTCAGCCAACCCATTACCGATTGCGTTTGACAGCGGGACGAACCGATTCCACCATCGTTGCGGAGTCAAATTCGGGAGGACGTAGCACCTGATACAGGATGAGGAACCAGAATGACGATAGGTGAGCTAATCTTCATTCTTGCATTCGCACTTGCGGGGGTTGGCGTAGCGATTCTGGCGTGTCGCAAGTCCATGGTGACCGTCGGGGCTTGGATTGGCTTGTTTACGTCAGTCTATGTCCTTGTTGAAATTGATAACAGGCTTCGCATGGCACACAACGACCTTTTCCACGGCATGCCGGACTCAATCGCCTACCCAGTATTTGCGGTTATTGGAATCGTGTTTCTGACACTATTATATCGAGGAGCCGCCGCCTTTAAGAGCATCGAGGCTCGCCTGCTGGTTGTTCTCCTACAGTTCGTGGCGGCTTGTGTTCTGACTTTTCTGATGATGTTCATTTTTGGCTGGGGGGAAGGGCCGTAGTTTCGGCTTTGATGGTCCCCGCCCGCAGTCCCGTCGCCATGGGCGCGCCGGGCCCGTCCTTCAATTCATCGATATCCAGCGCCGATGACGCAGACGGTCCAAGGCGACGGCGATAATGATGATCACGCCGATGACCATTTCCTGCACCCATTTCGACCACCCCATTTGCTGGCCGCCCGCGTACAGCACGGTGATCGTCAGCGCGCCAATCAACGTCCCGAACGCCGAGCCCTCCCCACCGTTGAAGCTCGCGCCGCCGATGATCACCGCGGCAATGGCGAACAACTCGTACTTGTCCCCCGTCGTCGGCTGCCCGATGCCGATGTACGAGAATTGCATCAGCCCGGCCAAGCCACAAAACAGTCCGCACAGCGAGTACACGATCAGCTTGACCCGTCCCACCTGCACCCCGCAGAGCCAGGCGGTCTCTTCATTCGAGCCGACGGCGTAAATATGCCGTCCCAAGCGCGTGTAGCCCAACAAAAATGACGTCACCAGCACGCCCGCGATCAGGATCCACACGCCCGTCGGCAACATCGCCCAACTCCCTGTCTTGGCGGTCAGCGTCGGGTCCATGATTCGCCCGATCCAGCCCGCGTCCGGCGGATAAATGTCGCGTTCGTGGGCGATCCCCTTGGCCAGTCCGCGGAATATGCCCATCGTTCCCAGCGTGACAATGAACGGCACGAGCCGCATCCAGACGATCAGGCTGCCGTTGACCAGTCCCGCCAGCGTCCCGATGAGAATCGCCGCCCCGCACGCCGCAATCGGCGCCAGCACCGGATGTTGCGTGATGAAATACGCCGCCTCGTTCCCGCCCACCGTCGCCGCGCCGGTGCCCGTGCCGATGTTCAACACCCACGCCACCGTCACCACGGACAGCGCAATCATCGAGCCTACCGACAGGTCGATCCCCGCGGTGATGATCACCAGCGTCATCCCCAGGCCGGCCGTCCCGTACACCGCGCTTTGGCGGAGCAGGTTCTCCAGGTTGCGCAACCCGTAGAATCTGCCATCGGGAATCATCGACGCGAAAAATACAAACACCACCACCAGCGCGATAAGCCGTCCGCCGAGATCGATCCAGTTCTTCGACAGGCCGAAGGCCCGCGGGCTCGCCGGCGTCGCGCTCATCGTTCCTCCTGTCCGGTCGCCGCCGCCATCAGTTGATGTTCGTCCCAATCGCTTCGGGCCCGCGTCTCGCTCAGCCGTCCGCGGCACATCACGGCGATGCGATCGCACACGCCGAGCAATTCGGGCAGATAACTGCTGATCATCAGGATCGCCTTCCCGCGTCGGGCCAGTTCGTCGATCAATTGATAAATCTGCGCTTTCGATCCCACGTCGATTCCCCGCGTCGGCTCGTCCAGCAGCAGCACGTCGACATCGGCATGCAGCAATCGCGCGATCGCGACCTTCTGCTGGTTCCCGCCCGAGAGCGTGACCACGCGCTGCGATGCGCCCGCGCATCGGATGGAGATTTTCTCGATCCACGGCTGGCAGGCCCGGCGCTGGCGCGACGGCAACACCATCCGCCACGGCCCAAACCCGCGCAACCGCGGCAACGTGACGTTGTCGGCAATGCTCAGACCCAATGCCAACCCTTCCGTCTTGCGGTCCTCGCTGACCATTCCCACCCGTTGCGCCCACCGCCGATTCGGCGTTGCCGGACCGGAATATTTCGCCACCCGAATCTCGCCGCTTCGCACCGGGTCGAGCCCGAAGATCGCCCGCATCAATTCCGTCCGCCCCGCCCCGACCAGCCCGGCAATCCCCAGCACCTCACCGTGCCGCAGTTGCAGCGAGGCCTGTGTCGGTTTGACGATCCCCGCCAGGTCCTTGATCTCGAGCAGGACATCGCCCGGCTCGCGCGCCGAGCGGGGATACAACTCGCCCACGTCGCGCCCGACCATCAGCCCGATGATGCGCTCCACCGGCGTGCCCTCCGTCGGGCCCGAACCGACCGTTTCGCCGTCCCGCAGCACGATAAACCGCGTCGAGATTTCCTCCACTTCTTCGAGGACGTGGGAGATGTACAACACGGAAATGCCGCGCGCCACCAGCCGGCGGATCAACGCGAACAGTTTTTCGATGTCCTGTTGCGTCAGCGAACTCGTCGGCTCGTCCAATACCAGCACACGGCATTCGAGCGCGACCGCCCGCGCGATCTCCACCAATTGTTGCTGGGCGATCGACAGCGACCGCACCGGCGCGGCGAGATCGACGTCGTCCATCCCCACCTCGGCCAATGCCTGTGCCGCCCGCGTCCGCAGTTCGCGCCAGTTCACCAGCGGCCCGCGGCAGGGCTCGATCCCCAACATGACGTTCTCCATCACCGAGACGTGCGGCGCGAGCGCCAGCTCCTGGTAAATCATCGCCACGCCCAACGCCCGCGCGTGCAACGGATCGCGCGGGGCGTAGTCGCGGCCATCGAGGAACATCTGTCCCTCATCCGGCACGTGCGCGCCGGACAACACCTTCATCAGCGTGCTCTTGCCCGCGCCATTCTCGCCGACCAAGGCCACCACTTCGCCCGGGTCAACCGACAGGCTGACGCCTTTCAGGGCGTGCGTCGCCCCGAAGCTCTTGCGGATCCCCCGCATCTCGAGGCGGGCGACACCGGTCTTCGCGGCGGCCTGTACGCTCTGGCTCATTCCAAACCGACCAGCTTGCGAATGGCCGGGTCGCTTTCCAGACCTTTCCGAGTCACGAGTTTCGCGCCCGTGTCCGTGATCGCGGGAACTTTCTCGCCTTTCACAACCTTGACCAGTGTTTCGACGGTCAGATACCCCATGCGATACGGGTCCTGCGCGACCAGCGCGTCGATGTTGCCGGCCTGCACGTCCTCCACCAGTTTCTTCGAGGTGTCGAACCCGACAAACTTCACGGACACCTTCACCCCGCTTTTGCGCAGATCGTCTAACGCCGATTCGACGCCGACGGAGGAATACAGGTTGGCGGCAAAGATCCCGTCGAGTTCGAGCCGGCCGTTCTTCACAAATTTCTCCAGCGTGTTCGCCGCCGCGGTTTTGCAGCCTTCCACGGTGCCCGTGTCGGGGTAGGGATCCGCTACCACCTCGTACCCAGCGGCTTTCACGGTCTCGATGAACCCGGCGGCGCGCGCCTCGGTGCTGCCCGTTCCCTGCACGAACCGCATGCACATCACGCGAGCCGGTTTGCTCCCGAGCAGCTCGATGAGATATTTCCCGCCCAGCGCCCCGGCCGCCCGGCTGTCGGTCGCCACGAAGCTCGATTGCGCCGTGCCATCCACCGCCGAGTCAAACACGACGACTGGTATGCCGGCTTTCACGGCGTTCTCGACCTCCTTGCGCGTGGCGCTCCTGTTCAACGGCGCGAGCGCAATCCCCTTCACCCCCAGGTTGACCATGTTCTCAATGATCTTGTTCTGCTCGGCAATTTCCGTCTCGGTAACGGTGCCCTCCCAGCGAATACTCACGCCCAGGTCCCTGGCCGCCTGTCGCGCGCCCTTCTCGACCGTCTCCCAGAACTCGCCTCCCGTGCTCTTCGGAATGACTCCCAGATTGATGTCGGCAGCAAACGACAGGCTTGCCAGGACCGACGCGGCCAGCAGGATTGCGATCCGTTTCACGGTGGTGAACTCCTGGTTGATTGGTTATGGGTCGAACACGATGCAGACCTTGCCGGTCTGTCCTTTGTCGGCGAGTTCATAGGCTTCAGCGGCCCGCGCCAGCGGCAATCTCACGCCGCACGTCGTTTCCGGATGCGCATCGAGCCGCGCCAGATGGCGGACGAGGTCGTCCAAATGCTTGCGCGACGTCACCCAGGAACCGAACAGCGTGATCTGTTCGTGGATCAGAAACGGCGAGACGTCGAACTCCATCTTGCCGCCTTCGCCCACCAGCCCGCACCGTCCCCACTGGGCCGTGCCGCGCAACGCCAGCAACCGTGCGGAGGCCGCCCCGGAACAATCGATACTGACCTCGCACCCGTGTCCGGTGAGCTCCCGAATCTGCGAAAGCGCCGCATCGTCCGCGGGCAGTACGTGGTCAACCAGCGGCGGCCCGCTCCGATACCGAAGCTGCCGCGCGAACTCCAATCGGCCCGGCGCGAGATCGACGCCGATGATTTCGGCAACACCGAGCGACTTCGCGATTTGCGCCGCCGCCAATCCCACCGGGCCGAGACCGGTGATCAGCAGCCGGTCGCGCCCGGAGACGTTCATCCGGGTGAGACATTCCCACGCCGTGCCGAACCCGCACGCCGTAAATGCGCCGTCCACGTATGTGAGATTGTCCGGCAGATGCACGCAGGTGTTCTCCTCGGCGAGGCAATACTCGGCGTGGCCGCCGTCCCGTTGCCAGCCGTAGGCCTTGCGGTGCGCCGTGCTGCGGCAACTGATCATGTATCCATGCATGCAATCCACGCAGCATCCGCAGCCGGCGATATGATACAGCACCACGCGGTCGCCCACCCGGAATTCCTTGCAGTTCGGACCAACCTCGACGATCTCCCCGCTGGGCTCATGGCCCGCGATCACGTTCTGATATGCTTCCGGTCCTTTGCCGAGATGCTCGCGGTAAATCGCGCGGATGTCGCTGCCGCAAATCGAGGACGCCTTCATCCTCACCAGCACCTGCCCGGGCCCGGGCGTCGGCACCGGAACTTCGCGAAATTCCACGGCCCGGTTCCCCGGCAGGACCACGCCGGTCATCGTCTGGCGTTTGGTTGTCATGGCGGTGTGATTTCTCCGCTCAAATCCCACAAGTCTTCCCAACTCTGTCCCGCCTTCCACAGGAACACCTGCCCTTTGATGAGCCGGCAATTCCGGTCGATGCGGCCGATCGCCAGCATCTCCGCCTCGGTCAACGGCGGACTGACGGCGGCCTGCAGATTAGCAAGATAGTGGGCGCGGTGCACCGAAAAAGGAATCGGCACGTGCCCGCGTTGCACCGCCCATTTCACGCAGACCACTGCCGGGTGAACCCCCCGCCGCTGCGCGATAGCGACAATGACCGGATCCTCGATATCCACCGTGTCGGCGTCGGTGCGGTCTCGCTCGGGCCGCGCCGGCGAGCCGACCGGGCAGTAGCCGATGGGCACGATCCCGTTCTCCTGGACGAACTCCAGCAACTGCGGTTGCTGGAAATGCGGATGGAGTTCCATCTCGTTGGCGGCCGGCTTGATCGCGGCGTCGCGCAACAGCCGTTTGAGCTTCGCAATCGTCATGTTCGACGTGCCGATATGCCGCACCCATCCGCGCTCGACCAGTTTTTCCATCGCCCGCCACGTCTTCATGAAATCCTCGTGGAGATACGGTTTGGCGTCGCGACTGCGCGAGCGGACGTCGCAGCCGGGCGGATGGAAATTCGGAAACGGCCAATGCACCAGGTACAAGTCCAAGTAGTCCAGTTGCAGGTCCGCAAGCGACTTTTTGCACGATCTCAAGACGTCGTCGGGTGCGTGCCTGTCGTTCCACAGTTTCGAGGTGACCCACAATTCGTCGCGTTGGACGCCCCGGAGAATCTGCCGAAAGGAATGCCCGATCAGGTTCTCATTCCCGTAAACCGATGCGCAGTCAAAATGCCGGTACCCGACCTCCGCCGCGCCCACCACCGCCTCGGCGACCTGCTCGCCCGAGACGCGGTCCGAGCCAAACGTCCCCAATCCAACAACGGGAATCCTGGCCCCGGTGCACAACGTTCGCTGGGGAACTTTCTTGGGATCAACCCGGTCGGTGTCAGGCGTCATGTCTTCCATCCGCTCCAGGCTCAATCCATGTGAAAGACTTCTTCCATGCTCGCCCACCATTCGCCGGGCGCGCGGTCGCGCAGCGGCCGCTGGCAGGGTTCGCAAAACGACCACCACCGCTGGGTCGCAGGGTCGGCGGCTATCCGCGCCATGTCCGCCGCAAAGTCTTCGCCCGTGTATTCGAAATAGCTGAACAAATAGAACTGCCCATCGTCGAGTCGGCGCAGGTAGATGGAGTAATTCCGAATGTGGCACTGCTGGATCATCTTCAGCACATCCGGCCACACCGCGGCATGTAGAGCCTTGTATTCTTCCAGTCTCTCGCGCCTGACGCCGATGACGGTTCCGTAGCGTTTCATCCGCCAATTCTCGGGTTTTGGCGTCGCTTCGCCAACACAATTTCCACCTCGCGCGCTGACACGACGGGCGCCCGGTCATCGATGGCAATCGGTCACGCTTGGGTCACGAGACGGCGAACGCACGGGTATTTCCGCCTGTGGTATCTGTGAGCGCACATGAAATGCGCCACCGCGCTGCGTCGACCATGGCCTCAACAGCGTCAGGAATGAGGCACGAAACCCACCTGCTCGATTACCTCCTGCCCCTTCGGAGATTGCACAAACTGGATGAAGTCGAGCGCTGTGGCAGGCTCCTGTTTCTTGCTCGTATAGAGATGGATGACGCGCGCGTACGGATACTCGTGTTTGTTCACCGCGTCGGTGCTCGCCTCGACGCCACTGATGGACACCGGTTTGGCCCCGCTGCCCTTGGCCATGCCCAAGCTGGTATAACCAATCCCCGATGAATCGGCAGCAACCGCCTGGACGATTGCCCCGTAATTCGTAAACACCATTTGCGGTTGAGCGTACGGCTTGTTCTCCATCGCCAGTTCGCGAAAGCCCAGATACGTACCCGAAATCGGATCGCGGACGTACAAATGAATCGGCGCATCGGGCCCGCCCACGTCCTTCCAGTTCTGGATCACCCCGGTGAAAATGTCCCGTACCTGATTCGTCGTCAGAGTGCCGACCGGATTATTGGTGTTCACCACCACGGCCACGCCGTATGCGCCGATCACGTAGTCGTTCAATTCGACCCCGCGCATCTTGGCCAGCTCTTGTTCATCCACACTCGGCAATCGAGAAGCTCCGGCGATGTCACATTGCCCGGCAATGAGCGACGCCATCCCATACCCGGTCGCCTTGGGTATCAGATCGAAATCGGCCGTCGGATGGTCTTTCTTGTACGCGGCGATCAGGCGCGGGCCCAACTCCTCCCCAAACGTGTTGGATCCGCGAATAATGATCTTGTCATTGGGCCCCGGCTTGGGCCGCTCCAGCGCCGTATCCGTCTTGTCTTGTGAGCAGCCCGCCATCAGGACAATCAGCGTAGTCACGCCGACGTTTCTCAGGAGTGTCGTCGTATTCACTTGATAGCCTCCACGTTGCAGCCCGACTTCAGTAACGCATCCTTCCCCCGCAGGAAGAATTATCTTGACCCAAATCTTCCACTTTGCCCCCCGATTCTTCAAGCAAAATCTTACACTCCGCCCACTTCGGTCGCAACGCTCGACCAGATGCATGGCCTGTGCTAGCCTGAGGACTTGGGAAATACATCATGAACGCCGCCGACCTTGATCTGCACGCCCGAGAAATCCTCGCCCGAGCCGCAGCCGATGCCAGGCTCAAAGTTCAAGGCGGTGTGATCCGCCGCACCTCATCGCGGTTCTGCCTCGGGGTTGAGCACGGCGACTACAATGGCACCGACCTGTTCGGCGTCGGCACCGACCGCTTCCTCTGGCACGCCGCCAAACCCAACGGGACAGACCGTGTGCGCCTCTTCAGCGCCAATTTCCCCGCCGACGAAGTCATCGATTTTCAGCTCGGCCATGTGCCACCGCCAAAGTCATCCGCCATCGCCGATACCTGGGCGCGGTTCCCCTATGGTGTCGATTACATCCTCCGCCGCGAAGGCTTCCGTCTGACCCGCGGCTTCGATGCCGTGCTGCACAGCAACATCCCCGGCGGCGGCATGTCCCGCTCCGCGTCGCTCTCCATCAACCTGCTGCTCACCTTCCTCGACGCAAACGCCATCCCGCTCCCCGACGGCATGAGAATTGTCGACATGGCGCAAGCGGTCGAGAACGACTACGTTGGTTCGCCCTGCGGAAAGCTCGATCAGATCATGATCTATTTCGCTCGGGCCGGCATGGGCACCCATTACAGTCCGAAAGACGGCGCTGTCCGTCACGTGCCCCTCGGCCATCACGCCATCGACTTCCGCTTCATCAGCCTTGATACCGGCACCGTCCGTCCCGGCCTGGAAAAATCCACCTACAAGGTCCGCCGCGGCGAGTGCGAGGAACTCGTCGCCCTCGCCGGCAAAGAATTCGGTTTCTCCCACCTCGCTGATATCCATGACCAGGCGTTGTATGATCGCGTCATCGCCAGGTACGGCGCGACCCATCCGCATCTGTGCGCCCGCTTGAACTACATCTTCCACGCCCAGCAACGCTTCGATCAGATGCTCGACGCATGGAAATCCGGCGACATCACCACCGTCGGCGCGATCTTCCGCAAGGACGGTTTCGGACTGCGCGATGATTACCAGATCTCCGGCCCCGAACTGGAAGCCATGTGCGACATCGCTCGCACCGTCCCCGGCGTGCTCGGCGAACGCATGCTCGGCGGCGGCGACAAGGGCGCCGCCGGCGCGATCGCGCGTGCCGATAGCGTCGACGCGCTCAAGGCCGCGGTGGACACTGCCTATCCGCGCCGTTATCCTCAGCTCGCCGACAAATACGCAGTCCATGTCTGCAGCGTGGTCGATGGCGTGACTGTCTGCGAGGGATTATGAGCCTGCACACCACATCATTCGGCACGTTGCCCGATGGCTCCGAGGTCACCCTGTTTTCTCTCCGCAACAACCACGGCGTGACCGCTTCCGTGATGAACTACGGTGCCACGCTCGTCGCGTTCGAAACCCGCGACCGACACGGTCATCTCGGTGATATCGCGCTCGGCTTCGACACGCTCGACGACTATGTCCGCCGCAACAGCCCGTACTTCGGCGTGATCGTCGGTCGGTGCGCCAATCGCATCGCCCATGGCCGCTTCCAGCTCGATGGCCGGGAATATCTCCTCGCCACCAATAACGGTCCCCATCATTTGCACGGCGGACTGAGAGGTTTCGACAAAGTCTGGTGGCGGGCAGAAACAGGCAAAGGCAAGAAGCCGTCGGTCAAGTTCAGCTATCAAAGTCCCGACGGCGAAGAAGGCTACCCCGGCAATCTGAGCGTTGCGGTCGTCTACACATTGACCGACAAGAATGAACTTGTCCTCGATTACGCCGCCACCGCTGACAAGCCCACGCCGGTCAATCTGACGAATCACACGTACTTCAATCTTGCCGGTTCGGGAACCATTCTTGACCACGAGATGATGATCGCTTCCATGCGGTTTGTGCCCGTCGACGGCACGCTGATTCCCACCGGCGAAATCAAACCTGTTGCCGGCACGCCCATGGATTTCACCAGGCCCACGCCCATCGGCCAGCGAATCAACCAGCTCAAAAGCAAGCCCATCGGCTACGATCACGCCTATGTGCTCGATGGGGATGAAGGCAGGCTCAAACTCGCCGCCCGCGTGCACGATCCGGAATCGGGCCGCGTCCTCGAGGTGCACACCACCGAGCCCGGCGTGCAGCTCTATACCGGAAATTTCCTCGACGGTTCCATCGCCGGCAAGCGCGGCCATGCCTATCCCCAGCACGGCGGATTCTGCCTCGAAACGCAGCACCTTCCCGACGCGGTCAATCAACCCGCCTTCGCGTCCGTCATTCTCCGCCCCGGGCAAACGTACAAGCAAAAGACTGTCTTCAGCGTTAACGTGGCCTGAGCGCTCTCAGACGTTCGGCGCAGGGCTCCCGACCGCGCCGCACCCATCGACCGACAGGTCTCAATCACCATGAGCCCGGCTTCACGCCGTAATTGATCGCCATCGACCCGAGACAAAACTCTTCGAACCCGCACCCCTGATAGCCGATCGATTCCATCA
Source organism: Verrucomicrobiia bacterium (assembly GCA_035541135.1). GTDB lineage: Bacteria > Verrucomicrobiota > Verrucomicrobiia > Palsa-1439 > Palsa-1439 > Palsa-1439. Next base: position 23,493 of record DATKNW010000028.1, read on the forward strand.
ACTCCCTGATCCCGCGCTGCGCCGGGTAGTCCTGCAGCGACGCCAGAATGTATCCGTGCGTGTCCGGGTCGCCGCAAAATATCCGGCCCAGGATCGGCAACACCGTCCGCAAGTATCCGAAATAAATCGCTCGAATCGCCCTCGACTCCGGCTTCCCGAAATCGAGCGATAGAAACTTCCCGCCCGGCTTCAGTACCCGCAATACCTCCCGCAACCCGCGCTCGATGCCCGCCAGGTTCCGTAACCCGTATCCCACGCTCACCACGTCAAACGAGTTGTCGCGATACGGCAGCCGCAATGCGTCGGCCCGCACCCAAGTCACGTCGCCGTGGGAGGGCGAGGCTCCTGCCGAGCCGCGCGGTGTCCGTGCCCGCGCCACCTGCAACATTTCCTCCGTAAAATCCGCTCCCGTCACCGTCGCCCCTTCGCGCGCGAATCTCCACGCGATGTCCCCCGTCCCGCAACACAAATCCAAAATCCGTCTGTTGTAGGCCGCGCCCCCCGACGCGGCGGCACCCGTCCCTTGTAGCCACGCCGCTGTGTCGGCGTGCCCAGCCGCATCCCCCGACGCGACGCCGTGTGAGGGCACACGGCCTACAGCCGCCAACTCCACCAGCCGCCGTTTCCACCGCCGATGCAACCCCGCGCTCATGATGTCGTTGAGCAGGTCGTAGCGCCGCGCGATCGTCGCAAATAATTCGTGCACCTTCTCCGCGCGATGCTCGTCGGCCTGGTAGAATTTGCTTTCCACGCCGCGCCAGCCTAGCTAGAAGAACCCCGATGAGCAACGACCGAATCGCCAACGCCCTCGCCCTCTGGCAGCGATTCCCCGACAACGACCTCTCCCGCTTCAACCTCGCCCAGGCTTACTGCGACGCCGGCGATCTCGCCGCCGCCCTCGACCATCTCCGCCCCCTCTGCGCTAAGAAGCCCGACTGGATGGTCGTCCACATCCTCCTCGGCAAATCGCTGATCGCTCTCGGCCGTTCCACCGAAGCCAAACCGATTTTGGAGCACGCATTACAACTCGCCATCGCCCAACACCACGACGGCCCTCGCGACGAACTCACCGACCTGCTCCGAAACCTGTAGGCCGCGTGCCCTCACGCGGCGCGTTTTGCACCCGCCGTCGCGTCCCGCGGCCATCGACCATCAACCATCCCTTTCATACCCTCCCCAACCCCACCCGCCCCGCCCGCGTGGAAGGTTGGAGAAGGCTGCTGCCGCGTGACAATTCCGCAGCCGTTCTGTCAGACTTAACATGAACACAAATCAAAACTCTGTCGCACTTGGGCGTCGTGTTGTGCAAGTCGGCCTCACCTTGGTGCTCGGTCTGCTGGTCACCTCGGGGGTCCTCGCATTCCATGTCTTGCAGGCGCAATCGGCAACGGCGCCAGCGATGATATTGGCTGGAGGCATTTTTTGGATCGCCATCCTGTTGTGGGGTATCCTGTTTGTGCAAATGATGGGATTCCTCAATACGAAATGCCGCGCCGGCTGACCAATCGCTCCAGCCCACCGACACCCGACGTTCCGATTCGGACAGCGTGGTTTCCTCGCTCCCCCCTCCTCGGTTCTCTTTCCCTCATCGCGCCCTTTCCATCAGCCATTCACCACCAACCATAAGTCCGCTGACCCACACCACCGCGACCGGACCGACGAAGGGCCGACACGACAATTCCACCAATTACTCCTTCGGCAACACGGTTGGAGAGCGGACACGAAAGGAACGCGCGTTAATTTGAACCTTGAACTCATCTGCGATCTCCTTCTAGTTTGAGGCCCGACGATGGAGCGCAAAATCCTCAAGCGAGAAGACATTGACCGTAAGTGCGAGGAGGTCATCCAGTATTTTGACCCGTCTTGGCTCAACCTAACGGTCTCTCCGCTATCCCCGGTCGTAAACGCGATCCAGCGTGAGTTTAAAGTGCCGATTCATCTCGATAAAGATTTGGGCCACACGAAGGACGGGAGAAAAATCCTCGGCAGCTTCACATTCAATTCCCGCGAGATTTGTATTGACCCGGCTCTTGTTCCAGATCACCCCCGCTTTCGTTGGACGCTTGCCCACGAGGTCGGGCACCTGATTCTCCATCGCAATATCGAGCCCCGTAGGATTTCACGAACACGGCCGCAAGTTGTCGATACGCGGAAGCAGCTACGGCTGGGAGGAGCAAGCCCGAAGAGCGAGCTGGAGTGGATTGAATGGCAGGCGAATCAGTTCGCCTCTTCGCTGCTGCTACCACGCCCGATACTCATGAGAAGCGTAATCGAGGAGCAGCAAGCCTGCGGTATCACGACCCGACTGGGGACAGTTTTCGTCGACGAGCAGCCCGAGAACATCCACAACTTCTACAGGATTATCAGGGCCACATCCGGCAGACTAACCGTCTCCCGCACGGTCCTCCTAATTCGACTGAGGAACCTAGGGATTCTCGTTGACCAGCGAGCACTTGCCAAATCCAACATCGCAAACGTGATCCGCTCACTATTTACCACGGAATAAACGAGATTCGTCGAAAGGCGCCGTGCGGGTACCGCGTTCTGAAACACCTCGCCCCAGCCCCATCCCGGTCTTTGCGGTCAACCCATCTCAGATATCCGTGTGAATTCGCCACAGCCTTGCGGATGGCGGATGAATCTGTGGCTCACACGACCGCCCCCGCTCCTCTTCGTGCCATTCGTGTCTTCTTCGCGTTATTCGTGCTTTCCTCTCCGTGTCCAATCATCTCCCGGTTCGCTGCCCCCGGCGGAACCATCGGATACACTTTCTCGTCCGCGTCGATCAGCGCGTGAATCAAACACGGCCCACGCTCCCGCAACGCCGTCGACAGTGTCGCGCGCGGGTTCTCATCGTCCGCCAGATCATACGCCTTCACGCCGAGACTACGCGCGAGCCCGACAAAATCCACGCGCGCCCGGTAATCCGACGCAAACAGCCGCCGGCCGTAAAACAAATCCTGCTGCTGATGAACCAGGCCCAGCGAGTTGTTGTTCATCAACACCACCTTCACATTCACGCCCTCCTCCGCCGCCGTCGCCAGCTCCTGCGCGTTCATCAGCAGGCTCCCGTCCCCGCTGATGCAGACCACCGTCCGCTCGGGCATCGCCAACGCCGCGCCGATCGCCGCGGGCAATCCAAACCCCATCGTCCCCAGACCGCCCGACGTGAGCCACTGCCGCGCCCGCCGCAACGGATAAACCTGCGCCGCCCACATCTGATGCTGGCCCACGTCCGTCGTGACGATCGCATCCGCGCCCGCAAATTCCGCCACCGCCGCGATCAACCCATACGGCGTCCGCGGATCATCGATCCCGCTCGTTCGCAACGGAAATTTCTCCCGCAGCTCCGCCACGCGCCCGAGCCAGTCCGCCCGCGCGGTCTCGTTCACCCGCGGCAGCAGCGCCCGCAACGCGTCGCCCACGTCGCCATGGATCGCCACCTGCGGCGTCTTGATCTTGCCCAGCTCGGCCGCGTCGATATCGATGTGAATCACCCCGGCCCGCGGACAGAACTGCGCCACCTTGCCCGTCGCGCGGTCATCGAACCGCGCGCCCGCCGCGATAAGCAGATCGCATTCCTCGAGCGCCATGTTCGTGTACCGCGCCGCGTGCATGCCGAGCATCCCCAGCGACAACGGATGCTCCGACCCCATCGCCCCGAGCGCCATCAACGTCATCGTCGTCGGCAAGCCCGCCTTCTCCGCCAACTGCCGCGCCCAGCCCGTCGCGTCGGCGTGAATCACTCCGCCGCCGAGATACAGCACCGGCCTCCGCGCGCCGTTGATCATCGACGCCGCCCGCTCAATCTCCGCCTCGCGGAATCGCGGCGATTTCTCTCGACGCCCCGGCTCCGGCCACGATTCAAATTCCGCCGTGCCCGTCTGCGCATCTTTCGTGACGTCGACCAGCACCGGCCCGGGCCGGCCCGACGCCGCAATGCGAAACGCCGCGGGAATCACGTCGAGCAATTCCGCCGCTGATTTCACCAGGAAATTATGTTTCGTCACCGGCATGCTCATGCCGTACGTGTCCACTTCCTGAAACGCGTCCGTGCCGATCAATCCGCTCGGGACCTGTCCCGTGATGCAGACGAGCGGAATCGAATCCAGCTTCGCGTCCGCCACCGCCGTCAGCACATTGGTCGCGCCCGGGCCCGATGTGGCGAAACACACCTGCGGCGTGCCCGTCACGCGGGCCATGCCCTGGGCGATGAATCCCGCGCCCTGTTCGTGCCGCGCCAGCACGTGCCGGATCGTCCGGCTCCGCGACAGCGCGTCGTACAACGGCAGATTCGCGCCGCCGGGGATCCCGCTGACGACGCGGATGCCCTGGCGTTCCAACAAGTGGATGATGATTTCTGCGCCGGTTCGTCTGATCATGGTCGTTTGTCCCTTCGCGTTTGGTTTCCCCGGGACGACCGGCGGGCGCTGGCTGGCTAAAAAGCGCAACCCCCGCCGGCTCGCGCCGACGGGGGTTGAAATTCTCGTTTCGTTCCCGCTACGGCGCGCCGACACGCACCAGCACGACCACCACGACGCCGACGAGCGTCGCGCGGGAAACGTTGTTCATGCTGTGCTTCGCGCTTTCCATAGCAGTCAGCAAATGCTACCGCCTCAAGGCCGATTTGTCAAGGCTTCCCGGGTAGAGGTCGTGTGTTACCGGCCGTATTGGAACAGGATCGCGGATACAATCCCAATGAGCATACATGAGAGCAAAAGGATTCCAGACCATCTGGCCAAAAGTACCGCCTTCTCAGTGCTATGCGACCTGCCTTCGGCTATGGCCTTGCGCATCCTTCTGGGAGAGAAAAATGCAAGATCGATGGCCAGACACAATACGAGCAAATGCAGCACAATTATGACGATAAAATCTATCGTGCTATTGCCGGTTGCCATTCTAGCTTCCCCGCTAACGCTGTCATTCCTGCGCCTCGCTCTCCCAGAGGCCGTATTCTACCCCACTCCGACAGTTCAAGGCCAGCCGGTTCTACGGCGGCCGTTGTCCTGATTTGATCAAAAGCAGCGCATTAGCGGGCGATTGCCTCGGAATCAGCAACCCGTTTGTATCTCCGCTGGATTCCGCCCGTGGTGCGGAGAAGGAAGTGATCGTTTGTCACCTCCAATAGAGCATCACGATCAATACAACCGGCGTCGATCACACCGGAATCATCCAAAATATACTCAGAAATCAAGAAATTCTCCGACAGCGACCACTTGCCGACAGAGCGCGAGATGGTCCTCGTTCCTTCGGTTATTTTGGCTAAGAAAGTGCCATTGTCCCGCAATAGCCAATCGCAAGCATATGGGCCATCACTAGTACGCCACAGTCCAACCAACTGTTCTCTCATAATCACTTCTGTGCCCCGCTCACAGTCGTCGCCCGCGCGCCGTCCTACTCCGTAACCGGAGCTCGCGGGTTCTTGAGCTTGTAGATGACGTAGAGGGCCATCAATGCCAGGAACAGAACGATCACCACCGCCCACGCCAACCGACGGACTACATGGTTGAGATAGCCACAACCCGTGCATCGAAAGGCTGTGAGATTCATCGGGCCGCCGCATTCCTTGCATTTGATCAGTGGCATGTCCCCGATTTCCAATCGCTAACGATTTTCCCGGCTCCCAATATCCGCGACGATCGGCACCCGCACGGCGCCCGCCTCTCGGCACGATGATAGCCCACCCGCCGTCCTCACGCGCAAAACCGGCCCCTTCCTACTTGGAATCCGGACGGTCCGTGAACAGGCTGTACAAGATGTAGATGACCATTGCCCAAAACGGGATTGCCAGCAGCCAGAGCCCTTTGCATAAAAAAGTCAGCATCGCGTCCACCTTCTTTCTCAGTCCGCTATCATCAGCACCCGCATGATAACCAACCGTCGTCCCCTACGCAACCTCCCGCTGCCGTCTCGGCGCCGTCCTAATTGGGAAACTCCCGCCGTTCGAGATGGAATATGGGTTTCTGCGACGGCGGCCTGCGGATGAAATAGACGATCACACCCACCCAGACCAGAATGATCATGGCCGCCCACACCAAGCGGTGGATTACATAACTAACGAAGCCACACCGTGGGCATCGAAACGTGCATAGATTCATCTGCCCGCCACATTTCTTGCATTGTACGCGCGCCACGGGCCCGATCTCCAATCCTACCGGTCTTGCCGACTCTTGGTGTCGCTGAGAATGGACATCTGCACGGCTTTGCGCGGCGAATCCACCGGCGGAACCCCCAGCACCGTGACAATTCGGACTTCATCGCCGGTGTCGCGCGTCGCACGGCCCCACGCGTAGGCCTGCTTCGCCTTGGGATGCCCCGCCAGATCGAACACTTCCACCATGCCCTCCCAAATCGGCTTGCCCTGGAACACTTCTTTAACCGGCATCGAATACGAGTGCTTCGCCGCGCAATGATGCCGCTGGCGAATCGCCTCCTGCAACGTCTCCAGATAATCCATTGTCTCAGCCATCGCGGTTGTCCCAATCTGAATCTTCTCTGTGCGGAAAAAGGCTGCCCGCAAAGAAAAGAATCGCCGTCGCTGGCCCGATCAACAGAATTGTCCACGCCGCAATCCGTGAACACGACCGGGGGACTCCAAAGATGACGCCGGCCGCCGCACACACCAACATGACGTAAGCAACAATCAGAATGTATCGTTGAAGCCGATTCATTTTCCCCCCGTTGGCGGCGTGGACCGCAATCCACACCTGCTCCATGGCGAAATGATAGCTCATCGATCGCCCCACATGCAACCACCCGTTGCCTCCGCCGGGAACTTCCCAAGCTTGACGGTGTCAGACCGGAGAAACATGCTGCCCCTACATAAGGAGGATGGTCAATGAATCGGATTCGACTGGTTGCCATTCTGTCTGTCGCTGTCTTTACCTGCCGCGCATGGGCTGCCGACCCCGTCACGGTCGAAAGCCGCATCACCGAAGTGACCCTCTACCCCGATCGCGCGCAGGTGACGCGCACCGCGGAAATCAACATCGACCCTGGTGAAATCCGTTTGGTGTTCGACCACCTGCCCTTCGCGCTGGCCAATGACTCCGTCCGCGCCGCGGGCAAGGCGCCCGTCCAGGTTGTCATGGAAGATGTTGCGGTACACACCGTCGTCCACGAACAAATTCCGGACGCGAAAGTCCAGGAACTGGCAGATCACGTCCAGGATCTGTACGACCAACGGGAGGCGCTGCTGTCGCGCAACCGCGTCCTCGACGAACAACGGAAGCTGATCCAGGCGATTGAGGTCAAGGCCGCAGGAGATGTCACCCGCGAGATCGAGGTGAACAAATTCGATGTGTCCCAACTCAAAGACCTGCCCGCGTTCGTCGGTTCGGAAATCGCCCGCCTCGAAGAGGAATCACACAAATTGGCGATCGAACATCGGGAATTGGACCGCAAAATCACCGCCGCGGAAGCGGAATTCAACAAGTACCGGACGGCGGGCGAGCGCAGCGAGAAATTCGCGATGGTCACACTCACCAGCAAAGAGGCGACCAAACTCCGGCTGCAAATCTCGTACGTGATCGGCAATGCCGGCTGGGCGCCCGCCTACGAAGCCCGCGCCGCTGCCGACGGCAGTGGTGTGGACTTGACCTACAAGGCCGTCGTCCGCCAACAAACCGGCGAGGATTGGCGTGGCGTCAACCTCACCTTGTCCACCGCCAAACCGTCCATCGGCGCTCAGATGCCCGACCTCAACAAATGGGCCGTGAACATTCTTCAGCCAGTGGCGATGGCCGAAACTGCCACTCCCCTGCCTCCAATGGCCGGGCCGGTAGAAAGCTATCGGAGCCTCGCGTCCGACGGGATGGATAAGGGAATGAACCGCCCCGAACGAGCCGCCGCGCCGGCCGAAATGCTCGTGGTCGCTCAAACGGCCCAGGTCGAGCAGGGCGTGACCGCCGCGACGTTTCACGTGGCGGGGGCAGCGGACGTGCCCAGCGATGGCGAACCTCACCGCCAAACCATCGCGCTGGCGTCGTTGCCCGCGGCGTTCACGTATGAGACATCTCCCAAACTCTCGCCGTTCGCCTATCTCAAGGCGTCGGCAACGAATACGACGGACACGCCGTTTCTGGCCGGCGCGGTCAATGTGTTTGTCGGACCGGACTTCATCGGCACGGGCCGGATCAGCACGGTGTCGCAAGGCGAGGCGGCCAACCTGTTTCTCGGCATCGATGAAGGCATCCGCGTGAAGCGCGAAGAACTCAAGGACAGCCGCGGCAAGTCCGGCTTGTTCCGCAGCCGCCGACGGCAGGTGAGCAGTTACAAAATCACCGTCGAGAACTACAAGGACAAGCCCCAACGGGTCGTGGTGCTCGACCAGATCCCCGTTTCGAGTGCCGACGACGTGAAAGTGGCATTGAGCGATGCCTCCACCAAGCCGGCGACGATCGACAATGCCACCGGCAAACTCACCTGGGAGCTGGGTTTAAAACCGCGCGAGAAAGGCGAAATCACGTTCGAATTCACGGTTGACTGGCCGCAGAACCGTGAAGTCACCGGCTTGTGAACCGCCGGCGATTCGCCACGTTACATCTCTGCGGGCGGTGGGCCTTGCGGTGGTTTGAGGTGGACGACGTGAAACCGTCGCTCCAGCAGCAGGGCGTCGTCGCAATAGAACTCGATGGAATAGACTCCGGGCTCGGGAAACGTGAGGCCGACCAGTCCAAAATTCAATTCGACGACGGCATGCGCATCCGGAAATTGAATCTGGCCGTTGACCTCGGCGACCACGACGCTGCTTTCGTCGTGAATGACGCGCAACCGCGCCGCGCACTGTCCCCGTCCGTCCGTGAGCGAGACGTATACGCAGAGTTGCGGATGGCGGTAGGGAAAGCTTTGCGCAACGATCTGGTTGAAAATCCCGATCAGCGATCTCTTGCCGGTCAGTTTGTCCTCGATGATCTGGTCGCAGATCACGATCGCCAGACCAATGGGTGAGGGTTTGTCCACCATCACCTCGAGATGTCTCTTTGGCTGAGAACAGTATGCCCATCCTTTAGCAGAACGTCCCTGGCAAACTCGGCGTCCTCGCAATGCAGCGCCAGCAACGCCTTGTCATGCGGCCGGACCATCAGCGAATACGTGTACTGGATGTTGACTTCCGCCGCCACCAGACAACGCAGCACCGTGTCCAGTTTCTCCGGCCCACGCGGCAATTCCACCACAATCAGATTGGACTCGTTGACGGGAATTCCCGCCTTGCCCAGCGCGTCGTGGCAATGCTCTGGATCATCCACCACGATCCGCACCACCGACGCGTCCGCCGTGTCGACGACGGAAATGCCGCAGACATGAACGTTTGAATCGCTCAACGTGCGGGTGAGATTAAGCAGGGAACCGACCTTGTTCTCCAGAAACACCGAGAACTGCCGGACCAGCGGCGGCTGCAACGACTCATTGATTTTTGACCCCGGTTTCGCCATCCGTTCCTCCGCGACCCGCACTCTACCCCAACCCCGCCCGCGAGGAAAGCAAATCCTCGCCGATCAGAATCAGATGCTCCAATCCTGCTCGATGTATTGCAGCTTCAGGTAATCAATGATGTGCGCCACGCATTCCGCCGGGCTCTGCTTGTCCGTCTGCACGACGATTTCAGGGCGATCAGGCGGCTCGTACGGCGCCGAGACGCCGGTGAAGTTCGCAATCTCCCCGGCCCGCGCCTTCTTGTACAGGCCCTTCGGGTCGCGCTGCTCGCACACTTCGAGCGGGGCACTCACGAACACCTCGACGAATTCCCCCTCATTGACCAGCGAGCGCGCCAGACGACGGTCATCGCGATACGGCGAAATGAATGCCGTAATGACCAGCACGCCGGCGTCCATCAGCAGTTTCGCGACCTCGGCAACACGACGGATGTTCTCCGTCCGGTCCTCGGGCGAGAACCCCAGATTGGCGCTGAGACCGTGGCGGATGTTGTCCCCGTCGAGGATGTAGGTGTGCAGCCCCATCGCGAACAGCTCGCGCTCCAGCTCCGTCGCCACCGTCGATTTACCCGCCCCGGACAAACCCGTCAGCCAGATGATCGCGCCCCTGTGACGATTGCGCCGCTCGCGGGCCTCGCGCGTGATCTTGCCTTCCGACCAGAAAATATTCCGGCTCTTGACGCCGGACAACACCTGACGGCGATCGGGATATTCTCCCTTGGAGATCACCCCGCCTCCGCAAACCTGGTACCCATCAACCAGCACGAACCGGCCCGTGTTGACGATCCGGTCGGCGTTGTCAAATGCAATCGGCGTTTTCGCGCGGATTGTCACCTCCGCCACGTCGTTACGCGCGATATGCGGGCGTGACTTCACATCGATTTCCGCCAGCGTCGACGCATCGATCAGTTTCTCGATCGATTGAATCTGGCACTCGACCTCTTCCGTGGTCAGCTTGAGCTTGATCCGGCGGCCCACTTCGAGGTTCTGTCGCCCCAGCCAGAACAGCTTTGCCTGAAACACGTCTTCTTCGATGGGAGCGTCCTCTTCGCTGGACCCGACCTGTCCCCGCTCGACAAAAATTTGCTCGGTCAACGTAATGCCAATCGATTCGCCGGCATGCGCGACGTGGCGCGACCCCTGCGGCCAGCCTTCGATCGATTTGACCGTGCTGACCTTGTTGCGCGGCGAGAACAGGATCCTGTCCCCGACGCGCACTGTCCCGGATTCCACCCGACCCGCGAGGATGCGGCGATGGTCGAACCGGTACACGTCCTGGATGGGAAACCGCAGCGGCAGGTTCTGCGGTGGCTCCGGAACGGAGAACCGGTCCAGCGCCTCCAGCACCGTCGGGCCGTTGTACCACGGCATGTGGGACGATTTCGTCGCCACGTTGTCGCCTTTCGCCGCGGCAATCGGAATGAACAGTTTCGGCTCGACCCCGACCTGCTTGAGGAACGCACGGTATTCGTCCTCGATCAATTTGAATACCTTGTCGCTGTAGTTCCGCAGGTCCATCTTGTTCACGAGCACCGCGATCTGACTGATCCCCAGCAGCGACAGAAGGAACCCGTGCCGGCGCGATTGCTCCTGCACGCCCTCGCTGGCGTCGATCAACAACAGCGCGGCCCCCGCGCTCGCCGCGCCTGTGACCATGTTCTTGAGGAACTCCTTGTGGCCCGGCGCGTCAATGATGACGTACTGCCGCTTCGGCGTGCGAAACCAGATCTGGGCGGTATCGATGGTGATGTTCTGGTCGCGTTCCGCCTGCAACCCGTCCATCAGGAACGCCCACTCGAACGGCATCCCGCGCCGCTCGCACGCCACCTTGATCTTCTCGTACTTCCCCTCGGGCAGCGACCCCGTATCGTGAAACAATCGCCCCACCAGCGTCGACTTCCCGTGGTCGACGTGGCCCACAATGACGATCTTCAGTTGTTCAGTATGCTGCATGGCCTAATTGAACCACAGAGACACAGAGTTCACAGAGCGAATCGCTCGAGCCCTTTCACCAGTTGCGGAACGTTGAAATTTATCAGTAAACCGACCTTGCACTCTGCCAGTCGCATGTAGGTCATGATTTGCGCGCGGTGAACAGGTAATACCTCGTCCACAGCCTTTAGTTCGACCACCACCCGCCCATCCACGATAAAGTCCGCGCGCAAATCAGACGACAACTGAACGCCTTTGTACCGAACCAGTACCTGTTTTTGCGACTCAAACGGCAGCTTGCGCAAGGACATCTCGTGCGCAAGACACGCCTCGTACACGGATTCCAGCAAGCCCGGACCAATCTCACGGTGAACGTCGATTGCGGCCCCGATGATCTGCTGCGTCAATTCCTGATGCAGCCCATCTCCGTGCTCTCTGTGTCTCTGTGGTTTAACTTCGCTAATCACATGTACCCGTCCCGTCTCAACTTCTCGAAGGCATCTTCGCTCTCCTGGTCCTGGGCACGGACACTGCGCTCGCTGCGCTTGGTCGTGCGCAGTTCTTCACGGATCTTTTCGTACGTGTCGGCGTTCGAGTCGATCGCAAACGTGCACGGCACGCACCCCAGACTGCGATAGCGTTTCCCGTTCCTGGCGAAGTAGAGCGGCACGTTCGGGATTTTCTCGCGCTCGGCGTACTCCCAGATGTTCATCTCCGTCCAGTGCAGGAGCGGATGGACCCGCAAATGCGTGCCGCCCGCCAGATCAGTGTTGAACTGGTCCCACAGCTCCGGCGGCTGGTCTTCGACGTTCCACTCCATGTTCTTGTCGCGCGGCGAAAAATAACGTTCCTTCGCGCGCGTCGGATCCTCGTCGCGCCGCACGCCGACGATCAACCCGCCGTACTTCTCCTTGTCGACGATCTTCTTGAGGTTCTCCTTGAGCAACGCCGAGCAGCAAGTCACCCGGCCCCGCGTGTGGTTCATCCCCTGGGCCAGCGCCTCATCGTTGCGGGCGATCACGAGGTTGAGCTTCCACTCCTTCGTCAACCGGTCCCGCAACTCGACCAATTCCGGCATGTCGAAGCTCGTCTCCATGAACACGCACGGGAACGGCACGTGCCCAAGAAACGCCTTGCGCGCAAGCCAGAGGATCGTCATCGAATCCTTGCCCACGCTCCACAGCATCGCCAGCCGCTCAATCTTGTTGAACGCCTCGCGGATGATGAAAATACTTTGGTTCTCCAGCTTGTCCAGATGATCCATATGCATTTCTGGCCGCGCATCTCACTCGCAGCCGGCCCCGAAACTCTTCGGGGCGACAATCTTAAATGTTCGCGGCGAATGTATGCAAGCCGCACTCTTTCTTTTCCGAGCCCGCCCACCGCCCCGCGCGCTCGCCCTCGCCGTCATTGACGGGACGCGTGCAGCAATCCGGCCAGCAACCGATGCTCGGGTACCCCTGATCGTGCAACGGATTGTACGGGAGCTGGTGGCTGATGATATACCACCAAACCTGTTCCTTGTCCCACGCCGCCAGCGGATTGATCTTCAGATACCGATGGCCGCCGGGCGTCTCCTGCAATTGCAGGATTTTCGCGCCCTTGCGGCTTTCCGCCTGCGTGCGTCGCAGCCCCGTGATCAGCGCATCAAGCTCGGGCAGTTTCTTCTGCAGTGGAAGCACCTTGCGCATGTAGCAGCACTTGTCCGGCTCGCGCCGGTACAACTCGGGGCCATGCTGCTCCGCCTGTTGCTCGGGTGTCAACTCGGGATGCAGCCGCTCGACCGTAATCCCGTACTCCTGCTCGACCTTGCGGATCAGCTCGACCGTCTCCTTGAAGAAAAAGCCCGTGTCGATCGTAAACACCGGGGGCCGCGGCGTGACCTTGCGCAGCGCGATGTCGAGCACGACCAGGCCTTCCGGACCGAATGCGGACGAGATCGCCACCCGTGGGCTGAAATGGTCCGCCGCCCACTGCAAAATGTCGCGCGGCTCGCGGTCTTCGAATTCCGCCGCCAGCTTGTGGATCTCTTCCGACGTGAACTTCACGTTCTCCCGTTACCCCTCGATCACATCGATCTCGACCGGCTCGACCTTGATGCCGAGACCTTCCAGCCATTTGAGGGCTTTCTTGATCTCGGCGCCCTCCCCCTGCAACTCCAGGGACACAATCCCGACATCGTTCGTCACGCTGGCCTGGCGGATGTTGGTCACAACCTTGAATTTGTGACCCACCTCATAAATCGCCGGCCGTTGGATGACCTTCTTCGGATAGGTCAGCCACAGGCGCTTCGTTTCCTTCGCTGTCGTCGTTGGTTTCGCTTTTGGCGCTTTCATCTTGTGGCCGCGAGTCTTGCTCGCGGTCCCTCTTGCCCCGAAGCTATTCGGGGCGGCAAATCGTCGTCATCGGCCACCCGCAATCGCGGGAATCACGGAGATCTCGTCGCCGTCTTTGACCGGCGTGCTCTTGCCCTGGGCAAATCGGATGTCTTCGTCGTTCAGGTACACGTTGACAAACCGCCGCAACTCGCCGCGCTCGTCACAAATCCGCTCTTTCAGCCCCGGGTACTGTTTCTCCAGGCTCTCGATGATGTCCTGAATCGTCGCGCCAGCCGCCTGCACCGTTTCTTTTTCCTTCGTCAGTTTCCGCAACGGTGTCGGAATTCGCACGTTCACTGCCATAACCGTTTCTCCTTCTTCCTCTTCGTTCCTCTCGTGCAACCAATGCCGAGAACTCGCGCGGGTTCGGCCCGGCCACCCGCGGCCCGCCACATTTACCTACCGGCCACCACCCGAGAGACACAAAGAAACAGCCTCTTCAGCGCCCCCAATGGCGGGTGACGATGAAGAGGCATCCAAAACGGCCAGATCGCTCTCCCTCATCTTCCCCCGCTCCCGACTCGCGTCGGGCTTCGGAGCTGGAATTGGCACCTTGTCTTCAGCGCCTCCTGGCGACTGAACGGTTGCCGCGGTTTCTATGGGCCAGTCCCTCGACCGCTCTTGATGAGTTTTTCCGTTCCGCCCATGGCGGAACTGCCGAGGGACTATATCAGAGAACAAGTGCCTGTCAATTCACTAGATGTAATACATCTCCGGGCGACTCTTCGCTTCCGCGCATAGCTGTTCGAATGTCACGTCGTCTGCCGCGCGTTCGGCGGCCTCCTTGATCCGTCGCCACGCGCGCTTGATTTCCTCGGGACAACGCGACTCCCGCAACAGCGGCATTTCCAACACATCCCCCTGCACCGCCCGAAGAACGTCCCCCACGGTAATCTCCTTGGGCGGCTTCGCCAGCGCATATCCGCCCGCTTTCCCGCGCCGACTTTGAATCAGCCCTTTGCTCTTCAGCTCGATCAGGATCTGCACAAGATAGTTGGCCGGGATCGCTTCGCTCATCGCGATTTCCTCAATCCGCATGGGCCGTACGCTCGGATGATGAAGTGCCAACGCCTCCACCGCGCGACATGCGTAATCGCTCTTAACAGACGCCTTCATTTAATCATTAGTATCTTACCAATATTGCTTGATATTACCATCAAACCCCCAACTGTCAACCCCTCATTTCAAACCCGTTTCAATTCTGTAGAAGCCTCACGCCCTTAGTCAGTTATATACAGAAAAAAAGTGACGAATTGTGGTTGCAGATTCCCCTCAACATCGAGTACTATTCGGCGGTCAAAGGAGGAGGGGGTTGCTAATGTCCAGCAAGCTTCTGGAAAGAACACGTACTGTGGAAAAGTCGCCTTCAAAGGATCGAAACCAAGTGGTCGAAAAACTCGGTGCCAGCGATTACACCGCTGACAAAATTCAAAAACTCGAGGGCGTCGAGGCCGTTCGCAAGCGCCCCGCGATGTACATCGGCGACACCGGCGAACGCGGCCTGCATCATCTGGTCTACGAGGTCGTCGACAACTCCATCGACGAGGCCCTCGCCGGTTTCTGCAAGCATATCGACGTTATGATCCACGTCGACAACTCCGTCACCGTCGTCGACGACGGCCGCGGCATTCCCGTCGATATGCACAAGACGGAGAAGAAGCCCGCCATCGAAGTCGTCCTCACCTTGCTCCATGCCGGCGGCAAGTTCGACAAGAAATCCTACACCGTTTCCGGCGGTCTTCATGGCGTCGGCGTGACCTGCGTCAACGCACTCAGCGAATGGCTCGAAGCCGAAGTCAAACGCGACGGCAAGGTCCATCACATGCGCTTCAAGCGCGGCAAGACCGCGTCCAAACTCGAAGTCATCGGCAAGGCCAAGGGCACCGGCACGAAGATTACGTTCAAACCCGACAACGAGATTTTCCCGGTCGTCGAATACAAGTACGACATTCTCGCCAATCGCCTGCGCGAGCTCGCCTTCCTGAACCGCGGCATTGAAATCACGCTCAAGGACGAGCGGAACAAGCGCGAAGACCTGTTCAAGTTCAACGGCGGCATCGAGGAATTCATCAAGCATATCAACCGTGCCAAGGAACCGCTTCACCCCAAGGTCATCTACGTCTCCAAGGAGAAGGACGGCATTGCCGCCGAGGTCGCCCTGCAATACAACGAGGGTTACAACGAGTCCGTCTACAGTTACGCCAACAACATCAACACGATTGAGGGCGGCACGCACCTCAGCGGCTTCCGCTCGGCGCTGACCAAGGCGATCAATCAGTACGCGAAGTCCAACAACCTGTTGAAGGAAAAGGATCCGACGCTCTCCGGCGATGATCTCCGCGAAGGCCTCACCGCCGTCATCAGCGTCAAGGTCCCGAACCCGCAGTTCGAAGGCCAGACCAAGACCAAGCTCGGCAACGGCGAGGTCGAAGGCATCGTCAACTCCATCGTGTACGAAGGCATCACGACCTTCTTCGAGCAGAATCCGCCCATTGCGCGCCGCATCGTCGACAAGTCACTGACCGCGGCGCGCGCTCGTGAAGCCGCCCGCAAAGCCCGCGAAGCTGTCCGCAAAGGCGCGCTCACCGGCGGCGGACTGCCGGGCAAGCTCGCTGATTGTTCCGAGCGCAATCCGGAATTCTGCGAACTCTACATCGTCGAGGGTGATTCCGCCGGCGGCTCGGCCAAACAGGGCCGCAACCGCCAGTTCCAGGCCGTCCTGCCGATCCGCGGCAAACTGCTCAACGTGGAGAAGGCGCGGCTCGATCAGGTTCTCAACAACAACGAAATCCGCACGATGATCACCGCCATTGGCACCGGTTTCGGCACCGGTGAGGGCGAAGGCGCGTTCAACATCGAGAAGCTCCGCTACCACCGCATCGTCATCATGACCGACGCCGACGTGGACGGTTCGCACATCCGCACGCTGTTGCTGACGTTCTTTTACCGTCAGATGCCGGAACTCATCAAGCAGGGGTACGTCTACATTGCCCAGGCGCCGCTCTACAAAGTTACGCGCAAGAAGCGCGTAGAGTACGTCGAGAACGACGATAAGATGAGCAAAATCCTCATTGAGCTCGGCATGGAAGACGTGCACTTGTTTAGGATGCGGGACAAGAAGGAATTTAGCGGCCAGCAACTCAAGTCTGTTCTGGAATCCCTGCAGGACCTGGAGAAGTTGGTCGATACAATCGAACGTCGAGGCATCAAATTCGAAGATTTTCTCGCCGCGCGCGATGAGAAGTCAGGCGAGTTCCCATCCTATGCGATGCGCATCAAAGAAGATGGTGTCGTTCGCTTCGAGTTCGCGCGGACCGACAAGGAATGGTCGAAGCTTTGCGACAAGTACGACGTCGACCTCGACGAGGAAGCTGCTGCCGAACCTAAAAACGGTGACAAAGACAAGGCTCCCAAGGCCAAACCGTTGGAGTTGACCGAATCCAACAGCATCCAGTCCGCCATCGAGACCCTTGAGAAAAAGGGCTTTAATCTCGACCACTATGCCGCGCAGGAAAAGCCGCTGTTCGAATTGGTCGAAGGTGGCGCCGCCGCTTCGGAGGCTGTGGAGGGCGAGAGCGCACCTGGCAGTGCGTCGAAGAAGCCGGAAGCCAAATCCGACGCGAAGAAGCTCAAAGCCAAGGTCGAGGAACGGCGGTCTGAGATCCATTCCATCCCGCAGATTCTGGAACAGATCAAAGATATCGGGGAACGAGGTATCAACAAACAGCGGTTCAAAGGCTTGGGTGAAATGAATCCGGAAGAATTGTGGGCGACCACGATGGACCCCGAGCGCCGCACGATGTTGAAGGTTGTCATCGAAGACGCGGCCAAGGCGGACGATATGTTCACGGTGTTGATGGGCGATGAGGTCGCGCCACGCCGCCAGTTCATCGAGGATAACGCGCTTAACGTCCGCAACCTCGACATCTGACGCGCCGTGACGCCGGAGGCCCAGGACCTGATCAACCTCAGGCTCGCGCAGGCTGCGGAGAGCCTGAAAGAGGCGCACCTGCTGATCGACCAGCAGATGTGCCGCGGCGCGATGGACCGTGTGTATTTTACGATGTTTTATTGCGCGTGCGCGCTGTTAGCGACGAAGGAGTTTGGCCCGTCTCGCGACGGCAACGTGGCCGCGAAGTTCCATCGGGAATTCGTGACGACGGGCATGATCCCGCGGGAGGTCGGGGAGCGATTCGAGCAGACGACGCTGTTGCACGAGGATGCCGACATTGGCCCGCACCCGCCGCCGGACTCCGCGCGGATGAAAGAATTGTTGGCTGACGCACAGAATTTTTTTACGACAACCAAGCTGTTCGTGGGGAAACGGTAGGAACCAGTTATGTACGCACAAAACGAAAAAGTTTCGCCGGTCAATATCAGCGAGCAAATGCAGCAGGCCTACATCGATTATTCGATGTCGGTCATCGTCGGGCGCGCGTTGCCCGACGCCCGCGACGGCCTGAAGCCATCCAATCGCCGCGTGCTCTATGCGATGCGCGAACTCGGCCTGTTGCACAATCGCTCCTACTCGAAATGCGCCAAGGTCGTCGGCGAAGTGCTCGGCAAATATCACCCGCACGGCGACGCCAGCGTCTATGACACGCTCGTCCGCATGGCCCAGGATTTCGCGATGCGCTACCCGCTCATCGACGGCCAGGGCAACTTCGGCTCGATCGACGGCGACCCGGCCGCCGCCTACCGGTACACGGAGTGCCGCCTCGAAGAGATCGCCGAGGAATTGCTTGCCGACCTCGACAAAGACACGGTCGATTTCCAGCCCAACTTCGACGAGAAAGAAAAGGAGCCGGTCGTCCTCCCGTCGCGCATCCCGAACCTGCTCGTCAACGGCAGCACGGGCATCGCCGTCGGTATGGCCACGAACATTCCGCCGCACAATCTCTCAGAGGTCATCGATGCGTGTTGCGCGCTGATCGACGATCCGGAGACCGACGTCAAAGACGTGGCGAAATTCATCAAGGGCGCGGATTTCCCGACAGGCGGCCTGATCTGCGGCAAACAGGGCATCAAAGACTACCTGCTCACGGGCCGCGGCAGCCTGAAGATTCGCGGCCGCATCGGGATCGAAGAGGTGAAAGGCGGCAAGGAGCGCCTGATCATCAGCGAGGTCCCGTACAACGTCAACAAGGCGTCGCTGATCGAGCGCATGGCGCAACTCGTCAACGAGAAGAAACTCGACGACATCAGCGATATCCGCGACGAATCGAACAAGGATGGCATCCGCGTCGTCATCGAGCTGAAACGCGACGCCATCCCGAAGGTCGTTATCAACAATCTCTACAAGCACACCCAGCTCGAAGACACGTTCGGCGTCATCATGCTGGCAATCGACCACGGTCGTCCGCGCACGATGAACATCAAGCAGATGATCGAGTGCTACATCGCGCACCGCAAAGAAGTCATCACCCGCCGGACGAAGTTCGAGCTGCAGAAAGCCGAGGAGCGCGCCCACATCCTCGAAGGGTTCCGCATCGCGCTCGACAACATCGACGCGGTCGTGAAGATCATCAAGGGCGCCGATGATCGCGAGGACGCCAAGAAGAAGTTGATGGACAAATTCAAGCTGTCCGAGATCCAGGCCAACGCGATCCTCGATCTCCGCCTCTATCAGCTCACCGGCCTCGAACGCGACAAGATCGAGGAGGAGTATCTCGAACTCATCAAGCGCATCGAGTACCTGAAGAGCCTGCTCGCGAGCGAGAAAAAGCTCATGGGCGTCGTGAAAACCGAATTGCTCGAGGTCAAAGAGAAGTATGGCGACCCGCGCCGGACCGACATCGTGGCCGACGAGGGCGAGATCAACATCGAGGACCTCATCGCCAACGAAGCCTGCATCGTCACCATCTCGCACCAGGGCTACATCAAGCGCACCGCCGTCAGCGCCTACCGGTCTCAGCGCCGCGGCGGCAAGGGCGTCATCGGCATGGAACAGCGCGAAGAGGATTTCATCGAGCATCTGTTCACCTGCTCCACGCACGACAACATCATGTTCTTCACCGAACAGGGGCGCGTGTACGTCGAGAAAGTCTACGAGCTTCCCGAAATGGGCCGGGCCGCCAAGGGCAAGAGCATCGCCAATTTCCTCCAATTGAAGCCCGAGGAAAAAGTCGCCGCCATGCTGCGCATCAAGGAGTTCTCCGACGAAAATTACCTCGTTATGGCCACCCGCGTGGGCATCGTGAAAAAGACCGTGCTGAACGCCTATGAAAACACGCGCAAAGGCGGCATCATCGGCATCAACATCGAACAGGGCGACCGCCTCATCGGCGTCAAGATGACCAACGGCAACAACGAACTCGTCCTCGTGACCAAGGACGGCATGAGCATCCGCTTCCACGAGGAGGACGCCCGCGACATGGGCCGTAGTGCCACCGGCGTCTGGGGCATCCGGCCCGAGAAGGGCGATTACGTCGTCGGCGTTGAGATCGTTGATCCACAGGCGACGCTCCTCGTCGCCGGCGAACACGGCATCGGCAAACGCACGCCGTTTGACGAATACCGCGTCCAATCCCGCGGCGGCAAAGGCATCATCACGATCAAGACCACCGACAAGGTCGGCAGTGTCGTCGGCGCCCTCAGCGTGACCGATGCCGACGAGGTCATGCTCAGCACCGCCCAGGGCCAGACCGTCCGCACCGGCTGCAAGGACATCCGCGTCGCCGGCCGCAACACCCAAGGCGTCAAGCTCATCAACCTCAACGAAGGCGACAAGCTCGTCGCCATCGCCCGCGTCATCAGCGAGCAGCAGGAAGAAGCCGCCGAGTCGACCGAGACGGAGAAGTCCTGACCTGAGATGTGGTAGCAGAGGCGTAACCGCGCCGCCATCGTATAACGCGGAAATGTCCATTCAATCCACTGGCACCGACCGAGTTCGATAAGGTGTCCACCTAAAGCGGATAGAATTTATCCTGAATTTCTGCGCGGATTCGCGTCGGCATGGGCAGTGCTCCGATGGTCGGGTTGCAATGAAAACGACCCTCTGGATTACGAGTTTCTGCGTCGCCATGGCGACGATGGCAAATGCTGATGTGGCTTGGGACATCACGAGTTCAACGTACAACGGGACACCGTTTGCCACCATTGAGCATGCTCCCGGCATGGGCCAGGCCGGCAGCGGATCCACGGCCGCTTATGTTGGCGGGAGCATGGACGGCAGCGCCTTTCGCATGGGATTCCAAAGCAACCCGCCCGACGGCGTGTCCACGCAAAACGATGACGTGGCGGGAACCGCCTTGGATGCGGGAACTCACGTGACGCTGGTGTTCACGAAGGCCGCCTCGGACTACATCAACTATGTCGCCATGAACGCCGACACGACCGCGGGCGTGAGCCTCGTGGAACTAACGCCCACGAATTTCGCCGTCAGCTTCACGGTCGTCAACCCGGTCCAGTCCTACAGCGGCGACCTCGGCGCGGCGTTCGGCATGGGCATTAATATCGCCACGAACTCAGTGGTCGATTACGGCGGCTCGGTGTTCGTGGCCAATATGTGCCCGGGCGACATCACCGATCCCGTCAATCCCATCTCTGGAGCCATGACCATCAATGCCCGTGGCGTCAACGGTGTGAATGCCGACTTTGTCATGTACGCCACGACCAACTGGATGGACCGCGTGGGCATGAGCAGCCCGGCGTTGGCGGCAGGCTACTTCTCCGACACCAACGGCGTGCGCACGGCACTGCCGACGGGGTTCGTGATGACAACCGATGGGTACTACAACATCGGCCTCGGCGCGTTCACCAACAAAGACAACGCCGATTCGTACTGCTTTGAACTGCAAAATAGCGTCTGGTCGGCGCACGATCTCGGCGTCGCGACGATTACCGAGTCCGCCTCCATCACGGTCAGCTCGCTGCAGGCAAAAGCCAATTTCACCAAGCCCGATTCCGATAGCTGTTCTCTGAAGGCGACATTCAACCCCGTCACCACTCCCAATCTGACGAACGCCACGGTGGCGCTCGACGTCGGCGGTGCGGACGTGTCGTACGCGCTGGACCCGAAGGGCAAAGGCATCGGGACCAGTTCGTACGGAACCTGCAAGCTGTCCTATAACAAGAAGTCCGGACTGTGGACGTTCAGCACGAACCTGAAAAACGGCTCGTGGCAAACACCCTGGCTCGACGTCGGCATCACGAGCACCAACACACCAAAGACCGGCTCATCAATCACCATTCCCGTGGTTCTCGCTGTCGGCGACGGGATCGCTTTCACCAATGATCACGCGGCGACCTACCGGGCGATTGCGGGCAAATCCGGCACAGCGAAATAGCGAAGCTTCGTATCGCGTGTTGTCCGAATGAACGACGGGCGGCCTTCAGGCTGCCCGTCGTTTTCGCTTCCAACATGGTTCGTCGCGCGATTCCCAACGGGTTTTGGTAGCATCCCGGCCATTATGGCATCGGTTCTGTTCTGGCTGGCGATCGTCACGCTGTTTCTCGTCCTGGCCACGACCATTGAGTTCGCCCTCGGCAACCGGTCGATAGCCCGGCTCGCAGATGTTCCGCCCCTGTCCACGCCGAACGTACCGAAGGTTTCCATCATTGTCGCGGCCCGCAATGAAGCACGGAAGATCGAGCACGGATTACAGTCCGTCCTCGCGCAGGATCACCGGAATACCGAGTTCATCGTTGTCGACGACCGCTCCACCGACGAGACGGGACGTATTCTCGACCGGATGGCAGGCGCCGATCCGCGGCTGCACGTGGTGCACATAACCGATCTGCCCGGTGGCTGGCTCGGCAAGACGCACGCTCTGCACATCGGCGCGGAACGAGCCACGGGCGAACTGCTCCTGTTTACCGACGCCGACGTCGTGATGGAACGCACGGTTGTCGGCCGCGCCGTGTCGTACTTGCAGGATCGCCAGCTCGACCATCTCGCCGTCGGCCCGCAAATGCACATGCCCGGCACGCTCCTGAGCATGTTCGGCGGCGCGTTCGTCCTCTTCTTCGGTCTCTACGCCAAACCGTGGAAAGCCCGCGACCCGAAAAGTCCGCGGCACATCGGCGTGGGTGCGTTCAATCTCATCCGCGCCGAGGTGTACCGCGCCATCGGCGGTCATCAGGCCATCGCCATGCGGCCCGATGATGACATGAAGCTCGGCAAGCTGATCAAGAAGCACGGGTTCCGACAGGACATTTCCGTCGGCGCCGGCCTCATGACGGTGGAATGGTACGGCTCGCTGGGCGAACTCATCCGCGGGCTGGAGAAAAACACGTTTGCGGGCGTGGAGTACAACCTGGCCATCGTCGTGGCCGCGAGCATCGCGCAACTGCTCGTGTTCCTCTGGCCGCTCGCGGCGCTGCTGCTCACGCACGGCGCAACGTGGTGGCTGAACCTCGCCATCGTGGCGCTGCTCGCGGCGCTGTACATGGACAACGCGCACACCTACGGCGCCAAACGCTGGCATTGTGTGGGCGGGCCGGTTACGGCACTATTGTTTCAGTACATCATTTGGCGGGCCACGCTGAAAACGCTGTGGAACAACGGCATTGATTGGCGCGGCACGCATTATTCGTTGCAGGAACTCAAGGCCAACAAGGTGTGAACGCAAGAACAGAAATCAAGTCGCTCGATCGCGAGAAGCTTGGCGCGCGTTTGCGTGACCTGGGCGAGCCCGAGTATCGCGCCGAGCAGATTCTGCAGTGGATCTACGAGAAGCAGGCGGACTCGTTTGATCAGATGACCAATCTGCCGGCCGCCCTGCGCGAAAAACTCGCCGCCAGCTTCGAATTGCACGTGGTCCGCGCGCTCAAGACTCGTAATGCATCCGATACAACGGAGAAATTCTTGTTTCAACTTCATGACCAGTCGCTGATCGAGACCGTGCTGATTCCGGCAACGCCGGGCCTCACCACCAGCAGTGACCGCCATACCGTCTGCGTTTCGACGCAGGTCGGATGCGCGTATGGCTGCAAGTTCTGCGCGAGCGGCCTCGACGGCGTGAAGCGCAATCTGACGGCGGCTGAGATCGTCGACCAGATCCTCCAGGTCCAAAAACTAAGCGGCGAGAAGGTGAACAACATCGTCGTCATGGGCATGGGCGAGCCCCTGGCCAATTACGACAATCTGCTGCGCGCTCTGAGGATCGTCAATGCGCCGTGGGGGCTGGGCATCGGCGCGCGCAAGATTACGGTGTCCACGGTCGGCCTCGTTCCGCGCATCAAGCAGCTCGCCGATGAACCCATGCAGATTCGTCTCGCGGTCTCGTTGCACGGCGCGACCGATGAAGTACGCGAGAAGATCATGCCCGTGAACAAGAAGCATCCGCTCAAGGAGTTGCTGGCCGCATGCGATTATTACGTCAACGCCAAGAAGCGGATGATGACGTTTGAGTACATACTGATCGATGGCGTCAACGACTCGCTCGAACAAGCCCACAAACTCGGCGCCATCGCCAGACGTCTCCACGCCAAGGTCAATCTCATTCCCTACAATCCCGTCGAGGGCCTGCCGTGGAAGCGCCCCGACCGCGACCGCTGCAAGATGTTTCAGCACACCCTCCAGTCGCACGGCATCACCAGCACGCTGCGCATCGAAAAGGGCACCGATATCAACGCCGCCTGCGGCCAACTGCGGCTCCAGCACGAGCGCACATGATAAGATCCCAAAGGGCGTATCTTGATACTGTGATGCTGTCACCATTCTCCGGTCTGTCACCCTCAACGAAGTGAAGGGGCTCGGTCGTTCTACGCTTGGCATCGCAGCGCACACACGGATATTCTTCGCTCCGCTCAGGATGAATGCCTTGAGGCTTGGTGGTAGTGTCAGGATGCACTCGATTACAAAACTGTTTCGACTTTGTAATCGCCGCAAACAATCGCAATTGGTAATCTCTCAAAGCGCTAGGAGAGCCGATGAGGAGTTGATGCGATGAGCTGGTTCAAGCAAAGCCGCGAACGCTTCAAGCAGTCCACTAAAGCGAGGGCAAAGGAAGCGCGCTTTCAACGGTTGCTTGCCCTGCACGGCTCCGACACCCCTCCCACCGAACTGCAACAAAAGCCTCCACGCAAGGTGCGGCTAACGGCTGATGGGGTTGTGGGCGGGCTATCCTGTCTGCTGGGGATCGCGCTGCCGTTCTTGGCATGGGCCGGATACAGCCATCTGATTAGCCGGGCGAAAGCAAGTGATCAGCTTTTCGAGCGAACCGAGCGAGCGAAAATTGAACGAATTCAGAATCCAGATACGAGTCGGCGATGGGAAGACTGGTTGCAGCAGGAGGCGAAAAGCCGCGACCAGCAAATCTCGATGTCCAGCCGAATTCTCTGGAAAATGGTGGCCATTAGCGCTTTATACCCAGTGCTCTCCCTGACTGCGCTCATGACCGAGCTGCGCCATATGCGCCTCCTCAGAACCGGCATTCTCGGCCGTGGCACGATCATCCGTACTGCGAAAATATGGCGTAGGGGAATTGTGAGGTTTTCTGATGCAGGTGGCAACGAGTTTCGCTTTAAGTGCCTAATTGGATTTGCCGAGGGTAGCCCGGTCTGGCTGCTGTACCTTCCCAACCATCCCCAAACTGCGGGTCTTTACTCGCCGCGTCGAAAGCCGTTGCTCAGGATTGTCTGAAGCGCACACAGCCGCTTTCAGTCACTAGCGAGAGTTGTAGACCGCGTCCCTCTCCCGATCCTGACATCGCGCCTCCAAGCAGTGCTCATTTCCAAGCCGTTTTGACCAGAATCCTGTAACGTTCCGCCCTCCCACCCCGTCTCCATTTGTGAAGGGAACATAGGGAACAAACGATGCAGACACACACGAAAGCTTTGATTGGTGCGGGGATTGTGGCCGCCCTCACGGTGGGTGGATTTTTCGCCTTCCTGGCGCACGCGGATACGACAAACGATGTCGGCTTCGCCGCCAAGGGCCGGTTCGCCCATCGGCTGGCCCAACTTGGGGTTACGGACCAGCAAAAGGCGCAGGTGAAAACCATCCTGCGCGGTTATCAGCCAACGCTCGGTCCGTTGATCACCGAGGTGGTGACCGAACGCCGCGCCCTGCGTGACACGATCCGCGCACAAACCGTGGATGAAACCGCGATTCGCGCCGAGGCGGCCAAGGTCGCTTCCTTGGAAGCCGATCTGGCCGTCGAGCGCGCCCACGTGGTCCACGACATCCGCGCCGTGCTCACGCCCGAGCAGATCCAGAAGCTGAAAGACATGCAAATTGATGCCGATGCCCGGTTTGACACCCTGCTGCAACGAATTGCCAATCGCATCGCGACCGATTAATAATCGGGCGCGATGACCGCGCCGACCAATGAACCTTCGGACCAACGTCTCATTGAGTCCACCCTCGCGGGGGACGATGGGGCGTTCGCCACCCTGGTGGCGCGGCACAGACGCAAGGTGTTCGGCATTGCCGCGCGGTTCGCCCGCAACGACGCCGAACTGCAGGACATCTGCCAGGACATTTTCGTGAAGGCGTACCAGAAGTTGAAGAGTTTTCGAGGCGAGGCGCCCTTCGAACACTGGGTGTCGCGCATCGCCGTGCGTTCGTGTTACGACTTCCTGCGGGCGACGCGTCACGACCGCGAGAACATTCCGCTCGACGGGATCGAACTCGGCACGCAACCCAGCGACAACGTTCAGCACGCCAGCGAGCTGTTGCACTGGGCGATGGCCAAGCTCAGCAATGACGAACGGCTCGTGATTACGCTGCTGGAGCTGGAGGAACGGTCGGTGCGCGAGACGGCGGAGCTGACCGGCTGGAGCGAGTCGAACGTGAAAGTGCGCGCGTTTCGCGCGCGGCAGGCACTGAAGAAGATTTTGGAGGCGAGCCATGAACGATGAACAACTCAATGAACTGTTCCGGACGGCGCGCGCGGCGCGTCCGGATACGTCCCGCGCCGAATACGGGTTCGAGACGCGGCTGTTGGCAGCCATCCGGGAGAATCGGCGCCAGCCGATCCCGCTGGCAGCGCTCGCCTGGCGGCTGATGCCCGTGTTTGCAGCCATCGTCGTCGTGGCCGGCGTCTGGTCGTACAGCGTCCAATCCGAAATGAGCGCCGAAACCACGCTCGGCACGGGCGACCAGGCGATGTTCGCCGGCCTGTCCGGGGGAGAGTGATCATGAAGAACTGGAAGGCAATCCTTGCCCTCGTGCTCGTGTTTGTCCTCGGAATGGTCGCCGGTGGCTCGTTCGTCAGTGCCCGTGCTACCAAGCGGCTTCATCGCCTGATGCGCGGTCAGACGGCGTTCACGGCGAAAGAGGTCACATGGCTATTGTCGCGTCGACTGCATCTGGATCGGGCGCAGCGGAACCAGATCCTTCCGCTTGTCGAAGCCGCGCAGGTGCAGATCACGGATGCACGGAAGCAGTGCGTGCCGCAGGTGTTGAAAGCGTTCGACGATTTCGATGCGAAAGCGCGAGTCCTGTTGCGGCCCGATCAGGCCGAAAAACTCGACCAGCTCACCGCGGACCGCAAGGCACGCTGGGCCAACGACAAGGGCAACTAAACGGCTTGAATTGGCGACAGCCGCTCAATACACGTCGTCGATCTCGTCCTTGCCGTGTTCTTGCGCCGGCACTTCGATGCCCTTGATGTCGCCGCCCTTGCCCTCGTCTTCCTTGTGGGCGTAGTAATACCCGCGCGAATAATAGCTGTAGTAATACGGGTAGTAGTGGTAGTAGCCGACGCGGCCGGGTTCGAGGTTGTTGAGCACGAAACCAAATACTTTCGCGCCACGACTGACGGCCGTCATCTTCGCCACACGAACGTACCGGCGCGACGTCCGCCCCGCCCAGATGATGAACAACACGCCGTCGACGGCCGACCCGAGAATGGCGCTGTCGGCAATTCCCATCACCGGCGGGCAATCCACCACGACGCGGTCGTAGTGCTTGTAGGCCCATTCGAGAAACTCTTTCAATCGCCAGCCCAGCAACAGCTCGGCCGGATTCGCAGGATACGCCCCGCAGGTGATGACATCGAGCTTGGCGACATCCCCGCGCTTGATCACTTCTTCGGGTGTCGCCTCACCGAGGAGCACTTCGGCCAGGCCCTTTTCCTTTTCGAAACCAAAATACTTGTGGGTCTCGCCGCGACGCAGATCAGCGTCGACCAGGAGCACGCGGTCCTCGACCTGCGAGAACCCGATGGCGAGATTGACGCACGTCGTGGTCTTGCCCTCACGCGGCACCGCGCTGGTCACCAGAATCGAGCGGAGTTTCTCGCGCGGCGTGGAGAAGATAATTGCCGAGCGGACAACGCGATACGATTCCGCGACGCCACCCTGCTGTTTCAGACGGTCGAGCCGATGGGCGCTGAGATCGTCGGGGTTCCATTGAGCCGCCGGGATCATGCCCAGGAACGGCAACTGGAGATCGCGTTCAACCTCTTCCGCCAACTTGATCGAGTCGTCGATGTATTCGATGAAGAACGCCAGGGCCAGCCCCATGCCCAGCCCAAAGAACGCCGCCATCAGGAGAATCTTCATCTTCTTCGGATACACGGGATCGGGCTGTAGCAGAGCGGCCTCCAACACCGAGACGGTCCGAGAATTGAATCCCTGGGAAACATCGATCTTCATCAACTGGGACAACAGCGCGTTGTAAAGGTTTTGGATCTGGTCGACGTCGTCCTTCAACGCCTTCCATTCGGTCGCCTTTTCGCCGTCCGAGTACACGGCATCGTCCAGTTGCTTGGACAGGGCCGTCATCTCATCGAAGTTCTTCTTGGCGACGACGAGATCGGCGTCCGCCTTCTGCCGGATGAACTGGATCTCCCCGTCAATCTCCGAGGTGATCTCATTCAGTTGCTGCTCGACCTGCACCAGAGCCGGATGCCGCGGCTTGTAGACCTTGCGCATTTCATCCAGCCTGACCGTCAGATCCCGCTTCCGTCGCTCCAATTCGAACAACTGCTTCGAAACGGTCTCGTTCAGCGCGGCGAACGAGTATCGCCCCAATTCGTCCGCGGATTTCGCCTGGATGTCGCCCGTGGAAGAATCGGTCGCATCTTCCACCATGATCCTCACCGTGGCCTTCTGCTGCTCGTCGGGGTTAGGGACTCCGCCATGGTCGTCCCAGTCCTTGGGCTTGACCAGTTTGTTCGCCAGGAGTCCCTGTCTGATATTCTCGGCGAGGACCTGCGCCGTCAGTCCATCGGCCGGCACCGCGCCGATACCCGGATAGTTGATCGTGCCGTCCGGGCCGACCTGTACCCGCGTGTTCAGCGAGGGATTCTCGTCCACAAACACGTCGAGTTGCATGCCCTTGGAAACCACGTGCGCAGCCTCGTTGGAACTGGCTGCCGATTGGGCGGATGAATCGATACCCTCCTCGTGTTCCGCCGCCAGCAACGCCAGAACCGTCGAAGTGTCCGGCCGGCTATCGAGCAGTTCTTTGCGCGTCTTCGCCTCGTTGTAGGCCTTGGCGGCGCTGGCGTAACCGTAGTTCAGCATGTTGAACCGTTTGTACCATGAGAACCCCACGCTGCCCATCGGATCCACGTGGTTCTTCTTGGCGAAGTCCAACATCTTCCCGGTCGCCGCCTGTTTTTCTTCGCCGAGGCGCTTGATCTCCCGCGTCAACGTCAACAGCGCATTCTCGGAGCTCTGAGCGCGCTGCTCGTCGCGGAAATGCATGTACTCCTCGCAGAGTGTGTTCGCGAAATCCTTGGCGAAATCCGCCGACGGACTTTGCACGCGGATCATCAGGATCGCCGCGCCACGAATGGGTTCGACCTTCAGGTCCGCGAGGTTCTCGCGGATTTCATCCGGAGTCTTCCGCATCCGCAACTGAACACGATGCAACATGGTCTGCTCGGTGAGGATTTCGATCTGGGTGGCGTAGAACCGGCTCTCGTCTTCGCGGGTGACTTCCGAAACCGGTACGGACCCACCCGCGGTCGTCACCAGCAATTTCGCATCGGCCTCATAAATTTGTTGGCGGGTAAACAGGTACGCCGTGGTCAGGGCCATGCTCAGTAGAAAGCAAATCAGGACGAGCCACTTCCGCTTCAGCAAAACAACCAGATACTCCTTGATGTCGACGCTCTCAGCGCTGTTTTCCGCGGCGTTCTGGTTGATCATAAGCGGTTCCCGTTCGGCATCGTGATCCCCTGGCTAGAAGTTGATCAACTTCTCCGGCACAATAATCCAATCCCCGTCCTGGACCTGGAGATCCTTTTCGAACTCGCCGCGTTTCATGATTCGATCCACATCGATGTACGTGACGAATTTTTTCCCGGTCTTGTCGTAACGGATCAACTGCACCTTGCCACCATTGGCAAAGGTGGCGAAATTCCCTGCCGCGATGATCGCCTTCGTGACGGTGAACCGTTCGTCCTTCGGCAACAACAACGGCCCGGGCCGGTTCACGTTCCCGATCACATAGATCACGCCTCCCGTGCCGTTCCCCGCCGCGGCCAGAGGAGATTCGATTGTCACGATCACTGTGGCCTTCTGGAAATAATCTTTCTCGAGGCCCTGCTTGATCTTCTGCGCCACCTCGTCCGCGGTCAGACCTTCCGCCTGGATGCGGCCGAGCGGCACGAAGTCAATCGTGCCGCTGATCGGCACGACGTAGGTGTGGTCGAGACTGTGGTCCTCGTCGACGGTCACGCTGATGCTCACGCCCGGCGCGATCACGCGCGGTTTGGCGTTGGTTCCGGCCGTTGCATTCGTGTCGGTCGTGCTGTAGGCTGTAGCGCTAGTGGCGGTCACGAATTTCTCAGGAGACAAGACCTGAGCGTTTTGGTTAGACTGGCACCCGGCGACAAGGAACAGCCCGAGTGCGCCGAACGTGGAAATCCATCTCATGGGTATACAACCGTATCGTTGGGCACCAGCCTCGTCAATGTGGCTGGTCCGTCGCTGGCCATCATTTGTCGTCGTTACAATCGTCGTCACCACGAACACGAAATCTCCCTGATCTCAAATGAGTTCCATACAAAATCACCATCAGCAACTCAAAGACCTCCTGTCCCGATCCGACTGGGACAACGCCCAAGCCTTGTGGCTGGAATTAGCAGAGCAATTCTCTGACCAACCCGAGTTTCTACTCCTTTTGGTGAAGGAATTTGCCGATGCCGGGCAGTCGGAAATGGCCGCCGATTTCGCGTCTTTGCTCGCCGACAACGTCAAAACCGCCGGCAAACACCACGAATGGCTGTATACCCTTAAACTGCAAGCAGATGTAAGGCCAACCGATAAGCAACTTCGAGCCGAACTCCCGAAAGCGTTCGCTCAGCTTCACGAATCGGATCCCCGTCTCAAGGCCATTCTCACGGTCTCCGAACTTGATCAAAATCGTACACCACTGCCAACGGCCATCGCCCGTATCGAAACCCTGCTGGCGCTCCAGGTCGGTACGTACTGCCAGCACAAGAGCTGGGGGGTCGGCCGCGTGAAATCCTTCGATGCGACCCTCAGCCAGATCGTCGTCGGGTTCGCCCACAATCCTTCGCATTCGATGAAGCTGGCGTACGCCGCCGAGAGCCTCATGCCGGTCAGTAATGACCACATCGAAGTGCGCAAGCTTACCGATCTCGAAGGCCTGAAGCGGATGGCCGCCGAGGATCCGGTCGCGGTCGTTCGCATGGTGCTCCTGAGCCAGCATCGCGTGGCGACGGCCGACCGGATCGAAGCCGTGCTCTCGGGTTCGGTCATCGCCGCCGATCACTGGAAGAAATGGTGGGAAGGCGCGCGCAAGCAGTTGAAGAAAGATCCCCATTTCGATCTGCCGACGAAAAAAACCGATCCGGTGGTGCTGCGCACCGCGCCGGTGTCGCAGCAAGACGAGTTGCTCGACGCGTTCCGTGAGGCGAAGGGTCTTGCCCAGCAGACCGAGGTTGCCCGCCAGTTCCTCAAACAGGTGGACGAACTGGAAAACGCCGAATTGCTCGCGCAGGAATTCCAGGACACGCTGCTCGACGCCCTCCAGAAGACGCCCGCCACCCGGCACGTCGAACGGATCGAAACCGCTGTCGTTCTCGAAGAACTCCGCGAGCACCGAAAGGCGACATCCGAAGACACCACGGCATTGCTCGCCGACCTGCTATCCGGGGCTGCGAAACTGCCCGAGGTACTGGATGACCTGAGCGGACCGGCCCACAAACGCGCGCTCGCCGTCCTCAAGACGACTGCCGCCGACCGTTTGTCGCGGGAACTGGACCGCCTGTCCACGCGGTCGCTCGATGAGATTCCCGACGTGCTCGCCCAGAACGCAGACAAGATCGAACAATGGGTCCACAATCAAAAGGCCGGCGAGGAATTGCTGTGCTGGATTTGCCGGAACATCTCC
Source organism: Verrucomicrobiia bacterium (assembly GCA_035541135.1). GTDB lineage: Bacteria > Verrucomicrobiota > Verrucomicrobiia > Palsa-1439 > Palsa-1439 > Palsa-1439. Next base: position 55,499 of record DATKNW010000028.1, read on the forward strand.
GCTACCGCATCCCGTCGGGCGTACCCCTGGCTCGACGCGCTGCAAACGCCGGAGCTATTGTTTGCCGTCATCAATTCCATCGAATCCGCCCCGAGCAAGTCCGTAAGCAAGAAACTCCGCGACGTGCTTTTCGGGGAAGAAGAGCTCGTGGCGGATCTGCTCGTTGAGGCCGATACCGAGACGGTGCGCAAGATCGCCCGCTTGATCCTGTCCACCTCGGCCTTCGAGGAGCTCGACCGACGGTCGCTCCTCGCCCGCGTCGTCAAAGAGCATCCGTTCGTCCAGGAGTTCCTTGTCAGCAAGACCGTCAAGGAGCAGCCCCTGATCGTCTCGTGGAACAGCTACAACAAGCGTCGCGCCGAGCTGGACGATATCATCCAGAAGAAGATCCCCCAGAACAGCAAGGAGATCGGGCTGGCCCGCAGTTATGGCGATCTGCGCGAGAATTTTGAGTTCAAGGCCGCCAAGGACATGCAACGGCTTCTCATGCGCCGACGCGCCGAATTGGAGATTCTTTTGTCGCGCGCCCAGCCGACCGACTTCGCTGACGCCAAGACCGACATCGTCAGCATCGGAACGACGGTCACCGTGACGGACCCTGGCACCCACCAGTCACAGACCTATCACATCCTCGGCGCGTGGGACAGTGATCCGGCTCGTGGCATCATTAGTTATCCTGCGGCACTGGCGCAGACGTTGCTCAACAAGAAGCTGGGCGACACCGTCGAAGCCGCCGGCGAAACCACCCCGCAGCAACTCCGGATCGACAAGATCGAGAGGGTCCCTGCTGCGGTTCTGGAATCGCTGTAGCTCAGTCGCGCGTCGCGGTGAGCCATCGGTCCGCGAGATGAGGATCCAGAGGCTCGCGCGTCGTTGGCGGAAGATTGGCGGCGGCCGCGCGTAGCGAGGAGGCGATATCCTGATGCGCCAGCAACACGGCTGATTCACCCAACCACACTTCTTCGTAACCACGCGCGCGGAGATCGTCGGGCTGCAACCGCGTCGCCCGCAAATCCAGCAGGACAAAATCCACGCGGTACCGGCGCAAGAGTTCATCCCAGTTTGCGCCGTCCTTGTAGAAAAACGCGCGGTTCATTTCAAAGGTCTCGTCCGGATACACTTCCTCGTACCGGCCATCCTCCGAGACCTTGATCCGTGGCGCCAGCCGCCACGACACGTAACTGCCCCACCGAAACGGCGTCGCCAGATTCCCTTCCGCGCGCGCCGCCTCCAGCACATCCACCGCACGCACGGGATAAAAGCTCGCGGAAACCGCCGGCTCCAGCGTCGCCCCCGGCGCCAGGCGCCACACAACCGCTCCCGTGATCACGACATACGTCGCCGCAACAATCTCCATCCGCAATCGCGGCCAGTCGAGATACGGTCCGACGTATACCAGCGCCGCCAGCCCGAAGAACGGCGCGTGCCGTCGGTGCAGCCAGCCTGCCGCTGCCGTCAGCCCCAGCATCGTCAACCCAATCCATGTGCGACGCTTCCAGCCGAGCAGGACGACGCCGAGCACGACCACAAACGCGAGCCGAAAACCAACGTACGGGTCAAATCCCCACACCGGCATCTGGCCCCACTCGCCGATATCGGCCCGCGGATGCAACCAGGCGGGCACGAGAAACGACCAATAGGCCAATCCGTACGGGTCGATGCAAGTGACGCCAACCGCCGCCAGCAGCGTGGCCAGCAGAAGACGTGTCCTCAGCGACGCCGCATACACCGCGATTGCCAGGAGGCCTACAATAAACCCGCCATGCACGTTCGCCCACACGAGCATCAGCGCCACGATGGCGAACGCCGGCCAGCGCCGTCCGCGTTGCATCAATTCCAGCCACCACAGCAATACGGCGAAGCACAGGTATGTTAGAACCTGGCTGCGAACCACCGGCGCGTAACCCGGCAGCACCGCCAGCGCGCAGGGTATGGCCAGAACCAGGACGCTCGACCATTTCGCACGGCCAACACGCGAAGCAGCGATGCACGCCACCAACGCCCCGAGCGCCGTCATGATCTTGAAGATCATCAGCGACACCGGGCCGAACCAGTTCAGCAGCGTGAAGAACACGAGACCGGCGCCCCATTCGTGGTCGACCCACTGGGGCAACGTCGGCGTGAATGCGAACATGTCGCGGCGCATGACCGCGCCCGTTTTCCAGACGTGGGCGCCGACCGCCAGTCGCGCCCATAGATCTCCATCGACGACGTGATGATAGGCCAGCACGACCGCGAACGCGAAAGCGCCGAGGACAAGGGAGACGATCGCGAGCAATCTTTCGTTTCGCATCCCGCGCACTCTGAAATGGGCCCGCGTCGGTGTCCAGTGTAAACGGTCTGGATTGTTTGTGCTGCTCACCCCCCCCAAGGGCTGTTTTGTAACTGGTTGGTCTGTCAACACTTGTGTTTGTGGACTCGGATGGCATGCGCCACCACTCCGGCACGACCGTTGCTCATAAGAGGCAGCTTGGAGCGTCACGGACGCGACGAACTGAGCCTGGAGGACCGAAGAAGATGGGACAGAAATCATTTAGCACACTGAGGCTGCTTGCCTTGGCTGCCGCGTTACTGTCGGGCTTCACCATGACCGCTTCCGGCGCGTCGGGACCGCACGTCCGTGCTGTCAGCCAGTTCCAAAGTGAGTTGTACTCAACGAGTCCGGGCTCCTTTGGCACCGCGGCTCTCGAGATCAACGGTCCCAAACAGATTTTCTCTGTCACGATCAACAATCTCGCGGGTGTGGTAAACGGTGGGTCTGGTTCTTTTGGCGTCTTCGTCAGCGTCGGGAACTCCACCAACATACCTGTCTTTCTGATCGGCCCGCTCAGCCTTCAAGGCACCAACGATACGTGGGCCATGACGTACGAAGGGATCGGCGTGGCGCCCACACAGATCTCTTCCAGCGATATCACCAATCTGATCGGCCCGGTCACCAATTTAATCGAGCTCTCGGGCTTGTATTTGATCATCGCCAATCCGAGCACGAATAACATCGTCAATGCCGTGCTGTTTACGCAAATCCCGCCGTTTACCACCAAAGGCGGGGCGCCACATTATAGTCGGAAGTCGCCGCTGCTGACACCCGCCGTCGCCCCCAATCCCAAGGAGAAAGGCTGGGTCAAAACAATCTATACCGGCTCGCAAGGCCGAAGTGCCTTTGATATCGCCGCGTACAATTTGCCGGGCGGTGGATCATATTCGATCTTTGTCGAAAACCCGCCTTCTTCGTCGATCATGTCGAACATCGATACGCTGGTGATGTCAACAAATGCCGTGCACACCGGTACATACAGCATCGACACGCACCACGGCGAGACAATACCGTTCGGTTGCTCCACGGTGCGCGCCCTGTCCGGCCGAAAGATCCAAATTCGCGATGCTTTCGACGAAATCCACCTCGAAGGCACCATCCCGTAGAAACCCGTTTCCCCACGGGAAACCCCCGCAAAAGCGAAACAGCCCGCAACTGAAGATCCCGCCCCCTGGCTCGTCAAGATTGTCTCTGGAACGCGCAGCCAGTATAACTTCTGTCCGTGCGCATCATCGTTACGGGATTGGTGGGTCAGTACGCCTTCGGCGGTGTGGCGTGGGACTACCTGCAATTCGTCGAGGGCTTCCGTCAGCTCGGCCACGAGGTGTTCTACCTCGAAGACACCGAGATGTGGCCGTATGACCCCGTCAAGAACACGATCAGCGACGACTGCAGCTACAACGTCAACTACCTCCGTGGCGTGATGGAAAAACTCGATCTGGCCGACCGCTGGATCTATCGCAGCGCGCCCGACGCCAGCTACCACGGGCATACCGAGGCGGAAGTGAAGGAGATTTGTTCGACCGCAGACCTGTTTCTGAACGTCTCGGGCTGCGGTTGGCTGCGTCCCGAGTACCTCGCGATCCCCCACAGGGCCTTTCTCGATTCCGACCCGATGTTCACGCAGGTCGCGCTGGCCTCTGGCAAACAGGATGTGATCGATCGGATTCGCGCCCACAATCGTCATTTCACATTCGCTGAAAATATCGGCAGGCCAGACTGCCGTGTTCCCCTCGCCGGCCTCCACTGGATTCCGACTCGACAGCCCATCGTCCTGGATCGGTGGGATGGCGGGACGACACCGCCGCGCGACGTCTTCACCACCGTCATGAACTGGGTCTCGTACAAGAACTGTGAATACAACGGCGAAACGTGGGGACAGAAAGACGTGGAGTTCCTCAAGTTCGTCGACCTCCCGCAGCGAACCACTCAACAGTTCGAAATCGCCATGGGCATGGGGCCGGGGATGAAGCGCCCGACGGAAATGCTTCAGCGAAAAGGCTGGCAAATCATCGAGCCGGCGGAGCATCTGCCCGACCCGTGGACCTATCGCGATTATCTTGGCCGCTCGAAGGGCGAATGGAGCGTCGCCAAGGAAGGTTACGTCAAGTCGCGCAGCGGCTGGTTCAGTTGCCGAAGCGCCTGCTACCTCGCCCTCGGCCGGCCCTGCGTACTCCAGGACACCGGCTGGAGCAACGTCTACCCCGCCGACCGCGGCCTGTTCGCTTTTCGTACCATGGACGAGGCGATCGCGGGAATCAACGCCATTAATGCCGACTACGCCGTGCATTCTCGCGCCGCCCGCCAACTGGCCGAACGCATGTTCGACGCGCGCACGGTCCTCGCCGATCTCCTGACGAAAGCGGTCGCATGAGCCGGCCGATTGCCATCTTCGCGGGCTACCTCGCCCGTTACCCGCTCGGCGGGCATCTGCTCTCGCAGTATCACTTCCTCGCGGGGCTGGCGAAACTTGGCTACGACGTTGCGTTTCTCGAACATCACGGCTGGTCCAACGCCTGTTACGACCCCCGCACCAACACGATGACCGACGACCCGTCATATGGCCTGAGCCAGATCCTCCCGTTCTTCGACCGCATCGGTCTCCATCGCTGGTGTTACGTCGATGCGGCGGACAAATGGCACGGTCTGCAGCGCGACGAGGTCCGTGCGTTGTGCCGCGACGCCGCGTTCGTGATGAGTTCCGCCTCCACCACCTGGCTTGACGAGTTGCGTGAATGCCCGACCCGCATCTTCATCGATATCGATCCCGGCTTCACGCAGTTCCGAATGCCCCCGACGCCGACCCCGTCCTGTCCCGGCTATGCGTCGCCATATGATTTCAATTTCCATTTCACGTTTGGCGAGCGAATCGGCAAACCCGACTGCCCGATCCCCACCCGCGGCCTGCGCTGGCATCCGTGCCGACAGCCGCTCGCGCTCGACCTGATTTCGCCGCGGTTCACGCCCGAGGCCAAACGATTCACGACCGTGATGAGCTGGACCGCCTACGGTAGCGCCGAATACGAGGGCGTGAGTTACGGACAGAAGAATGTCGAATTGCTCAAGTTCATCGATCTGCCCCGCCGCGCCGGCGAGGTGTTCGAGATCGCCCTCGGTGGCGCGAATGCCCCCGCGCAAATGCTGCGGGACAACGGCTGGACCACCGTGGAAGCGCTCGCGGCGACGCTCATCGTCGGCGCATACCTCGATTACATCGGCCAGTCTCGTGGTGAATTCAGCGTCGCGAAGGAAGCCTACGTCAAGACGCGCTGCGGCTGGTTCAGCGACCGCACCGCCGCCTACCTCGCCTCGGGCAAACCGGTCATCGTCCAGGACACCGGCTTTGCCGACGCCCTGCCCTGCGGTGAAGGATTGTTCGCCTTTCAGACCGCGGACGACGTCATCAACGCAATCGAACACATCCACGGCGACTATGCGCGCCACTGCCACGCGGCCCGGCAACTCGCAGGCGAGCATTTCGATTCGGATAGAGTCCTCGGCCGAATCCTGCAGACCTGCGGCGTGCCCGTTCCGCGCCGGTCGCCTGGGGCGAACTAATCCGGCTTCACGAACTTCTTCGGCGCATTGAGTTTGATCAATTGGAGCTGCCGCGCGCACAAATCGAGCAACGCCGTCGCCAGCCGCACGCTCCGCCGCGTACGCAACTCCAGATACCCCGCCCACAGCCCGATCATCACCAGCGGAAGTATCGTCAGCACCCACAGCAACTGCCACGGCACGTCCGTCCGCGGCAGTGCCAGCGACCACCATAACCGCGCCGCCAAGCACATGCACAACGCCATCGCGAAAAACGACATCTTCCCCAAAAACGTCCAGCCGCCCCGCAAGTGCGCCCGCAACAGGCGTTTCTCGCCGCCGTGGTTCTCCGCGACCGTCTTCACGTCCACCTTCGTGAACCGGTCGCCGTAAATCGTCACGTCAAACTCGTCCCACCCGCTGTCCGTCCGCGCCTGCCATTGGTCGCGGTCGAGCAACTCCAGCAGCGCCTCCAAAAACGTGAACCGCTCGATGCTCTTCTCGTTCCAATAATTCAGCGTATGCATGGAGCCCAACCCCTTGAATTGCCGGGCCAGCGTCCGCACCGTCTGATACGCCGCCGGTGGTGTCTCGCTGCGCCGCAATCGCCGCGCGTACTTCGGCCAGCCGCGCACAATCGGCTGCAGCAGGTACAAAATCGCCACCAACGGACGCGACCACCAGCGCACCTGCCACGGCGGCAAATCCACCGACAGCGCCGCCACCGTTGCCACCGCCAGACTCGCGCCCAGGCTCAATACGGGCAGCGGCCACAACGCCGGCCACACCAGCGCCAGCAGAAACGAGCCCACCGTAAACACGACGTGCCATTCCAGGCTCGTCAACAACATCAGCAGACCGCTTGGCTCGGGCGTGTATAGCGTCTGGAACAGCGCGCTGCCAAATGTGCCGTGGTAAATGACGAATTTCCCGAAAAACCCGGTGACGCGCGTCGGACTATAAATTCGCCCGCGCCAGCGCATCCCGCCGAGGCTGTTAAAAAACTCGGGGTGCTTCCGCCGCAACATCGCTTCCGCCACGCCGTACCCGCGCTGCTGTTTCAGGTACGCCTGGATCGTGTTGCGGCGGTAATGCCATACAAAACCCGAATGCGAAAACGCGATCTTCCGTCCCCGTTGCAGCAGCCGCCAGCAAACATCCACGTCGTCGCCCGCCGCGCGAAATTGCCGGTCGAACCCGTGAATCTCTTCCAGCGCCCATTTCCAAAACGCCATGTTGCAGCCGGGAATGTGCTCGGCGTTGCGGTCGTCCAGCATCACGTGCGCGGGACCGCCCGGCGACACCGCCACGCAGCCCGCGACCGGGCTGTCCTCGGGCGGCGGAAAATTATGGCCCCCGATCGCGCTCGCGTCGGTCTTGAGCAGGTCGCCCACGATGTAATACAGCCAGTCCTCGTCCACGCGGCAATCGCTGTCGGTAAACGCCACGATCTCGCCCGCCGCCGCGTCGATGCCCGTGTTGCGCGCCGCGCTCAACCCGTGGTTCTCCTGGTGGATCGTGCGCACGGTCGGATAATGCGACGCGACCCGCGCCGTGTCGTCCGTCGAGCCGTCGTCCACGAGGATGATCTCGTAGTTCGGATAGTTCAGGTGCGTCAGCGAATCCAGGCACGCCGGCAACGTCCGCCCGCCGTTGTAGCTGGCCACCACCACGCTGACCTTCGGATATTGCGGCAACGGAAAATACGGTGCCCGCTTGTATTGCTCCGCCACCGCGTGGAATGATGGACGCGGCTTGCGGTCCCGCGTCGTCAGCCCGAAATACCAGTTCTCGATCTGATGCCCGCCCGTGTGCCAGTCGTCCGTAAACGCAAAAATGAACGTCCCCGCCAACCCCTCGCGGCACGCAATCTCAATGTGCCCGCTCAGGATTTGCGCCTTGGCCTCTTCACCCTCTCGCACCGAGTCGATCCCGAATTCGGCCAGCACCAGCGGCTTGTCGCCCGCGATGTTCTGCAGGCGATCGAGATAATTCGCAAACGGACGCGGCTCGTGCAGGTAAACGTTGAAGCTGACGAAATCGAGGCTGGTCGGCTGGAGAAATTCCGTGGTGGGAAAATTGACGAATGTGACGAGCCGCTGCGGGTCCACATGCTTGACGATCGCGGCCAGTTCGTCGATGAACCGCGCAATCCGTTTCGCTCCGTACCAGCGGGCGATGTCCGGCGGGATTTCGTTCGCCAGCGTCAGCGCGAACACCGCCGGGTGACCCAGCAGCGCTTTCGCCGCCTGCTCCGTCGCCCGCCGCGCGAACTGGATCGTCTCCACGTCCTCCAGGAAACACGTGTGCTTCGGCCAGTAGTAGTCCACCAGCACCTTCAATCCGTGCTCCTGCGCCAGATCCAAAAACCACCGCGGCGGCACGTGATACACCCGCAGGCAATTCGCGTTGAGCTGCTTCATCAGCTCGAAATCGCGCTCCACCTGCTCGGGTTTCGGAAATGTGCTGCCCGCTGCGTCGGGCTGGAATGGGCCGTAGGTCACACCCTTCGGATGAAACTTCTGCGAGCCGACCCGGAAGAACTTCCCGTCCGCGACGATCCGTTCCGCGGGCGTGGCAATGCGCGGCGATTTGACGGATGCAGGCTCGGATGCTGCCGCCTGATCCGCCGCTGGCAAAACCCCCGCGGCCGGTGCCGCCGGTAACGTCTCGATTACTCGGGAAGTTGGCACGGATTCGTTCGTGTTGAGGACGCTACACTACGACGCTTTGAACATCTGTTAGTTACACTACCAAATCCTGCCCTTACCGTCAATCCGACCCCGGAATGCCCAATTTGGCCCATCCAAACCACCCGTGGATAACAGATGCTTCGCGATGCGCTCGAACCATCGACCTTCCGCTCTCACGACCGCCATTCACGCTGATCGGCGTCCATTCACGGCGTCGCCGTCCCGCCCACCCAGCAACTTCCGTTGGCACGACGCTAGCTCAAAAACCACCAACGGACATGAAATCCTCCATCGTCGCCGTCAGCTTGCTCGGCGCGATTTTCATACTCGCGCTCCCCGTTCCCGCGCAAACCACCCTCAAAACCGGCCTGCAGACCCTGCCGGGTGACGCGCCCGCCATCCGCGACAAAGCCCCGTTCCTCCAATACGACTTCGATCTCTCTCGCGAGACGTTCTTCGTCGCCGTCCCGAAAAACTATTCGGGCAAGGAACCGTTCGGCCTCCTCGTCTTCATGAGCCCGTCCGACATCTTCAATCGTGTCCCGACGGGATGGGGTCCCGTGCTCGAAAAGAGAAAGCTCATCTTCGTCGCGCCGCAAAACGTCGGCAACAACCAGCAGACCGCCCGACGCGCCGGCATGGCCGTGGTCTGCGCCCACAAACTCCCCCGGCTCGCCAACATCGACACGAACCGGATCTACGTCGCCGGCCTCTCCGGCGGCGCCCGCATCGCCTCGTGGGCGTCGTTCGCTCATCCACGCCTGTTCTCAGGCGTCTGCTCGATTTGCGGAGTCAACTTCTGCCGCAAAGTCCCCCGCGTCCAGGCCACGGAAACAGATGAGTACGGCTACTTCAGCATCGATACGCCCCGCATCCGCGAAACCAAACGCCGCGTCCGCTTCGCCCTGGTGACCGGCTCAAAAGATTTCCGACACGGTAACATCCTCGACATCTATATCGGCGGGTTCCTGCCGGATGGGTTCCAGGCCAAGCTCCTCGACATCGACGGTATGCCCCACGCGCTCTGTCCGGCTCCCGTTCTCGACGAGGCGCTGGGCTTCATCGAGAGCAGACCGGAAGAGCCGATCAACGGCAAAGATGCCGCGCCCCTGGTGTCTTCGCGGTGAGGTCTACGCTTCCGCCTGCGCCTTCTTGGCCGCCTGCGCTTCGGCAATGACCTTCTGCGCGACGTTCGACGGCACCTGTTCGTAGTGCGAAAATTCCATCTCGAACGACGCGCGCCCGCCGGTCATCGACCGCAGTTCACTGGAGTACTTGAACATCTCCGCCTGCGGCACCTGCGCCTTGATCGCCTGCATCCCGTCCGCCGGCTCGACCCCCATGATCCGGCCGCGCCGGTGATTGAGATCGCCCGTGATGTCGCCCATGAATTGGTCGGGCACGAACACGGTCACGCTCATGATCGGTTCGAGCAGCGCCGGCCGCGCCTTCTGCATCGCTTCCTTGAACGCGTGCAGCCCGGCTATCTTGAAGCTGATTTCGTTCGAGTCCACGTCGTGATACGAGCCGTCGTACACGATCGCCTTCACGTCCACCACGGGAAATCCCGCCACCACGCCCGCCTGCATCCCTTCCACACAGCCCTTCTCCACCGCCGGAATGAAATTCCGCGGGATGGCGCCGCCCACCACTTCGCTGGCGAACTCAAATCCTCCGCCCCGCTCGCGCGGCTCGATCTTCACGTACGCCTCGCCGTACTGGCCGTGGCCGCCGGACTGCTTCTTGTGCTTGTAGTGCCCGTCGCCTTTCGATGTGATCGTCTCCTTGTAATCCACCTTCGGCGTGCTGAGATCAACGTTCACCCCCAGCCGCTTCTTCAAATTGTCCACCACCACCGCCAGATGCTGGTCGCCCATCCCGAAAATCACCAGCTCCTTCGTGTTCGGATTGCGCTCCGTGTGGAACGTCGCGTCCTCCTCCACCAACCGCTGCAGCGCCACGCTGATCTTCTCCTCGTCCTTCGGCGTGTGCGGATGCACCGCGTAACTCATCACCGACTTGGGGAACCGGATCGGCGCGAACTTCACCGGCTTGGCCGGATCGCACAACGTGTTGTTGATGTGCGTGTCCTTCAGCTTGGCCAGCGCGACGATTTCGCCCGGCCCGGCCTCGCCGACGATGGACTGCGTCTTGCCCTGCATGCGGAGCAACTGCGGAACCCGCTCCTTCCCGCCTCGCGTCGCATTGATCACGTCCATATCCGGCTTCAATGTGCCCGAAACCACCCGCACGTACGCCAGATGTCCCGCATACGGGTCCACCGTCGCCTTGAACACAAACCCACTGAATGGCGCGTCCGCTTTCGGTTCGACGCTGCCGCCGTCCTCGGTCGCCACCGCCCCGGCGTCCGCTGGCGACGGCAACAACGCCGTGACGCCTTCCAGCAAATTGCGCACGCCAATCTCCTTTTCCGCGCATCCGCAATAAATCGGCACGACCGTGCCCTTGGCCACGCCCGCGTGCGTCCCGTTCGTGACCTCGTCAACCGTCAACGCTTCGCCGCCGAGAAACTTCTCGAGCAACCTGTCGTCTTGCTCCGCCGCGGCTTCCTCCAGCCCTTCGTGCGCCTTGTGAAATTGGTCACGCAACTCCGCCGGCACATCCGCCTCCTTCGTGGTGCGCAGGTTCAACACCTTGGTGAACCCCGCTTCCTTGCCCACGGGCAGCTCGAACGGCACGCAGTTTTTTCCGAACGCGCCCTGAATCTGCTCCACGCAGCGGAAGAAATCGCTGTTTTCCTTGTCCAGCTTGTTCACAAAAATCAACCGCGGTTTCCGCTGTTGGTCCAGCATCCGCCAGATCCGCCGCGTCCCCACCTCCACGCCGCCGATACCGTCCACCACCACGATCGCCGCGTCCGCCGCGCGGATCGCCGCCAGCGTGTCCCCAAAGAAATCGGCAAAGCCCGGCGTGTCCAGTATCGTGATGCGATGGCCTTCCCATTCACAGTGGAGCGTCTTGCCGTGAATCGTGATCTTCCGCTCGATCTCGTCGGGCAAACAGTCCGCCGCGCTGCTCCCGTTGGCGACGCGGCCGTGCGTGTGCACGGCTTTGGAGAGGAACAAGGCGGCGTCGATCAACGAGGTCTTGCCGCTGGAGGCATGGCCGACAACGGCCACGGTGCGAATCTTCGCAATATCAACTGGCATGTGGAGAATCTCCGTCGAAACTGGTTTAGACTGTCAGACTCCGCCTCACTCGCCGGGGCGCGAGGCTCGGTGAGATTGCACCCGATGCGCAGGCGAATCAAGCAAAAAGCCGACCCTTCCGGATGCCCTCACCCCTCGCCATTCAGGCTTGACGGATTATCGAATTTGCCGTAAACAGCCAGCCATAGCTACCGAGGGATTACTGGTTAACCTTCGCGTATAACAGAGGAGGAGATAGATGAGTAAGCATCTGCTGCGCACGGCGTTGGCCCTGGGTGTCGCCGCGCTCGCGCTTTCGTTCACCGGCCTCGTTCAGGCCGCGGATACATCCACGCCCAGCAACGCCGCCGCGCCCGCACCGACGCCGCCCAAACGGCACCAATACACCGGCGAAGTGTCGGCGATTGATGCCAAGGCCGGCACCGTCATTGTCAAGAAGGGCGAGGACAGCAAGACCTTCAAGATCGGCGACAAGACCAAGTACGCCACCGCCGACAAGAAGGACGCTGCACTCGCGGATATCAAGGTCGGCGACAAGGTCACCGTGATGTATACCGAGGAAGACGGCGTGCTGACCGCGCACCGCATCGCGCCACCGAAGGCGCCGAAGAAATCCGCCGCCGAATAGACGAATTCGCTTCGACCGGTCCGGTCGGAACTTCTCAACAGGGAATCCCGCGAGGGATTCCCTGTTTTCGTTTTCATCCCGCGTCGCGATTCAGGTACCGCGCCACACCCTCTTCGAACTCCGGCTGCTCCAACACAAATTCCTGCTCCGCCGGTTTCGGATCGCCCACGTTGTCCTCCTGCAGCATCAGGAGCTGATCGCGCGTGAACGGCGGGTTCGCCAGCACCTTCTCGAGAATCGCCGCCTGCATTCGCGCGACCGCCAGCGGCACGTGGATCTTTCTCTTCCGCGTGCCGAGAATTCCCTGCAGCTTGTCGTACAACTCGTTCCACGTGAACGCCTCCGGCCCGCACAGGTCGTAGATCTTGCCGATGCTCTCGTCGTTCCGAACCGCCCCGACAAACGCTTTCGCCACGTTCTCCACCGAGATCGGCTGGATCTTCGTCTGGCCGCGGCCCAGCACCGGAATGAACGGCGCCCGCCGCACGATCCCCGCCAGCGTGTTGATCCCCTTGTCCCGCGCCCCGTAAATGAATGACGGACGGAAAATCGTCCACGCGATCCCGCCCTTGCGCACAAATTCCTCGCCCGCCCACTTCGTCTGATGATACCGGCTCCGCGCATTCTCGCGCGTGCCGAGCGCGCTCATGTGCACGAACCGTTTCACGCCCGCCTTCTTCGCCTCATCGATCACGTGCTTCGTCGCCTGGGCATGGGTTCGCTCGAAGGTGTTCTCCTTCCACTCGTGAATGATGCCCACGAGATGAATGACGCACTTCGCGTCTTTCATCGCGCCGTCAATCGACGGCGCATACAGCACATTCCCGTGGAATAGTTCGACGCCGTATCGGTCCGCCAGCCATTGCGCCCGCTGCGGTTCGCGCACAATCGCGCGGACGGGATACCCCGCCTCACGCGCCTGCCTGACCACCTCTTCGCCAACAAACCCCGTTGCCCCCGTCACCACAATCATTGCATCATCACCATAACATCGGCGGGCAAAATGCCCACCCTACGAATCCGCTTTGTTGTGCGCCGGTCTCCCGACCGCGCACCCCTGGTCCGACCGAAGGTGTCCGCCGTTACTCCGTCTTCGCTTCGTATTCCACCCGACCCGCAATCACCGTCTTCACCACTTCGTACTTGCCCGTGAACACCACCAAATCCGCGTCCTTGCCCGTCTCGATGCTCCCCTTCCGCCCGCCGATTCCCAGCGCGCGCGCCGGATTCAGGCTCGCCATGCGCACCGCGTCGGTCAACGCCACGCCCGCCAGTTCAACCATGTTCCGCACCATCTGCGCCATCGTCGAGGTGCTCCCTGCCAGCACCAAACCGTCCGCCGTCATCCCCACGCCGTCGCGCACCACGGCCTTCGTCTCGCCCACCAAAAACTCCGCGCCTTCCGTCAGACCCGCGCCCGCCGTCGCGTCGGTAATCAGGCAGACTTTGTCCACGCCTTTCGCCCGCACCGCCAGCCGCATCAGCTCCGGATGCACGTGCTTGCCGTCCGCAATCAGTTCCACCATCACCCGCTCATCCGCCAGAAACGTCTCCAGCGCGCCGGGCAATCGGTACGCGCCCGACTTGACCGCGCTCGACATGCAGTTGAACAAGTGCGTCGCGTGACACAACCCGCGTTCCACTGCCGCCCGCGCTTGCTCGTAGGTCGCCGCCGTGTGCCCGCCGCTGGGCAAGATTTCACGCTCCAGCAGGGCATCGATCAATTCCAGCGCCCCCGCCGCCTCGGGCGCCAGCGTCACCTGAGTCACGAGCTCTTCCTCTTCGTCGAACCACGCCATGTATTCCGCCGGGTCCGCATCGCGAATAAATTGCGCCGGCTGCGCGCCGTTGCGTTCTTTGGAAATGTACGGCCCCTCGACGTGCGCCCCGACAATCTGCGCCCCGCCAAAATCGTGGCCGACCGCATCCCCAATCGCCTTCAGCGCCGCGCTGATCTTCTCGGGCGAATGCGTCGTGGTCGTCGGCGTCATCGCCGTCGTGCCGCCCGCCGCGTGAAATTTCGCAATCCGCGCCAGTGATTCAACCGTCCCATCCATCGCGTCGTGCCCCCGCGCGCCGTGCACGTGCATATCGACAAACCCCGGCCCAACAAAGTTTTCCTGAGCATCGATCACCTGCGCGTCCTCCGACCAGAGCACCTGCGACTGCGGCGCGATCTGCTTGATCTTGCCGTTGTCGATGAGGACACAATGCTTTTCCAGAATCCCGCGCGGCCCAATCACTCGTCCATTTATCACTACCATCATAGTCCGCGCAGTATGGCGGGGGGCAACGGGTGAGACAAGACGAAATGAGCCTGCACGGCAATGAGCTCCACGAGAGCGAACAAGTACTCACAATTCATCCGCGTTGATATGGCCGATATCCTTCAAATTCCCAGTCAAATCTGACCCTGAGCTTATCCGTAATCTCGGTCCAATTCTCGCCGACGGACGACTCCAAAATCCCCCGCACTGCGGCTTCCACCGCAGGCCATGAGTACTCGTCGACGATAATGCTCTTTCGACAGGACAATTCCTCTTTCGAAAGCTCATTGGCTGCCACCCACGACAGCACATTCACGTAGAACAAATCCGCGCCCTTCCCTCGATCCGGGCCAATATGAAGACACAGCCAATAGTTCACTTCTGCGGCGTCCTTCGGACTCCATTTCTCAATCGGGTCGTGATCCGTGCAGTCTTGACCTTTCAGCAACGGTTTCATCTCTTGTTGAACACTATCTCAGCGTGTCTCCCAGGAAAAGACAAACTCCCAACCACGCGGGTCAGCAACAATCCGACTTCGAAAAGCCTCTCAACTCGTACCCCTTCCCCGTCAAGCGGATCGTCACCGCGCCGGCCGCGGCGTAATTTCTTGACCTACAGAGTTATTCCAGCCATATAATAGATGCGGTTGGAAGGTGAGGATGCTCCACATGAAAACGCGACGTTTCGGGATCGGCGTTCTGATTGGCCTCGGTCTGGCGATCACCACCACTCAGGCTGCCTCCAATAGTTGGACCTCCGGAGGAAACGGTTTTTGGGACCTCGACTCCAGGTGGTCGCTGGGCGCGGCTCCGACCAGTGATGACAGTGCCGACCTGATCACCAATGCTACGAGTAAGACCGTCACTGTTGACGCCACTGACTCCGCCTTTTTCCCACAAGAGCTGACGATTAGCAACCTCACCGTGTCGGGCGCGGCCAGCAGCACTTCCACGAACACTCTGTCGCTTTTGAACATGGACGCCGGGAATTTGATCCCTCTGCATATGCTGAATGGGCTGGCGATTGGCACTCGCGGAGTGCTCCAGGTCACAAACTCAATGCTGCAGGTCGACGGAGTGTCCGGCGGCACATTCCAACTCGATGGCCTGCTGCAGATGAACGGTGACGGTCAACTTCAGGCACGAACCGCCACGTTTGGCAATGGCGCGGTTCTACAACTCGCTTTGGACGCCGACAGCGATAACATTTCGGTGAGCAACCTGATCTTGGACGCCAACTGCAACCTTTCCCTCTCTGGCGGCGCCGTGGGGAATGTGTATACAGTACTCACCGCAAACGCTTTTTCAGGGACATTCGGCGAGGTCACACCCGGTTATACTGTGAACTACTCACCGTCCCTTATCACGGTCCAAGTGGTTCCAGAACCAGCCGCGATCTTCCTCGCCGCCGTTGGGCTGGCAGGAGTCCTTGCGTTGCGACGGCGTGTCCGGTGAGTTCACCCCCTTATCGGAGAAGCCTCCTCACCTCGCACCCCTTCCCTGTCAAGCGGATCGTCACCGCGCCGGCGTCGTCGGTGCGAAGATAAGTGATCCCGCGCTGGGCGCAACGGTCGCGCAGGGCCGGTTCGGGATAATGATGCGTGTCGTTCACGTTGACGATCTGCACGATGGTTTCGGGGCGCACGGCATCGAGAAACTCCGCGGTACACGACGGCTCTTTGCCATGCTGGCCTTTCACGATGACCTGTGCGTGCAGATTGTCGTTGTCTCGCAGCAAATGCTTCTCGACCGTCGCGCCGGCGTCCGACATCAGCAGCACCCGCGTCGGCCCGTACTCGATGGCCAGCACGACTGAATTGTCATCGGCGCGACTGGCCATGACGCCCGGCGGCGGGTTCAACACGCGAATGCGCACACCCGGCCCAGAGCCGATCTCGTCGCCGCCTTCCACCGCGAGCAGCGGAATCTTCCGTGCCTTGATCTGGTCGACCCATTCCGCGCAATACTTCGAGCGCGACACGATCCCGCTCCACACCGCCTCACGCGTGGGAACTTCCCCATCCACAACGGTCAGGCCAGCCGCGTGCGCCTTGTCGCCACAGGTTA
Source organism: Verrucomicrobiia bacterium (assembly GCA_035541135.1). Lineage (GTDB taxonomy): Bacteria > Verrucomicrobiota > Verrucomicrobiia > Palsa-1439 > Palsa-1439 > Palsa-1439. Next base: position 72,174 of record DATKNW010000028.1, read on the forward strand.
GCACGGTCGCCGCGAGCCGGTTCACGCCTTCCGACCGCAGGAACGGCACGATGATATGCGAGGCGTCCCAGCCTCCACCGCCATCGATTAACAAGTCGTTGTGCCCAGGCATCCGCGCAAAAATCGACGCGCCATCGCTCAACGACAGCACAGTGAGATCGACCTCCTTGGATGTTCGTCCGCCGAAGAACAGCGGCACGCATATTGCGCACATCGCGGCAACCGCGATGACCCGGCGGCCTCCCACGGAAATCCATTTGACCAAAGCGAGCACGCCGAGAGCGTAATACGTCCAGACCAACCACACCGGCGGTGCGCGCACGAACCAATGGCCGAACGGCACGGCCCCGAGCCAGTCCACGCCGCGCACCATTACCGCAATGAGGAAGCTGTTTGCATTGTTCAATGTCAGCGTCACCGCCAGCCACGCGCTCGCCACGTGCGCCAGCGCGGCCAGCAATCCGAGCGCGATGATGCATCCGAGCAACGGAATCACCAGCAGATTGGCCATGATGCTGATCGGCATGAACAGATTGAAATACAGCGCCATCAACGGCACCAGCCCGAGCCACGCCGCAATCGAGCAGCTCAGCAATTGCACCGCCCATCGCAGCCGTCGCCCGAGCTTTTTCCTCCACACGGGCACGAATTCTTCGGGCAGAAACGGATCCGTCGCGATCCACGGCATCAACCACGCTTCGATGCGCGGCGTCAGCGTCACGATGGCCAGCACGACGGCAAACGACAACTGAAACCCGCTGTTGAACAACTGCATCGGGTCGTACAACAGAATGACCAGCGCCGCCCCCGCGAGGCTGTTCAATGTGTCCGCCGGCCGCACCAGCATCCAGCCGATCAGCCAAACGCAGGCCATCACCAGTGCCCGCACCGCGCCGGGATGGGCGCCGGTCGCGAACACGTACAGGATCAGAATCGGCACCGCCACCGCCGCGCACCACCTCCGCGGAATCCGCACCAGCCGCAACGCGATCACCACAATCGCCGTCACCAAACCCACGTGCAGCCCGTTGATGGCGAATACATGAAACACTCCGGTCCGCTGGAAATCCTGGTAGGTCTCGGACGGGATTTCCGAGCGTTCGCCGATCACCATGCCCGCGAGAGCGCCCGCCAGTTTCGGCTCGTCTTCGAGCCCAAGCCGCAGCGAATCTTCCAGATACCGGCTCAACCGCAACGATGCGGCGATGACCGGATTGCCCCGGTCGCGGGCGTCCACGTCGAGCGTGTCCTCTTTGCGAATCGTCGCCGTGAAACGAATCCCGCGTTGCTCCAGCCAGCCGCGCCAGTCGAACACGCCCGGATTGCGCGCCGGCGCCGGTACGCGTAGCACGCCCGAAAACTGGATGAGATCGCCGTATCGCAACAGCGGGACTTTGTTTGTGTCGCTGAC
>DATKNW010000029.1:0-44114 GCA_035541135.1 Verrucomicrobiia bacterium
TGCAACCGCCGCCGCCCGTGCCATACTGCGGCCTGTCGGCTACTAGCTCGGAGACGGCGGTGCGGTGACTGCAGGAGATGGGAGAATGCCTCAGATTCAAGTTAACCTCGAAGGTGTTACTGTCGCAGTAGAGAATCGTAAGGTTGCGACCCAAAGCCTCACGCTCGACGGCCAGAACCCGCGAATAGGCTTGTACACGGATAGCCAGCTAAAGGCCTCATTTTCGGACGATGAAATCCGCCACGCGATTGTGAACAGGAGTCCCGACGCGTACACGATCCCAACCTCGCAACATTCGACCCGACGCCCCCTCATCCGCACCCAGGCACTTAGACACTTAGCCACCTAGGCACTCCGGCCCCTACCGCCACTCTGTGCCCTTCGCGCCTTCGTGGTGAACATTCGCGTCCATTCGCGGTTCTCCCCTCCTTCTGCGTCCCCCCAAAAAATGAGCGAGAGGGTGGAACGTCCCCTCTCGCTCACGAGCAACATTAACCCTAACTCTCTCGAACCCGACCTTATGATGGTGGATTGAGCTGGTCCAGTTGTCGGCGAAACGACATGTGACCCAACGGCACCAGCCACGCGTTCGTCTCATCGCCGCTGATCACGTTCAGCATGCCAATGAAATGCGCCTCGCCGGCCCGGTATTCATCCTTGATCGCCGCGTCCTGTTCCATGTCCGTCACGTCTGCGTCCGCGTAACCAGCGTCCTTCGCATCCTTGTTCAGCTTGATTAATACCGCGACGGGGCATCCGTTCGTGTCCAGATGCAACCGGCCCGCCACCGTCAGAAATCCGCCCGGCGCCAGATTGTTCGTCGCCACCACGTTGAACTGCGCCACAAACCGCTCCTCATTCGTCGCGCCCGCCGTGGCCCGCCGCTTGTTAAACGCCTGCTGCTTCACCGTCGTGAAGCTCGTGCTCGTCGCGATGAGCATGATGTTCGAGTCGGACTTGTCATACATCACCAAATCCGCCGCGGCGGAATTGCAGGGGATCAGCATCGCAAACACCTGGTTGCTGGTCGGCGTCGCGCCCAATGCCAGCGACACAATGTCTTCTCCGTCCCGCAAGTTATACGTGAACTGCAGAGGATCCGTCCCCTGCTGCACCGTCAACATCGATACCACCGTCCGAAACACGCGAATCGGGCCCGGCAGGGCCGCAAACACCACTGCCGCCGCAACCACGCTCGCCGCCACACCTGCTGCGGCCCATTTTCTCCCTGTCGTCATACGTCTCGTACCCTCCCTTCTCGGATTGGTTCGAGTCCGACCGCCAGCCGAGTTCCGACGGTCCGATCTGATGCAAGCCATCGTAACAACCCTGTCGCTGTGGACGGCCTGCATCCCCCCCCGTCGGCGCAAACAGAACGCCTCAAGCGGGGTGAATACAAGCCCCTATACGCCCCAAGCTCATGCCGACGCAAGCCTATTCCTGCCAAGACTGCACGCCCATCCGCCTCGTGCTCTTTCTCGTACTCTTGCTCTTTTTCGTCGTCCTCTTGTCTTTTCGCCCCTCTGTGCCCTCTGTGTCTCTGTGGTGAAATCGCTCCCTATCCCTCATCCTTTTCTTTCGCCTCTCGCTCCGTTACACTTCCTTCATGCGGAACGCATTCCCGTTCGCCCTCGCGTTGCTGCTCGCCCTCGCGCTCGCCGCCTGCCAGCGCGCCGCTTCGCCGACGTCGAACACGCTCACGTTCGCTCGCGGCGCCGACTCGCAGAAGCTCGATCCCGCCGATGTCGATGACGGCGAATCGATGAAGGTCCTCGTCAACGTCACCCAGGGCCTCGTCCGCTTCAAACACGGCACGACCGAGCCCGAGCCCGGCCTCGCCACGTCCTGGACCATCAGCCCCGACGGCCTCAGCTACACCTTCAAACTCCGCGACGGCGTGAAATTCCACGACGGCACGCCCCTCGACGCCCCGGCCGCCGCATTCAGTTTCCTCCGCCAGATGGACAAATCGAATCCCGCCCATCTCCCCGACGCGACCTTTGCCTACTGGTCCGCCATGTTCAACATGATCACCGCCGTCGAGGTGGTCGATCCGATGACACTGCGCCTGCGCCTGCGCGAACCCCACGCGCCGCTCCTGGAAAGCCTCTGCATCCCGGCCGCGCATCTGATCAGCCCGCACTTCATCGACCAGCGCCATCCCGTCGGCACCGGCCCGTTCCGCTTCGTCGAATGGGCCTCGAACGAGCGCATCGTCCTCGACGCCAATCCCGATTACTGGGAAGGCAGACCGCAAATCGACCGCCTCATCTTCACCGTCGTTCCCGATTCGTCCACACGCTTGATCCAACTCCAAACCGGCCAGATCCAGGCCATGGACGGCATCGACCCCAACAGCCTGCCCATCATCAAAGCCGACAAGAATCTCTCGCTCCTCACCGCCCCCGGCCTGAACGTCTGCTACCTCGCCTTCAATTGCCAGAAGCCGCCGTTTGGTGGAAGATGGTTGCGACAATGGATCGCTTCTTCGATCAACAAGGAAGATATCATCAAAGACGTATATCGCGGAGCTGCCACCGTCGCGAAAAACCCAATGCCGCCGTTGATCGCTGGCTACAACGACGCGATTCCAGAAAGCGTGATGGCACCCCCCCCGACTAGAATGCCAAGGTTTGACCACCCACTCCGTCTCGAAGTCATGACCAACCCGCGGCCCTACTTACCGAATCCACTTCGCGCCGCGGAGATGATCAAGGCCGACTTGGAGAAAGCTCACATCCCCATCGAGATCGTTCCGAACGAATGGGGTTCGCATCTCAGCCGGACCAGCCACGGCGAACACGAAATGGCGCTCATGGGCTGGGTCGGCGACACGGGCGACGCCGACAATTTCCTCTACGTCCTGCTCGACAAGGACACCGCCACAATCGGTTCCGCGCTGAACATTTGTTTCTGGATGAACGACGATTATCACTATCTCATGTCCGCCGCCCGCCGCGAACTCGATCCGGTGAAACGCGCCGCGCTCTATCGCAAAGCCCAGGAAATTGTCTTCGAGGATGTGCCCATGGTCCCGCTCGCTCACGCCGAGCAATTGATGGCCTGCCGCGCCACCGTCTCCAACATCTTCTTCGAGGTCAACGGCGACATCCTCTTCCACCACGCCACGGTAAAATAAACCTTGCCAGCCGCAAAACTCTTTCGCGGCGAGAACGTACCGCGAATAGGATTCGCGGCTGCAAAGGCTCGGAGATAATTCTTTCCATTTGGGCCGGGGTTTGGCAGGTTTCGTGGCGGAGGGAAGTTTCCAAAGGAGTGAATTTAAAACCATGAAAAAGATCGGCACTTTGACCGGCGGCGGCGACTGCCCCGGATTGAACGCGGTGATTCGTGCGGTAACGCGCAAGGCGTTGTCCGAAGGATACGAGGTGTTGGGTTTTCGCAACGGCTGGGCGGGCGTGCTCAAGGGCGATTATTTCCCGCTCACCCGCGAACGCGTGTCGGGCATCCTGCATCTGGGCGGGACGATTCTCGGCACGTCGCGCACGAACCCGACCGACGACCAGCTCGATACGCTCGTCAAACACATCAAGAGCATTGATCTGTCCGCACTCGTCGCCATCGGCGGCGACGACACGCTCAGCGTCGCGTCGCGCCTGCACAAGCGCGGCATCCCCGTCATCGGCGTCCCGAAGACGATCGATAACGATATCGACGGCACCGATCAGACCTTCGGGTTCGACACGGCGATCAACATCGCCGCGGAAGCCCTTGACCGCCTCCACAGCACGGCGGAAGCCCACAGCCGCGTGCTCGTCGTGGAATTGATGGGACGACAGGCGGGCTGGATCGCGCTCGAAGCCGGTATCGCGGGCGGTGCGGACCTGATTTTGTTGCCCGAGTTTCCAATGTCGCTGGCAGATATCTGCAAGATCCTCAAGCAGCGCCAGGCCGGCGGAAAGAACTTCTCCATCGTCGCCGCGGCGGAAGGATTCAAGCTCGAGGGCACCGAGGAGGTCACGTCGACCAAGGCCCTCGACGCATTCGGCCACGTCCGCCTCGGCGGCATCGGCGAGGTCCTCTGCAGGGAGATCGAGAAGGTCACGGGCATCGAGAGCCGCCAGGTCGTGCTCGGCCACATCCAGCGCGGCGGCACACCCAGCGCGTTCGACCGCGTGCTCGGCACCCGCTACGGCGTCAAAGCCGTCGAGCTGGCGATGAACGGCGAGTTCGGCAAAATGGTCGCTCTGCGGGGCCCCGAGGTCATCGGCATCCTGATCGACTCGATCGTCACCGAGGTGGTGGACAAGAAGACCGGCAAGCCCAAGCTGCGCGTGCGCAACCGTTGCGTGTCGAAGGAACTCTACGACGTCGCGAAGGTGTTCTTTGGTTGATGTCGAAGTCCCGACTTGCCGGGTGCCGGTTGTACGGGTTTATCGACACGACGTACGTTGGAAACCTTGACCCCGGCGAACTCGCGCGCGATCTGGTCGCGGGCGGCGTCGACATCCTGCAGGTGCGCGCGAAGAACAGCACGCACGCCGAACGCGTCGCCCTCGGCCTGAAGGTGGTGTCCGCCGTGTTCCCCAGCCACGTTCCCGTGATCATCAACGACGACATCGACGCCGCGTTCGAATGCGGCGCCGACGGCGTGCATCTCGGCCAGGAAGATTGGGCGGCCATCCCGCGCGGCCAGCGCGCCGACCGCCTCGCCAATATGCGCATCGTCGGCATCAGCACTCACACCCTCGATCAGGCACTCACCGCCGAACGGGATGGCGCGAGCTACATCGGGGTCGGCCCCGTGTTTCCCACGGCCACCAAGCCCGGCGCCGCGCCCGTCGGGATCGATCTGGTGCGCGAGATCGCGGCGCAGGTCAAAATCCCGTTCTTCGCCATCGGCGGAATCACCCTCGACAACATCGGCCAGGTCATGGAAGCGGGCGCAACGCGCGTGGCAGTCGTCTCCGCCATTCTGAAGGCCTCCGATGTCACCGAGGCGTCGGCGAAATTCAAGAAACGACTGAAAGGTGTGAAACCGTAACATGAGCCTACTCATTACAGGTTCGGTAGCGCTGGACAGCGTCAAGACGCCGATCGAGGAACATCACGATCTGCTGGGCGGCTCGGCCAGCTACGCCTCAATGGCGGCAAGCTTCTTCACGACCGTCAATATGGTCGGCATCGTCGGCACGGATTTCCCCCAAAAATACATCGAGTTGTACCGCCAGCACGGCATCGATCTCGACGGCCTCCAGGTCGCCGAGGGCCAGACCTTCCGCTGGAGTGGCGAATACGAGTGGGACCTCAACAAGCGCCGCACCTTATCGGTGTGCCTGAACGTCTTCGAGACCTTTCAGCCGACATTGCCCGCGGCGTACCAGAGCACGCCCTATGTCTTTCTGGCCAACATCTCGCCCCAGCTCCAGATCCACGTGCTCACGCAGGTCGCCAAGCCGAAGTTCGTCGTGGCCGACACGATGGATCTGTGGATCGGGACGCAACGCGACGCGCTCGTCGAACTGTTGCGGCGGATCGATTGCCTCGTCCTCAACGAAGGCGAAGCCCGCGAATTCACCAAACAGACCAACCTCATCAAAGCGGGGCGGCTCATCCTGCAGCAGGGCCCTCAATACGTCATCATCAAGAAGGGCGAGCACGGCTGCCTGTTGTTTGGGAGAGATTTGTTCTTCAGCGCGCCCGCCTACCCGCTGGAAGATATTCACGATCCCACCGGGGCGGGCGACTGTTTTGCCGGCGCGTTCTCGGGCTATCTCGCCCGGCGGGACCGCGTCGATGACCACAGTCTGCGCAATGCCGTCGTGTACGGCAGCGTGGTCGCCTCGTATTGCGTCGAGGATTTCAGCCTGAACCGGTTGCAATCGCTCACCCAGGCGGAGATCAAGGAACGCTACGATCTGTTTCAGTGGATGAGCCACTTCGAAGCGGGCTGAGCGCGGCTCGCAATCCAGGCAACCACATAAACCGACACGCCGAGCGCCACCGCCTTGCGCCACTCGATATGATGTCTGACAGTCCGGCACCGGGAAGGTCTCCTCTCCCCTCCGGGGGAGAGGATCAAGGTGAGGCGGCTGTTGTCAATTCAGCTGTGTCTCGCCGTCAAAACCCGGCCCGCTCGATCTCGCTTTCGCCAAACAGGATTTCGTGCGCCTGCTCGTACTCGGCCTCGGGGATCAGTACTCGCGTGTCACGCTCCAGGTCGTCTGGGTTTGGCCCGGTCGCCTTCTCTTCCATCATGGGATGTAACCCCCACTTCTCCAAAATCAGCACCACCAGCTCGGACTTGACCGCCTGCCCCTCAAATATGGTCTTCTGACCCATCGTCCCCGCCCAACTCGACGAACTGGTGCAACAGGTACCCCAGCATATGAATCCTCAATGCCGCCATGTCCTTTGCGCTTCGCGGGTTGAAATCCGTCCGATTCATCCCTTCCTCGTCGATCTTATGGATTTCCCCCAGTATCAACCGCGTCTGATTGATCGCGCTCATCCAGGCCGACACATGCTCGATCGGAAACGCCACCTGCCACGACTCGCCCGCTTCCTTGTCCGCCGTCATCGCTGTCAGGTCCCGCCCCACCGTCTCCCCCGCCGACACGAACAAATGCCGTAGCTCGGGCTGCATCATCTGGTGCCATTCTCGATTGATCTTGTCGTCGCCTGCCGTCGGATTGGGATACAGCCGCGCCCGCGCCTCGGTCGAATCGCGCAGCTCAAGGATCTCCGGGATCTCCCGCAACATCGCCGCGAGCACCGGGGGAATCCCGCTGATCAGGATCCGCTTCTCGTCGAGCTGCTGAATGCTCAGGTCGATCACGCTGCCGATTTCTCCATCGTTGCCAGCAATTGATACCCGTGAAGCTGCTGCACGTACAGCTCGGCGTGCTCGCGTCCGCCCGACCACACCAGCGACCGCCCCTTGTGATGCACCTCCAGCATCAACGTCTCCGCCCGCGCCCGCGGATACCCAAACACGCGCATGAACACCATCGTCACGTAGCTCATCAGGTTGATCGGATCATTGTGGACGATCACATTCCACGGCAGCGCCAACTCGTCCTTGGCTCTGGTCTCCCCGACGACGATCACGCCCGGCTGCCCCGTTTCAATCGGCGGTGCCATACTCCGTACCATAGCAGACAACTTCCCCTTTACCAACTTTGGCTTGATTTGACCGCCAAACCGGCGACAATATGTTCCAACCTTTGCGGGCGTAGCATAGTGGTAATGCACCGGCTTCCCAAGCCGGCGAGGTGGGTTCGATTCCCATCGCCCGCTCCACCACATTTGGAGAGCGAACCTCCCGGCGAGCGGCGTCCGCGTCCGGTTCGACGGTGGGGCGGGCGTCCCTGTCCCGCCGAAGCCCTGGCGAAGGCGGATCGCCTGCCCGCCGTTTGCGCTTCTCTTCCGAACTTCCTATTTGACTCCCCGCGCCGAGTAGCCGGATACTCGCGTCAGACGGAAAGGAGAGGGCTCTCATGAAAGTGAAACGACTCGTTGTGCCTATTCTGATCATCGTCCTCGGCGTCACTTGGCTGCTCAACATCCTCAAAGTGCTCCCGGGCGTGGACTGGATCTGGACAATCGGCCTGACTGCGGTGGGACTCCTTGCCTTGTTGGTCGGTCCCCCCAACAGACTCACGATCGTCGTCGGCCCCTTCCTCATCGTCGGATCGATCTGCTCGCTCTTGCGCCAACTGGATCTACTGCCGATCGACCGCGAAACCCCCATCCTGACCATTGTCCTGGGCATCCTCATGCTGATCGCTCAGACGTCCAACCTTCCCGTACCCGAGTTCCTCAAAACCGAGGACACTCAGGAGAAGAGCTGACCGTCAACCCGGTCTTCGAGCGAGTCGGGCAACGAACTGCGGCCAGGGTTCACGCGCAGTTCGGTCCATGAACCATGCGGAAGCAGACCACATCGGGAAGCGGGTTCGCATAGTAGGGTCCGTGCGCTCGAAGCCAAACGACTCGTAAAGGGCAATGGCCGGATGCATCGATGCCAGCGTGTCGAGTACCAATCCGCTGTAACCGATGCGCTTCGCGGTCGCCATGGCCGATGAAACCGGGGGGGCGCGCATGTCCGCGGCTGGATTATCGCGGATTTCTTCCCTGGCCAACAATTCTTGCCGTTCGGTAGATAATCCAAAGGCAGCCCAACAGGACTGCCGGCGGCAACAGCAGGCAGACGATGAAAACCTTACTGACGGATTTCAGCTTCGCCATCTGAATTCGCAGTACTCCAGCACGCCCGATTTTGAAAACTCCACAACTGCATGAACGACCTCCAGACATCCGAGCCGGGTGAGCCATTGTCTCTCTCTCACAGAGACCCTTCAATGGATTCTCGGCTCTGTCCGGAGTGTGACCGGCAACATCTACCACGTGTACGAGCGGGCTTCAAACTTCAGGGCGATGCGCGGCGGACACAATCAGAGAGCCGAGGCTCCACTCGCCGTTACTCACTCCCCCAGCCGCATCCAATTGCGGCTGCCCGCCCTTGAAGCCACTTGTCTTGCGAGAGAGAGCGTCTCGACTCTACGGCTGAATTCTAACCCGGCTCGCCCGAATAGGGCAAGCGAGGATACGAGCACGGGCGGCGAATTTCCCCGGCGAACTGCTGCCGAAAACCCAGCTCAGTAGGAAATCTCTCAAGCGAAGGGCGACAAGTGGAGGGCGAATGGGAAAGAGCATCGGAGAGCCGGCCACCCCCGCCCCAGTTGCCAAACCTTCCTGAATGGATTTTAATGTAGTGTTCACTAGGGGTTAATCTGAGTCTGGCAAGCTGCTTTGTTGTCGAAAGGTACATATGCGGCTTCTCGTGGTCGAAGATGAACGAAAGGTGGCGGACGTCGTTGCCCGCGGTCTGCGGGCCGAACGTTACGCCGTCGACGTCGCCTACGACGGCAACTCCGGCTGGGAGATGGCGTCGAACGTCGACTATGACCTCATCGTTCTCGACCTGATGCTGCCCGGTCTCAACGGCACGGAACTTCTCCGAAAGCTCCGCCGCCACGGCGGTCATGCTGCCGTGCTCGTGCTCACCGCCCGCGACGCCACCGCCGACAAGGTCGACAACTTCGAGGCCGGCGCCGACGATTATCTGACCAAGCCCTTCGCCTTCGCCGAACTGCTCGTCCGCGTCAAAGCTCTCTTGCGCCGTCCGCCCACCGGCCACGACCACGTCCTGCGCGTCGCCGATCTCGAGGTCGATCGCCTCACCCAGCAGGTCCGCCGCGCCGGCAAACGCATCGAGCTGACCGCGAAAGAGTATTCGCTTCTGGAATACCTGGCCTCCCACGCCGGCCGCGTGCTCTCCCGCACCATGATCATCGAGCACGTCTGGGATGAGAGTTTCGAGGGCCTGACCAACATCGTGGACGTGTATGTCCGTCATCTCCGTGAAAAGGTCGATGAACCCCACGAACGCAAGCTCATCCACACCGTCCGCGGCGTGGGCTACACCCTCACCGACGAGGAAGAACCATGACCACCCGCTCGATCCGGTTTCGGTTGGTCGCCTGGTACGCGGGGCTGTTGACCGGCGTGTTCCTCCTGCTCGGCGCGCTGATGTACTTCAGCCTGCAGCATTTCCTCGAAAGCGACCTGAGCCAGTCCCAGGCCCGACGCGCCCGGCAGATTGCCGATACCCTCCTCGCCCGCGTGAACCAGACCGGCGGACCCTACGTGGCCCGCGAGGTCAAAGACCTGTACGAACCCGAGGCCAACGATCGATTCATCCGCATCACGCGCGCCGACGGGAGCGTCGTCTACGTCTCAGGGCCGCCGAAAGATCAGAGTTTCGATCCCACCGGCATTTCCGCGCCGTCCGCGAGCGAATCGTTCCGGAAGGAGCATTTGCCGGGAAGTGAAACGCTGTTGATTGCCGCCGTCCCCTATCGCGCGCCCGAAGGCCAATCCTACATCGTCGAGGTCGGCGCGCCGCTCGGTCCGGTCGAAATCATGTTGGACCGCTTGTTTCTACAGTTGGCCCTCGGCCTGCCGATCACCCTGCTCGTCGTCATCGGCGGCGGCTACCTGCTCGTCGGCCGCGCGCTGGCGCCGGTCGACCAGATCGCGAGCAAGGCCGAGCAGATCACCCAGCACAATCTCAGCGAGCGCCTCCCCGTCGCCCGCACCGCCGACGAATTGGAGCATCTGTCGCTGTCCCTGAACCGGATGATTGCCCGACTCGAGGACGCGTTCCTGAACTCGAAGCGATTCGTCGCCGATGCCTCGCACGAGTTGCGCACGCCGCTGACCGCCATGCGCGCCGAGCTGGAAAGCGTCGCGTCCGACAGCCGGCTGACGCCCGAGCTGCGCGAGACATTTGGCAGCATGCTCGAAGAAGTCGACCGCCTGACACGGATCGTCGAGCAATTGGTCACTCTGTCGCGGCTCGATGCCGGGGAAGCCCAGGTCGAGTGGGTCGAGTTCGATCTCGGCGACCTGGCGGTGACGACCGCCGAACAGATGAGCCTGCTCGCCGAGGACAAAGGCATCAAGGTCACCAGCGATGTGAAGCAGCACGTCATCGTCGAAGGCGACCGCGCCCGGCTCAAACAGGTCGTCGTCAACCTGCTCGACAACGCCATCAAATACACACCGGAAAAAGGCGCCGTTCACCTCCGCGTCGCCCGGGACAACGGCCACGCCGTCCTCGAAGTGTTCGATAACGGCATCGGCATTCCGGACGAGGCCCTGCCCCACGTGTTTGACCGGTTCTACCGCGTCGACAAGGCGCGGACGCGCGATCCCGGCGGCGCCGGCCTCGGGCTCTCGATCGTGAAATCCATCTGCACGGCGCACGGCGCGACCGTGACCGCCCACAGCTATCGCGGCGGCAGCTCGTTTCGCGTCACGATGCCCGTCACGCGCAACGGAAAGTCGAAGTGAGACCATGAGTAACGCAGATCCTACCCAATTCTGGCAACGCATGAGAACAGGCCCAAAGTTCCGCTGGGTACTGGGTTTGGCCGCCGTGGCCATCGTCGGGGGATTTGTGTGGTTTGCGCGGCGTGCCGGCGCGGAAGCCAGCCGCGAGCCCGCCGCCGCGGAGCTGCCCGTGGTCGCCGTGGCCAAGGTCGAGCGGCAGGACCTCTACCACGAGGTGACCATCCCGGCGGAGTTCCGTCCGTACGAGGAAGTCGAGCTGCACGCCAAGGTCTCGGGTTACGTCGACAAAATGAACGTCGATTTCGGCGACCGTGTGAAAGCCGGCCAGCTTCTGGCCACTTTGGATGTGCCGGAATTACGGGACGACCTGAGCAACTCCATCGCCATGGTTCAACGGGCCGAAGCCGATCATGCGGATGCCCATCTCCTCCATAGGCGCCTTGTCGGCGTGAATCAGCAGCAGCCCAACCTCGTCGCCCAACAGGATCTCGACACCGCCGAGGCAAAAGACCGGTCCACCGAGGCCGCCATCGCCGCGGCCAAAGCCGACGTGGAAAAGTATCAGGCCTTGCTGACTTATACGCAGATCACCGCCCCGTTCGATGGCGTGATCACGTGGCGGTTCGCCGACCCCGGCGCGCTGATTCAGGCGGGCACGACCTCGGACACCCAGGCGAAATCGCTGCTGCGCATCTCCGACAACTACCGCCTCCGCCTCGATTTTCCCGTGTCGGTCGAATACGTCAAGGACATCCATCTGGGCGACAAAGTCGACGTGCGTGTCGAGTCGCTTGGCGGGGAATCGTTCACGGGTTCCGTCACGCGTTTCACGGACAAGGTGAGTGAAAACACGCGGACGATGATTACCGAGATCGAGGTGCTCAACCCCAACCTCCAGATCGTCCCCGGCATGTACGCCACCGTGGTGTTGAAGGTCGAGAAACGTCCCCAGGCGCTCTCGATTCCCCTGCAAGCCGCCGCGGCGGGCGGTTCCACGCATCTGCTCGTCGTCAATGCCAGCCATGAGATCGAAGAACGCCCCGTCACACTCGGTCTCGAAACCCCGTCGCGATACGAGGTCGTCTCCGGCGTGCACGAAGGCGATCTCGTGATGCTCGGCAACCCGGCCCAGCTCAAGCCCGGCCAGAAGGTCGAAGCCAAAATCGTCCAACCCATGGCCATGGAATGAACGCGCCGCTGACATCCGAACAACTCGAAGCCCTGCGCCACGTGGATGGTGCCATACTGGCCAACGCCATCGAGAGCTTTCAAAAACGCCTGCGCAACGAGGGGTTCGCCGATGGCAGTGTTCGCTGCCTGATCCCGCCACTTCCCCCCATCATCGGCTACGCCGTCACCGTGAAGATTCGCGGGTCGGCGCCGCCATTTGCCGGCGAAACCTACCTCGACCGCACGGACTGGTGGGATTACGTCGTCTCGACGCCCGAGCCGCGCCTGGTCGTGGTGCAGGACGTGGCGACCAGGCCCGGAATCGCCGCGTTGCTCGGCGCGGTGCACATCAACATCCTGCGCGCGCTCGGCTGTGTCGGCGCGGCGACCAACGGCGCGGTTCGCGACGTGCGGGCGGCCGAGGATCTTGGCTTCCAGCTTTTCGCCGGTGGCGTCGCGGTCTCGCACGCCTACGTTCACATCGTCGAGTTCGGCGTGCCGGTCGAGATCGGCGGATTGAAGATCCAGCCCGGGGAGTTATTGCACGGCGACCGGCATGGAGTTCAATCCATCCCCGGCGACATTGCCGCGCAGATCCCGCCCGTGGCGGCGAAACTCGCCGCCGAGGAGCAGGCGCTGATCGAACTGTGCCAGTCCCCCGGGTTCACGATCGAGAAACTGCGGGCCGCCCTCCAAGCAAAGCATCCGTAACGAACCCGGCCTGCCATGTCACGCTTCGCTCTCAAATACCCGTATCTGATCATTGTGCTGTGCCTGATCACCTGTGTCGTGGGGGTGACCAGCCTGGTGCGGATGCCGGTGGATTTGTTTCCGGCCATCCGGATTCCGGTGGTCGTGGTGGCCACGTTCTATTCCGGGATGCCGCCCGAGCAGATCGAGAACGACATTACCGGCCAGTTCGAGCGCATGTTCACGCTGGCGCCCGGCCTTGACCACATGGAATCGCGTTCGCTCACCGGCGTGAGCCTCATCAAGGTCTATTTCCAGCCCGGCACCGATCCCAACCTCGACGCCGCCAGCATCGGCAACCTGGCCATGTCCAGCCTCCGCTATCTGCCGCCGGGCACGCTCCCGCCCATCGTGATGCCGTTCGACGCATCGAGTCTGCCGGTCTGCCTCGTGACGCTCAAGGGCGAGGGATTGTCCGAGGCCCAACTGCGGGACCTGGGCCAGTTCACGATCCGCAACCAGATGGCGGGCGTACCGGGCGCGTCGGTGCCACCGGCGTTCGGCGGCCGCTATCGCCAGATCATGGTCTACGTCGACCCGCTCAAACTCGAGGCGCACCAGTTGAGCGTGATGGACGTCGTGCGCAACGTCAACGAAGCCAACCTGATCCTGCCCGCGGGCGACGTGAAGATTGGTCCCTACGATTACAACGTCTATGCCGACGGCCAGATCAACGCCATGCGTGACCTCAATCTGGTGCCTCTGAAAACTGTCGGCGAAGCAACCGGCAATGCGATGGCGGCCGACCGAACGACCCGGGGGATTCCATCATCCGTGCTGGTGGCGGATGTCGGCCAGGCCAAAGACGCCTCGCAAATCCAATACAACATCGTCCGCGTCAATGGTCAGCGCTCCGTGTACCTGCCGGTCGTGAAGATGGGCGGCAATGCCAACACAATCGCCGTGGTCGACGGCGTCAAGCAGGTCATTTCCAGACTGCTGGATGTGCCCAGGCGACTGGTCACTCAGGTGGTGTTTGACCAGTCGGTCTTCGTCCGCACCGCCATCGAGACGCTGGTTCACGAAGGCGCCATCGGCCTGGTGCTCACCGGATTGATGATCCTGATTTTTCTCGGCAGCATGCGGGCCACCGCCGCCGTGTTCCTGTCGATTCCCCTGTCGGCGCTGGCGGCGTTCATCGCGCTGGCCATCGGCGGCAATACGATCAACGCGATGATCCTGGGCGGCCTGGCGCTCGTGTTCTCCCGCTTGATCGACAACTCCGTCATCGTCCTCGAAAACATCTTCCGCCACCTGGAAATGGGCGAGCCCCCCGAAGTCGCCGCCGAACGCGGCGGCAAAGAAGTCGAGCTGGCCGTGCTTGCGGCGACCCTGACCACCGTCGTCGTCTTTTTCCCCGTGACGTTCCTGTACGGCGTCAGCCGGTTTCTGTTCACGGCGCTGGCGTTATCGGTGGTGTTGTCACTGTTCGCTTCCTACTTCGTGGCGATGACGGTCGTGCCGTTGTTCTGCGCGAAACTGATCAAAGCTCCTGCGGGACACGATGCCGCCGGACACACCGAGCCAACGACGTGGGGGCAGAAGTTCAATGCCCGGTTCAACGGCTGGTTCACGCACATGCTGGATCGGTACGAAGGCTCCCTGAAGGTCGCCCTGCTGCGGCCGCTGGCGACCGTTCTGGGGATCACCGGCATCTTTGTACTGAGCCTGGCGCTGTATCCATTCGTGGGCAAGGCCTACTTCCCCCGCACGGATCCCGGTCAGTTCGTCATGTCTGTCAAGGCGCCCTCCGGCACGCGGATCGAACTGACCGACAAGTTGATTGGTCAGGTCGAGGATGTCGTCCGCGAAGTGGTGCCGAAGCAGGACCTCAAGATCATCGTCTCCAACATCGGGACGACGCCCGGGTTCAACGCCATCCTCAATCCCAACTCGTGCCCCAGCACGGCGGTCGTGCTGGTGGGATTGGACGAAGGCCACAAACGCAGCAGCTTCGATTATATGAACCTCGTGCGGTCGCGGCTGCAGGAAGAATTGCCGCAGATCAGCGCCTATTTCCAGACCGGCGGTCTCGCGGATGCCATCCTGAATCAGGGCGTGCCCGCGCCATTGGATATCCAGGTGAGCAGCATGGATATGAAAGCCGCCCACCGCGTCGCCGACCAGATCGCCCAACAGGTCCGCGAGATGCCCGGAGTCAGCGACGTGCTCGTGCCGCAGGACGTGGATTATCCGGCCCTGAAATTGAACATCGATCGCGAACGCGCCAGCGAACTGGGCCTGAGCGCCAAGGAAGTCGTCGACAGCGTCATCACCGCTCTGACGTCGGACCAGATGATTGCGCCGAGTTATTGGATCGATCCGAAGACGGGTAACAATTATTTCCTGACCGTCCAATACCCGGAAGACATGGTGAAAAACCTCGCCGATTTTGGCTCGATGCCGTTGCGCGCGGCCAATTTGAAGGAACCAACCCGGCTGGATTCGGTGGTTCGCATCTCCCACATCCAGGCGCCGACCGAGGTGGATCACTACCAGATCCGGCGGACCGTGGACGTGTATGTGGCACCGACCGGTGAGGACCTGAGCAAAGTGTATGCGGGAGTGCAACGGATCATCGGGCAAACGCATCTGCCGGCGAACATGGTGATCAACGTCCGTGGTTCCGTGCAGGCCATGTGGGCCTCGTTTCAAAGCTTCGGCTTGGGGCTGATCCTGGCCACGCTGCTCGTGTACCTCATCCTCGTCGCGCAATTTCGTTCCTGGGTTGATCCGTTCCTGATCCTTCTCGCGGTGCCGACCGGCCTGGCTGGCGTGATCGGATTCCTGTTCATTACGGGCACGACGCTCAATGTGATGTCGCTGATGGGCGTGATCATGATGGTAGGCATTGTGGTGTCCAACAGCATTCTGATCGTCGAATTCACCAACCGTCTGCGGGCGGAGGGGCGGCCGCTGAAGGAAGCCGCCGCGCTGGCCTGTCGCGTGCGGTTGCGCCCTGTGCTGATGACGTCGCTGGCGACGCTGATTGGCTTGATACCGATGGCGGCCAAGCTCGGCACGGGCAGCGAAGCCTACGCGCCGCTGGCCCGCGCGATCATCGGCGGCCTGACGGTCTCCGTGATCCTCACCGTGTTCATCGTGCCGGCGGCCTATTTGCTGGCGTATCGGCGGACAGCCGTTTCGGTAAACTCGGACGAGGGCGCGGCATGAATTACCGACGGGCGTTGTTCACTTCGGTCGGGTGTCTGGCCATCGGCCTCGGCCTGGCTCGGGCGGAGGAACAGCAGTCGCTGACGCTGCACGAAGCGCAAGATATCGCGTTGCGAAATCACCCGAGGATTTCCGAGGCCGATTTGCAGGCGCTGGCATCGAAGCAGGTCATCACGCAGGTGCGGGCCGGGCTCCTGCCGAATGTGATGTTTGACGCCACGGCCGTTGGCAACGGCGGGGACAACACCCGCATTGCCGCCGGTGGCTTGAACAACCCCGTGATCTACGAGCGCGAAGCGAACGGGGTGATGGTGAGTCAATTGCTCACCGATTTTGGACGGACGCAGCACCTGCTCAACGGTTCGCGGCTATCCTCGCGCGCCGCCACCGCGAACACCGAGGCCACGCGCGAAGAGATCCTGATGGATGTGGATGTGGCGTTCTACACGGCGCTGAAAGCGCAGTCGGTGCTCGACGTGGCCCGCCAGACCGTGGTGACCCGCAAGTTTCTTCTGGACCAGATCACGGCGCTCACCACCAACAAGCTTCGGTCGGAACTCGATCTGCGGTTCGCCGATGTGACCTATCAAGAGGGCAAGCTGCTCGTGGCCCAGGCGGAGACGGATTTGGCACAGTCCTACAATGCTCTCACCACGCTGTTGGGAGAGCGTGAGCATCGGGTTTATCATCTGATCGGCGAACCCGGACCGGCGCCCAAGACCGTTGATTCCAGCGGGCTGGTGGACACGGCCCTGTCCCAGCGGCCGGACCTGGTCCGCTTGCGGCTGGAACGGGACGCGGCCGAGCAGTACGTGCGCGCCCAAAAAGCGCTCAACTATCCGACCGTCAGCGCCTTTGGAGCCGGCGGCCTCACTCCGATCCGCGACGCCGCGCATCTCGAGGCCCGCTACGCTGCCGCCGGCGTCAACTTCAGCCTCCCCGTCTTCGATGCCGGGCTCAACGCCGCCAAAGCGTCCGAAGCCGAATTCCGCGCGAAGGCGGCAGCGGAATCACTTCGCGACGCCGAGAACACGGTCATCCAAAACGTGCGGGATGCCGGCCTGAACGTCAATTACGCCTACGAGCGGCTCGACCTGACCTTGAAGCTTTTCGAGAACGCGAAAGAGGCGCTCGACCTGGCGCAGGCCCGCTACCAGTTTGGCAGCAGCTCGATCGTCGAACTCAGCCAGGCGCAACTCAACGAAACCTCCGCCGAAATCGCCAACACCAGCGCCAAGTACGACTACGAAATCCAGCGCGCCATCCTCGACTACCAGATCGGCGCGATCCGCTAGCGGCTCAGATGAGTCGGATGACCTCGTCTTTCGGGAAACGGACCTTCCTGGCCGTCGCGTATTTGTCGCCGGCCGCCCGATAACCGGCCGCCGCGGCGCAGACCGTGCCCAGACCGTCCTTGCCCAGGCCGAGAATCTCGTTGTATTGCGCCGGAACGATGCCTTCCATCGGGCACGTATCGATCCCCAACAGCGCCGCGCTGGTCATGAAATTGCCGAGCGCAATGTACACCTGCCGTTCCGCCCAGTGATTGCGGGCGGTGGCGTCCATCGCTTTGACGATGTTGCCAACGACGATATCCCGAAATCCCGCGAGCGAATCGACCGACACGTTTCGCACTTCGGCAATCCGCCGGATGTGGGCATCGACGTCGGCTTCGTCGAGGTCCTTCTGGATCGCGAACACGACAAAATGCGAGCAGTCCGCCGGTTGTCGTTGTCCCCACGAGACGGGCACCAGTTTCTCCTTCATCGCCTGATCGGTAATGACGATGAATTTCCACGGTTGCAGGCCGTACGACGACGGCGTGAGCACGAGCGCCTCTTCGAGGGCCAGCCAGTCGGCGGCGCTGATCTTGCGTTGCGGATCGAACTGTTTGGTGGCGTACCGCCACTGAAGCTGATGGATCAGTTGATCGCGATGGATCGTGTTCATTCTTCGTCCAATGCCTCTTCGTCGGTAACAAATGTTCCCCGGTTCGAACGGCTCACGGCTGTTCTCGTGGCGCCGAGAGCAGAACTCCGCTCCGCACGGTCGCGACACCAGCCGCATGTTCGACTTCTGATTCCTCGAGCGCCTCTTCGGTTTCGGCTTTTCGGACGCGCGCCGCGTGATCGCGCGCCACCAGCATGTAGATGGCCGGGACGACAAACAGCGTGAACAGCGTCCCGACCGCCATGCCGGTGACCAGGACGGTACCGATGCTGTTGCGCGATCCGGCGCCGGGTCCGCGGGCCAGCACGAGCGGGAAATGCCCGGCAATGGTGGCCGCCGAGGTCATCAGAATCGGACGCAACCGCGTGCCCGCGGCCTCGATGACCGCCTGCAGTTTTGCCATGCCCGTTTCCTGCAGTTTGTTGGCGAACTCGACGATGAGAATCCCGTTCTTGGAGACCAGTCCCACCAGGGTGATCAAGCCGATCTGGCTGTAGATGTTCAGCGTGGTGAATCCGAGAAACGTAAACAGCAACGCCCCCGACAACGCCAGCGGAACCGACCCGAGCAGAATGATGAGCGGGTCGCGGAAACTCTCGAACTGGGCCGCCAGCACCAGGAAGATGAGGATGGACGACAGGATCAGCGTGGTGTTCAGGTTGTTGCCCTCGACCCGCAACTGCCGCGCCTCGCCGGCGTAGTCGACGGTGTATCCCTTCGGCAGAATCCGCGTGGCTTCTTGTTCGAGCACCTTCAGCGCCTGATCGAGCGTCACGCCGGGCGATTGCGCGCCCTGAATCGTGACCGAGTTCAATTGCTGGAACCGGTAGATCGACCTCGGCTCGGTCGTGTTTTTCAAGGTCGCGAACGTCGACAGCCGCACGAGCTTGCCCCCCGGTCCGCTCACGTAAATGTCGTTCAATTGATCGGCGTTCAGCCGTTGCACCCGCGTGATCTGGGGAATGACCTTGTAGCTGCGGCCCTGGATGCTGAACCGGTTCACATAGTCGCCGCCGAGCATGGTGCCCAGATCGAGTCCGACCTGTTGCAGATTCAGCCCGAGCGACGCCACCTTGTCCCGATCGAATACGACCTCCGTCTGCGGCTGGTCGAATTTCAAATCCGTGTCGGCGAACATGAACAGGCCGCTCTGGAGCGCCTTGGCGACGATCTTGTTGGCGAATTGGAGGAGTTCCTGCGGCTCGGCGGTGGACGCGATGACGAATTCCACCGGGAAATTCCCGCCGCCCGGCAACGGCGCGGGCGTCGTCGGAATGATGCGGACGCCCGGGACGCTGGCGAGCTTGGCGGAAACGTCGCCGAGAATCTGTTCGGTCGTCCGCTTCCGCTCGCTCCACGGTTTTGTCACCATTCCCGAAAAACCGCCCCCCGGCTGGGTAATTTGAAATGTGTGCTCGGTTTCGGGCATGGACTCAAACACTTCGTTGATCTTTTCCGTGAACCGCCCGGTCTGATCGATGGTCGCATTGGGCGCGGCCTGGACGATGCCGAAGACGACGCCCTGGTCCTCTTTGGGCGCCAGCTCGTGCTGCGACAGCATCGCGAACGGAACCATCAGCAGAATCACAATCACCGCCAGTGTCAGCGTCACCGGCCGCCAGCGGAGCGTGTTCGCGAGAATCTGGACGTACTTCCGGCGAACGATGTCGAAGTGCCGGTTGATCATCCCCGCAAACCCGTGATGGGACGCGCCCTCCTCCAATAGCTTCGACGACATCATCGGCGACAATGTGATGGCGACGACCCCCGAGACCATGACCGCGCCCGCGAGCGTCAGGGCGAATTCGCGGAACAACGCCCCGGTCAGTCCGCCTTGAAATCCGATCGGCGCGTACACGGCGGCGAGCGTAATCGTCATAGCAATGATCGGGCCGAACAACTCGCGCGCGCCCTTGATCGCCGCGTCGTAGGGGCTCAACCCCTCGTGCAAATGGCGTTCGACGTTCTCGACGACCACGATCGCGTCGTCCACGACCAACCCGACCGACAGCACGATCGCCAGCAACGTGAGGAGGTTCAACGTGAACCCGAACACCAGCATCAGGAATACGGCCCCGATCAGCGAGATCGGGATGGCCACGACCGGAATCACCATGGAACGGACCGAACCGAGGAACAGGAAGATCACGATGATGACGATGATCAGCGTCTCGATCAGGGTGTGCGTCACTTCATGCAGCGCGTCGTTGATGTACTCGGTCGAGTCGTAGGGAACGCCGACCTTCATGCCGGCCGGCAACTGCCGCTGGATCCCGGGGAGTTCGGCCCGCACCGCCCGGATCACGTCCAGTGAGTTCGCCGTCGGCAGCACCCAGACGCCCATGAACGTCGCCTTTTCGCCGGAGAACCGGACGTCCTCGTCGTAGCTCTCGGCGCCAAGCTCGACATCGGCGACATCCCTCAAGCGGATGATGGCGCCGTTCTTCTCGCGCACGACAAGGTTGCGGAACTCCTCCGCGGTGCGCAGATCGGTGTTGGCGACCAGGTTCACCGAGATCATCGAGCCCTTCGTCGCCCCGACTGCGGAGAGATAATTATTGGCCGCGAGTGCCTGGCGCACTTCCGACGGCGAGATGTTCAACGCCGCGAGCCGGTCGGCCTTGAGCCAGATGCGCATGGCAAACGTGCGGGCGCCGAGGATGTCCGCCCGTTGCACACCGCTGACAGCAGTCAACTTGGGCTGGACGACGCGGGTGAGATAGTCGGTGATCTGGTTCTGATCGAGGTCCTTCGAGTAGAAGCTCAGATAGGCCGCGGCGAACTGATTGTCGCTGGTCTCGATGTCGATCACCGGTGCTTCGGCTTCGGGCGGCAGATCGTTGCGGACCTGGGCGATCTTCGCCTGAATCTGCGTGAGCGCCGCGTTGTTGTCATAATTGATTTTCAGATGTACCGTGATGGTGCTCAGGCCCTGCGCGCTTTGCGACTCGATGTAGTCAATGCCGTCCGCGCTGGCAATGACGCGCTCCAGCGGCGTCGTGATGAATCCGCGCACCAGATCCGCGTTGGCCCCCACGTAGACCGTCCGAACAGTGATGACGGCGATGTCGCTGCGCGGGTACTGGCGAATGTTCAGGGTGCGAATCGCCTGCAGCCCCGCCAGAAGTATGATCAGGTTGACGACCGTGGCCACGACCGGCCGGCGGATGAAGAAGTCGGTGAATCTCATGGGGCCTTTGGCGCGGGTCCGCTCACATGTTCGGCGGGTTCGGATTGGCCTCGTTGCCCGGCTGGACGCTGTTGTTGACCTGCACCGCCGCGCCGCTCCGCAGTTCGAACACACCCGAGCTGACCACCACGTCGCCTTCCTTGACACCCGAGACGACCGTGACCTGGTCGCCGCGCGTCGGCCCGAGCTTCACGAACTGTTGCTCGACCACTTTTCCCGCCGCGGCGCCGGGGGTCGAATTGTTCTTCACGACGAAGACCGAGTTGCCGTAGGGCGCGTAACTGACGGACGACGCCGGGATGAAGATCGCTTCCTGTTCCGGCAGCAGCACCTCGACGTTGACAAACATGCCCGGGAGCAATTGGTGCTGTGGATTCTTGATCGTGCCCTGAACGGTGACGTTGCGCGTCGAGCCGTCGAGCTGGGAGTCAATCGCCGTGATTTCGCCGTCAAATTTCTCGCCCGAAACGCCCGCAGCCGTGATTCGCAGCGCCTTGCCGACGACGATTTGATCGAGATTCTGTTGCGGGAAAGCGAACTCGACATAGATCGGGTCGAGCGATTGCAGGGCCACAATCGGGGCGCCAACATTCAGGTACTGGCCGAGATCCACCTGGCGAATCCCGACCACGCCGTCAAATGGCGCCTTAATCGTTTTGCGGGCGATCAGCGCCTGCGCGTCATCCACCGCGGCGTTGGCTTGGCGATACTCCGTCTCCGCCTGGTCGTAATCGGACTTGGACACGGCGCCGTCGGATACGAGACTGCGCTGACGGTCAAGGCTGATCTTCGCCCAATCGCGCCGGGCCTCGGCCGACCGCAGTTGCGCTTCTTCCTGGCGGCTGTCGAGCTTCACCAGGAGATCCCCTTTTTTGACCGTCGTGCCGGACTGAAAAGAGATCTGCGAGATAATGCCCGCCAGGTCCGTGCTGACCGTCACGCCGTTGACGGCCCGCAACGATCCCACGGCGCTCAACACGGGCTGCCAGCTTTCGCGCGTGGCCACG
The DNA here is from genome assembly GCA_035541135.1 of Verrucomicrobiia bacterium. Classification (GTDB taxonomy): domain Bacteria; phylum Verrucomicrobiota; class Verrucomicrobiia; order Palsa-1439; family Palsa-1439; genus Palsa-1439. The sequence goes on from DATKNW010000029.1 coordinate 22,123, forward strand.
GTCGTCGTGACGGCGGTGGGGGGCGGCGCGAATGCGGCGAGTTGCGCCATCCCCGCACGGATTTGCTTCACTTTCCACGCGCCGATCGCGCCGATAAACAGAAAGGCGATGACCAGCATGACCAGCATGCGCTTTACCAGGGCGCCGGCCGGCTTGCCGTCACCTTGGCCTCTCAACGGAGCCGCCGCGCGGCCATGCGGCGGCGCAGACGATGCAAGCGGCTCCTGATTGGCTCCTTGCGGTTCTTTTTCAATCGTTGGCATAGTCACGGCTTTCGCTTGGGTTCACACGTCATCGTTCACGCAAACTCGGTAAATAAGAGTTTGTGGCGCGACTCCTGTCTTGAAAACCATTCATTTGTTCGATTCCACGGGTGCGGATTGGGTTTCCTTTACTCCGAGTAATTGAAACGTGCTCCGCTCCGCTTCCCGCAACACTTCCAGATCGTTCTGAATGCGAGCCTGGGTAAGCAGGCCCTCATAATACGCCAATAAAGTTCGTGACTTCGCGGCGGCGTCCGGGGCATCGACCAGCCCGGCGTTATGCGCGTCGCGGATGGCCGATTCAAAATATCTGCGCGTGTATTCCAGAATCTCCTGGATCTTCTTCGGCAGGCGATCGTCTTGAGTGCTGACCTCCGAGCCGAGCGAAAACTGCGGACAGCCCAGGACGTGACCGCACTTCGCTTTGATCCCGGCTTGAAATCGGTAGTTATAATCGCAGTATTTCCGTAGCCGCTCCAGGGGTGGGACCGACGCGGAAAACAGCGCGTCGAGTTCGGCCCGGATGGGATTCCAGCCCGCATCGATCGCTGCCAGCGCGAGGTCGGCTTTCGACTCGAAGAAGTAATAGAAACTGCCTTTCTTGACGCCGGCCTTCTCACATATATGGTCGATGGTCGTGCTGCCGTAAGAGCCAGTCCAGATCAGCTCCGACACGGCCTCCATCAATCTCTCTCTTGCATCACTGACTCGTCCCATTATTCTCACCTTCTGGCACTGACCAAGCGCACACGCATCAAAATGATGCGTGGGGTACAGTACTGATGTTTACTAAATAGTCAACTATCAAAATGGTGCGCCGTTGAACTGATGTGTATCACGTTTATGTCAAGCATGTTATAGTATGTTACAACCTCGTAAACCAGCATCGTACAGGGAGCCATTCGCAGCCATTGCTGCGGTCGAGAACAAGTCCATACTGCGGACTGGCATAATGAATGCGCCACGTTTGGATAGAAGTCTGGCCCCAGCGCTGTGAGTTGATGGAGCAGCACAATCTGCTATCATGGTAGCGACTATGGACCGATTGGCGGACCGCGAGAACTTGCCTGTTGAAATCGCGCTACTGGTGTCGCTGCTGCTGCACGCCATGGCCTATTGCACGGTACAATACGGCGCGCCCATCCTGAAGTTGCCGTGGCTGTCCTCCCTGGTGAAATTGGTGCAGGTGGTTCATGTGCAACCAAAAGCGGTGCCCGCGCCGATGCAGACGATCACTTTCGTGAAACTTGACGAGCCGAGTGCACCGCCCCCGCCCGAGAAGACCAAAGAAACCAAGACGTTCATGGAAACCGACGCGTCGCAGGTCACGGGTGAGAAGCCGAAGTCGACGCAGTACTACTCCGACAAATCGACGGTCGCGGCCAATCCCAAGAACCCTACGGCCAAAGTGGGCGACACTCCGTATTTGGATGGCAAAGAAGGCCACGCGCTGAATACTGTCGATGTGCCTACGCCATCGGGAGTTGTGACGCCAGTCGTCATCAAACCGACCGCGCCACCGGCGCCACCGAAGGTGGCGCAGCCGTCTCCACCTGCGCCCGCAAAAACCGTTCAAGCGGTGCCAGAGCAGAAACCGCTGGCCCCGACACCGGAAATTCCCGCCCGAGGATTGAAGGTTGTCGAACAACCGGAACAAAAAGTGGCGGAAGCGATGAAACCGACAGCCAGTGCGCCGGAGGTCGTCACGGGCTCGGGTGTTCCTGCCCCGGCGGCCGCAGATGAAATGGCAGACGTGGGCGCGCCGGCGGTGCCGAGCGAGCCGGGCGTGCCCGGTCGCGAACTGGTGGCGCGAAAAGCCCATCTTGTGGCGAGCGGCGTCTCTCGTACGGGCGTGGCCGCCTTCAACGTCGATGAAAGCCCCTTCGGCGCATACGACAAGAAGGTCGTCAAGGCCATCCAAAGCCGCTGGTATCAACTGATCGACCGCTACGGGATTTACGAGAGCACGGCCACGGTCACGGTCTATTTCGAGTTGTTCGACGACGGTCAGGTCAAGAATGTCAAGACGACCGATGGTTCGGAGAACAGCATTTTGTCGTTGTTTTGTGAGAAGGCCATCTTAGAATCCGGGCCGTTCGATCCGTGGCCGGAGACGTTGCGCGCGCTGGTGGGCAAGGAGCCGCGCGAGGCCAGTATCACGTTTTATTACTGATTGTTGCTAACACGAGGAGAAGGAGGAGTTCATGCCGGATTGGTTTCTGCGAGGCGGTATCGCCATGTGGCCGCTGTTGGTGTGCTCGATAGCGGGCCTGGCCATTATTTTGGAACGCGTCTGGGCGCTGCAGCGCCGCCGCATCATCTCCAACGAACTGGCCGCCGCCATCGAGCGGCGCCCGATCTCCGCGGAGCAGACCGAGGCGGTCCGCGTGCTGAGCGAGTCGGACACGTCGGTGTTGGGCACGCTCGTGCAGGCCATGTTCGCCCACGCCACGCTGCCCAAGACCGAGAACGTCGAGGTCATGCAGTCGCTCGCCCGCCAGATCGTCGGCAAGATGGAGCGCGGATTGACCACGCTCCAGTTGATCGCCGAGCTCGGGCCGTTGCTTGGATTGCTCGGCACGGTTGTCGGCATGGTGCAATTGTTCGAGGACGTGGCCAAGAAGGGTCTGGGCGAGCCGGCGATGATCTCGCGCGGCATTTACGAGGCGTTGACCGCGACGATGACGGGGCTGGGCATCGCCATTCCCGCGTTGATTGCTTACATGTACCTGCGCCGCCGCATCGAGGTGCTGGTGCTCGAATTGGAAAAACACACCAACGAAGTGCTGACGCGCCTCTACCGCGGTTAGCCGTCATTTGCCATGCACATTTTCGAAACCACCAAAACGCATCGGACGCCCGTGATCCGCGTGATCAATCTCGTGGACGTGCTGTTCATCCTGCTGATTTTCTTCATCGCCACGACGACGTTCCGCGCCAACTCGCCCACCGCCGTCAAGCTCGCCCTGCCCGAGGCCAAGACAGCCGAGGAAGTCGGCCGCGAAAAAATCTCGCGCGTCTCGATCGCGGTCAGCTCCGATGAGACCATCTACTTCGATAACAAGCCGATTTCGTTGAGCGCGCTGGAACAATCCTTGCGCGATGCGAAGGAGAAGGATCCGAAAGTGCAGGTGCAGTTCTCCGCCGACAAAACCGTCAGCTACGGAACGGTTGTCGCCATCGTCGACGCCGCCCGCGCCGCCGGCATCCCCGACATCACCGCCTTCACCAAGAAATCGGCGAAGTAGTTTTCCGCTCCCGAAAACAACGCGGGCGGCTGTGGATCGCACAACCGCCCGCGGAACTTCAAACTCTAACGGATTACTTCCCGCCGAGGATCGCGTCTTTCGCCGCTTTGGCGATACGGAACTTCACGACGCGCTTGGCTGGAATCTGAATCTGCTCGCCCGTGGCCGGATTGCGGCCGATGCGGGCCTTGCGATTCACGAGCACGAGCTTGCCCAAGCCGGGAAGCGTAAAGGAATTCTTCGCTTCCTTGTACGACAACTTCACCAGCTCTTCGACAAACAGACCCGCGACCTTCTTCGATACGCCGGTCTTCTCCGCCAGAGTTCCCAAAACTTGTGACTTCGTCAGCTTTGCCATAAGACTCCTTACTTGTTCTCCTTGGTTTAAGGTTCGGCGGATACTACAAAACCGCCGAAAACCTTGCAACTATTGATTTTTCAGGGGTTCGCCCCGCCGTCGCCCGTCAAAAACGGATTCGTCCGACGCTCGATCCCGATGGTTGTCGCCGGCCCGTGTCCGGGGAAAACACGCACGTCATCGCCGAGCGGCAACAGCTTTTCGCGGATCGAGCGGATCAACAGATCGTAGTCGCCGCCGGGCAGATCCGCGCGGCCCACCGATCCCGCGAACAGCACGTCGCCGACAAACGCCACGCGTTCCTTGCGCTCGAACAGCACGGCGCTGCCCGGACAATGGCCCGGGCAATGCAGAATCTCGAAGCGCAAGTCGCCCACGTTCAACGGCTTACCTTCTTCCAGAAAGAAATCCGGCTCGGTCGGTGGAATGTCGACGTCCACGCCGAAAAACTGCGCTTGGGGAAGCTTCAGCAGCGGCGCGCTCTCGCGGTGGATGCCGAAGCGCGCCTTGGTCAGGCGCAGCAGTTCGGCGTTATCCAGAAAGTGGTCCCAATGGCCGTGGGTGTTGATCAGGAAGGCAATCGGGGTGTTCCACTCGCGGGCTTGCTGGACGATCAGCGGCGTGGTTCCTTGCGGGGCGTCGATCATCGCCGCCGTGCCGCCCCGCTTGTCGGCGACCAGGTAGCCGTTGGTCGCCACCGGGCCGGCTTCAAATACCTCGACGATCATGCGGTGTGGCGGGCAGCGAGCGCGCCCGCGTCACTCCTCTTCATCCTCGTCATCCTCGTCCTCTTCTTTGTCTTCGTCCTCGTCGATCTCCTCATCCTCAAGCTCCTCGTCGTCGAGGTCGTCCACGTCTTCCGAGTCGCTCAAATCGAACCCGCACGTGGGACATCGCAGATTGTTCCGCTTCAGCTCTTCGGGCTCGACATCCACATTGCAGTTTGGACACGTGACTTCTTCCATACGTTCCAGTCCCCCTTTCGGCAATCCTTGCGCCGCAACAATAATAAAAATTCCCACGCGCGCAAGCGCGTTTTGTCCGGGATTATTTCGCCGCGGGGGACCGCAATTTGGCCAGGCTGGCTTCGATTTCCTGGCGCTGGGCGGTCGGGCCGCGCCAGATGGCCAGGCATTTCTCGTAGGCTTGCGCGGCTTCGTTGGTCCGGCCGTTCATCGCGAGGAGCTGGCCGAGGAACAAATACAGGTGCGAATCTTCGACGTGCTCGCCAATCGTCCGCTGCAGCGCCTGGATCGCGCCCGCGCGGTCGCCGAGCCGCGCTTCGAGTTGCGCCCGCAACAGCCACGCCTGCGCCGAGTGCGGCTGCTCGGACGTCACCGACTCGGCTTCGTCCAGCGCCGCGTCGACGTTGCCCTTGGTCGCCTTGATTTGCGCCTGCGTCAGCCGCGCGTAGAAATAGCGCGGATTGATTTCCAGAAGCTTGTCAGTCAATTCCAGCGCGCGGTCCAGGTCGCCCTGCTCGACGCTGATCTCGGCCAGGTTCATCCAGGCCTCCGACGGCCGCGGATGCAGCGAAATCGCATCCTCGAACAACGCTTTGGCCGTGTCGACCGCGCCGACGACCATCAGGAAGTTCCCGACCGTCGTCACCACGCGCGCGCGCAGGTACGGATCGTTGCCCGAGACTTCGTCGGCGAGTTTGTGCGCGTACGCGAGAACGGCTTTCGCATCCGTCACATGAACGTGCGGGAGAGTTTTGAGCGCGTTGTCCGCCCGCAACTGCGGCCAGCAGCTCCGATGCACGAAGATGCAAGCCGCATGATCGAAGTACAGCATGTCCCACATCGGGCTTTTGACCAGGTATTGCAGCAGCGCGCGATCATCCGCCGTGCCGTACTGGATGAACGCGACCGACACCGACCGCTGGCGCATCCATTTTTCCCATTCGTTCGGGTCGTACATGGCGCCGCGATACTGATCGACGAACTCGCGGCCGTAGAGGTTGGCGCGGCCATCGCAGAACGGACGCCATTGCGGATAGCCCCGCCAGATCAGGGGTCCGCCCGAGAGGAACGTGTTGAAGACGTTCAGGCCCGGCGGCAGTTCCATCATGACGTCCAACGCCTTCATCGGGACGATCGTTTCGTCCACGCCGACGCCGAATTTGGCGGGTCGGCTCTCGGCGATGGCCCAGCGATTCGTCGCCGTGACGAAAATCAGGAACGCCGCCACGGCGCCCGCGAGGATTTCGGCAGACGCTTCGGCCCAGGCCACCGGCTTTTTTGCGAATCGCGCCCGAATCACCGACAAACCATGGGCCAGAATCGGCGCGGTCACAACGGCGTACAGGGCGGTGAATCGGTTCGCGCGCAGGGCGAGCACGCTCATCGCGGCGACGACCAGCGCGTGAGCCCAGGGGAACTCACGGCGTTTGATGGCCAGCACGGCCACGAGCGCGAGCGGATTCAGCCAGAACAACCACCAGAATACCCGCAAGGCCCAGTTCGGTTCCGTCAGCAACAGCTCGCGGGTCGGCTGCCACTCGCCGATGGTGCCCGCCGGGCTCGAGGCGCGGGTCTGGTCGATGGCGTGTCGGACGAGATCGATGCCGAACGGATTGGCGAAACACGCCGCGCACGTCAACGCGAGCGCGGCGACGATCCATCCCAGCGACCGCCAATTCTTCCGGAGGATCGATTCGATGCCGAGCACGAGCGCGTACAGGCTGACCAGCCCGATTCCGAGGAGGAACGACCCGTGCACGTTTACCCACACCAATTCAATGATTGGCAGACCGAGCAGCGCGTAGATTCTGCCGCGTCGGGCCGCTTGTGGCGAGGCGCACTTGCGGCGAGCGGCTTCGAGCACACAGATCGTCAGCGCCGACAGCAACAGCATCAGCACATCGGGGCGGACTTCGAGTCGGGCCCGGGACGCGACGAAGGCGGCCATCATCACCAGTGCGGCGAGCGCGACGCCCGCGCCATTGCGACGGCACGTGAAAAACACCACGAGGCCCGCGAGCCCGACGATCACGGCCTTCCAGGCGACCATGGCGTTGAATCCGCCAACGGTGTAGACGATGTAGATCGCGACCTGGAACAGCCATTCCCAGTCGAGCCATTGCTTCCCGCTGACCGTCGCCGAAAACGGATCGACGCGCGGCACAGCCGAGTGCGACAGGATCCACTCGCCGGTTTTCAGGTGCCAAAACGTGTCCGACTCGGAGATTTTATCCAGCCCGAGCACGAACGGGAACGCGAGCGCCAGAATGGTGACGATTACGGCAAGAATTCTCAGCGGTTTCCCGTCCATAGGGACGGGCATTGTCGCCAACCTCGCGTTGGATTGCCAGCCGGATTCTGAGCCACAGCTCCACGACGGAAGTTAAAACCGGTAAAATCGTTAAAAGGCGAGAAGCCGTGGAGAGAACCGCGAATCAACGCGAATGGGGCGTAGCATCCTTGCTTGCGTCGAAGGGGCAGTTCTGCAAAACTTGCGCCTGCTAATGCCAGCAAAGCACACGGCCAGACCGTCCAAGAGGGCAGAAACCGCCTTCGAAGAAACCATTAGGGGGATTGTTTCCTGTCGACCGGGGCAGGAGCGGAACATGTATCCCTACATCCGGGACCTATTCGTACGGTTCCTCGATTTCAGGGCGGAAGACGTTTTTACGGACACTGCAAACGAGCTTGGTGACGTCCCGGACGTTGCCGTTATGGCGCCGTCGGGTATTCTCGACGCCAAGGGTAAAGAGATCAAATTCCGCTGGCTTGTTCTTGAGGCGAAGGACGAGCCGGAAGTTTTCCTCGACGAATCTTCGCGTGCGGATACGTTCGAGGAGAAATCCAAGTATATTCATCTGGACACGGTTTGGTTCGCGATGGTCGATCCGACGTGTTTGGTGTTGCGCGCGGTTTCCACCAGGTCGGCGAATTACAGCGGCAAATCCGATCTGGTGATCAGGTGGGCCGGCATTACCGAGGAGGCCTTTAAGAGGGCGTGCGTCGAGCTATCAGCAGCCCACGCGGGCGTCAACCGACGATTGCAGGCATTTCGCGATGGAGACGAGGAGCACATCGCCGAGGTGAAGCTTGGCTATTTGGGAAAGACAGTTCCCAAGGGGCAAGAGAAGGCCTTGGAGCAAGGTAGAAATGAGTTTTATCTCGCGATGCGCACCTCGGCGCAGCTTCTCCAAGTAGCTTGCCGTCGCGCTCTGGACGATATACTTCCCAACGCCTTGACCGTAAAAAAGTTGCTGGACGACTTCCGGGCAGCGTATGGAATTCGAGAGTTTGACCTCAATCCATTCCGACTTACGGGAGAGAAAATCAGCGGGCGCGAAGCCTTCGCTCGCCATCAAAGGGACGTTCGCGCTTTTGCGAAGGTGGCCAAGCGGGATACAACGCTCGCCCGCCTGGGGTGTTTCACGCTTCCGGAATTCCTCGAACGCACCGGCAATGATGAAGACAAAGCCCTCGACCTGCTTGCCGCGGAGACAGCCAGCCTCCTGCTCTCCCGCTGCATGATGCTGCGGTTCTTCGAGGATCACGGATTCTTCGGCAAGAAGAAGTACCTGTGTAATGGGGGCGTCAAAGCCTTTCAGGAGATGCGGGAATACTACGGCACCAGCTATGCTCGGTTGCTCCGCGAGAGCTACGGCGAAGGCTCCAAGATTTACGCGGCGGTCTTTAACGAAAACGAGTTGGACTGGGTCTTGGCGACGGGAGACAAGCATCTATCCAACGCCATCGAGCGTGTGCTGTTTTACTTGTCGCATTTCGACTACGCCACCATCGAGCAGGATGTCCTCAGTAACATCTACGGCCAATTCATTGACGTCAGCCAGCGCAAACGGCTAGGCGAACACTACACGCCGCCGGACATAGCGCGCTACATCGTGCGCCGAATGGACCTGAAGAAGGGCGACAAGATTATCGACCCAGCCTGCGGACTCGGTACCTTCTTAATCGAGGCATACAAGGTTCTTGTTGGAGACGCCGCTGCCAAAGGAGTGGCCTTGTACAATGACGTGCTCGCAGAGCTGGCCAATATCCGTGGCAACGATCTGAATGCCTTCTCTGCGATGGTGGCCCAGATGCAATTACTCTGGCACCTCTTTCTCTTTCGTGACGACATTCGCAAGCGTGGCTTCCCAGAAACCTCGATTAGCGGGGGCTACAACTCGCTGCACCATCAAGAGCAAATGGAGGGGTTATTCGACGCGCATCTGACGGAGTTCTCGATGATCGATGTTCCCGAGTATGCTGCCGTTGTCGGGAACCCGCCGTATGTCCGACCGGAGCGCCAAGATGCGGCTCTCACCAAGGATGATCAGAGGTACTACAACGCTGAGATCTCTGCGAACGTCGATCTGTATTCATTGTTCCTTTATAAAGCCTTGGACGGCTGGTGCCGCGCGGCCAACGGTGATGGCGGCCCGGGCAAAGTGGGTTTCTTGTTGCCATTGTCGTTCTGCGACAATGACGATAACGCGACGCTTCGGCAGCTGTTTTCGATCGGCGGCAGGTGGACGATCTTGGAAATCGTTGATCTGGAGCTTATCGGCCCGCTCGTTTTCGGAGGCGACGTCGTTCCGATCATTCTGATCGCTGAAAAGCGGCCGGCGACGGATGGCGACAGGATTCGCCTGCGCGTCGCGGACCAGCAGTGCGCCAAGTTCACCGGTCTCGACCAGGAACATGTCGAGTTCGATCTCGAAAAAGCGAGTCTGGTGGAGATGCCCTACGCGGATATTTTCACGGCGGATGGGCGTATTCTTACCAAGATAAATCCCAAGCGAAAGGCGATCCTCGACCGGTTTCAAGGCCCGACCTTCGACGATATCGCGCAGAAGTTTTGGGTCGGAAAGTCGAAGAAACAGACCATCGAAAAGTGGGCGCTCGCCCGCCCCGAGGATGGCGGCGGTTTGAGATGGGAACAAACCGACATGATTCGCATGGGGGCGGCATTTCGCCACTCGATTCACGAGCTCAAAGAGGGCGGAAAAGATGTCTTCAAGGGAGAGAACATCGTTGCTTGCCGGATGGAAGGCGATCCGGTGGAGCGGAATATCGACGTGAACCGGATGGATGATGCCAGCCTGTGGCGATTCGCAGACATTTTGCCCGATAATGGATTTGCATTCCACCAGATCTCGACCGGACTGACTGCCGCGCCCTTTAGGCCATCGGAATGTGTCCTTCTGAATACTGTTAGCCTATTCTTCCCAAGAACGGAGCTAGACTGCTTTCCGTTCGATTTCTTAGTTTTGTCACGGCTCTATAAATACTTTTTCGCCCTTTCCCAGCGTGAAGCAGTCCTGTTTCGTGCGCGGTGCCACGTGTACCCCTCAACAATACGTCGGTTGCCGTGGTCTGACAGATTGGTTGAGCATCAAGACAAACTCGTAGGGCTTCGCGGGGAGTTTCTAGCCGCCTGCGAGAATTTGCACCGTCGCAAGGAAGTCCTGCTTGAAGCCCTAAAGGCGGGCACGCACACCACACTGAAGCGGGCGGTAACGGAATCCAAGAAGGCGGCCGTGAATTGGTCGGAAGAATTGCTCAAGGGCAAGGCGGCAAAGACCGGTGAGGTATCGGTTTACAGGCGCGGCGATGTTTTTGTGGTGCAGCCTGGCGACGATTTGCTGGAGTGGATCGAGATCAGTGACAGGGCCATCGCCGAATGCTTCGCAGAAGGCCTCGCTCTTTACGCGGGGAAGTCGCTCAAACTGGATGCGTTGGTTGAAGTTCCGATTCCGACGCCACCGACGCTGAAGAAGTGGCGAAAGACAGTCGCTGAGTTCGACGGCAAGAACTACGAGAAATCCCTGAGCGGTATACTGGACAAGCTCGACCGAATCGTGGCGAAGGCCTTTAAGATCCCGGCCGGCGAAGTGGCTTTCATCAAGTCCGAGTTCCAAACAGACCCGATGCTGCGCCGCGTCCGCCCGAACCTTCCATTCACGGATCGACGCCTGATCGGGTCCCGCAGGGGTTTAGCCGACGCCGACCGCTACAAGAAGGCGTACAAGACGAGAAAGTGACGGGCGTCCCACGCTCGTGCCGTCTTCACACATCACCTCCTCTTGGGCGGCGGGCGAGATGTCGCCGGAGGCGACCAAGGCCCGTTCCACTATGCGCAAAACAGGCGGGACGCACCGTTCAACGAGAAGGGCAGGCGGGCGAGACGCCCGCCCCACTGACGAACCGAACGGGCGAGACGTCGCCGGGGGCGACCAAGGCCCCTTCTACTATGCGGGAAAACAGGCGGGACGCACTGTTCAACAAGTATCGGATTTGGGTTGACAGGGGGAAGGGGTTATGCGAGAATGCATTTGTATGAGTTCTTTGAAATGTGGAGTCGTTTTGCGCGCGCTCGCGCCCGCTCGGCGCGCCCTGCGGGCCGCCTGCGGCGTTGCGTTTGCGACTCGGGGTAACAACGTGGTCGCGTCTTCGCTTCGCTACGGCTCCGCCGCTTCCAGCGGCTCGGCTTTGAAATAGGGGTTTGTGCGCGGTCGGGAGACCTGCGCACAACGGAAGTAACCCTCACCCTGACCCTTTGCCGCGCCAGCACGACGAGGCGGCGTCTCGCAGACTCGGCTCCCCCATGAGGGGCGAGGCAGAGCGAGAGCGACGCGCCTGATTGTGGGTGTTTATTAATCCAACGGACTGGGCGTTTCGCAGAAACGCCGCTACACCAGAAGGCGGAGGAGTGGGGGGGGCCATATATATGATTCTGCGAAACGAAGCCAACGCTTGGAGGTCGCGGCGAAAAAGTTGGAGGCTTGTGGGAGAACAGGTTAGGCGGGATTTTGTGTGACAATGTGGCGCTTTTATGCGTTGGGTTCGTTTGGCTTCGTTTTGCCCCTTTTTGGGCGGAGGGAGCCGCGGGCCGGCACGGCGACAGAGCGCCGTGGCTGCAACCGGGCGAACGGGCGGGACGGGGTAAACGACAGAGATCTGCCGTCGGGGCACGACAGACGGCCCGGGGCGGTTTCGACAAGCTCAGGATGACAGATTGAGGCGCGAGCTACGGGGACGGCGTGACGGCGATGTCGACCATGAGGTCGGACTCGATGCGTTCGAGGGCGTGGCGGAGGGTGTCGACCTCGAAGGAGTCGGGGAGCCGGACCTTGGCGCGGGCGCGGAAGAGAGTCTCGCCCGACATCGGGGCGCTCTCGCAGCCGGACATCAATTCCTCGACGTTGACCTGATGTTGCGCCAGGACCTGGGAAATCTCGCGGATGATGCCGGGGCGGTCGTGTCCGATGACCTCGATGGTGGCCAGATTGCGGGCGGCGGTCGCGGCGCTCGGCGCGTCGCGCTGGGCGCTGACGGAGAGGCCTTGCGGTTCCAACGACCCGAGGGCTTTCAGGAGGGCCTGCTCCTTCGCGGCGGGAATCTCGATGCGGAGGATGCCGGCGAACTGGCCGCCGAGATGGGCCATGCGGCTTTCGAGCCAGTTGCCGCCGTGCTCGGCGATGACGGTCGAGAGGCGGCCGACGAGGCCGGGTCGGTCCGCGCCGATGATCGTCATCACGAGGGAGATGTTCATGGGGATGTGATACGCCGCCGGCGGTGGAAGCGCAAGCCGGGAGGGCGTGCCACGAATGACACGAATGAGACACGAAGGGAAGGGATGGGGGGAGACACGCGAAGCCAGCGCTCGGCGAAAGCCACGACACGATTCATTTGACGAGTGCCCCCTCACCCTGACCCTCTCCGCCGTAGGGGAGAGGGGATCCGCTCCTTGCAGCGCGGGAGACCGGCGCGGAACGAGGAGACCTGCGGTCGAATGATGTGCGGGGTCAGAGACCCACGCACAACAGGTGGTTGCGCGAAGCGCGCGCCTTCGCGACAGGAATGTCGCTCCCACCACCACATGTTCTGGATGGGTGGAACACGCCGACAGAGCGGCGTGGCTAGACAAGACGGATTTATTACGGCGCGAGGCGTTGGGCGGGGGATTCGGCGGGCGGATTGCTGACGCCGGCGCCGCCCTCCATATTGAGCGACGGGTTCTGGCTGGCGCGGGCGGCGAGCAGGCGCGAGAGGAGTTCGCGGAGCGTGGAGTTGTCCGCGTTGAGCTTGATGGCGCCGCGGATGGTGGCGATGGCGGCGTCGAGGTTGCCCTGTTTTTCGTAGAGCGCGGCGCAGTTGTAGTAGGCGGAGAGGTTGCGGGGCGAGATTCGGATGATGTGCTCGTAGAGCTCGATGGCTTTGTCGGTCTCGCCGTGGCTGGACCAGATGTTGGCGAGGATGGAGATGAGGGCGATGTTGCCCGGATCGAGGTCGACAGCCTTCTGAAGCTGGCGGGCGGCGTCCTGATAGCGGCCGAGGTGGTGGAGCGTGGAGCCGAGGTTGACGTAGGCCAGCTCGTTGCTGGGGTCGAGGCTGATGACCTGCTCGTAGCGCTGGATGGCCTTGTCGTTTTCGCCGAGGCTGGACCAGATGGCCGCGAGATCGTAGATGAGCGCGGTGTTCTTCGGGTCGAGGCTGATCGCCTTCTCGAATTGCGCGGCGGCGTCGCGGTAGCGTCCGAGGTCGTTGAAGGCGGCGGCGAGGTTGACGTAGGCGAGGCGGTTGCTGGGATCGAGGTCGACGGCTTTCTGGAGGGGCTGCAGCGCCTCGTTGAACTTCTTCAAGTTGATGAGCGAGTTGCCCCAGTTGAGGTAGATCATCACGTTGTGGGAATCGATCTTCTCGGCATCCTTGAGCTCCTCGACGGCTTCCTGGTATCGGCCGAGCTTGTCGAGGACGTAGGCCATGTTGACGATGATGTTCATGTTGAGCGGATCGTACGCCGCGGCGCGATGAAACTGCTCGAGGGCCAGGTCGAGCTTGCCGTCCTTGACCAACTGGATGCCGCGGCCCTGATAGAGAACGGCGCGGGCCGGGTCGCGGCCGCTGGCGGGCTGATCGTTCTTGAGGATCTGGGTGTCCGGCTGGGCGGGCGGCTCGTAGAGGGCGGCCAGGGCGAGCGCGGAGAGGAGCGCGATGGCGAGGCATCTCGCGGCGCGTGTGCAGGTGCGAGATTTGTGTCCGGGCGCGTGTGGCGGTCGGTCGCTCATTTACCTCTGGTAAATCTACCAGAGCCGCGCTATTTATTCGAGCCGGATCGGTCCGGGCGAGTCGTCGTTCGAGACAGGCGAGATGAACCTGAGTTTTGGTTACAATACAAACGGGTTTGGCCAACACAAACTCGAAGATGCGCTGGAGATCATCGCCGACTGCGGCTACCGCGGCGTTGCGTTGACGCTGGACAACTATCACTGCAATCCGTTCAGCGTCGAGCCCGCCGATCTCAACCGCTTGCGCCAGCTCCTGGACAAACTGCAACTGCGCGTGGTGATTGAGACGGGGGCGCACTATTTGCTCAATCCGCAGCGGGATCGCTACCCGACGCTGGTCAGCAGCGAGGGCCGGCAGATTCGACTCGAATTCCTGCGGCGGGCGGTGGACATCGCCGCCGACCTGCATGCCGAGTGCGTGAGCTTCTGGTCGGGAGTGCCGGAGGCGGAGGTCCCCGAGCACCAGGCGTGGGACTGGCTGGTCACGGGCTGCCTGCAACTGGCCGAACACTCGAAGCGGCGCGGGGTGCAGCTGGCGTTCGAGCCGGAGCCGGGAATGCTCGTCGACGACATGGCCAAGTTCGAGGTGCTCAAGAAGCACATTACCAGCGCGCGGTTCGGCCTGACGATGGACATCGGCCATGTGTTTTGCACGGAGACCGCACCGTTTCGCCAGGTCTACGGCAAGTTCGCGAATCTGATCCGCAACATTCACATCGAAGACATCCGCGACCGCAAACACGACCATCTGATGTTCGGCGAGGGCGAGCTGGATTTTGTCGCCATCCTGCGCGTGCTCAGCGACAACAAGTACACGGGGCTGATCAACGTGGAGCTTCCCCGACACGGTCATCGCGCAGCCGAAATCGCGCGGGCATCGATTGAATTCCTGGACGCGACAGTCGCAAAGGTCTCTGCGCCATCTCCGCCTGCGGCGGTCAAGTCGGCCCCATCCGCTGCCCATTAGCCGGGCGGTGTGGTGCGGTGGACATTCCGCGCACCGAAAATGCGTGAGACAAAATCTTCTTGTCTGGCGGGTGGGTCTGGTTGTATTGTCTGGCAGCTATTCGGAGGCAATATTATGAAGATTGCGCAGCTTGCTGGCGTATCTGCCGTTACGATCATCGCTCTCAGTGTGTCGGCGTTTGCCGCGCCGAGTGACTCCGTCGAATCCGCGGGCGCGTCGAGCGCGTACCAGAAGGTGGATACATTGCTCAACGAACACATTGTGGCCAGTCAGTTGCAGGCAGTGGGACTGACCAGCCAGCAGGCCCACGCGCGCCTCTCGCAGTTGAACGACCAGCAATTGAGTCAACTCGCCGCGCAAGCCGATTTGATCCAGGCCGGGGGCACGATCCAGCCGGACGAAGGGACGAAGTGGTGCACGCTCCATTGCATGTGGCATCAGTTGCAGACCTTCGCGGTCAATTTGTATCGACTGGTCTTCTGCTGGGCGGATTTGAGATAGCTGCTGCACTTTCGCAGTGACGGCCTGTTCTGGAACCTTTCGGAACAGGCCGTTTTTGCTATAGTATCGGCGTGAAGCCGCGCGCGACCCCCTTCGCCGAGAACCAATTGCTGTTCGGGCGCGACGACACACCGGCCATCGTCAGCGCGGAGCCAACGGGCGATGCGGAGATCACTGTTTACCGCCGACCCGACGACAAACTGGTAAGCGAGACCCGGCCTTTCCACCCGTTCCTTTGGCTGCCCGAGCAGGTGTACCTGCAGGGCTTCGACCGCAAGGTTGAGTACGTGCCGTTGGCGGGCGGAGGATTCTTCAAGTTTCTGGGCAGGCTCCAGTCGTGGACGGATTTCCAGCAGGCGCGGAAGTTCCTCGGCGCCGCCTCGTATTTCGCCATCAACGATCCGGCGCAGCAGTATCTCATGGCCACGGGCCGCACGTTGTTCAAGGGATGGCGATTCGATCAGCTCCACCGCCTGCAAATCGCTGTCGTGATGGCTGCCGACGGCAAGCTGGAGGCCGCGCAACTCGGCGATAATCGTGGTTGGCAGCAGGAACTCACCGGGACCGAGACGCAGATTCTCAAGAAACTTGTCGACGCCATTCGCGAGCGCGACCCCGATGTGCTCGAAGGTCACGACGTCTTCCGCGGGACGTTGACGCAACTCGCAGCGCGCGCCCACGCGACCCGCGTTCCGCTGAAACTGGGACGCGACGGCTCGATGCTGCGGTCCCGGCAATCCCGCGTGCAAATCGCCGAGCGCACGATCCAATATCCCAAGTTCGCGATCCACGGTCGGCACATCGTGGACACGTTCTTGTTGAGCGTGTTTTACGACGTATCATCGCGGGAGTTGGAGGGGTTCGAGCTGGGTGAAGTGGCGGCACATTTTGGGGTGAAAGAAACAGGCACGGCAGCCGTGCGGCGAATCAGCGAGTTGCTCAGCGCCAGCTATTTCGTCCAGGCCCAGGTTTTCCCGTACAACTATCAGGATGTGGTCGTGCGCGGCAACGCGACGAAGATCGATGCGCTATTCCTCCGCGAGTATCTGCACCGCAACCAGAGCGTCCCGCAGTTCGGCGAGCCGCGTCCGTTCGCCGGCGGGTACACGGACATGTTCCAGGAGGGCGTGGTCCGCGACGTGTGGCATTGCGACGTGCAATCGCTGTACCCGTCACTGATGCTGGCGTTCGACATCAAACCGCGCGGCGACGAGCTGGGCTTGTTTCTGCCGTTGCTGCGCGACCTGCGCCAGTTCCGGTTAAAGGCCAAGGCGGACATGAAAATCTCGAAGGACGAGACGCAGCGTCAGAATCTCGATGCCTTGCAGCAGACGTTCAAGATTCTCATTAATTCGTTTTACGGTTATCTCGGTTTTTCGCAGGCGCACTTTGGGGATTTCGCCGCCGCCGAGGAGGTCACTGCCAAAGGCCGCGAGACGCTCAAAACAATGCTCGAATGGCTTCAGAAACGCGGCGCGAAAGTCATCGAGATCGACACGGACGGTTTGTACTTCGTGCCGCCGTCGGGAACCGACCCGCAGACGCTCGAACGCGAGCTGCAAACCGCGCTGCCGAAAGGCGTCGATGTCGAAATCGATGGACAATTCCCCGCGATGTTCAGCTACAAGATGAAGAATTACGCGCTGCTGGATGGCGAGAGGAAACTTCACGTCACCGGGTCGGCATTGCGGTCGCGTGGCCTGGAGAAGTTTCAGCGGCAGTTTCTGGAGGAGATGCTGACACTCGCGCTCCGGGGTGAGGCGAAGAAGGTGCCGCAGCTCTACGAGGATTACTGCCAGAAGATCGAGCGCGGCCAGTTCCCGATCGATGTACTTGCGAAGACGGAGACGCTGCAGGACACATTGGACGCGTATCGGCAGAAGATCGCGCAATCAGCCCGCAACCGGAGCGCCGCTTACGAGCTCGCGTTGAAGTCCGGGCGGGCGCACGGGCCCGGCGACCAGATCACCTACTACGTCACCGGCGACAGCAAACGCGTCAGCGTCTACGACAACTGCAAGCTGGCGAGTGAATTCAATCCCGCCCGCCGCGACGAGAATATCGACTACTACCTCGACAAGCTGAAGGCGCTGTACAGGAAGTTCGCAGAGATCCTAACCGGTTCGGCGCCACGCGCGGAACGATCGCGAAATCAAACTCCAGACCTTTTTGGTTGAAGCAAGCGGCTCGCTCAGTGACCGGATAATTCGGCGACGGTCACCGCCAGCGAGAACATGGAGAAGGTCAGACCGATCCAGCCGATCGTCTTCAATGTCATGCGCGGCTGGCGAGTGACGATGAAGAAGCAGGCCGTGAACGCGGCCCAGAAAGGGACGGCGGCGCGAAGCAGTTGGTTGCAGACCGAGGGGCCAAGACCGCCCGTTGGGTGAAACACGAACGCGCACCACGCCCAGACCGCGAACCCTCCCGCATAGAGCGTCAGGAACGGTGGAAATTTGAGCTGCCGGTTCCACTGCCCAAGAAGCGGGTTGTTTCCCGGATGTGGTTCGTTGGTCATGGCTGCGGTTTGATGCACGTTGCGTGCCACGATGAAGGTCTAATTCCGTTGCCATTTTCGCCGGTCCTTCTACAATCGGTCCTACAAAGCGTGACAGACTCAGCGTCAAACCAGAACTTGAGAACTGAGGGCTAAAGCCGAGAGCCTCCCACTGCAATGCCCCTGCCCGCACAAATCATCCAGAAGAAGCGTGACGGCCATGCGCTGACGGAAGAAGAGATCCGATTCTTCATCAACGGCTTTACGAGTAGCGAGCTGCCTGATTACCAGATGTCCGCGCTGGCGATGGCGGTTTGTTTTCAGGGGATGAATTTCGATGAGACGATGTGGCTGACCCGCGCGATGATCGAGAGTGGGAAGGTTGTAGAATGGAGAAAAGACAGCGCCCAAGTGCCCAAGGGTCCAAGTGCCTCAGCTTCCAAGGACTCAGGCACTCATGCACCTGGACACCCAAACACTGGTTTCCATGCGGACAAACACAGCACGGGCGGGATCGGCGACAAAACATCATTGATCATTGCTCCGCTCGTCGCGGCGTGCGGGGTGAAGGTGCCGATGATTTCCGGGCGCGGGCTCGGGCCGACCGGGGGCACGCTCGACAAACTGGAAAGCATTGCCGGGTTCAACGTGAATCTGTCGCTCGACGAATTTCAGCGCATCACGGAGAAGGTTGGCTGCTGCATGATCGGCCAGACCGCGGAGATCGCCCCGGCCGACAAGAAGCTGTACGCGTTGCGCGATGTGACCGCGACGGTTTCGTGTCTGCCGCTGATCGTCGCCAGCATCATGTGCAAGAAGCTCGCGGAAAACGTGGACGGCCTGGTGCTCGACGTGAAATGGGGCAGCGGCGCGTTCATGCGGACCCGCGACTCGTCAGCGGAACTGGCACGGGCGATGGTCGAGGTCGGAAAACGCTACGGCAAGAAGGTGGTTGCTCTGCAGACCGACATGAATCAGCCACTCGGACAGAAGATCGGCAATGCGCTGGAAGTGCGCGAGTGCATTGAGTTGATGAGCAGTGGCGCGGGCGTCTCGCCCGCGAATCAAACGAAGGCGGCCGGGACGGCCGCCCCACTAAACGACCTGCTCGAAGTCACGCTCGCGCTCGCCGCTGAGATGTTGTTGATGGCCGGCGCGGCGAAAAATGTTGCAGAGGCGCGGCGAATGATGCAAAAGAAACTTGCCAGCGGCGAAGCGCTCAGGAAATTTGCCGAGCTGATCGCCGCGCAGGGCGGCGACGCCCGTGTGTGTGATGACGTGACGAGATTGCCGGCAGCCAAATATACGCGGCCGATCCCCGCGCCGAACTCCGGTTTCGTGCAATCCATCGAGTGCGACCAGATCGGGTACGCGGTGATCGCGCTCGGCGGCGGACGCAAGCTTTCGGCGGACAAGATCGATTTCGCCGTCGGCTTCGAACAGCCGAAGAAGATCGGCGACGCCGTGAAGGCCGGCGACGCATTGATGGTCATGCATTACAATGACGAAGCGCGCGCCGCGGAAGCCGAACGGATGGTGCAACAGGCCTACACGATCGCGGACAAACCCGTGAGCACGCGGCTGCCGTTGATCGTGCAGAAGATCGAGTGAGAGGTTCCTGTCGATGATGGCCAATGTAAAAGAGACGAAGGATTTTCTGGATGAGAAACTGGCCCCGCTCGGAACGGGACAAGCGGCGTTCAAGCCCGAGGTGGCGCTGGTTGTGGGCTCGGGACTCGGCGGCATCACGCAGGGCGTCAGCAAACCGCTCGTCATCCCGTACACGGACATCCCGAATTTTCCCAAGCCGACCGTGGCGGGTCACGCGGGGCAGATGATCTTTGGCGAGTTTGCCGGGAAGAAGCTGATGGTGCTCAGCGGACGGTTCCACCGGTACGAGGGACGCACGCCCGCGGAGATCACGTATCCCATCAACGTGGTCGATGCGCTCGGCGTGAAAATATTGATCATCACGAATGCCGCGGGCGGCATCAATCCGCAGTACAAACCCGGCGACCTGATGGTCATCGAGGACCACATCAACCAGATGGGCATCAATCCGCTCATCGGCGGCGTGAACGGCGACGGCGGCGTCAAATTTGTCGACATGACGCAGGCGTACTCACCGCGATTGCGCGAAAAGCTCGATACCGCGGCGGAGAAACTGCAGATCCCCATCTGGCGCGGCGTGTATCTGGCCACGACGGGCCCGAGCTACGAGACGCCCGCCGAGATCAAGGCGTTCGCCTGGTCGGGCGCCGATGCCGTGGGCATGAGCACCGTGCCCGAGGTCATTCTCGCGCGCTACCACAACATCGAAGTCGCCGGCGTCTCGTGCATCACGAATCTCGCCGCGGGCATCTCGAACAAGAAATTGTCCCACGACGACGTGCTGGAGGTGGGTCGCGCCGCGCAGGACAAGCTGGGGAAACTCCTCACAGAATTCATCGGGTCGCTGTAAGTTTCTGTTCCTGCAGGGTTTTGGAGAGAGGCGGCAACGGTCTGGGGGCCCGGCAACCATTAGCCTCGTAACAGATTTGTAACCTGGGCGTTGGCGTGTTGTTACACGTTCGTTACAGTATGCCGTCATGGCCGAATCGATTCTAATCGTGGATGACGAGCAGGACGTCGTCGATCTGCTGGTGTACAACCTGCAGAAGGCGGGTTACAAGACCCTGACCGCACGGGATGGCGCCATGGCGCTGCAGAAGGCGCGCGACGAAGTGCCGTCTCTCATCGTGCTTGATCTGATGTTGCCGCAGATGGATGGCACCGAGGTGTGCCGGCATTTGAAGGCCGATCCCAAGACCATCCATATCCCGATCATCATGCTCACGGCCAAGGCCGAAGAGGTGGATCGCGTCGTGGGCCTGGAGCTGGGCGCGGACGACTATGTGACCAAGCCGTTCAGTCCCCGCGAGATGGCGTTGCGGGTGAAAAGTGTTCTTCGCCGTGTCAGCGGCAAATCCACGCCCGCCGAGGTCCTTAAGTTCGGCGAGCTCACAGTGGACATCGCCAAGCACGAAGTCACGATCAGGGGCAAGGTGGTGGACCTGACAGCCACGGAGTTCAAATTGCTGACCACATTGCTGGAACGACGCGGGCGGGTCCAATCGCGGGATCGATTGCTCTCGGACGTCTGGGGCTACGAGGGAGACGTCGATACGCGGACGGTGGACACGCACATGCGGCGGTTGCGCGAGAAGATGGGCAAGGTGGCGGATTACGTCGAGACCGTGCGCGGCGTCGGGTACCGTTTTGCCGACGCGCCCTGATCGTTATCCGCGCTGCGCCAACATCAGCAGCCGGTAGACCACCGCGGCGACGATTGCCGAGCAGGGGATGGTCAGTATCCACGCCCAGACCACGCGCCGGGCCACGCCCCAACGGACCGCGGACAATCGGTGCACCGCGCCGACGCCGACAATCGCGCCCGTGATCGTGTGCGTGGTGCTGACGGGAATGCCCATCGCTGTCGAAGTGAACAGGGACGTGGCCGCGGCCAGTTCGGCGCACGCGCCGTCGTACGGGCGCAGTTTGGTGATTTTCATCCCCATCGTTTTCACAATTCGCCAACCGCCCGCCATGGTACCGAGCGCGATGGCCAGATGGCAGACCAGGACGATCCAGAACGGGAAATGCACTTTGCCGGCGGCGAACGCAGCCTGCTGGCTCTTCCAGATGCTGGCGTACAACAGCGCGGCGATGATGCCCATGGTTTTCTGGGCGTCGTTCATGCCGTGGCCGAGGCTGTACGCTGCCGCCGATCCGAGTTGAACGATGCGGAACCCGCGGTCGATCTTGATCGGTGAGACTTTGCGAAACGTCCACATCACGGTGAACGTGAACAACAGGCCAAGCCCGAGGCCGATCAACGGCGCGATGACGATGAATTCCACCGTGGACATGACCTTCGCCGTGTGCAACACGCCGTTCCACGTACCGGCGTGAACGATGGCGGCACCGCCGAATCCCCCGAGCAAGGCGTGGGACGAACTCGACGGCAGCCCGCCGTACCACGTGATGAGGTCCCACACGATCGCGCCGATCAATCCGGCAAAGATGACCTCGACGGTGATGAAGTCGGCGTGCACCCACGTGGCGACGGCGTTGGCGACGTGCACG
>DATKNW010000030.1:0-94605 GCA_035541135.1 Verrucomicrobiia bacterium
ACCGCTGACCCACATCATGCGGATATTGTCGCCCGCGTTCAGCCGCGCGATCACTTTGCCCGCCGCTTCATCCAGCGACGCCTCATACGCCGCCAACGATTCGTCCACCACCGGCTTCAGTTTGCCGCGGCGCACCACGTCGCTCAACCCCGCCACCGTGTCGCACCCATGCTGCCGGTTCCACTCCAGCGCTTTCTCCATCCGCTTCTTCGGGAACCCGTTGCCGACGAATTGCGTGTCGGTGATCGCGCCCTCGCGCAGCCAGTGCCGGCCCCACCGATAACATTCGTATGCGTCGGCCGTGTTCTGGAACCCGTAACTGCGCAGCGCGTGCAACACTCCGTCCTGGATCGTCTCGATGGTCGGCGGGAAATTCGCGATCAGGTGATGCGGTTGCGCGTTCAGGCACAGCACCACCGCGTCGGCAATGAACCCCGCCAGGCTCTTGTCCGAATCGTACGCCTCGAAAATCTTGTCGTTGATGCCGGGCAGATAATCCTGCCGAAAACCGGCGATGGTCTCCGACGCCCGCAACACGGCCTCGCAAATCCGCTCCTCGTCGAACGTGACCAGCGCGCGGTTGCGCTTCTGCACTTTAATGATGCGGTTCTGGATCGCCATAAAGACGCCATTCTCAGCCCCGCCACTATACCATACTCCTGCCCCGCGCGACAATAACTCTTGACGCGCGCCCCCTCTCCTTTAATTACTGGCGGCATTTGTCTGAGCAGTGTAAGTTCGGAGCGCGATTGATTGGAGGAAACATGACCACGGAAAGTAAATGCCCGGCAATGAACGAGGCTCAGAAACACACGGCGGCTGGAGCCCAGTCAAATCGAGACTGGTGGCCGAATCAGTTGAACCTGCAGATGCTACGCCCGAACTCTCCCCTGTCCGACCCCATGGGGAAGGAGTTCAACTATGCCGAGGAATTCAAGAAACTCGATCTCAATGCCCTGAAGAAGGACATCGAAGCGGTGATGACGACGTCGCAGGACTGGTGGCCGGCCGACTACGGTCACTACGGGCCGCTCTTCATTCGGATGGCATGGCACAGCGCGGGCACGTACCGCATCCGCGACGGTCGTGGCGGTGCGGGGGCCGGCATGCAGCGCTTTGCGCCCCTCAACAGCTGGCCCGACAATGTGAACCTCGACAAGGCGCGCCGGCTGCTCTGGCCGATCAAGCAGAAGTACGGCCGGAAAATCTCGTGGGCCGACCTGATGATCTTCGCCGGAAACTGCGCCCTCGAATCGATGGGCTTCAAGACCTTCGGCTTTGGCGGCGGACGCGCGGATGTTTGGGAACCTGACGACGTCTACTGGGGGTCCGAACGCACGTGGCTCGGCGACGAGCGCTACAGCGGCGACCGCAACCTCGAGAATCCTCTCGCCGCCGTTCAGATGGGCCTCATCTACGTGAATCCGGAAGGACCGAACGGCAAACCGGATCCACTGGCTGCAGCCAGGGACATTCGAGAGACGTTCCGCCGCATGGCGATGAACGACGAGGAGACGGTGGCACTCATCGCCGGCGGACACACGTTCGGCAAGACGCATGGTGCGGGCCCGGCGAGCCACGTCGGCCCCGAACCGGAAGCGGCCCCCCTCGAGGAGCAGGGCCTCGGCTGGAAGAGCAGCTACGGCACCGGCAAGGGCGGCGACGCCATCTCCAGCGGCCTCGAGGTCACCTGGACCACGACGCCGACGAAGTGGAGCAACAACTTCTTCGCGAACCTCTTCGAGTACGAGTGGGAGCTGACCAAGAGCCCGGCGGGCGCGCACCAGTGGAAGCCGAAGGCCGGCGCCGGTGCGGGCACGGTCCCCAACGCCCACGACCCGTCGAAGCGCCACGCCCCGGCAATGTTGACCACCGACCTCGCGCTCCGGTTCGACCCGGTCTACGAGAAGATCTCGCGCCGCTTCTACGAGCACCCGGAAGAACTTGCCGTCGCCTTCGCCAAGGCGTGGTTCAAGCTCACTCACCGCGACATGGGGCCGATCGCACGGTATCTGGGTCCGCTGGTGCCCAGCGAGCCGCAACTGTGGCAGGACCCCGTCCCGCCGGTGAAGGACAAACTGATCGGCGCGAAGGACATCGCCGCCCTCAAAACCAAGATCCTCGCCTCGGGATTGTCCGTCTCACAGCTCATCTCGACCGCCTGGGCGTCCGCGGCCACATTCCGCGGCACCGACAAGCGTGGTGGCGCCAACGGGGCGCGCATTCGCCTCGCGCCGCAGAAGGATTGGGAAGTTAACAATCCCGCTGAGTTGGCGAAGGTGCTGCGCACCTTGGAGAGGATCCGTAAGGATTTCAAAAAGCCGGTCTCGCTGGCCGACCTGATCGTGCTGGGCGGCTGCGCGGCCGTCGAGCGAGCCGCCAAGAACGCCGGGCACAACGTTCAGGTCCCCTTCGCCCCCGGACGTACCGATGCCACGCAGAAGCAGACCGACATCGAATCGTTCGCCGTGCTCGAGCCGACGGCGGACGGCTTCCGCAACTATTCCGCACACGGATCCCGGTGTCCCGCGGAACATCTGCTGATCGATCGGGCGGCCCTGCTGACGCTGACCGCTCCCGAGATGACCGTGCTCGTTGGCGGGATGCGCGTCCTCAACGCGAACTACAAGCAGTCCCCCCTCGGCGTCTTCACCAAGCGGCCCGGGACGTTGACCAACGACTTCTTCGTGAACCTGCTCGATATGGGCACGGCGTGGACGGCCACATCCGACGACGGGGAGACCTTCGAGGGCCGCGATCGCATGACGGGAACGCTCCAGTGGACCGGCAGCCGCGTCGACCTCGTCTTCGGCTCAAACTCGGAGCTCCGCGCCATCGCGGAGGTCTACGCGTGCCACGACGCGCAGCGGAAGTTCGTGCGGGACTTCGTGGCCGCGTGGGCCAAGGTCATGAATCTCGATCGTTTCGACCTGGCCTGACCATCACCATCGGCATCCTGTTCGCCGGGCCGCTCACGGGCGGCGCGATCAATCCCGCCCGCGTGTTCGGCCCTGCCCTCGCCGTCAGTTTCTGGGACGCCCATTACATCTACTGGTTCGGCCCGATGATCGGCGGCACACTCGCCGGCCTCGTCTACAAAGGCTTCCTCTGGCCGAAAGCCTGAGCGGTTGCGAGTTGCAAACGAACGACACCGACGATAGATTACTGGCATGAGCAGTGGGTATTACGTTCAGTTGCAGAAGAAGTATCCCGACGAATTCGTGGTGACTTACCGCAAGAGCGGAAAGCTGATTGCCCACTCGCGTTCGATCCGCAAAGTGCTTGCGGAGATTCGTCGGCGTGGCATCGATCCGAGCAAGACCATTCTGGAAAGATTTGGTCCCCGAGATGCCGTCGCCATCTACTGAATTCCCTTACCGAACACGCCTTGAAAGCGGTGTATCCGTTCTCGTTCCGGTCGTTCTGGCGGAACTGCCAACCCCTTACGGCGTGTTTCCCATCCGCTTGGTCCTGGACTCCGGGGCCGATTGCACCATGCTGTCCCGAGCACTCGGCGAACTGGCCGGGATTGATGTCTCGTCGCTGCCGAGGACGAAGGTCAAGGGAATCGCCGGCCAATCGGTGGAAGCTCGTCGCGGGACCGTCCGTCTGCGCATTGGCGGCCTCCAAGTACCTTCGATCCCTTGCCTGTACGTGGAATCGAAGATGTCCCCGCTATTACTCGGCCGCGAAGGCTTCTTCGACCTGTTCAATATCACCCTCGACAACCGCCGCAAGAAAACCGTGCTCACGCCGCTGTTCTAGTCGCGATGCTCGCGAGTGGCTTCAGGCGAAATTCACTCAAACCGAACGTAAAGACTCAGTCAAGTCGCACAATTACCCACCTTTGACCCTCATCGTCCTCTGGATCAAACCCCTGCCAACCATTCTGCTCGTTGCACCAATCGAGTGCCTGCCTCCGCTTATTGTCTGACTTGGGTAGCCGAACCACCAACGTCCCGCTATTCTCCATCCCGCCATCTCCTCCGATCTTCACGACCAGCACTTTTGCTGCCCCCGCGCTGTAGGCTTCCTCGACCAACGCTAATGATTCGTCTGGATTAGGGATCTCACCCAACGTCCTCGTCTTGCCATGCGGGGCCACCTTCAGCCATTCACGAGCCTCACAAGTCGCAGGATCGGCCAAGAGCTCCTGCAAATGTCGGGCAGATGCTTCCGCCAATTTGGGGTTTGTAGCTCGCCTTTTCCTCGGCTTGGCCAAGCGCTTCATCTCTTGCTCCCACGTCTCAACTCTTGGCTCGTTATCATATCGTGGAAGCGAAGAATCCGTCTCGCAAACTGCAAGGTATCTTTTTCGAGAAACTTGTCTTCCACGAATCCAAAACACCTCGGTTACAAGCTTACCGTCTTCAAACCATGCGCGTTGCCGGCCCGTGAATTTCCCGTCTACGTACGAGACTTCACCTTGAAGAACTCCGTTATCGTACCACGACTTGACAATGCCCGTTCCCCCGTGGACTTGAAAACTTCCGACCAGTTCCCCTTTGTCGTTCCATCTCTTACTGGTTCCCTCGAAAATGCCATCCCTAACGGACAGTTCTTCCGCCAATACCCCATTGGGATGCCAACGGCGGGTGCAGCCGTTGGGCAATCCATTGACGAGGGTCACCTCCACCCTCAACTGACCATTTGGGTAAAAAGATCGCTCGACCTTGGTAGCAGGCACGTTCAGTCCCTCTCGCTCATTGGCTCTTCGGCTTCCCACCGAACAAATACATCTGCGGCGCTTCTTTCGCTTCCGGCTTTGGCTTTCCGCCTTCCGCTTTCCGCTTTCGCTCCGCCAGCTTCGGCTTGCCCTCCGCCGACAACTCCGCCTCTTCGAGGTTGCTGAGCACTTCCTTGGCTCGGGCGACCACTTCCTTCGGCAACCCCGCCAACCGCGCAACCTGGATGCCGTAGCTCTTGTCGGTCCCGCCCGGCAAAATCTTGTGGAGGAAAATCACCTGGTCGTGCCACTCGCGGACAGCCACATTGTAATTTTTCACCCGCGGCATCGTGGCGGCAAGTTCGGTGAGTTCATGATAATGCGTCGCGAACAGCGTCTTGGCGCCGACTACCCCGTGCAAATGTTCCGCCACTGCCCACGCGATGCTCAGCCCGTCAAACGTGCTGGTCCCGCGCCCGATCTCATCCAGTACAATCAAGCTCTTCGGCGTGGCGTTGTTCAAAATGTTCGCCGTCTCGTTCATCTCCACCAGGAACGTGCTCTGACCGCGCGCCAGATCGTCGGTCGCGCCCACCCGCGTGAAGATCCGGTCCACCAATCCGACCGTCGCCCGCGCCGCGGGAATGAACGAGCCCACCTGCGCCATCAATACCAGCAGCGCCACCTGCCGGATGTAGGTGCTCTTGCCCGCCATGTTCGGCCCTGTGATGATCAGAATCTGTTGCTCGCGATTGTCGAGTAGCACGTCGTTCGGCACGAACCGCTCTTCGATCAGCGTCTGCTCCAGCACCGGGTGACGCCCATCCACAATCTCGATCCGGCCGCCGTCGTCCACCACGGGCCGGCAATAGCTCTGGTGCCGCGCCAGCTCCGCCAGACCCGCCAACACGTCCAGCGCTGCAATCGCCGAAGCCGATTCCTGGATCGGCGCAGATTTCTCTACCGCCGCGCCGCGAATCTGCTGGAAAATCTCGTACTCCAGCGCGTTGGCGCGTTCGTCCGCCCCGAGAATCTTCTGCTCCATCTCCTTCAACTCAGGAGTGAAAAACCGCTCGCCGTTCGCGATGGTCTGTTTGCGGATGTAATCGCCCGGCACCTTGCTGAGGTTCGATTTCGTTACCTCGATGTAGTAGCCGAACACCGAATTGAACCGCACCTTCAGCGACGCGATGCCCGTCCGCTCGATTTCTTTCTGCTGCAACGCTGCGATCCATGCCTTGCCATCCGTCGATGCCCGCCGCAGTTCGTCCAATTGCGTGTTGTATCCCGGCTTGATCAGTCCGCCTTCCTTCAACGCCAGCGGCGGCGCATCCGCGATCGCCCGCGCAACGAGATCCACCAGGTCGGGCAGTTCGGTGATCTGGCCCGTCAACGTCGCCAGCAAATCAGCAGGGCCCAGTTCCCGCTTGGCGGCTTCCGCAAACGGCCGCGCTTCCGCTTGACCCTCCACAATCGGCTGTAGCGTTGCTTTCACTTTCGGCACGGCGGCCAGCGATTCTTTCAACACGACCAGGTCCCGCGCGTTTCCGCTACCCACGCTCAACCGCCCCAGCGTCCGTTCCATGTCGCGCACGCCGTGAAGCTGCTCGCGAAAATCCGCCAGCACATGTGGCGCGTCGCACAACGTCGCAATCACATCCTGCCGCCCGCGGATCTGCTCCACGTTCTTCAGCGGCCGCGTCACCCACTCGCGCAACAAGCGCGCACCCATCGGCGTCAGCGTGCGGTCCAGGCACCCGATCAACGTGTGGCGGCGGTCGGAGCGCGGGGATTCGAGCAATTCCAAATTCCGCTGCGTCGTCGTATCGAGCACCATGAAATCCCCGACGCTGTACACGGTGAGACGGTGGATATGCGATGTGCTCCGCCGCAATGATTGCTGCAGGTAATGCAGCGCCGCGCCCGCGGCGCCGATACCCACGCCGAGATCACCGACACCAAAGCCGTCCAGCGACTGCGTCTTGAAATGGTCGCGCAACGTGAAAAAGGCCGTCTCTCGCTCGAACGTCCAGCCGTCATACGGCGTGATCGTCAAACCCAGAGGCGCCAGCAGCGATTTCGCCTCATCGAACCATTCCACCGGCACGATGATCTCGGCGGGCCGCGCGCGCGTCAGCTCGTTGTGAAGTTGGTCGACCGCCGTCAGCTCCGTGACCTTGAAATCGCCAGTCGTCAGATCGACCAGCGCCAACCCGAACCTGTTGCCGCCGCAAATCGCCGCGAGAAAATTGTTCCGCTCGGCGTGCAGGAGATGCGCGTCGAAATGCGTGCCGGGACTGAGGATTTGCGTGACATCGCGATTGACCAGCTTGCCCGGCCGGGCCTCCTCCAGTTGATCGCAAATCGCCACCTTGCGGCCCTGGCGCAATAGTTTGCCGATGTATGTTTCGGCGGCATGATGCGGAATCCCGCACATCGGCACGCCGTTGCGATTCGTCAGGGCCAGATTCAGCAGTTGAGAGCCGGTCTTCGCGTCGTCGAAAAACATCTCGTAAAAGTCGCCCAGCCGGAACAACAGCAGCGCGTCGGGCGGAATCTGGTGCTTGACCCGGCGATATTGCTGCATCATCGGCGTCAGACCATCGCCCGCCGGCTCGCCCCGGCTCCCGGGTTGTGATTGGGGTTTTCCACTCGCCATCGCAATCGGATTATAGCCGCGCCGAACAGGTGGTCACGCCCTAAAACACGTTGGCCGATCCCGAAAGAACTCGGGATCGGCCCGCGTATATTCTCAGCCGCTTTCCGTGTCGCCTGGCATCGATCGTTCAACACCGGCTTCCCAGCGCGGTCTTTCATCCGTGCGCCGGCCGCAGATCGTTCCGCAGCCGCGTTACGGCGAGGGTTGCCTCCTCGGCTTTCCGGGCTCCCCCAAGCCCGACGTTCCTCTCCTCCAGCATCACCCTTGCCAACGGCCAAGTCGCGCCGCATCAAGCACGTCACGCGCGATCGGACACAGGAATGTCCCATCCGACCATCCAAAAAGGTGGTTCCGCGTGACAAAAACGTCCAACCGCGACTAATCCTCGCGCTTGATGGTCTCCTGCACCGCCGCGCGAAATGCCGGCAGGTCGAATGGCTTTTCGATCAGATGGTTCCCTGTCCGACTCACGAAATCGCTGAATCCCGCTTTCCGCGAGGCCTGCCCCGTCACGAAGACAAACCGACTCGCCAGAAACGGGAACTCCCGCACCACGTCGTTGTACAGCACCTCGCCATCCATCCGCGGCATCATCAGATCGCAAATCACCGCGTCGAATTCGCCCGCCCGCAGGATCTCCATCGCCTCCATCCCGTTCGCGGCAACCTCGACTTCGCAGTTATCGAAGGTCAGCACCTCGCGAAGCAATTGCGCCAGATCGTAGTCGTCGTCCACCACCAACACGCGGCGCATCGTCTGCTGAGGTCGTGTCGTTCCGCTCATTGTTCGGAAAATTAGCTCCGCGCGGCGATTCCTTCAACAGCTTTTCCTCGCCGCGGAAAGCGGGCTTCTTTGCCAACCGACCCGACATTCGTCTCGGTTCACTTCTTGCCGGCGCGATCGTTTCATCGTCGGCTCCGGGGCGAGATTGTTACGGCGAGCTTGAGGCCCCCACGAAATGGCCTTCCTTCCAAATAGCGGCTTCGACTTTGCCATCCGGGTGAATCATCTTGCCTATCCCGTCGATCTTGTCATCCTTGAACTCGCCCACATATTTCGAGCCATCGGGAAACGTAGCCGTCCCCACACCGTTACCGAGGCCATTCTTGAACTCTCCCACATACCTGCGTCCACCTGCCCACGTGAGCGTTCCTTGGCCGTCAAACATGCCGTCCTTGAATTCACCGACGTACTGCGTCCCCTCCGGGTTCGTGAATGTTCCGAGATTTCCGGGCAACGTCAGCCGACAAAGTGTTAGGCCCGAGACCGGGTAGTACGGCAGCCGCGCAACACGTCAGGAGGAGAAGAACAAGCGCCGTCGAACATCAGGGCTGGCTCCTGGCGCATGACAAGTACTCCAGTCGCGCCATATGGCCATCGTGCCGCGATGCGGCCTGCCTGTAAACAGTAAAGCGTCGATCCTCTTCTCGCGGATCGGGCAACTCGGAATGCGTCCTATGCACGGCTGGGGCGCCTTCCGAGGCCAGAATCAGCGATTCGGTCAGTTGTTTGTCGGCGGGAAGGCAGCGTAGGTTGCCTGAGTCTCAACGAAAGGAGTCACAAGATGAAATCAAAGCACTGCATTCCGGTCATTCTGGCAACGGCCCTGATCGGCTTGGCACTGCTGGGATGTTCGCAACAAGAATCGGCTCCAACCGTGGCACCAGCGGCTGACCAACCAACCGCGAAATCGGCGCCATCGGCAGCAGCGAATCCGGGCGCGACCAATCCGTCGTCTCCGGCGCCGGTGGCTGCCCCGCAACCGGCTCCACCGCCGGAGACCAATCCGCCGGCGTCGTCGACTGCGCCACCGGCAACAGGGCAATAGTGTGCGTGGGTCGGTCACGTGGTTCGTCTGCCTGTTTGGTCAGCGCCAAGTGACGCGCGGGCCAAACAGGCCGCCTTGACAGGCAAAGACCCCGCGTGGCCGACCGTTTGCCGGTCTCAAGTCGCTGTACGAACCTGCATGCTGGTGCAGCGAGGACGACCGCGACGATCGGAGGGAGGAATCCGCGAGCGCGACGAACTTACGTTGCATGTACCGAATGAAGGTCGTAAAACAGTGGTCATCTCAACATCAGGAGGAACCGACATGAGAAGGGTATACGGCTATTGTTGTACGCTTCTGCTGGTAGGCGGACTCGTCGACGGTGGGGCCCTGGCGGACGTAGGAAATGCGGCCGGACCGGTATCCACGAATAGCGAGCATTTCGTCGGGGTGGTGGATAATTTGTTCATCAATGGGGCGGCCGGGGTGGAAGGCCCACCGGGCGAAGGTAGCACGGGCTTCGGTTTGCTCGGAGCCAACTGGGGGATACCGCTGACGCAGCCGGATGGCGTCGCTCTGGGGCTGCAACTTGCCGCGAGTGGCAAGCTGCGCGACAACGACCCGGAAGGGAACTTCACTTTTGGCGGGTTCGGCCGCAATTTCCCCACGCTGGCGGATCAGCAGGGCGCGGCCGCGTTGCTGGTCGATTACCAGCGGACGGCGCTTCATCATGACGTGTGGGATTTGCGGCCGATCATTGGAACAACCGTTACGCGGCAGGACGGAGTCGGGGCCGAAGGCGTGGCGCAGTTGAATACGGATCGCGGCCAATCGATGGTCAGCGAGTTTACCTTCTTCTGGACGCGCGATTGGGCCGATGACCTCGCGACGGAGTTTGGCCTGGGCTATCAGTTTAGCCACGTGGACGAGGCACTGCTGCGGGGGCGGTTGGCGGTTGGCGTGACCTCCTATATCGATATGGGGATCGGCGGCGATCTGAATACCAATGGCGACTACGCGTTCGGCGTGACGGCGTCGTATCATTTCGGCGGGACGGGGCGGCATGCGTTCCTGCACAACATCGGCGGCTCGGGCGCCGGACTCTACACGCCGTTTCCCGACGCCAGCTTCCCGTCGATCCTGCATCGAACGAGATGATCCCGCGCTTGGTTGCGCGTCATGGTCAGCCCTGAAAGCCAGATGTTACGGGCTTGACGGGTGTCCTGCGCTGGCCGCATAATGTCGACGCTTAAGAAGCGAGTTGTTCCGTCGAGAGGTGGCTTCGGGTCGCGCGGAGGGAACATTATGAAGTGCGCGAAGATACTCGTAGCGATGGCGATTGTGTGTCTGACGGTTGGCGCGCGGGCGACCCGCGCGGAAATCGCCAACGGCAGTTATTCCACTGACATCAGCGGCTCGGCGCCGGTCTGGGACATTTCGGGCGATTATTCGGGCGACCCCGGTCTCGGACTCGATTTGGACTTTTCCATCAGTCAGGACGCGTCGGGCGACTTCACCGGCTCGGGGAGTTTTGAGTATGATGATTGGGGGGGCAATTATCTGAGCGGTGACATCAACGCCAGCGGCTCGGTGAAGACCGCCGGCGACACGACGAGCGTGTCGATGAATCTCTCGCTGTCCGGTTCGGGAACGGTGGTGGTGGACGAGGACGGCGACACCGATGACGTGGACTTCAACGCGTCGGCGAAGATCAGTTTCAGCGTCGACGAAGCCGACGGGCAGTTGGTGGTTACCAGCGGCTCGGTGGGCGTGACGGTCACGGACCAGGACACCGGCAAGAAGAAGAGCGCCGCGGAACGACTCGAAAAGGGCGGGACGATGGACCTGCCGAGCAGTTCGACCGGCGGGTGGAACTTGGGGTTGAATCTGACGCCGACTGGCACCAAGTACAAGGGCACGGCGACGATTCAGACTTCCACGGGCGTGACGGCGCAATTGAATGCGACTGGAACCTACCAGGCGAAGACGGACACGTCGAAGCTCACGCTCAAGGGATCGGGCACCAGCTTGAACCTCGTCGTTTCGACTTCCGGATCGACCGTGACCATTCAGAGCGCCAAGGGCAAGCTGTTAGGGCAGACGGTGAACTACAAGGCCCGATAAAGACGGGCCAGTAGCACATTTCGAAGCGGGTGAGCCGGCGGATTCGCGGTGAATACTCCGTGCCTTCAGTGTCTCTGCGGTTTCGGAGCCGAAATGACGGCAACAATGGCATCCAAATCGGCAAGGGATCAATGCCCCGCCTTCCTCGCCGCCGCCAGGAACACCGGGAAACGCCGCACTTCTCCCGAAGGGCCCGGTTTTTCAATCTCGTGCGCCGTCTCGAAGCTCACCTGAACAAAACCGGCCTCCTTCAACTGCTGGCGAATCCACTCCCGGTCGAATCCGTGGTGTTCGACGCCACGCGGGTCCTCGTGAAACGAACCGTCCTCCTTGTCGAGGTCCGCAACCGCCAGCAGTCCCCCGTCCGCCAGCATCGAGTGAAACCGCCTCAGCAGCAGCCCGATCTCCCGGACATGATGCAGCGTCATCGCGCACAGGATGACGTTGAATTCCGACTCGCCCAGCGGCGCCGCCGTCAGATCGTGGCGACGCGTCGTCACATGACCAAACCCCGCCGCGCGCGCCTTGGCTTCCAGCCGCGCCAGCATCTCCACGGAAAAATCCACGCCCAGCACGGACGCGCAGCGCCTGGCCAGTGACAGGCAGCACAGCCCCGTCCCGCAGCCGTACTCCATCAATCGTGGCCGCTCGTTCGCCCCGAGCCTGGCTTCCACCGCCCGCGCGATGGCCAGGGCTATGGCGACGCGGCGAGGGTCTTCGTCCCAGGTCTTCGCCTTCTCATCAAAGCGCGCTACATTCGCATCCCCACGGTTCGTGGACATGCCTGCATTTTTGCCGCAACACGCTTCGGTGACAAGCGCGCAGATTCTTCTCCGTGTTCTCTGTGTCTCTGTGGTTCGCCGTCGACCTTCGACGTTCTTGCCTCGCCCCGCCCCCAAATCGCATTTGACATCACTACAGCCGCTGCTTAGCGTGCCGAGGCCATGGCGAGCACGACCACGTCACCTGTCTCCCCGTCCACCACGCGCCTCGGTGACAAGTCCCCAGGTTCCCATTGCGAAATCCACCGGCCTGAACGATGGTTGGCTCCGTCACATCAAGAAGAAATCTGATGAATGAATGATGGATTGAAAGGAAGAACCGTTCTCGTCACCGGAGCCTTGCGTGGGATCGGCCGGGCCATTACTGAACGGTTTAGCCGCGATGGCGCCGCATTCCGCCGGCTCGGCCAACCCTCCGAAATCGCCGATGTGACGGCGTTCCTCCCCACTAACGAGGCCGGCTGGATCACAGGCCGGGATATCCGCGCCAATGGCGGCACCGCCTGGGCGGAGTATCCATAACTTCCTCCCACCCGGCAGGTAAACGGATTTCGCGCTGTCGCCTATCCTCTCCCGGTCCTTCTTCGCCAGACGGGCGCGCTGGCCCGTACGAACGACTGTATTACACGTCGAATCTGCTTGACCCCACCCCACCCATCGTATGCAATCAGTGCAATGCGCTTCGTCATCCTCGGTGCCGGGCTGCTTATAGCAATTCTCACCACTTGGAGACTATTCTTTATCAAAGAGAAGTCCTTCTGCTACAGAGCGATAGAATCAGTCCTCTTGGTCCTTGGCGTTTTGATTGCTGTCCTGAGCGCGTGGCCTTCCTTTGTTCCCAACCCCGCCGCGCAACAGACTGGCTGCCTAATACCTGAGACCAATATTACCTCCCCCCTTCCGGCATTGCCCGGCACACCGCCCGAGCTCAATTCTGGTTGGTACTTCGACACCGGCTCGCAAGTTGTGTATGTCAGCCTGCTGGCCGGCAAGATATTACAGCCTTTCGGGGCGAACGTGGCATTCTCTCTGAAAGCAACCAACGGTGGTTTGCTTGTTTCGGCCATGTTTTTCAGTCTGGACGGCAGAATCGTTTCGGAAATCCGAGACAACAACTGGGTCTTGAATCCTAACAACTATTTTCGCAAAAACTTCGACCGGAGCTCCCTCGAGGTCATCGACGAGTTCAACACGCCCGTTCTTCAGGTGCGCTACCTGACCTTGAATAGCTTCAAGATAGGAGGCCTTTTCCGTGGCGAAAAACTGCCTGTCTCATCGCTCTATCCCCAGTTTCCGTCGGACACAGCGCACTTGGGTTGTTTCTATTCCGTGCGGCCCGACGAAGTCCTCATTCTGGGCTCAGCAATGACCTTCTCTCAGTGGCCCAAGAGCGACGGAGATGTCAAAGATCTGACCGTCGATCTAAAGCGCTACCTAAAACCTTGGTTCGATTATTCCCAACCTGACCGATTCGGAATCAGAGAAAAGTAGCCTAGCCGAAGCATTGCGCCCTACGCCCAAGACAACCACCTAAAGCACCACTGCCCCGCCAGCAGACACTCGACGCTTCGCTCCGAGGTGTCCCCTTTTCCCGGCGAAACTCGGAGCATCATCACCACCCCCAGCATCCCCCTACGCGTCCTCAGTGCCCTCCGTGGTTAAACTCGAATTGCCGGTGCCCTTGGGTTCGTCATACCCAAATCGCATTTGACAACCTTCTCCCTGCTGCTTAGCGTGCCGGCGCAATGGCGAGCACAACCACATCATCCGTCTCCCCGTCCACCACCCGTCTTGGCTGGATCGGCACAGGGATCATGGGACTGTCCATGTGCGGACATCTCCTGGGGAAAGGCTATGCCCTCACCGTCCACAACCGCACCCGCGCCAAAGCCCAGCCGCTCCTCGACAAGGGCGCGACCTGGGCCGACTCGCCCAAGGCCGTCGCGGCGCAATCCGACATCACCTTCACCATGGTCGGGTTTCCGCGTGAAGTTCGCGAAGTCTATTTCGCCAATAACGGCGTCCTCGCCGGCGCGAAACCAGGTAGCGTCGTCATCGATATGACCACCACCGAGCCGGGGTTATCGAAAGAAATCTACGCCGCCGCGAAGCCGAAGAAGGTCGAGGCCATCGATGCGCCTGTGTCCGGCGGCGACGTCGGCGCGCGCAACGCCACTCTCACCATCATGATTGGCGGGGACGCCGACGCGGTCGGTCGTGTGAGGCCGTTGTTCGAGGCCCTCGCCAAAACCATCGCTCACCAGGGCGGCGCGGGGATGGGTCAACAAGCCAAAATGTGCAACTAGATCGTCATCGCCGGCACAATCATCGGCGTCTGCGAAAGCCTGCTCTACGGCGCCAAGGCGGGCCTCAACCTCAACACCCTGCTCCAATCGATTCGCGGCGGTGGTGCCGGCTGCTGGACGCTCGACAATCTCGCCCCGCGCATTCTCCAGGGCAATTTCGCGCCGGGGTTCATGATCGACCATTTCGTCAAGGACATGGAGATCGCCCTCGCCGAAGCCGACCGCATGCATCTGACCTTGCCCGGCCTCAAGCTCGTCCGCGACCTCTACCACGCCGCGCAAGCCCAGGGCCTCGGTAGAAACGGCACCCACGCCCTGTACCTCGCGCTCGAAGCGATGTCGAAGAACCAACCCTGAGAAGCCGCTTCTCAAAAAGCACGAGGCGCGGCATCAAGCCGCGCCTCGCGACGATACTTCCGATTCGACCCCGTCGATCAGCTCTTGCGCCGGCGTATAAACCACATGCCGGAGAACCCAACCACAACCAGAGCGACCGTCGACGGCTCCGGGACGACGTTCCAGCCAACCACATCGAGTCCCGTCAACTCGTTGACTCCCAAATCCGGCGCGCTGCCGGGTGTTCCAAATGCATCCTGCACCAGCGCTGGGCTGTTCCCCTTCCCATCGGCCGGGCCGACACCGTCTCCCCAGTCACCGTAATCCGATTCCCCACCGAAACCCTGGTTGAAATTCACCAATTTGTTCGTGCCGCCATTGATGGAAAAATAGGAGATCTCGTTCGTGGACGCCGTGAAACTGCGCATGCCCGCCCCTTTGTAGCGAAACAGATCCAAGGGGCCGACCGCGCCGTTGAGAGCGCCCGCGTTCGTCACGATCACCGAACCGGTTCCACCGATGCCGAGCACTTCGTCCACCTCGTGTTCGACCGTTGATTCCAAATCGTCGTTGGTGGCCGCCCCGGGCCGGCTGAGGTTCTGGCCCACCAGGCTGAGCGTGATATCGCTGTCAAACGTAATATTGGTCGGGCTGATTCCGGCCTGGGTCGCCGGAGCGTTAAACCCAAGAGCCCGCAGGAGTGGTGCCGTGGTGGCGATGGTCCCCGTGTTGTTCACCGGGTTATTGGGTCCCGCAGGAAGCGAGGCCAGCGCCGTGTTGTCATTCGCCGACAATGTCTGTTTGGTCTGCAGCGCGGTGAGATAGGACGAGTACGTCACGTTGCTGAAGGTGGTCAGGCTCGAACCAAGAAACGCCGGGTTGGTCTCGATCCCGAAATCGATATTGACGGTGACATTATTCAGGACATCGCCGTCGATCAGGGTGATGGCCGCACCGACGGCGGTCTCGACTGCTGCCGCGTTCGCATTGGTCGCGATCGAGGGGTCGTACGTGGCAATGATATTGAGGTTCGCCTTTGCCGACGCGGCGCAACCGGCCACGATCACCAGCGCCGCCAGCCATTGGCGGGAATGTCGTTCCATCAAAAGAAGCCTGTTCCTGAAAACGCGCACCCTGCGCCCTCCGCCTTTGGAACCAACCGCATTACTCCTCACCAAGCCAGCCAATATATTCATGGCGCCACCTTTCCTTGAAATAAACTGGTTTAGACCCAACCCAACTGCGACTGGCGGATTTGCTAGCAAATGATGCTCGGGAAATCAAGACATTTTTTGTCTTTTTTGGAGGTTTTTACAATCGCGCGTCATGGCGCCCGACCCAACAGCCCCGCCAAGAGCTTTGCGGGACGGGCGAATAAATTGACTTGAACGCGAGTCGGGTTTCCGTGATTCTGGCTCGAATCTTACGACGTGCAACGTCGGAGATTCCTGTTGCATTTCGCAGGTTGATTCCCTAAGAGTTGCGTCTGCGAGTTTCCACAGACTGAAAGGACAATAGCTATGTCAGTACCGTTTCACATTGATTTGAAAAATCAGGTCGCCGTCATCACCGGCGGCGGCGGCATCCTGTGCAGTGTCATGGCCAAGGCCCTGGCCGAATGCGGAGCCAAGGTCGCCATCCTCGATCTGAAACCCGAGTTCGCCCAAAGAGCCGCCGACGAGATCACCAAGGCGGGCGGCGTGGCGAAGGCGTTTGCCTGCAACGTGCTGGAAAAAC
Source organism: Verrucomicrobiia bacterium (assembly GCA_035541135.1). Taxonomy (GTDB): domain Bacteria; phylum Verrucomicrobiota; class Verrucomicrobiia; order Palsa-1439; family Palsa-1439; genus Palsa-1439. Next base: position 16,379 of record DATKNW010000030.1, read on the forward strand.
CCAGCATCGAGCAATGCCACGAACAGGTCAAACAAGCGTTCGGACCCGTCGACATCCTGATCAACGGCGCCGGCGGCAATCACCCCAAGGGCACCACCTCGAAGGAATTTCTCACCGTCGAAGATGTGACGAAGAAGCCCGACGGCGTCGTGACGTTCTACGATCTCACGGTCGACGGCATCCAGTTCGTGTTCAACCTGAATTTCCTTGGCACGTTCCTGCCGACCCAGGTCTTCACAAAGGACATGGTGCTCAAGAAACACGGCAACATCATCAACATTTCGTCGATGAACGCGTTCAAGCCCCTCACGAAAATTCCGGCCTACAGCGCCGCCAAGGCCGGCGTCAGCAATTTCACGCAGTGGCTCGCCGTCCATTTCTCGAAGGTCGGCGTCCGCGTCAACGCCCTGGCGCCCGGGTTCTTCCTCACGGATCAGAACCGCACACTGCTGACGCAGGCTGACGGTTCCCTGACGGCGCGCGGCAACACGATCATCAGCCATACGCCGCAGAGTCATTTCGGCAAACCGGAGGATTTGACCGGCACGTTGCTGTGGCTGCTCAGCGACGAGGCCTCGGGCTTCGTCACGGGGCAGGTCATCGCCATCGACGGGGGGTTCAGCGCGTTCAGCGGCGTGTAGCGTCATCACGCAGCATACGTAGCGGAACCCGTCATAGCGGCCACAAAATGTGGCACGAATTGCTATGAATCATTGGTTGTTCATCCGCGTGGATTCGCGGTTAACTTGGCACATTCAACGAAGGAAATAGACAATGATCACACCTCAATCTGACATCGGCCTCATCGGCCTCGCCGTCATGGGCGAAAACGTCGCCCTCAACATCGAAAGCCGGGGTTTCCCTATCTCCGTTTTCAATCGCACCACGTCGAAAGTCGACGACTTCATGAACGGTCGGGCCAAGGGCAAGAAGTTCTTTGGCGCGCACACGCTCGAGGAGTTCGTCGCCTCGCTGAAAAAGCCGCGTAAAGTCTTCATGCTCGTCAAAGCCGGCAAGGCGGTGGACGATTTGATCGAGCAACTCATCCCGCTCTGTGAACCCGGCGACATCTTGATCGACGGCGGCAACAGCCATTTCCCCGACACCATCCGCCGCTGCCAATACGTCGAGAGCAAGGGCTTGCTCTACATCGGCACGGGCGTGTCCGGCGGCGAGGAAGGCGCGCTCAAGGGCCCATCCATGATGCCCGGCGGCAGCCCGGCCGCGTGGCCTCACGTCAAAAACATCTTCCAGGCAATCTGCGCTCGAACGCCCGATGGCGAGCCGTGCTGCGACTGGGTTGGCGAGAACGGCGCCGGCCACTTCGTCAAGATGGTCCACAACGGCATCGAGTACGGCGACATGCAGATGATCTGCGAGACCTATGACCTGATGAAACGCGGTCTCGGCATGACCAATGAGGAAATGCACGCCGTCTTCGCCGAATGGAACAAAGGCGAACTCGACAGCTATCTGATCGAGATCACCCGCGACGTTCTCGGCTACAAGGATGAGCAAGGCCAGGCCGTGGTGGACATCATTCTCGATGCCGCCGGCCAGAAGGGCACCGGCAAATGGACCGTCGTGGCCGCACTCGACGACGGGATGCCGCTGACGTTGATTGGCGAAGCCGTGTTCGCCCGTTGCCTCTCGGCGATCAAAGAGGAACGCGTCGCCGCTTCCCAGGAAATCAAACCCAAGGTCAGGCCGTTCTCGGGCGACAAGGCGCGCTTTATCAAGGATCTCCGCGCGGCGTTGTACGCATCGAAGATCGTCAGTTACGCCCAGGGCTACCAGCTCATGCGCGCCGCCGCCAAGACCTACAAGTGGAACCTCAACTACGGCGGCATCGCGCTGATGTGGCGCGGCGGCTGTATCATCCGCTCGGCGTTCCTCGGCGACATCAAGAAGGCGTTCAAGCGCAATCCCGATCTGGTGAACCTGTTGCTCGACTCGTTCTTCAAGCGGGCCGTCAGCAGCCGACAGGCCGGGTGGCGCCGCGTCATCGTCAAATCGGCGCAGATGGGCATCCCGACGCCGTGCCTGGGTTCGGCGCTGGCGTATTTCGACGGCTACCGCAGCGACCGGTTGCCGGCCAATCTGTTGCAGGCGTTGCGCGATTATTTCGGCGCGCACACCTATGAGCGCATCGACAAACCGCGCGGCCAGGCCTTCCACACGAATTGGACCGGCCACGGCGGCACGACCACCTCGCAAACGTACACGGTGTAACGGCCAAGAAGGACCGGCGTGAAAAACCTGTTGCCGGCACCGCAGATGGAACGCTTGGAAGAGCGCATCTACACGGTGCGTGGGCAGCGGGTTATGCTCGACTCCGACCTCGCCGAGGTGTACGGCATCTTGACCAGAAATCTGAACAAGGCGGTGAAGCGTAACCGGGATCGCTTCCCGGACGACTTTGTGTTTCTGCTTACCCGGCAAGAGGTTGCAAACTTGAAGTTCCAAATTGGAACTTCAAGTTTGGAGCACGGTGGCAGGCGCAAACCGACGGGGGCTTTCACTGAACACGGCGCGGTAACAGTGCTCTATGAGCGCCGAGGGAGCCAGCGTCCCGCGTTATGACAAAGTGAGTTTGTGCTATAAGCACTGTTAGAGCATATCAATGAAGAAACAGTCGCCTACTCTCGTCATCATCGATATGCAACAAGGTATGCGCAGCCCCGCCGCCGGAAAGCGCAACAACCCGCAGGCCGAGTCGAATATCGCCCGGCTTCTTTCGGCCTGGCGTGAACGCAATGCGACCATCGTCCATGTCCGCCATATCTCCCGGACATTGGGTTCGCTGTTTTGGCCGGGACAACCCGGCGTGGAGTTTCAGAAGGAATTGAAACCCCTCGATAGCGAGCATGTGGTCGAGAAGAACGTTCCGGATGCGTTCATCAATACCGGACTGGAGCGCTGGCTGCACGTACGAGGTATCAAGGAACTGTTGATCGTCGGTGTGAGCACCAACCATTCTGTCGAGTCTACCGCCCGAACAGCAGGAAACCTCGGGTTTAAAACCATGGTTGCGTCTGACGCCGTGTTCGCCTTCGACAAAGTCGATTACTCGGGGACCCTCCGAACCGCCGACGAAGTTCATGCGATGTCCCTGGCCAACCTGAACGGAGAGTACGCAACGGTGATCAGCACGGAGGACGCACTGAATATGATCTGACTGACCGGGCTTGGCGAACCCGCGATGACGTCTCTGTTTCATGCCGGGAGTCCGCCCTGAATGAATTGCTCACATAAATTAAACAAGAAGTTGAATACACATACCATACGAATTAGCGAAAGGATCGTCCGATGAAAATCGAATTGAAGAAAAATTGTAAGTACGCGATGGTCGTGCCGTCGAGCATGGGGATTCGCATTACACCCCCCGGCGGTGGACCCGTCCATACCGCCAGCACAATGCTCATGCAGGCCACCAGCGCCGAAACCAATGTGGCCAGCGTGTCGTCCTATCTCGGCCTGCCGGTCAAGGTGCTGACGACGTTCGTCAAGGGCAGCCCGATCGCCCAGTTCATCAAGGACAACCTCAAGAGCCGCAACATTGACTACGAAGGGGCCGAGGTGCCGCAGGGCGGTCCATGGGGTTATCGCCATCAGTTCAATATCGCCGACAGCGGTTACGGCTCGCGCGGACCCCGCGTGTGGAACGATCGCGCCGGCGAAGTCGGCCGCACTCTGAACGTAAAGGACTTCGATCTCGACCGCCTCTTTGGCAAGGAAGGCGTCCAGATCGTCCACCTCTCGGGCTTGATCGGTGCGCTCTCGCCCGAGACGGGAACGTTCTGCTTGGAACTCGCCCGCGCGGCGAAGAAACACGGCACGCGGATTTCCTTCGACCTGAACTACCGCGCCTCGTTCTGGAAGGGCCGCGAGAAAGATCTCGCCGCGATCTTCGCCGAAATCGCCAGCGTGTCGGACATCCTGGTCGGCAACGAGGAGGACTTCCAGCTCTGCCTCGGCATCGAAGGCCCCGAAGCGGGCGGCAAAGGCCTCAAGTCGAAGATCGACGGCTTCAAAGGCATGATCGACCGCGTCAAAAAGGCGTATCCGAAGGCTTCGACGTTCGCCACCACACTCCGCGAAGTCGTCGACACGAACCATCACCTCTGGGGCGCGATCATGAGGGCCGACAAGGAATGGTATGTCGTCGAGCCGCGCGACATCACGGTCCTCGACCGCATCGGCGGCGGCGACGGATTCGTCGGCGGCATGCTCTACGCCATCCTCAAAGGCTGGGAACCCGAGAAATGGGTCCAGTTCGGTTGGGCCACCGGCGCGTTGGCAACAACGGTCCTGACCGACTACGGGCAGCCCGCGGATGAAGACCAGGTCTGGAGCATCTGGAAGGGCAACGCCCGCGTCCAGCGGTAGGAGCCGGCGTTATCCGAGGCGAAGAGACTCGACAGCCTTCAAACACAAGTAAATCGAAATCAGCGCCGCCAGGCCAGTGATGAGAAATGCCCAGGCGAACGCCGCGATGTTCACAAGAACGACGGCTGGCTTTTTCAGCAGCTGCACCTGATGTTTTTCTATCCAGGCTCGGTGGATTCGATCCAGGAGCCAGATGTTGCCGAACATGATGGCCGCCCCCACAGGCAGACCGATCAGGATTGCGAAAAGAAGCCGCCAGCCTCCAGACGGCCCCATTTCGCCCGCAAACAACAGTCCGGCACAAGGCGGCGCCATCCACATGGTCACGTAAGCCAATCCGTCAATCGGCCAAACCATGTGGCATTGGATGCACTCCACAAGCCCATCTTTCAGCTTGAGATAGAAGTTAAAATTGCCTTCACCATCTGCGAACTTGATCTTCCACAAAAACACCCGCAGTCCCTGTCTACCTTCATCAAATGTCACTAGGCGCTCGACTACGAACCTGAACTCGTAGCCTCCCTTGATGCGAGGGGTGAGTTGATCAACCATTGCCTGGAAGTTCTCCCTGGTCATCGCCACTTTGAACGAAGCGCTGCCATGATCGACAAACCCCTCGTAGTCCCCAGCCTCAATCGCCTTCCACATGTTTTCGCCAGTGGATAGGATGTTGGGGTCAACTAGTTCTTGCTTGATCTTACCGGGCACAGCGCCTCGTTGCCAAAGCATTGAAAATCAGGCTGCGATCATCATGGCGCTCAAACTCGCGCAATTTCAAGACGGATTCCGTCGAGCTCGGCGCCGCCGCAAGGCATAGCATTAGGCGTCGGTACCCGTTCATGCGATTCGGTGAGCTTGTAATCGGCGCGCCCGACGTGTAATTTACCTTGGCTGGCTGATTGATAATTCACTGAGGAACCGACATGGCTACATACTTTGGACGCGGCGGGGTTAACGACAACATCACCACCACCGAGAAGCGCGACGCGCTCGCCCAGGCGCTCAAGGTGATCGGTAAAGACGTGCGCAAGATCCTCATCCTACCGCCGGACCACACCCGCCTGAATTCCAACGCCGGCGAGTTGACCGACCTGCTCTACGATCTGCTCAAGGGCAAGGTCGAGATCGACATCATGCCCTGCCTCGGCACGCACACGCCGATGACGGAGAAGCAGCTCCGCATGATGTATGGCGACCGGATTCCGCTGGACCGATTCAAGGTGCACGACTGGCGCAGGGAAATCCGCCACGTCGGCGACATCCCCGGTAAGAAGATCCGCGAGTGGTCGGAAGGCCTCGTGGACTACGACGTGCGCGTTGAGGTCAGCCAGCGCCTGTTCGCCGGCTACGACCTGATCCTGTCCGTCGGCCAGCTCGTCCCGCACGAGGTCGTCGGCATCGCCAATTACACAAAAAACATCCTCACCGGCGCGGGCGGCGCGGATACGATCAACAAATCACATTTCCTCGGCGCGGCCTACGGCATGGAGCGGATGATGGGCCGCATCGATACACCGGTGCGCAAGCTGTTCAATTACGGCGCCGACATGTTCCTGCGCGACCTGCCGATTGTGTACGTGCTCACCGTGATGCAGAAGAGCAAGACCAGCGACGGCATGGTCATGCGCGGGCTGTATGTCGGCGATGACGTCGAGACGTTCACGCTCGGCGCGCGCCTTTCGCAAAAGGTCAATCTCGACCTGCTCGACAAGCCGTTACAGAAGGTGCTCGTCTATCTCGATCCGCACGAATTCAAGAGTACCTGGCTCGGCAACAAGGCCGTTTACCGCACCCGCATGGTCATGGCTGATGGCGGCGAACTCATCATCCTCGCGCCGGGCCTGAAAGAATTTGGCGAAGACAAGGAGATCGACCGCCTCATTCGCAAGTACGGTTATCGCGGCACGCCGGCCACACTGGCCGCCGTCAACGCCAACGCCGAGCTGCAGAACAACCTCAGCGCTGCGGCGCACTTCATCCACGGCTCCAGCGAGGGCCGGTTCAAGATCACCTATTGTCCCGGCCGCGACATGAGCGCCGAGGAAATTCGGTCGGTCGGTTTCGAAGCCGGCAACCTCGACGCCGTCGTGAAGCGTTATCAGCCCGAATCTCTGAAGGACGGCCTGAACAAAGTGGCCGGCGAAGAGATCTTCTACATCAGCAACCCCGCCCTCGGCCTCTGGGCCCTGCGGAGCCAGTTCGAGTAGGCGTCATTATTGTAGCCGCGAGACTCTTTCGCGAACGCGATCCTTCCGGGCATAAAAGGCGCTCACCAAGCCGCCATCGGTTGGAACGAGAATGAAAATCCGGATCAGTTGGGATAAACAAGAGGTGTTCGGCGTGTTGAACGACACGCCGACGGCGAAACGAGTGTTCGAAGCGCTGCCCTGTTCCTCCACCGCGAACACCTGGGGCGAGGAAGTCTACTTCGCCATGCCCGTGAAAGCCGACTTGGAGCCGGATGCGCGAGAGGTCGTGCCGCCCGGCACGATCTGTTTCTGGATCCAAGGACATTCGCTTGCCCTCCCCTTCGGCCCCACGCCAGTCTCTCATGGCGACGTATGCCGTCTCGTCACCAAGGTCAACGTGCTCGGCAAACTCGAAGGCGATCCCCGCGTCCTGAAATCCGTCCGCGACGACGACAAGATCCGCGTCGAAGCCGTCAAAGAGTAGCGCCGCTAACAAGACCTCGTAGGAGCAACATCCCTATCGCGACCGAGCGCTCGATTTTTCATTGCGAGGCCCGCGCCCAGCGCCTATAGTCACCCGTGCCTTTCGTTGACGGCTGCGCCCATAGCTCAATTGGATAGAGCGTTGGTCTACGGAACCAAAGGTTGCAGGTTCAACTCCTGCTGGGCGCGCCAGTTTTGCGGCCTTGATTTCTGGCGCTGGGCAGCGGTACAAATCCTTCCATGCAGCCGTACACGCTCGCGGTCCTGGATAGTTCAGCGGCGCTTTTCATTCTTTTCTTCTTTTACGGCGGCATGTGCTTTTTCGGGGCAATCCTCTTCGCCTTCTGGATCTGGATGATCATCGATTGCGCCAAGAACGAACCGCCGGGCAGCGACAAGATCGTCTGGATAATCATCGTCGTCGTTCTCAATTGGGTCGGGGCCATCGTCTACTTTTTTGCCCGCCGAAAGAACAGGGCCAAGGGACAGTTCTTTCGACCGCAATCCCCACCGCCGTCTGGTTAAATCGCTTTCAAAATCGCGCCAAATCTGGCAAACCCTATGCTCTTGAGGAGGGCATGATTGACTCGGGAGCCAAATCTTCGGGTTTGATACTGGCCATTGACGACGAGCCGACGTTCCTGGAAATCCTCCGGGAAGCTCTCGAATCCTTCGGCTATCGAGTGCACGTCGAGACTGACCCGAGCCGTGCCATCGCGTTCTATCAGGAAGCATGGACGGACGTCAGCATGGTCCTCCTCGATTTCCTCATGCCCCGAATACCGGGTGACGAGGTCTTCGCCGAACTCCAGCGCATCAATCCGGACGTGCGGGTGGTCATGCTATCGGGCTGCCGGGACTCGGCAATCGAGCCCCTTCGCGAGAAGGGTCTGCGAGGCTGGATCCGAAAACCGTTCATCCCGCCCGACCTGGCCCAAATCGTCCGCGACACCATACGCGACTCCGCCGCTCCGCGCGTGATCGACCCCGTTCCCCGTTCGTAGCGCCCGGCTCGCACGGCCCACCCCTTCGCAGACCGGCGACCTACGGCCACTGTCGGTCGTGGCCGCGATCCTGATCACGGTCGCGTCCGTAAGGCTCATCACGTCGCACTTCGCCACGAGGTTCACCGTGCACGACCCGCTCGCGGTCAACCCGCATCGTCTCGCGCTCGTGGTTCTGGATGTCTTCATGTCGCGCCACTGTGATGGATCGGCCCGTCACATGCTCCAGATGCGCCCGATCAAATCCTTCGTGGACAAAATGACCGTGCTCATCGACCCGCACCCGATTCACCACGCTCGCGTGAAACACCGCATGCAGTTCGGGACCGCGCAACGTGTAGTGATGATAATCATGCTCCCACAAATGCCCGTAGCCGACAAAGATGAAGAATGAATCTCCGAACCCGAAGGCGAAGTCCGCTCCGTAGTGATGTCCATGCCAGGCCCACCCGCCGTCCACAAAGACCGCCCCATACGGCAGCGGCGCCCAGCCACAATAGTCATCCGTATGACGCCACACGACCCACGCTGGCGCGTATACGTACGCCGGCGACCACACCCAGCCGTACCCCGTCACATACGACCAACGCCCATAATGAAACGGAATTGCACCCCACGCGTAGTTCGATTGCCAGTACATCCCCGCGTCCGTGTAGACCCAGTATCCGTTGTCGTAGTACGGACGCCACCCATAGGCGATTCCATACGGCTGCCAGCACATGCCGTATCCGGGCACATTGACCCACGCGCCATACGGCGAGAGCTGTTGCTGAAAGTAATCAAAGCTCGGCGCCGGCTCGCCAGCCGGGGCCGCAACGGGCGCGCTCGGCGGAGGCGAACTGCCCAGCTCGGGCGGTGATGCGGGAGGTGGGGCCTCAGTTTCCGCTGTCGGGGTTGGCGCAGGACCGGGTGCGGACGGCGGCGGTGGCGGCGCGGGGCTCGCGGCGGCCGGAGCCGGGGCCGCTCCCGACGGTCCTTTCTGGAGCATCAGCGAGATGATGTTCTGCGACACGCCTTGCGCTTTCAGATAGACGATGTCGTCAGCACTGAGCGTATACGACGCGTTTGAATTCCGAATATACGACGTGATGACATCATCACCGAGATGCGCCTGGGCAAGTTTGACGACTTCCTGCGTCGCCGGTGATAGATCGGCCGGAGCGGCGGCATCGGCGGCGGACACGCGGCTTACGCCGGCGAACATTCCCGCGAGGGCCGCGCAGACAACGGCAACAACGATGGTTTTCACGGATGACACTGCTGTTCTTTTCGGTTTCATGTGATCGACTCGTTTCGGGCCCGATGGCCTTTTCCTCCAAGGTATCCAACACCGCAATCCACGCGCGGTTTCCATCACCGGCGGACATGCCTGATGCAGCGCAAGATGCGTGCTGCACTCATCTCTTGATATCGTCCGCCAACTGTGAAAAAAGTGGACGGCGTCGGTTTCAGTTCAGGGCACGGACATCTCGAAGGCGACGCTGTAGTTGGGTTGCGCGAGTCTCGTGACGGTGCCGACAAATGGGTCGGAATCCCTCAACAGGCCCCACCGAACGGTCCCGGGAAATGGAGCCGTCATGCGGTTGGTGTTGCTAATCATCGCGTATCCCACGTGCGCGAAGGGACCGGGATCTGAAGCGCAAGTGACGACGACGTTACTGCCGGAAATGGCCACGGACGTGATTGTCACCTTTTCATTGCCGGCTGTGCTCACCTCAAACCCCTTGCCATTCTTCCATTCGGCGATGGATTGATGCGGGCTCTCCAAGCGCGTGTCCCACACCAGCGGCGGCACGGGGACATGATAATGGACTGTGATGGTCTTATGGTCGCGCGTTATGCCGATAGGCTCGAGTGGCCGCCATTTCCCGCCGAGAATCACGCGCTGGTAATAAACCTGCCCATATTTCTCGCCAAGTTGCCGGTATCCTTCGGCCGTCAAGTGGACACCTTCGGCGGAAGGATATTGGTATTTCGGGCCGGAGCAGACCATGTCCGCCGGAGAATCGTCGCCGATCCTCCATTGCGCGAGCGTGGAAGCCGAGCGGTCGCCGCAGGAATTCTGTTGAGACACGATCATCTGGATTCTCTGCTTCTGTCCGGTGATGGCCGGCAGGTCCGTGTTGTAATCCTCCCACAACTGGCACAATTCGTTTTCATAATCCGCATTGCCCGCGTCGGTCTCGCCGTGGGTGACGACGATCGCGCCGACGCCAAAGGTCTTGCGCGCAGCTTTTGCCAGACGGGTGATCGCCTTGGTTTCAATCAATGCTGCCGCGTAGGAGCGTCCGTTGACACCCTTCGGAACGGCGTTCTTTTTCAGAAAGACCATGCCCTGGCCGTCTTCGCCGACGGCGCTGTGGACACTGACAAGGTCGCGGCCCAGATTATGCCGAACCAGTGCGGTGATCTCGTTGGCCATGGCCGAATGCGGTGTTTCGCCATCAATGTTGTCCGGCCACGAACTGGGATAATTTGTGGCGAACCTGCCAATGGGTTCGACCAACGGTACCAGTAGCAGTCTGGGGTCGTCCGGATCAATCGGCCACGGCAAATGACCGGTGGCAAGTTTGAGATTGCCGTAGGGTTGGTTTGCTGAGATCACGGGCCGACCTTGAGCGCCGACGGACAAACTTTGTCCCGTGCCAATAATTCCCGACCAGTCCCAAGGCAGTTCGACGCGGGTTTCCGCCCCAAGCACGGATGACACCATTAACACGCCACCGACGCAGCCTGCTTTGATAAACCATGAAGAGTGCACTTTGGCCAGTGGCATGTCATCGGTTTCCGGTGCCAAGTCTCATAAGCGCCGAATCCATCATCTGCCGGAACGTTTTCGAATTATGTCAGCGCAATTCATCTTCCGCAATCCGAATCCGCGCACGCGACCGCGAGAGGTTGGCCCTGCACTCATCGCTTGATTTTGTGCCGCGAATATGAAAAAAGGTTGACAGGCAGATGGGAAAAAATCTCAAGATCGCCGTTGGCTCGGATCATGGCGGACTCGATCTGAAGAACCAGCTTCTCGGCTATTTGCAGAGCCGCGGTTATTTCGTGCAGGATTGCGGGACCCACAGCAAGGAGGCTGTCGATTACCCGCGCATCGCGTACACGGTCGCGCGCCTGGTCGCCGGCGGTTCCTGTGACCGCGGCATCATGGTGGACGGCGCCGGCATCGGGTCGGCCATGGCCGCTAACAAGGTCCACGGCATCCGCGCCGCGGCGTGCTACAATGTCGCCCTCGCCAAGAATTCGCGCGAGCACAACGATGCCAACCTGCTCACGCTCGGTTCGGGCCAGACCGATTTCGAGAACGCCAAGCAAATCGTCGAGACGTTCCTGGCCGGTGAATGTGTTGAAGAACGACACCGAAAACGTGTACAATTGATCAATGCAATTGAGGATGGCCCAATTGGAGTGGGAGCGCACCAGGCAACGCTACTGGCCGCAATTGGAGACTCGCGCGTGAATGCGTCACCATCCGACCTCGAACGCATTGCCAAACGTGTCCAGGAACTGCTCGTGGCCCAAGGCAACCCGCCCATCGCCGCAACGACGCCAGCATCACGGCTTTCCCCGCAGCAGGCCGCGCAGATGATCGACCACACCGTCTTGCGACCCGACACAACCCGCGCCGACATCGAGCAGCTGTGCCGGGAGGCGCGCCAGAACAAATTCTACTCGGTTTGCGTGAATCCGACCTGGGTCTCGTTCGCGCGACAATCACTCGACGGATCGGGCGTGAAAGTCTGTTGCGTGGTCGGTTTCCCGCTCGGCGCGCAACCGCCCGAGACCAAGGCCATGGAAGCCCGCGCCGCCATCCGCCAGGGCGCGAAAGAAATCGATATGGTCATCAATGTCGGCGCGCTCAAGAGCGGCGATGACGAACTCGTCCTGCGCGATATTCGCGGCGTGGTCGAGGCCTGCCGCGATGGCAGCGCGAAGTGCAAAGTGATTTTGGAGACGTCGCTGCTGACGAATGAAGAAAAAGCGCGGGCGTGCGAGCTGGCCGTGAAAGCTCACGCCGATTTCGTGAAGACCTCGACGGGTTTCAGCACGGGCGGTGCGACAGTCGAGGACGTGTCGCTCATGAGCCGCATCGTCCGCGACAAGGGGCTCGGCGTGAAAGCGTCGGGCGGCGTGCGGTCGCTGGCTGACATGATAAAGATGGTCGCCGCCGGCGCGACGCGCATCGGCACGTCCAGCGGCGTGAAAATTCTGAAGGAAGCGGCCGGCGAGGTTGTGTCCGGCCCCGGCGCGAAGTATTGACGAAGAAAGGACCCCGACATGGCCGATTTACGCTCGTACATTTTTCTCGATAGTTTGCAGCCGCAGGTGGCATCGTTCTTTGCCACGGTCTCGCAGGGCTTCCTCCCGATTGCTGGCCAGGCCTCGCTCTTCGTCGAGATTTCGCCCGGCATGGAAATCAATCGCGTCACCGACATCGCGCTGAAATCCACCAAGGTCACGCCGGGCATGCAGATCATCGAGCGCTTGTACGGGATGCTGGAGATTCATTCCGAATCGCAGGCCGACGTGCGCCAGGCCGGCGCCGCCATTCTCAGCGCGCTCGAGTTGAAGGAAGATGGTCGCTACAAGCCGCAGATTTACAGCAACAGCGTCATCCGCCGCATCGACGATTATCACACGATGCTCATCAATCGCACGCGCCACGGCAATATGATCCTGCCGGGCCATACGCTGTTCACGATGGAAGTCGCGCCGGCCGCCTACGCCGCCTTCGCCGCCAATGAAGCCGAGAAAGCCGCCGAAATCAACATTCTCGAAATCCGCGCGTTCGGCAGTTTCGGCCGCATCTATCTCGGCGGCGAGGAGAAAGACATCGATGTCGCCGCCAGGGCCGCCGAGGCTGCGATCAACAGCGTCACCGGCCGCGAGATGAAAGGCGGCGGCGGCGCGTAGAAAGATTTGGAAACAACGTAAAGGAGACACAGACATGGCAGATGCATTAGGTCTACTGGAAGCGCGTTCCTTCGCCGCGATGGTGGAAGGCGCCGACGCAATGGTCAAAGCGGCCAAGGTCGAACTCGTCAGCTACGAGAAGACCGGTGGCGGCTACGTCACCGCCGTGGTTCGGGGCGATGTCGCCGCCGTGAAAGCTGCGACCGACGCCGGCCGCACCGCCGCCAGCCGCGTGGGCGAAGTGGTCGCGGTCCACGTCATCGCGCGTCCGCACCAGAACGTCGACGACGTGATTCCGCTCGGACGCGGCGCCAAAGCTGCCAAGAAGTAATCGTGAATTCATGGTAGGGGCAGGCCTCCGCGCCTGCCCTTGCCGGAGTTTCTTATGAATCTTGGCAAAGTTGTCGGCACCGTTGTCGCCACCCGCAAGGAGTCCAGCATGGACGGCCTGAAGTTCATGCTCGTCAAGCACGTCGACAGCGAGGGCAAGGAAACCGGCGGCCAGGTCGTGGCGGTCGACGCGGTCGGCGTCGGCCCGGGCGAGCTGGTGCTCGTGGCCACGGGCAGTTCGGCCCGTCAGACCCTCGCGACCAAAGATCGCCCTTGCGACGCCGTAATCATGGCGATCGTGGACAGTTGGGAAATCGGCGGCACCGAGAAGTACCGAAAGGACTAGTGCGCCATGGCCGGACTTAGCGATCAGGAAGTCGAGCTTATCGCGCAACGCATCGTCGCGGATTTGACAGGACGCAGCGGCGCGTCCACGCCGGCGTCGCCGGGCTCCTCCCCTGCTCCACTGCGCGATATTGGCATCTTCGACACCATCGATGAAGCAGTCAAGGTGGCCAGCGTCGCGTTCTGCCAATTCGATCAACTGGGTCTAAAGAAGCGCAACGACATCATCGCGTCCATCCGCCAGTCGATGCGCGAGAACGGGAACGCGCTTGCCCGCATGGCGCACGAAGAGACGGGGCTCGGCCGCTACGAGGACAAGATTCTCAAGAACCAGCTCGTCACCGAGAAGACGCCGGGCACCGAAGACCTGCTCTCCAACGCCGTCACGGGCGACGATGGTCTGATGCTGACGGAACCCGCGCCGTTTGGCGTCGTCGCCGCAATTACCCCAACGACCAATCCAACGTCGACGATCATCAACAACACAATCGCGATGCTCGCGGCGGGCAACGCGGTCGTGTTCAACGTCCACCCGAATGCGAAGCGCGTGTCGTGTCACAACGTGGCGCTCATCAACAAGGCCATCGTAGCGGCGGGCGGGCCGCGCGATCTGATCGCCTGCGTGGCGAATCCCACCGTCGAAAGCGCGCAGGCTTTGATGAGGCATTCCGGCGTACGGCTCGTCGTGGTGACGGGGGGGGGCGCTGTCGTGAAAGTCGCCATGGCCAGCGGCAAGCGCGCCATTTGCGCCGGGCCGGGCAATCCGCCGGTCATTGTCGATGAGAGTGCGGACATCGACAGGGCGGCGCGAGACGTCGTCTTCGGCGCGTCATTCGACAACAACATCATCTGCGCCGACGAAAAAGAGTGTCTGGTTGTTTCCAGCGTGGCCGACAAACTGATCAAGGCGATGACCTACAATGGCGCATACTTGATCACCAGGGAGCAGTTGCCAGCCGTCGAGAAGGTCATCTTCACCAAGACAGAAGGCCCGCGCCAGGAAGCGCATATCGATCGTTCGCTGATCGGCAAGAGCGCCAGTGTTATTTTGCAAAAGGCCGGGATCCGCTGCGACGACAGTATTCGACTCGGCATCTGTGAGGTCGACCACGATCACCCGTTGCTGTGGACCGAGCAGATGATGCCGATTTTGCCCGTGACGCGCGTGCGAGACGCGGATGAAGGCATCGATTTTGCGCTGCAATTGGAGCATCCGCGTCGGCATACGTTCGTGATGCATTCGGACAATCTCTCGAACCTCAGCCGCATGGCCCGCGAATGCAACGCCAGCATCTTCGTCAAAAATGGCCCGGCGCTGGCGGGACTTGGCTTCAAGGGCGAAGGCCCCACGTCGTTCACCATCGCCAGCCCGACGGGCGAAGGCATGACGACGCCGAAGAGTTTCTCCCGCTGGCGGCGCTGTACGCTGGTCGGAGCATTCAGGATTGTGTGAAAAAATACCCGGCCATCGCTGTCGTTGAATTCAGCAGCATCGCGGACGGTATTTACACGACCGACGCGATCCTGAAGAAGGCGCCCATCGCGATGATCAAAGGCGGCACGGTCAGCGGCGGGCGCTATCTCGTCATTTTCGGCGGCACCACCGGCAGCGTCAGCGAATCGCTCACGGAAGCGCTGACCATCGGCGCGGGGAGTGTGCTCGATCACGCGTTTCTGCCGGACGTGCATCCGAAGGTCCACGATGCCGTACTCGGTCAGCGCACCGGCACGGAACAGCAGACGGTGGCGATTCTGGAAACGGACACCATCGCTGCCAACGTCCGCGCGGCTGAGGTCGCGGTCAAAGGCACCGAAGTGCAATTGGTGGAATTGCGGCTCGCGGAATATGAAATGTCGGGCAAAGCCATCAGTGTCTACGCCGGTGAATTGCACGAGGTGCAGGCCGCGATGACCATTGCCAGCGATTTCCTCCGCGGCCGTCAGGCGTTCACGCATCACCGAATCATCGCGCGTCCGCACGAGGTCATTTCCCAACAGCTCGACCAGACCACGCGGTATAACGACGCGAAGTTGCACGAGTTCGACGGCGAGGAGGCATCGTAATGCTTCTCGGTCGCGTCATGGGAACGTTGACGCCCTGCGTCGTGTACAAGGGACTCGAAGGCGTTCCGATGCTCTGGATTCAGCCGCTTGACAAAGAAGGCAACTCGAAAGGCGAACCGCTGGTGGCCTGCGACAGCACACGCATGGCCGGCCCCGGCGAGCTCATCTACTTCGAAGGCGGACGCGAGGCCGCGCTGGCTCTGGAACCGTGGTTCGTGCCCGTCGATCACACCATTATCGGCATCGTCGACGAATTGCACCACGTACCATGATCCTCGGCACTGTCAGGGGCAATATCGTTTCCACGATCAACCACCCGTTCTACAACGGGAAGAAGATGCTGATCGTCGAGAAGGAAGATTTCGCCGGAAAGCCCGGCGGTTATCTCATCGCCATCGATGGCGGCGTCGGCGCCGGCGTGGGCGAACGTGTGCTCGTCATCGATGAAGGCAATTCCGCTCGCCAGATCGTGAAGGACAAGGATGCGCCGCTCCGTTCGATCATCGTTGGCATAGTTGACCGCATCGACGCCGAAGCGTAGGTTTCTCGCGGCGTGAGATTTGATGTCACAGTGGAGTCGGGCAGCGACAGTTTCGTCGCCGAATGCGAGAGCATGTCCTGCAGCGCCCGCGGCCTCAGCGCCACCAACGCCCTGGATTCCCTCCGCGACGAAATCCGCTACCGCCTCGAACTCTGCCCCTGCACCACGGTCGACGACGATTACGTCGAACTAAACATTGTCTCCGCTTTGTAGTTGTGAGTTGCTATATTCGTCGCTCGTGAAGCCCGCGTCGCCGTCCATCGATGACAAACAGGTTCCGCGACATGTCATCGTTGCCGCGCTGGTGCTGGGACTGCTGACCATTACGCTGTTCGCTCCCACGTGGAACGGGCAGATGTTGTACTGGGACGATGACGAAAACGTGCTGCACAATCCGCTCGTGGTCATGCCGGCGGCGGACGGATTCAAGCAAATCTTCACGGCGCCGTTCTCAACGGACTACTATCCGCTCACGTATATTAGCCTCGCCATCGATCACGCGGTGTGGCGCGGTCATTTCTTCGGTTATCATGTCACCCAAACTCTGTTGCACGGTGCGAACGTGTTTCTCGTCGTGCTGCTCGTGTGGCGGTGGACGGAAACGCTCAGCATGGCGCTGCTGGTCGGCGCGTGGTTTGGCTGGCATCCCGTGCAGGTCGAGACTGTCGCCTGGATTGCCGAACGCAAGAGCGTGCTCGGATCCTTCTTCTTTCTGCTCGCGTGGTTGGCGTATCTGAAGGCTGGCGACTCGGAGCGCGGAAAGCGGTGGCGCTTGACGGCACTCGGACTGTTTGCGCTGGCTGTCTTGGCGCACGCGCTGGTCATCGTCCTGCCCGCGCTGCTGGTCGCCTACGAACTCTGTTTGCGACGCGCGCGATTCGCCGAGGCGATCCGACGAACCTGGTTGTTCTTCGTGCCCGCCATTTTCGCGGCCGTGATGCGCGTGCTCGGTCACGCAGAATCAGGCCAGCTCGTCCGGCCATTTCGCAGTTTCGGTGAGGGCGTTCTCACGATGATCAAGGTGGTGGGCTTGTACGTGAAAAGCTTGTTCTGGCCGGCGCAGTTGAGCAACCACTACACCGTCACCGCGGTCGATGACCTTGCCGACACAGGTGTGATCGTGACCGCGGTCCTGTTTGTCGCGTGGGTCGTGCTGACATGGCGCGCGACGCGGCTTCGTCGGTGGTCGGTGTTTGCGATGGCCTGGTTTCTGATCTGTCTTTCGCCCGTCCTGGAACTCGTCCCGCATCCGACGCTACGCGCCGACCGTTATCTCTACGTGTCCGCGCTCGGCATCTTCTTGCTCGTGGCCCTGCTATTAAACAAGAGCCGCGACGCGCTCAACATCATCGGCCCGCTCTCGGCGGCGTGCCTGGTGGGCTTGACGCTCGCGCGCATCCCGGACTGGCATGATGCGAAGACGTTGTGGACCGATTGCCTGAAGAACAATCCCCGGTCGGCGATTGCGTATTACAGCCTCGCGGGTTGCGCGGTCGGCGAGAAGGATTGGCCCACGGCGGATTCGCTGTTGCGCAAATGCGTCGAGATCAAGCCCGACTTCGCCGAAGCGCAGGAACGGCTCGGCGCGGTCTACATGTTCGAAGGCAAGAATGCCGAAGCCCGCGAGCATCTGAAGCGCGCCCTCGCATTGAACCCCCGCCTCGCAGACGCGCAACACAACCTCACGATTCTGGAGCAGCGCCGTGAGTAGCAAGTTTCTCCCGTTGCCGGAGGACGAGCGGGTGCGCATCACCTGGCCGACGCCGAACCATTTTCTGTTCGATGCGCCCGAGAAGTTCTTTGCCCGGACGCGGGTCAATTCTGATTATGGCAAGCCCGGCTGGACGCGGGATTGTGGGAAGCGATTTCATCGCGGATGCGATATTGCGCCGGTCAACGTGATCGCGACGGGGCGAACAGCGCGGGTGGTGTTCACCGATTGCGCGACGAACACGGATTTCGAGAGCGACGAGCCCACGTTTATTCCGCACGACGACGTGTTCTGCGTGTGCGATGGCGTGATTCATGAGGCGGTGACCGACGAAAGCGCATCCGACTTTGGCAAGCATGTTGTGATCGAGCACGTTTGGCCGGGAGGCGGCGGGAAATTCTTTACTCTGTACGGGCATCTGGCCGAGGTCGAAGCCGAAATCGGACAATCCGTAAAAGGCGGCCAACGCATCGGAAAGATGGGGCAGACGAGCCGGAGCGCCGATGCGCGCAACTGGATGGCCATCGCACCGCACCTGCACTTTGAAGTGCGGGATGCGAACGGCAGTTCGTACGATCCGCTGGAGTTTCTGCGGCGGTTCCTGACGCGTTAATCGGGCTGGCGACCAAATAGTCGGTCACATATCTGACGCGCGGCGGCGCGCATGCCGTGCTTTCCGTGAGGCATGACCCCGAGCAGCGGAATCCGGCACAATTCGGGGACCGTCTCAATGTTCGTCGTCGCGGCGAGGCCACGTTTTCCGCCGACTGTATCATTCAGCACGAGGCCGCGGACCTTCAGCCCCATATCTTGCGCCGCACGAACGGTCAGTAGACTGTGATTGATTGTGCCCAAGCCAAGCCGCCCGACCACGAGCAGCGGCAGTCCAAGCGATTTCGCCAAGTCGGCCACGAAATAGTCGTCGCGGATCGGAACGAGCAATCCGCCCGCGCCCTCGACGAGCACCACGGAGTACGCCGACGACAATCGCTGATAGCAATCCCGAATCCGGCGCAGGTCGATCCGCCTGCGTTCCAATCGCGCGGCAACGCCCGGAGCAAGCGGATGACGCAAATAAACGGGATTGATCAGCTCGATCGGCTGCTCGTGGTTCATGATGCCGGCATAAATCTCCGCGTCGTGGCGTCCACCTGTGCCGCAGGCGACCGGCTTGAATGCCGCCGCACGCACACCGCGCCTCCGCAGTTCGGCCAGCAATGCGGCGGTGACGTAGGTCTTGCCAACGCCCGTGTCAGTCCCCGTGATAAACAGTCCCGCGCTCATGTCTTTTTCTCCACGCCGCACGCCCCCGCGACGGCCAGGACGGCGAGCAGGGGCGTCACCGGAACGCGGAACCGGCTGTTGGCTTCCGGGCCGCCGGCCAAGATGACGAAGTACCCGATCAGACACACCAGCAGGATCGCTTCGCGTCCCAGGCGTCTGGCGCCGACACCGGCAAGGACGATGATGGTCAACAGAACCAGGCTGTAAAGCGCCGACCAGAATTTCGATGCCGGCTTCGATTGGCCCAGGGAATAGTCGAGGGCGTGCGCGCCCGGACCGATCAGCAGCATGCCCCAGCCGATGACGGTCTGCCTGGCAAGAACAAGCGGCGATGAGCGGAGGGTGTCGAACGCCGCCCGCTGGCAGGCCGCAAGCGATTGCTGGAAGCGCGACTCGTCCTCCACGAATTGGATGTCTCCGTAGCGCGCACGAAAGTCCCGCTGCGCGTCCTCGAGCTGACGGTGGTGGAGCTGGGCATCGACGCCCGCGGCCCGATACATCAGCAGGTTGTAGGTGGAAATGGTCGACACGAACCGGCGACCCGTGAGCGAGTAATTACGCTCCACCCAGATTCCCAGCAGCGGACAAAATCCCAGCAAGAACATCGCCATCGCCAGCAGCCTGTCGCGCCACGAGACGCGGTTCATCCCGATCACAACGACGGCGATCACCCAAATCCATATTCCAATGGGCCGGGTCAGCGCGGCCACCGACCACAGAATTCCCGCAACCAACCAACCCGACTTTCCGCCGGGCCACCAGGCCACCACGCACGCGCCCGACAACAGCAGCAGCGTGAACAGCGTTTCCGTGCGGAGATCGGCGCAACGGAGGACGGAGTTTGGGTCAACGGCGACGAGCAAGCCGGCGAGCAGGGAGATGTGCGGGCGACACCATCGGGTGGCGAGAACAGTGGTCAGGGCGGCGGTCAGTGCGCCGAGGAGGCATTGCGCGGCGAGGAACAGGCTGAGTCGGTCGCCGCCGAGATGAATCAGGCCCGCCAGGAAGAGCGGGTACACCGGCGTGCGCGCGACGTTGGGCCGCTCGGGGCCGGCAGGGGATGGCGCGACGAACCCCTTCCCCGCGACAACGCTGCGCGCGAGCGAACGGTACGAATCGAGGTCGACACCGGCCTGGAGTTTGGGGAGCGTGCCGAAGACGACCAGCAGGCGCAGGGCCAGCGCGTACGTGAAAACCATGATGACGAACCTGGTGGTGGCATTCACAGTAGTGAGATCGGATCGACGTCCACGGCGACATTGACGTCGTCGGGCGGCTTGAGGTAGCCGAGGACCTGGTTGAGCTTTTCCACGAGTTGCATGACGTGTTGCGTGCGCAGCATGACTTGAAACCGATACTGATTCTGCACTTTGGCCAACGGCGCGGGGGTCGGCCCGGCAATGACGGCCAGCGTACCCGTGATGCGCCTCTCCAACTCGCGCGCCAACATTCGCGCATAGAACTCCGCCTTCGCGTCGCTGCGGCTGCGAGCCGTTACGCACACGAGACGGGACACGGGCGGATACTTCAGTTGTTCGCGGAACTCGATCTCCGACTCGTAGAACCCGGTGAAATCGTGTTGGCGCGCGTATTGCACGGCGGGATGGAACGGGGTGAAACTCTGCACGACGACTTCGCCCTCGACATCGCCACGGCCGGCGCGGCCGGCGACCTGCACGAGCAGCTGAAACGTCCGCTCGCCGGCGCGGAAATCGGGCAGATGCAGCGCCATATCGGCGTAGATGATGCCGACGAGGGTCACGTTGGGGAAATGCAGTCCTTTGGCGATCATCTGCGTGCCCACGAGGATGTCGATCTTGCCGACCCGGAACGCGCCGAGAATTTCGCGGTAGAGCGTTTTGCGAGTCATGATGTCGGAATCCATGCGCTGCACGCGGGCTTTTGGGAACGCATGCTGAATGGCCGTCTCGACTTTTTCGGTTCCCATGCCGGCGTAGCGGATCGCCGGATCGCGGCATTCGGGGCAGCTCTTCGGCACGCTGCCGACGAACCCGCAGAGATGACAGAGAAGGCGCTCGGCTTTGCGATGATAGGTGAGCGACACACTGCAGTTGGCGCATTTCGGGATGAAACCGCACTTCGGGCAGAACAGGTGGGTGGCGTACCCGCGCCGATTGAGGAACAGGATGACCTGCTCGCTTTTGTCGAGACGCTTCTGGATCGCGTCGCGCAGTTTGCGTGAGAGGACGTACTGTCCTTTCTGCCGAATCGCTTCCTGGCGCATGTCAACAACGCGCATTACCGGCATTTTCCGATTGTCCACGCGTGTGGGCAACGTGGCCAGCGTGTAGCGCTCGCGTTTCGCGTTGTAGTAGGATTCCAGCGACGGTGTTGCCGACCCGAGAACGACCGCCGCGCGTTCGATCCTGCCCCGCATGACAGCGATGTCGCGGGCGTTGTAATGCGGGGCCTCATCCTGTTTGTAGCTGGTTTCGTGTTCCTCATCCACGACGATAAGCCCGAGGGCCTGCACGGGAGCAAATACCGCCGAGCGCGCACCGATGACGATATGCGACTGGCCATCGCGAATCTTGTGCCACTGATCGTGACGCTCACCGGCGCTGAGGTTGCTGTGCAGGACAGTGATTTGCTGGTTTTGGAAGCGCGCGCGGAACCGCTCGACGGTTTGCGGAGTCAGGGAGATTTCGGGAACGAGCACGACCGAATCTTTGCCCTGATGCAGGGCGTGCTCGATGGCTTGGAGATAGATTTCGGTCTTGCCGCTGCCGGTCACACCATGAATCAGGATCGGCGATGGGCAACGCGAAGTGGATGACGGGGACGAGAGCTGATCAATGGCGGCTTTGCACAGATCGAGCGCTTTCTGCTGGTCGGGCATGAGAGACAGCGGGGCCGTGGGAAGAAACACCTCGCCACCGAACGGGTCGCGTTCATCAACCTGCTCGCTGATATGGACGTAGCCTTTCTCAGCGAGTTTCTTAACCGTGGCGGCGTCGGTGTCGGCGAGCTTCAACAGCTTGAACACGAACATGCCCTCGGATTTTTGCAGGATGTCGATCACGCATGCCTGTTTCGGGGCGCGTTTCCGTAGCTTGGCGAGGTCGTCGGCGGAGATGTTACCCGGCCGGACGAACTGGCGTTCCTTCCAACTGATCTTGGCTTTGCGGACGACTTCAGGCAGCGCGCATTTCACGCAAAGTTCGACGGGACAACAATAGTACTTGCCCATCCAGCGGGTGAGTTCGAGGATTTTGTCGGTGAGCAGCGGCCTTTTGCTGACGACCTCGGCGATGTCCTTCAGGCGCTCGTATTCCGAGTGATCGGCCATGCCGACGACATAGCCTTGCGCGGTTGTGCGGCCGAACGGCACCGCCACGCGTGACCCGATCTGCACAACGCCCGCCAATTGCGGCGGAATGCGATAGTCAAACTCGCGGTCCAACGCGAGATCGACCACGACTTTGGCGATGGATTGAGGCACGGTGCCAGCATACTACAAGCGACGAAGAACTGTCAGCTTTCAGCTGTCGGCGTCGGAGCAAACGGGGTGAAATCGTTCGCGATTGAAAACTCGATTCCTCCTCCATGGCCTGTGCGGTATACTGCGCAGCGATGGCCCGACGACGGCGCGCGAATCGACTGGAATGGATCGGAAACTGGCTGGCCCTTGTGCTGGTGCTCGGGGCGATCGGCTCGGCGGCATTCGTCTACTGGCGCTGGGAATACCGCGAACGACGATTTGACCAACTCATCGAAGAAATCGCGGCAAGATATGGCGTCGACAAGTACCTGGTAAAAGCGGTGATGCGACGGGAGAGCAAGTTCGACCCGTCCGTATATGGAAGCCACGGGGAGATCGGGTTGATGCAGGTGACGGATGGGGCGGGGCAGGAGTGGGCGCGGGCGGTCAAGCGACGGGGTTTTGAGCGAAGCTGGCTGTGGACGCCGCAGGTGAATATCGAGGCGGGGACGTGGTACCTGGCGCGCGCACTGAATCGTTGGCCGGACAAGGATCCCGAAGAGCGGATTCCGCTTGCGCTGGCGGAATACAACGCCGGCTACGCCAATGTGTTACGATGGCTACCGCACGCGCAGCAGACGACCGCCGACGAGTTCATCCAAGCCATCACCTACCCATCCGTGCGCGATTACGTCACGGATGTGATGGAGAATTATCAATTCTACAAGACGCGCGGGCATCTGTAAAAATTTGCGCAGAAAAAATTGGCGGGTGCCCGCAAACTAACGGTGGTGTCCTGGGTGAGGCCAGGTGAGGCTAGGAGAAGCGCAGCCACCATTGTGGATGTTCACGGGCACCCACTTCTCACGTCAATAAGATGAGACAAACCCCCTCTTCGTTTCGTTCAAAATTCATTTTCCCCCGCACCCCCCAAAACTCCTGCCTCTCTGCCCCATCGCCACAATATTCGCACAAAAAACTCTCCAATGCAAATCCTCCCCTCACCCCCAACCAAAAAAAACTCACCGCCCCCCCAACCCCGCATCCTTCCGCCGCGACTCCTCCACCAGCCGCCGCTTAAACTCCCCATACCGCCCCCGCAAATTTTTCCCCTCCCCCTCGTCCCCCGCCCCCAGCACCTGCACCGCCAGCAACCCCGCATTCCGCCCCGCCCCGATCCCCACCACCGCCACGGGCACACCGCCCGGCATCTGCACCATCGACAACAGCGAATCCATCCCGCCCAACCCCCGCGTCTCCATCGGCACCCCGATCACCGGCAGCACCGTCAGACTCGCCACCACTCCCGCCAAATGCGCCGCCCCGCCCGCCCCCGCGATGATCACCCGCAACCCCCGACCCTCCGCCCCACGCGCATACTCCGCCACATCCTCCGGCGTCCGATGCGCCGACATCACCCGCGCCTCCCACTCCACCCCAAATTCGGATAAAACTTCCCCCGCCGCCTTCATCACCGGCCAATCCGAATCACTCCCCATAAGGATTCCAACCAGAATTCTTCCTGCCTTTCCCGATTTTTTCTTCTCGCTCATAAATTACCAAATAAACCGCCACCACAACCTTGTCCAGCAAACTCGTCCCGTCGGTGGAGGGCGAACCTCCCGGTGAGCCGCCCCAAAGTGGCGCGGGCGTCCCGCCCGTGTGCCGCCCCCCGTTGAACGGCGCGTCCCGCCTGTTCTCCCTCAAAGTGGAACGGGCATCTTGCCCGTTCATCGCGTCAGCCCCCTCCTCGCCCGCCCGTCCTCCGTAGCCTCGCGCGAAGGAGGATCCATCCGCCCCTCGCTGTAGCCACCTCGCTCTGTCGACGGTCCCCCCGCACCCCTAGGACATATTCCTAATTCTTGACCATCCCTTTTCCGAGGCGTATAAGATCGTTGGGTTGGGCTGCCAGACGGAGGCAGGAGAGGCAACCCAAGAACGCGCCGACGCTGTGGAGCGAGCTTGCAGCGCAGCCAACCTTCAGAACCACGACGTTCTCCCCGGAATCCGTTTGCGGCACGGTAAAGCCACGTAATGAATACACTGACTGCTCACACTCGACGCCGAGCCGACTCCGCTGACCGTTCCTTTCGCGGAGAACTGCAGGTTTAGACGCGAGGCTATCACAATTGCAGAGTGCCTCGGGCTTCCGAAAGACCAGCTCGCCCTCATCACAAATTGGATTTACGGCGCGATCGCGAAGAAGGACTTCTCATTGGCGAAGGAACTCATTGCAGAGGGCGCGCCCATACTGACCCAGCTTGCGGGTGAATCGGATCTGGTGACGCGAGAGATCCAGGTCCGTTGGCCTTCCCACGAGGCAAAGGTCCTCCTTGCCGAGTACCGGAATACAGAAGCCGCATCGCGCACCGAGGAACCCTACCTGCAGGCCAAGTCACTTTACGAGAAGTCCGCAGGGCTCGCCGCCGAACTTGACCACCTGCGAGTCAACATCTTGATTGAGGCCGCCGATCAGCTCGTAGAAGTTGCGAGCGAGGTGAAACCCGCAGCCCTGCGCGACGCGGTGCGAACCCTAGAGGTAGCCCACCGCGGGCTCGACGCCCACCAATGTGACGCGTGTGTAGGCTACTTCTACTACGTATCCGCGAGGGCAAACGCTTTGCGGGGCCGATTCTCCAAGGCCTTCGAACGCGACGAAGCTCGATTGGCCTTGAACAAGAGTCTTCAGGATGCCAAAATCTGCCGCGAGTATTATGAGAAAGTTGCCTTCGGAGGGTTAGCCGAGATCGATCAGGTTGAAAGAGAAACCAAGCTGGAACTAGAACTTATGAACCGGCCAACTCGCATCTTCATCAGCCACTCCGGCAAAGACAAAGTTTTGGTCCGCCGGTTCAAGCGGATGCTATCCGCGCTAGGTTTTGACACATGGCTTGACGAGGAAGCTATGCCTGCAGGCGCGAAACTTGAACGTTCACTATTAAAGGGGTTCGAAGAATCCTGTGCCGTTGTTTTCTTCATCACCCCGAACTTCAGGGACAGGCGATACATCGAAGCTGAGATCGACTACGCCATTAGCCAGAAGCGCAAAAGGGGAGAGAGATTTGCCATCGTATCCCTGATCTTTCCAGTAGGACGACGACGCCCGCCAAAGGTCCCTGCTCCCCTGCAGCCGTACGTATGGAAGCAGCCCAAGGACGACCTTGAGGCCTTGGAGTGTATCCTGACGGCGCTACCCATAAAACTCCCGCTGCCTCAGTGGCCACCGCGCTAGTAACGCCCCGGGCCTAGCTCCATTTACCCCGCAACTCGACGCGCCGAAACCGGCCCCCCCCATCGCGCCGACCTGTCCTCCATCTCGTCCACCATAGCTTCAGCGACGGTGGAAGCCTTGGCGGAGGAGGAAGCTTCGGCGAAGTAGGCTCGCACGAGGACAATTCGGTGAGGCTCACAGGAGTAGATGGGGAAGGCGATTCGCGCTACGTTCGCGTGACAACGGGTGAACTGTATTCACCGCCGACTTACGTCCTTAGCCAGTGTCTCCCACAGTTCTGCCAGCCGCTGGTTTGTTTGCCGCAGATGTCCTGTTCTCTTTTTCCATCCTTATACGCCGCCCAGGAATTCACAAGCAAATGGAGAAACCCATGAAGACATCCAGAAGCCTGATCACACTGGCCAGCACCATCTTGTTGCTGGCCGCCACCGCAAACACACAGGCGCAGCTCACCGTGCTCCACACGTTCGCTGGTCCTCCCAGTGATGGTAGTTTACCCGCCTTCGGCTCGCTGGCGCAGAACGGCTCGACCCTCTACGGCATGACCGAGTCCGGCGGTGCCAGCGACAGCGGCATGGTGTTTCGCGTGAATACTGATGGCAGCGGCTTCACCACCCTGCATTCGTTTGGGAGCCTCCGCTACGACGGCTCCGATCCCATCGGTTCGCTGCTGCTCGACGGTTCGACACTCTACGGCATGACCTACCAGGGTGGCAGCAACTCGGTCGGCACCGTCTTCAAGATCAACACTGACGGCAGCGGCTACGCCATCCTGCATTCATTTGCCGGTGGCGCCAGCGACGGCGGAGGGCCCGTCGGCTCGCTGATATCGGCCGACTCAACCCTCTATGGAATGACCTCCTATGGTGGCAGCCACGACTTCGGCACGATCTTCCAGATCAGCACCAATGGCACCGGCTACAGCGTCCTGCACTCATTTGTCGGCGGTGCTGACGATGGAGCGATTCCCGAGGGGGATCTCGCTCTGTTCAACTCCGTACTCTATGGCCTGACGGAGTGGGCTGGCACCAGCGGCAGCGGCGTCGTTTTCCGGGTACACACCGACGGCAACTACTTCGAGGTTATTCATTCATTTGTTGGTGGCGAGGGCGACGGCTTACAACCCTACGGCTCGTTGACGACAGACGGCTTCACCCTCTACGGCACGACCGGCTGGGGCGGCAGCAGCAACAACGGGACCGTCTTCAGCATCCTCCCCGATGGCAGCGGCTTCAGCCTCCTGCATTCGTTTGCCGGCCACCCCAACGACGGCAGTGCACCCTTCGGGAATGTGACGATGGTGGGCTCGAACCTGTACGGCATGAGCTATCTCGGCGGCCGCAGCGATTACGGTACCGTGTTCCGAGCCAACCTCGACGGCAGCGGCTACACCAACCTGTATTCGTTTGTGGGCTTCCCGACCGAGGGCGCGAATCCCCTGAGCTCGTTTACGCTGGTCAACTCGAACCTTTACGCCATGACCCAGCACGGCGGCGCCCACGATGCCGGTGTCATCTTCTCGTTTACGCCGTCAGGCTCCGTGATCGCCAAGCAACTGCAAGCCATGCTCAACTTGAATCCCGCCAAAACGAATGCCGATACCTGCCGCCTGACCGCCATCATCCGCGCGGAGTCGGGCTTCAGTCTCAGCAACCAGACCGTGCTCGTGAATGTCGGCGATGCCCAGGCGTCCTTCACGCTGAATGCCAAGGGGTGCAGCGCCACCAAGACGAATGCCTGCAAGCTCACGTATGCCAAGAAGACCCAACTCTGGACGCTGACGGCTTCGATCCAGAAAGGCTCCTGGGCGGCGGCGTGGGGCGAGTACGGCGTGACGAATGCGACCACTCCCAAAGCAGGGACGAGGATCACGCTGCCGGTGAGGGTGACCATTGGCAATGAGACCTTCGCCACCGAGAAATCCCTGCTCTACAAAGCCACCGTCAACAAGTCCGGCACGCTGAGGTGAGGCGGAAACCGCAACCGGCAACAACGGTGAAGCTAATTCACAAGCAAATGGAGAAACCCATGAAGACATCCAGAAACCTGATCACACTGGCCAGCACCATCTTGCTGCTGGCCGCCACCGCCACCACACAGGCGCAGCTCACCGTGCTCCATCACTTCGGCTCGTCCATCGGCGACGGCTTCCATCCCTTTGGCTCGCTCACGATGGATGGTTCGACCTTATATGGCATGACGTCGCGGGGCGGTGACGATTACGCCGGCACGATCTTCAAGATCAACACCGACGGAACCGGCTACACGATCCTGCATTCGTTCGGTACCGCGCCCGGTGACGGCGCGCTGCCTTACGGCTCGCTGACGCGGAATGGTTCGACCCTGTACGGCATGACCTCGGCCGGCGGAACCGGCGGCAACGGCGTGATCTTCCAGATGAACACCAATGGTACCGGGTATACCGTCCTCTATGACTTTGACGGCGGCGGTAATGGCGCCAGTCCCATGGGAGCATTGACGTTGTATGCCTCCACTCTCTACGGCTTGGCCTCTCAAGAGCCCTACTGCAATGGCTGCGGCACGATGTTTCAGATCAGCACCAACGGCACCGGCTTTACCGTCCTGCACTGGTTTGGAGGCTCCAGCGACGGCAATACGCCCGAAGGCTCGCTGGTGTGGTGCGGCGCCGGTGTGGGGTTGATGGGTCTTGCGGCCTTTGGCAGCGATTACAATAATGGCGCGGTGTTCAACACTTGGATTGACGGGAGTCAGTACGCATCGGTGCACATTGGTGAGTACAGCCTCGAGGAGGGCGTCAACGGTTTCTCAATATTCGGTGCGGCGCCCCTGGGTTCGCCGACTTGGGACGTCCAGACACTCAGGCTTTACTTCACGACCGGGGAAGGCGGCGCGGGCGGTTACGGTACGATCTTATCGTTTGATGGTAACGACTGGGAGGTCCTGCATTCCTTTGCCGGTGGTCCTAACGACGGCAGCAGCCCCAGCGGCTCACTGACGCTGTCCAACTCGGTGCTGTACGGCACGACCGCCTACGGCGGCAGCAGCGACAGCGGTGTGGTGTTTCGGGTCAACACCGACGGCAGCGGGTACACCAATCTGCATTCGTTTGCCGGCGGCCCGAGCGATGGCGCATGGCCCCAGGGAGACGTGACCCTGAGCGGCTCGACGCTTTACGGCATGACCCAGCAGGGCGGCAGCAACAATAATGGCGTCATCTTCGCATTCACCATGGCACGGCCGATGACCGTGACGAAACTGCAAGCCAAGGTAAACTTCAATCCGTCCAAGTCGGACGTCGACACCTGCAACCTGACCGCCACCCTTGAGTCCCGGCCGGGCTTCAGTGTCAGCAACCAGAGCGTGATGGTGGACATCGGCGATGCCCAGGCGTTCTTCACGCTCAATGCCCAGGGGCGCAGCGCCACCAAGACGAACGCCTGCAAGTTCTCCTATGCCAAAAAGACCCAACTCTGGACGGTGACGGCTTCGCTGAAGAATGGCTCCTGGGCAGTGCCGTGGGCGGACTACGGCTGCACCAACGCCACCACTCCCAAAACGGGCTTGATCGTGACGCTGCCGGTCACGGTGACCGTTGGCGACTGGACATTCACCACCGAAAAATCGCTGCTCTACAAGGCCACCGCCAACAACTCCGGCACGGCGAAGTGACGGGGTCTAATGGTCAATAGGGTCAGACTTGCCGGGGTCAACAGGGTCAGACCTGTATTCTTGACGTCTGTTGCGTGTAACGCCCCGGCCCCAGCTCCATTCCCTTCCGCAACTCGACGCGCTGAAACCGGCCCCTCCCACGGCCTTCCCTTGTCCGCCATAGCTCCCAGAGCGCCGGCGGATTCGTGTCTCATTCGTGCTATTCGTGGCTCACCCTGCTGAATGCCAACAGCCGACCGCCGACAGCTCCCCACCCCCGCCGAAATCTGACCGCTCCTCCCCCACATGGGCACCTAGACACCCATGCACCCCGGCACTCAGGCACTTCCCCCCCCCTACTTGCCGCCCCGTCGAGACCGACTTCTGGCTCCTGAATTCTGACTCCTGAATTCTGGCTGTCTCCCCCCCGCCCTCATCGACCATCCAACCCTTCACCATCTTCCGCCCCCTAATTTGACAGGACGCAACTGCCGCACCGGCTCCCAATTTGCAAATCCCAGTTACAATGCTACATTGCCGCGTCGCAGTGCGCCGAAAAATCGAGCTTTAACGGAGGACCGTGCCATGCCTACGAAGAACGCAACACCACCGAGCCGACAACTTTTCGACACCATGAAACGACCGCTCGCCATGAGCCTCTGCGGGGCCGTCTTCGCCCTCGCTGGTTGTTCCTCCATGGACCAAATGGCCGTCCTCTCCCCGGTCGGCCCAGCGCCCACCCAGTCTTCGCCAACAACCGGTCACGGGTCCCTTCAGGTCTATTCGGCCAACGCGCCGACAGGCCCGGACTTCATGGAGCAGGAATGGACTTGGCAGAGTCAGTTTTATAGCGGCGATCTCCTCCACTCCCCGGCACACTCTGACTACGCCATCTACAATCAGCACGGCACCTTGATCAAATGGGTCCGCAACGCCCGCAATCCCTACGATCCCAAACCCACCATCGTGTCGCTTCCCCCGGGCTCTTACCAGATCGAGGCCGCCACCGACGGCGGCGAATCCGGTATCTTCCCGGTGCGGGTCCCGGTTGTCATCAAGTCGGGCCAGACCACCCAGCTACATCTCGGCGACGGCTGGCAGCCAAACCTCTGCGACACCCACGACTTCGTCCGACTCCCCAACGGCGATCTCGCCGGCTGGCCCGCCAACCCGTAGCCGCCAGCCGCCCCCCCACCTGCCCAAAGTGGCGCGGGCCTTGGTCGCCTCTGGCGACGTCCCGCCCGTGTGCCGTCCTCTCCGTGTTGAACAGCGCGTCCCGCCTGTTCTCCCTCAAAGTGGAACGGGCATCTTGCCCGTTCATCGCGTCAGCCCCATCCGCCGACCACTTCCCCTTTCTCCCTCATGTCTTTCCCTTCCCCTTTCCGACCCAATCCCTTACACTCCCAAAACATGAAATCGCCGCGACCCGTCGCCCTCATCATCCTCACCGCCGCCGCCTGGTTCGCCAGTTGGATCCTCCTCGACGCCATGGTCATCGCCCTCGGGAAAAAACTCTATGCCTCCACCCTGATCTTCTACTCGCCCGCCATCGTCATCTGGCTCATCGCCCTCACCGCCGCCATCCTCGCCCTGAATCGCGCCGTAGTCTTGACGAAGGCGGAGAGTCGCGCCGCCCGCCCCGACGTGTCCTCCGTAGCCTTGGCGAAGGAGGAGGCCCCCGTCCGCCATAGTCTTGACGACGGCGGATCGGCGAAGGCGGACATCATCTACTCCACACTGGCCATCGGCGTCAGCCTCACCGGACTCACCCACATCCACATCGTCTACGCCCAAGTCGTCAACGGCCATCTTCGCCACGGCATCGCCTCCTGGTGGTTCTTCACCATCACCCTCCTCCTCGGCCTCCTCGCCCTCGCCCGTCAATTGTTCCGCCGCCCCGTCGCGCCGAAGTCTTGACGTAGGCGGACGCCCCGCCGCGTAGGGGCAGACCCCCGCATCTGCCCGTTGACCAGGCGTCCCGCCCATGTGCTCCTTCGGAGGGCCGCGCTTCCGCGTGACCGGCCCCCGAGAACGGACCGTCCCGCCCGTTTGTCGTTACCGCCATGCCGCCCCCGGATCCTTATCGCGACCTCTCATACCCACGCCCGCAAGCTGTCCCACCTTATAATTATGTCGACCCGCCGACACCGCGCCGCCCCTCGCTCACGCGCTCGAGGGTTTCTCTCCCTTGAATTTCCTGGCCTGCAGGGCCACGCCCCCGTCCCCACGCCACAAACGGTAATTTTCGGGGTGGCTTACGCCCGACGATCACACTCGCAACATGCTAGCAGCAAGGATGTTACATCACACTGCAATCCCGTCGTCCAATACGGCGCGTCGAAATACTTTACACTTCATCGGCGCGGCAAAAACGTCCCAGCCCAAAATCAAAAAAACTCGCACTCGCATCTCCCGCTCAATTGATGACTTACAACAATATCGATCACCACCTCACGAAACTGGCGCGGCACCTGCGGGACGATACCTTGACGTTGGCTTCTGTTCTAACGAAACGAATCAGACGAAAGGGGCACCATGAGACGTTCGACCAAACACTTGCTGGTCTCTGCTGTCATCATATTCGGACTTATAACCTCAACCCATGCCACTACCATCGGGTTCGGCTCCGTCACCGATCCCACCGGGGACAATGCCTCGGGAACGCCTGACATCACCTCCGCATCGGTCACGATCGATTCCGCCGGCACCGCCCTCTTTGCCATCACCTACGCCTCCGGCACCTCGCTCGGCGCCGCAGCGGGCTCTTTCGCCCTCGATACCGATAAGAACCCCGCGACCGGATCCCCGGGTGTTGACACCGGTAACAACGACAGCGCCCTGATGGGGAGTGACTACGCCCTCACAATGGACGGCAGCTCCTTCTCAGGCAAAGCCATCATCTACAAATACGTCAGCGGTTCATTCAGCTTGGTCGACACGATCTCCGTCACCTATCTCGGCACCACCGAAGAGGTACTCGTCCCACTGTCCGACCTCGGCGGCACCAGTGGAGCCATGAACTTCGTCGCCGAGAGCCAGACGGAAATCAGCTTGGGCACGTACACCGGCATCGGCGACTACGCCCCCAACCTGAACCTCACGCCCGGCACCGTCACGCTGTATGGCGCCCCCGAGGTTTCCTCCACGTTAACTCTGCTGGGATGCGCTCTGCTCGGCCTGGCCGCGTTGCGACGCCGTCTGAGCTAGTTGACAGTCTTTTGGATTCAACCGCACGACCCGGGCCGCAGTCACAATGTTGACGCCGCCCGGGTCGCGCTTTCTGGACGTCATACCCGCATGGTGGCCGCGAAACTTTGTTGCGGCCCATCGTAGAACGGGTCTTGGCCGCCTCGGCGACGTCCCGCCCGTGTGCCCTCATCCGTCCCATCAACCATCCACCCCTCCGCAGTGTAGATACCGCCTCTATGAGGCGTGCCCACCTCGCCATTGAGTAACGGCTCGGGGTCTATTGATTATGCATTTGGCTGTCGGGGGGGGCGTTCATCGTCTCCGGTGTCAGGACTTGAGAGGCTGTTGAAAAACACGCCAAGCGCCGCGTGGGGACACGCGGCCTACAACGTCCTTTCCCGGGTCAGCACGCGCCGCGTACTGCCTTCGGGGTCGACTCTTGACGCGTGACATTCCCCTCCGCCAGTCCATGCGCGAATGAATATTTACTGTTGCGCACGCATTCTCTTTCTGCTGCTATTCCCCGATATGATGTAAACCACATCACCGATAGCTCAGGCACCCAGACACTCAGGTGCTTAGACACTCAAGCACTCAGGTACTTCCCATGGATAGAAAATCCCGCAGCCGTTTTGCTTTGTTGCCGCAGTCTCTCCGCGAACAACTCAACCGCAAACTCGACGACGGCGCCCAATACGAAGAAATCCGCGAATGGCTCTTCGCCCAAACCGCTGACCGCGATCTGCCCGCGCTCGGACTCAAAACCGGCGAACCCTACGCCCTCGCTTGGACCCGTTCCAACCCCGACCACGAAAAGCTCGTCCGCAACTTCGGCGTCGCTCTCTCCGCCTGGTATCACTCCCATTTCCAGCGCTGGCGTGACGAACAATCCAACCGCAATCGCGAAGGCTGCCTCCGCATCGTCCAGTCCGCCGACAACCTCGCCGTCGCCGCCGCCAAAGACGAGCCGTCCCCCGAAATCACCTCCGGCGCCCAGCACTTCATCAGCTCGCTCCTCGTCGATGCCCTGAGCAAAACCTCCAAATCCGAAAACCCCAGCCCCGCCGATCTCTCCCGGCTCGCCCACGCCTGGGCCCGCATGAACGAATCCACCCTCGCCACCCAGCGCCACCAACTCGCCACCGAAAAAGCTGTCGACCTCGCCCTTGACGCCCTCTACAAAGACATCAAAGACAACCCCAAAGCCATCGAAAGCTTCAACGCCTTCTACGCCATCGTCAAACAATCCACCGCTTCCACCACCACTCCCTCCGCCAACTAACCTCACCTGTCCTCGTAGGAGCAACTTTCAGTCGCGACCGGGCTCCCCGCTCCTTCCCCACATAGGCACTTAGACACTCATGCACTCACACACTTGGCGTCCCACGCCAGTTGCGGGATGATGCTGACGGGTTCGTCGCGATGCGCTTGAATGAATTCCGCGCTTAAAGCTTGAAAACGAGAAGAAATAGGTGCATCATGCCTCACAAAGCCGCACAGGCTGGCACTCGAATCCCATCACGTAGTACTATGAAGAAAGCCTCACTCGCCCTCGCCGGCGTTGCGGTGCTGCTGGTCCACAGTACCTCCGCTCAGGTCCTGTTTACAACAAGCAACGATTGGGCTCAATGGTCGTCGTCAGGCGGACTCACGGCCGCGCCGACAACCAACATGGATTCGGACGGCAGCTCGACCAACGGCCTCGGAAATACGTCCGGCCCGGGAGCAATCGGTACCCCCGGGGCACTCGCAGTCCAATGGTCGGCCCCGGCAGGAAGCTTCAGCTACGGCCCATACAGTCCGGGCGAACAAGCCAATTCGAGTTTCCTGGCGGCGATCAAACAGACCGGGATGATTCTGACGTTCGACTACACCACGCCGGCGAATAACGGTGGAAACTACTTTGGGTTGGGCATCCTCATCAACTGCCAGGGCCGGTTTGACCAACTCTATCCTTCGTCCACCGCGCCGCTAAGCAACGGCTGGACGCGTGCCACCTTCGACTGGACTGCGGAAGCGTCGACGCTGGCCAGCCAGCAGGTGGCCAACGGCGGAGCGTTCAGTTATTTCCAAATGGCATTCATCTGGAATTCCAATTACAGCCCGCCCACGCCGTTTTACGTGGACAACATCCGTTTATACAATCCGCTGGTGGTAGCTCCCGCGAACGTCACCGTCAACGTCGCCAGCAACCTGTTCACGGTTTCCGGCGAGGCTTACGGAATGGCCAGCGCGGTTTATGAGAACATTTTTAACAACAACGCATTGCCCGGCGCGCTGATCGCATCGGGAGTCAATACGCTACGGTATCCAGGCGGCGGTTATGCCGATACCTTCCACTGGTCGGTCTGCCAGCCCGCCATCGGCAGTGCCGACGGCTTCGGAATGTCGCCTGCGTTTGGCGTCACGAACGACTTCGGTTACATGGGACCCAGTACTGACTTCGGGAGTTTCGTGAGGCTTCTCAGCAACTCCCAGTGTCAGGCGGTCATCACCATCAATTCCTCCTCCGCCTTGCTCTGGAACTCCAATCACACCTACATGGCCGTGCCTCCCACCAATGGGCAACCCAGGGAGGCGGCGGCCTGGGTCGCCTACGCCAACGGCAACGCGGCCCTTTACGGCACCACCAATGATATCATCATTGGCCTCGATGCCCTCAGCAACAACTGGCTGACGGTGGGTTTCTGGGCAAAATTGCGGTCCTCGACTCCGGCGCAGTATCAATCCTGGGCCACCTCCAACGGAGTCTATAATTCCACGTACAACTTCCTGGCCATCAATCGTTCCACACCGGTCGGCATCAAGTATTGGGAGATTGGCAATGAACCCTACGGCACCGGTTACTACGGCGGTGGTAATGGTTACGCGGAGAATTATGCGGTGCCCTACCCCTACACCACCTACAACCGCGCGGACAACCCCTTGCTCTCGCCGATTGCCTACGGGCAGCAGGTCAACGCGTTTTCGCAGGCCATGAAAGCCGTCGATCCCACCATCAAGATCGGCGCGTTCTCCTCGACGCCGCTGGGGGATTACAGTTGGGACTATGTGGTCAATGGCGGTGTCACCAATCACTGGACGCCGCAAGTGCTGTCTGTATGCGGCAGCAACATCGATTTCCTCATCGTTCATTGGTATCCCTGGTGCGGCGACAACGACGACGGCACGGAAACGTTGCCGGTGCCCGGGGCGGGCATCCCCGCGATGATCAACGGCGTCAGCCCGCACACCGGCACCAGCTCGGGCCTGAGAGACTGGATAAACCTGTACTGCCCCGTCCCCACCAACGTTTCGATATTTGTCACCGAGTTCGGACCCAGTGGCAGCCTGGTCACTAACGAAAACGGCCGGCCGATCATCGGGCCTGTCACGATGCTGTTCGATGTGGATTGCTATTCCACCTGGATGAACTTCGGCGTGTCGAACGTCGACTTCCAGGAGTTGGGATCTACACCGGCTTTTGGCAATCCTTCAACCCCCGGCGAGACATATTATGGGCTCCAGACGCTGCATCACATGGCCCAGCCCGGCGACATGATGGTCAACTCAACCTCGGACACGAGCACTCTCCGGGTGCAGGCAACCCGGCAGCAGAACGGCAACGTCGGCCTGCTCCTCCTCAACGAAAACACGTCGGCGACACAGACGGTTAATGTGGCAATCTCGAATGCGCCTCTGGCCACCACCGGCACCCAGTATGTTTTCGGCCAGGCTAATTTCAGCGCTTCCCAGGAGGTGCCGACGAGCGCGCCGTCATCGAACACGGTCTCCGGCGTGGGCAATTCGTTCAGTGTCGCCATTCCCCCCTACACGATGATGGTGTACACCATCCCCGCGACCGTGCCCGTCGCCAGTTTCACCGCGATTCCGGCCAATGGTGTGGCGCCGTTGGGGGTAACATTCACCGACACGTCCACTGGCGGCACCAATTGGTCCTGGATCTTCGGTGACGGCGGCACGACCAATCTTGCGACCAACAGCGTGTTCCACACCTATACCACACCGGGTGTTTATAGCGTGACGGAGATCGTCAGCGGCCTTGGTGGGTCCAGCACTGACACGGTTGCTAACTTGATCAGCGTCTACGACCCGTTCGCATGGTGGCAGCTCCATTACTTCGGCGGCACCAACGCCGCCAACGCGGCGCCAAATGTTGACGTGTATGGCACCGGCATGAACAATACCAACAAGTTCCTGGCGGGCTTCAGCCCCACGAACGCGGCCGCGTACTTGCACATCATCAGTGTCGCGGAGACGAACGCGACCGACATCAACGTGATCTACCTCGGCGCCAATGGCGACAACACCTACACGGGCGGGCCTGCCTCGCGCACCAACGTGCTGGAGTTCACCGCCGGCACGGCCAGTGAGAACTACTCGAACACCTTCACGAGCACCGGCCGGACGAATATCCTCAGCGGCGGGACCGGGCTCGGCGTGGTGACCAATATGGTCGATAGCGGTGGCGCGACCAATCTTCCGTCGCGGTTCTACCGGGTCCGCGTGCTTCTGCCATGAACATGCTTCCACCTTCGGTGGTCAACTCTTGAGGGGCTGTTGAAAAACGGGGAAAGTTCTTCAACAGCCTCTCGACACTTGACACCGTCCCGAACGCCCCGATTCCAGCTCCATTCCCTTCCGCAACTCGACGCGCCGACTTGTCGCGCCGTAGCCTTGGCGGAGGCGGAAACCACCCTCGACCCCTCCGCCAACTAGCCCTCTCCGCTTCCTCATCCCCCTCGGCACGCAGGCACCCAGACACTTAGATACTTCGACACCCACGCCCTTCGGATTTCGCTCCCCGCCCGTTTGCACCCGCTCTGGGCGGTGGGCGAATCTGGCAGGTTGAACCGCGACGACTGCCTCTCACGGAGCAGACCGCGCTCGGGCCAGGCTGCTTTGAGCCTCGGCGTAATCGGGCTTGATGCGCAGGGCTTGCTCGTAATGCTCGATCGCCTCCGCCCGGCACCCCAGCTTCTCCAACGCAACCCCCAAGTTGTAGTGCGCCTCGGCAAAGTCAGGCTTGAGCTGCAGCGCCTCCTCCCAATGCTCAATCGCCTCCTGCGCGCGCCCCGTTTCCGCCAGGGCCAGCCCAAGATTGAAATGCGCCGCCGCAAATTCGGGCGCGATCCGCAACGCCTGCTCGTACTGCTTGATCGCCTCCTGGACCCGCCCGCCCCGCTCCAGAGCCACCCCCAAATCGTAGTGCGCCTCGTGCGCCCCGACAAAACCGGGCTTGAGCCGCAGCGCCTCCTCCCAATGCGCCGTCGCCTCCTCCGCCCGGCCGTCCTCCACCAGGGCATTCCCCAGGTTGAACTGCGCCTCGGCAAAATCGGGCGTGAGCCGCAACGCCTCCTCGAATTGCTCAGTCGCATCCTGCGCCCGCCCACTTTGTTCCAGTGCCAGCCCCAAATTGTAGTGCGTCGCCGCATCATTGGGTCGCATGCGTAACGCTTGCTCATAACATCCGATCGCGCGCTGAACATTGCCCACCCGAAGCAGGGCATTCCCCAAATTGCGTTGAGCTTTGACAAAATCGGGCTTGAACCGCAACGCCTGCTCATAATGGTCGATGGCCTCTTGCACCTTGCCTGCCTGAAACAGAGCATCCCCAAGATTGAAGTGCGCCTCGGCAAAGTCGGGCTTGAGCCGCAGGGCCTGCTCATAATGGTCGATGGCCTCCGGCGCCTTGCCTGCCTGAAACAGAACATTCCCAAGATTGAAGTGCGCCTCGGCAAAGTCGGGCTTGAGTCGCAACGCCTGCTCGTAGTGGCCGATTGCCTCCTGCGCCTGGCCCGTCTGCGCCAGGGCGAACCCAAGATTGAAGTGCGCCTCGCCACACCGTTCGACACTCGCCAGCAGGTTAAACGCCACCGAGAACAACAGCAGGAGACTCCAGCCCCAGCGCGCCGCCCGCCGCCAAGCCGGCCGATCCCACAGGACGCGCTCCACCCCGAACATGCCCATCACCGCCAGCAGCGCCAACGCCGGCAGGAACTCGAATTCATAGCGGCTGGCGGCGGCACAAAACAGGCACAGTGTCAGCGCAGAAATCCCGAAAAACACCGCGACCGTCATCACGAATACCCGCAAGATCGAACAGGATTCGTCTGATCGCCCCCGCCAGGCCAGCGGCACAGCCAGCGCCAGCCACACGACCGGAACGTTCGTCAAGATGCCAAACGGACGCTCCACGCTGGCGTAGCCCGCGGGCAAGGGTGGCACCGCGATCTCATGGACAAACGGAAACCGCCCGCTCCAACGCGCCGGCTCCCAAAAAAAGACCCGCACATTAAACCACAGATACCGCGGACTGAACGGCTGCGGTGTGGCCCGCCGGTCCCCGGATAAAATGTAGCGCATGCCGAACTCGA
Organism: Verrucomicrobiia bacterium; assembly: GCA_035541135.1. Lineage (GTDB taxonomy): Bacteria > Verrucomicrobiota > Verrucomicrobiia > Palsa-1439 > Palsa-1439 > Palsa-1439. The sequence continues at coordinate 55,512 of DATKNW010000030.1, forward strand.
ACGGATTGTCGAATCGCAGCGCGTTGTACAGCATCAGCCCCAGTCCAATCAGCACGATCGGCGTTATCGCCGCCAGCAACGGCGCCATCACGGTCCGTCGCTCCCGCCACGCCAGAGCCACCGGCGCCAACATGATCACCGCCCCCAACAACAATGACGGCCGGGCCCCCAGGGCCAACCCGTACGCCAGACTGGCCGCCGCCAGCCATCCCGAACGCTTCCGATCCTCCGGCTCATGCAACGCCTTCCAGATCCCCGCCAGCGCCAGCATCGTCATGGCGTAGCCACAGCTAATCGGCACCTCCCAGACATCGCACCGCGCCAGCAGCGATGGCGTCAGCGTCACCAGCCCCAGCGCCACCGCGCCAGCCGCCACCACCCCGACGCTCACCCCGGCAAAGTAGCGCCGCCAGATCCCGCACATCAGTCCAACGCTGGTCAGGAACCCGACGATACAGCAGATCACCGCGGCGTCTCGTTGTGACAGGTAGCGACCCGTCAGCGCCACGTATGGCCAGAAAATCATCACCGCGGGTGTAACCCCGAAATACAGGTACAACTTGCCCCTGTAATAACTCATGTCGAGCACGCCAAGGTGAGAATGGGCCACCGGATCGTAGGGATCGGCGAGCTGCGCGAGGCCGGGCGGCACGGGGTATTTCAGGTTGAGCTGACCGGCGCGGAAGCCCTGCACGAGCAGATTATAGTAATCGTTAGCCGCATCAAGGCGTGCGGATAGGACATATCCTGTGCGGGCTGCGTACGCATAAATTCCGATAACCAGTGCGCACGCAGCGGCCAGGATTCCGCGCTGCATCCACGAGCAGCTTCCTTTTGCCGACATTTCCCAGATGACCTCGGCACGCGACCATCAAGGCCATTCAGCCTCGTTGGCCGACATAGTATCCCCTCACCCAGTGCTTTCAAGCCTTTCCCTCGGCACCGAGACCGGTTTGCTGACTTCGCGGGAGACGGTTCCGGCCCGCCGTCGCGTTCCGCCCCGGTTTCGACCGAACGTCGACGAAGCCCCGCGCCACCGGGGCCATATCTAAAGGGCGCGTTGCCCAAATGAAACCAGTTTTGGCTTCCGGTTGTAACGACCCAAACTCAGGCCTGTTTATTATCCAATCGGACCCGCCGAAACCGGGATCACCTCTCACCAATCATCATTTCGGGCACCGCCCCAACCGCCACCGCCACAAACAGCGTCGCCACCGCCGCCCCCTCCAACGCCTCCGCCAACCAAGCCCGCCCGTCCCGCCGCTCCACGTTGTAGCCGCGGCGCTCTGTCGCCGCGCTTGGTCAGTCCGTCAGCCCTGCAGCCTCACGCCGACAGGGCGGCGTGGCTACACAAGACGGTTTGGTCAGGGGTTCTAAGCTGGCCTTGGAATACAGGCGACGGCGCGATACCTCGAAACGACACGAGGCATCGCGCCCTACAAAACGATCGGGGCAATTCCCAGATGCGCCCGGGCCCGCCGGCCTGGGGAGTCCGTGCTTGACAGGCCGCGGGGCTTGTGAAAAACTCCACCCACTTGGCGAGGGCGACGTAGCCACGATGCTCGCCAGCCCGGTCTTGGGTTCGTGTCGGAGGCGAGAACGAGCACGAACCAAATGGTGGTCCTCGGCGGCGTGTCCAGTGCCGAACGCCCGGGTGATGCCTTTTGTCTCTCACCCGCCCACTCACGTTCCCGGCCTCATCAACCCCCGGCTCCCGAGTCCATCCCGACGATTCAACGGAGCGCCCGCGGCGGGCAACCAGAACCGCCTATCGAAGAAAGAAGAGGAAACCCCATGAAAACACTTCGCCCTCTACTGCTCATTGCCTTGGTTGTTGTGGTGGGCCGCGCGCTCGATGCCGGAGCCCAGACGGAGAAGATAATCCACTCGTTCGGCGGCAACCCAGATGGAAACGCCCCAGGCAGCCCGTTGGTGCTCGGTACCGATGGCAATCTCTACGGCACGACCGGTTGGGGCGGCACCGGCAGCGCCTGCGCGGGCGGATGCGGCACCGTGTTCCGCGTCGGCACCAACGGCGTCGTCACCATCCTCCATTCCTTCGGCACACAGGCCGGTGATGGATATATCCCGGGCGCCGGGCTCCTGCAGGGCAGCGACGGCTATTTCTACGGCTCGACCGCCAACGGCGGGTCAGGCACCGCCTGCGACGGCGGGTGCGGCACGATCTTCCGCGTGAGCTCCAGCGGCGCCATCACCATCCTGCACTCATTCACCGGCGGCAGCGACGGGTCGGCTCCCTACGCCCTGGTCATCCCGGGCAGCGACGGCTATTTTTACAGCACGACCACGTCCGGCGGGGCGGACGGCTACGGCACGGCGTTCCGCATCAGTTCCAGCGGCACCTTCACGCTTCTCCACACCTTTGCCGGCTCACCCAACGATGGCGCCAATCCAAATGACATCGTCCTGGGCAGCGACGGCTATTTCTACGGCACGACTGCCAACGGCGGGACGAACGGCTACGGCACGGTGTTCCGCATGAGCCCCAGCGGCGCGGTGACCCTCCTCTACTCATTCGGCAGTTACGACGGCGATGGATGGAATCCGCTCAGCGGGCTGGTTCAGGGCAGCGACGGCTACTTCTACGGCACCACCTCGGGAGGCGGAACCGTGGCCGACCTCACCCCCTGGCCCGGCTATTGTCGCAACTACTCGGGCATGTCCTGGACGCAGTGTGGCGGCTCCGCCGCAACTCCGGCAACCTACGGCTACGGCACCGTCTACCGCATCAGCCCCACCGGCAACTACACCAATCTCTACTCCTTCGGCAGCACCGGCAGCCCGTTCAGTATCGCCGCGTCCTCAGGAGCCGAACCCTCCGGCGTACAATTGCCGGTCCCCGATGGCCGGCATCCCGTCGGCAGCCTCGTGGAGGTCAATCCCAATAACTTCTTCGGGACCTGTCTCGAGGGCGGCCACTACAGCAACGGCATCGTGTTCTTCATTAGCCCGGATGGCGACTACCAGAACGTCTACTCCTTTGCCGGCCCGACCACCGATGGCGCCTATCCCAACGCTGTGCTGGCGCGGGGCACCAACAATCGGAAACTCTATGGCACAACCTTGAGCGGCGGCTCGAGCGCAGCCTGCAACGACGGCTGCGGCGCCCTCTACGAACTCGACCTGCCACCCTGCACGTTCTCGGTGTCGGCTACCAATATCCTCGTAGCCGCTGGCGGCGAGAGCGGCATGCTGGCGGTAGACACCGCCATCGCCTGCCCGTGGACCGCCAAGACCACGTATAGCTGGATCACCATCACCTCCGGCAACAGCGGCAACGACAGCGGCATCGTTCACTTCACCGTCGCCGCCAACCCCGGCACCAGCCAGCGCATTGGCACCATGACCGTCGCGGGCCAGACGGTCACCGTCACCGAATCGGGTACGACCAGCAGCAGCATGTGCACCTTCACCCTCAGCAGTCCCAGCGCTGATTTCACAGCCGCCGGCGGCCCCGGGACCATCGGCATCACCGCCTCGAACGGTTGCGCTTGGGAAGCAAGCACCACCAATGGCTGGATCACGATCACCTCCGATACCGGCTCGGGCAATGGCACGGCGGGCTACTCCGTCGCCGCCAATACAACCACCATCGCCCGTACGGGCATGATCTTCATCGCCGGCCAGACGCTCAGCAAGTTCACGGTCCTGCAGGCCGCCGGCAGCGCCTCGTCCGTGGTCTATAACGTGCTCTCCTCCGACTCGTTCAAGATGAGCGGCATGCCGGGCGCCGCCAGCATCCTGTCTCAAAACTCTCAAACCTGCACGTTCACCAGTAGCGGAACCTCCGGTCGGCAGGGGAGCTTCGATCTGTGTGATGGCAGGTACCATTACACAGGATCCTATTTCGTCTTTGGCAAGCACGTCGAACTCATCCTCGACGCGAACGGTCTGTCAGCCGTTGCCAGCAATACGGTCGATCTGATCGAAAGTGCGGCCAACAATGCCGGAGTCACGCTCGCGGATCTGTCCGTCTCGGTCACTCATGTCACCATGTCCAACATCTCCATGAAATATGGCGTGCTCTACAGGCAGACCACCACCATCCACGGCACCGCCAGCGCCGTTGTCGATGGAAAATTCATGACCAAGAGCTTCACTCACAAAGCCGTGAAGACAAACTGGAATCTGATCTCGGGTCCGAACCGCTGACGCGAACGCCGCTCGTTGCGCCCGGCGCTCGCGTCGGGCGCTGGCGTGGTTTGGACCGCCTGACAAAACCCTGTAGTCAGCCTTGGACCTGTATTCTTGACTAGGGCAGTTTATCCGCCTCTGGCGGGGCACTCCGTATGCTCGGTGTCTCTGTGGTGAAATCGCCCCCTTCCCGCCGACTCGTCCGCCGTGGCTCGCAGAGCGAAGGCGGAAGCCTCGCGCGAAGGAGGATCCTCCGGCCTCCATAACTTCTTGACCAAACGCCGTTTCGCGGTGAAGCTCGGATCCTCGAAATGGATTCTCGATCTGCTCGCGACACTTGGCCTGAATGGCGCCGAAAGTTCGTCTCCACTGCCGCTGCCGTTTTGCTCCTCTTCCCTCTGGCGCCCGCCCCCGCGCAAGACATCACCTCCACCTTTGTTCCGCCCACCGCCCCGCTCGTTGCCGGCCAGCGCGCCAGCCTCTGGCTGTATTGCATGAACAATTCGTCCAACCAACTTCCCCGCGCCTTCGAGCCGAGCCTCAACGGCACGCTCCGTTCCGCCGACGCCACCAACGAAACCGTCCTCACCCTGAACGCCGTCACCGGCGCAACCGAAGTCGTCATCGCACCGGGGAGCTTCGTCCGGCAGGAATATCTGCTCGACGTGCCGCCGACGATCCTCGGCCACGTTGATCTCGTGATCAGCCATTACAACGAGCTCGCTCTCGACGTGGAGGCGCCCTCAAGTGCCGCTTCGCTCTCCCCTCCCGGGAGAGAACAAAGGGGTGGGTCCTCCTCGCCGACCAATGGCCCGTACGTTGCCGATGTCATCCACCATTTCAGCCCGTATCTGTCCCCGTATGAGCCGATCTATTTCATCTTCGGCACCCAGCCCGCCGCCCGCTTCCAGTTCAGCCTGAAATATCAACTCTTCAATGTGCCCAATCCACCCCCCTGGCTGCCCGTCAACGGCCAGTACTTCGCCTACACGCAAACTTCCTTGTGGTCGATCTTCGCCAGAAGCTCCGCGTTCTACGATACCAGCTACAAACCGTCCGGATTCACCTACCTCCCCCGCGTCCTCGACCTCCACGGCAAAATCCCCCTCCGTCTCGACCTCCAGACCGGCTACGAGCACGAATCCAACGGCCGCGGCACCAGCTCCCAGGAACGCGCCATGAACACGCTCTACCTCCAGCCCACACTCACCTTCGGCCCCACCAATGATTGGAATCTCTGCCTCCAGCCCCGCGCTTGGCTCTACATCTGCGGTCTGCCCGACAACCCCAACATGCCCGAATATCACGGCTACGCCAATCTCCTCACCACCCTCTCCTGGAAAGAACTGCAACTGGCCGCCAAGTTCGGTATCGGCGACGAAGGCACCCATCCCGGCCTGCAACTCGACCTCCGCTATCATCTGCCCCGCCTCTTCCACCGCTTCGGCTTCAACCCGGCCCTCCAGCTCCAATACTTCTCCGGCTATGGCCAGTCCCTCCGTCAGTACAACCGCCTCACCCACGCCGTCCGCGGCGGCATCTCCCTCTACGACTCCCTGCCCACCCCCGATTGACCTGCCCGCGGCTCACGCCCGCGAAGCCAGAATATCCTTGACTTGTGCCTGACACCCTGTTTCACTCTGGCTCCGTTGGAGAGCGAAAAGGCTGGCGCCACGTCGCGATTCCATCCCGTTCGTGTCCCCGTAGAGGTGTCGGGCATAGTGACGTCGTATGTCTCATGCCGGTCGCAAACGCATGAAGCGGCCCATTCAGCCGCCGCGCCATGCCATTTTCAGTCGCACCGAAGCCAACATGAAGACCAGATATCTTGCAGCCACACGCATCGCGCCATTGTTGTTGGTCGCACGGGTTCGAGCACGCGGAATGAAAGGAGAATGGTTATGAGGAAGTCTTATATTATCACAGTTGCGGTTGCCCTCTTGCTTTTGGCGGAGGGACTTGATCGAGCCAGCGCACAGACTCTGACAACACTGCATCAGTTTGGCAGTTCCCCCACCGATGGATCCGAGCCAATTCGCGGGCTGGTGCAGGGAAGCGACGGCTATTTCTACGGCACGACCGCCCATGGCCGGACGAACTTTGCCGGCGTTGTGTTCCAACTTTCGGTCCCACTCAATCCGCCCGCCAATCAAATTGCCGGGATCGAGTTATTCAGCGTTTTCGGCGACACGTACGCCGCCCTCTCGATCCCGTCCGTGGCAGGTGAGACGTATCAACTGCAGTACACCGATTCGATGAACCCGGCCGACTGGCTCGATACAGGCGACCCAATCACCAGTATCGGTGGCGCCCTCACGCTGTTCGACCTCGTGGGAGTGTTGCCCTCGCAACGGTTTTATCGGGCGGTGATTACGCCATGAGGTAGTCTCCATGCGCCCAGACCAACCAGTCCTATCGCCGCAGTATTTCGCCGTCCTGAAGACGGGAGAAGCCAACACGATGACCAGATATCTTGCGGCCACACGCATCGCGCGATCGTTGTTGGTCGCACGGGTTCGAGCACGCGGAATGAAAGGAGAACGGTTATGAGAAAGTCCTTTATGATTACAGCTACGATTGCCTTCCTGCTTCTGGCGGAGGGACTTGGTGGTGGCAGCGCGCAAACGGTGACGCCGCTGGTGCAGTTTAGCGGCTACCCCACCGAGGGCCAAGACCCCGGTGCGGCCCTAGTACAGGGCCGCGACGGCTATTTCTACGGCACGACCTACGCTGGCGGGACGAACGACGTTGGCATTCTGTTTCGGATCAGTTCGGCGGGGACCTTGACGACGCTGTGGCAGTTTGGCAGCAGCCCCACCGACGGCCGAGGACCCAACGCCGGGCTGGTGCAGGGCAGCGACGGCTACTTCTACGGCACGACCGCCGGGGGCGGGACGAACGACGTTCGCTTTGACGGCGACGGAACCGTGTTTCGGGTCAGTTCGGCGGGGACCTTGACGACGCTGTGGCAGTTTGGCAGCAGCCCCACCGACGGCAAAAACCCCGACGCGGGGCTGGTGCAGGGCAGCGACGGCTATTTCTACGGCACGACCGCCGGGGGCGGGACGAACTTCACGGTCGACATATACGGGGATACGAACTACCTCGGCACGGTATTTAAGATCACGTCGCAAGGGACCTTGACGACGCTGTGGCAGTTTGGCAGCAGCCCCACCGACGGCCGAGGACCCAACGCCGGGCTGGTGCAGGGCAGCGACGGCTATTTCTATGGCACGACCGCCGGGGGCGGGACGAACGACGTTAGCTTTGGCGGCGACGGAACCGTGTTTCGGATCAGTTCGGCGGGGACCTTGACGACGCTGTGGCAGTTTGGCAGCAGCCCCACCGACGGCCGAGGACCCAACGCCGGGCTGGTGCAGGGTAGCGACGGCTACTTCTACGGCGCGACCCCGGAGGGCGGGACGAACGACGTTGTCGATGACGGTGACGGAACCGTGTTTCGGATCAGTTCGGCAGGGACACTGACGACGCTGCATCAGTTTGGCAGCAGCCCCACCGACGGCATAGGCCCCTGTGGGCTGGTGCAGGGAAGCGACGGCTATTTCTACGGCACGACCGCCTATGGCGGGACGAACGACGTTAGCTTTGGCGGCGACGGAACCGTGTTTCGGATCAGTTCGGCGGGGACCCTGACGACGCTGTGGCAGTTTGGCAGCAGCCCCACCGACGGCCAAGACCCCGGCGCGGCCCTGGTGCAGGGCAGTGACGGCTATTTCTACGGCACGACCGCCGGGGGCGGGGTTTTCTACGACGGCGTTGTGTTTCAGCTTTCGGTCCCCCTCAACCCACCTGCCAATCAGATTGCTGGGATCGAGTTTTTCAGCGTGTTCGGCGACACGTACGCCGCCCTCTCAATTCCGTCCGTGGCTGGCGAAACCTATCAACTGCAGTACAGCAATTCAATGGACCCCGCCAATTGGATCGATAGCGGCGATCCAATTAAAAGCATCGGTGGCTCGTTGACGACGTTTGATCTTGTTGAACCTACGACTCCGCAACGGTTCTATCGGTTCACTATAACGCCTTGAAACATCCGAAATAAGAGGAACGCAGCCGTGAGGACTGCAGGGCAACCAAACAACGAACCAAGCCGCGTTCACGACTCGGTGAACCATCCCGCGGCTGCGCTCCGGCTACACAATTAAGGAGAACCGAAGATGAAGAGGCAAATCGCACTAATCGCAACCCTGTCGGTCAGGAACGCAGTAAAACAGATCCCGATTCTTGTCCTGTTGGTTCTCGCTGGCGGATACGCTGAAACAAACGCACAGACGTTGACAACACTGCATCAGTTTGGCACCAGCCCCACCGACGGCATAGGTCCCTATGCGGCGCTGGTGCAGGGCAGCGACGGCTTTTTCTACGGCACGACCTTACAGGGCGGAACGAACAACTCTGGCAATGGCGGCGACGGAACCGTGTTTCGGATTAATTCGGCGGGGACCTTGACGACGCTGTGGCAGTTTGGCGGTAGCCCCTCCGACGGCAACGGCCCTGCTGCCGGGCTGGTGCAGGGCAGCGACGGCTATTTCTATGGCACGGCCGGGGGAGGGACGAACAACGATGGCGTTGTGTTTCGGATCAGTTCGGCAGGGACCTTGACGACGCTGTATCAGTTTGGCGGCAGCCCCACCGACGGCCAATCTCCCCAGGCGGGGCTGGTACAAGGCAGCGACGGCTATTTCTACGGCACGACCGACGCTGGCGGGACGAACGGCCTGGGAGTTGTGTATCGGATCAGTTCGACGGGGACCTACAGCACGCTTTGGCAGTTTGGCAGCAGCCCCACCGACGGCAAAAGCCCCGAAGCGGGGCTGGTGCAGGGCAGCGACGGCTTTTTCTACGGCACGACCTCGGGGGGCGGGACGAATGGGGCTGGCGTTGTGTTTCGAATCAGTTCGGCGGGGACCCTGACGACGCTGTGGCAGTTTGGCAGCAGCCCCACCGATGGCGTAGGGCCCGTTGCGGGGCTGGTGCAGGGCAACGACGGATTTTTCTACGGCACGACCTTGTCTGGCGGGACGAACAACCCTCCCTATGGCGAGGGAACCGTGTTTCGGATCAGCTCGGTGGGAACCTTGACCACGCTGCATCAGTTTGGCAGTGGCCCCACCGACGGCGCAGAGCCCAGTGGGGCGCTGGTGCAGGGCAGCGATGGCTATTTCTACGGCACGACTGTTGCGGGCGGGACGAGCAGCTTTGTCGCTTTCACCGTCGGAACCGTATTCCGGATCAGTTCTACGGGGACCTTGACGACGCTTTGGCAGTTTGGCAGCAACGGTCCCTTCGACGGCACATACCCCGCGGCCGGTCTCGTGCAGGGCAGCGACGGCTTCTTCTACGGCACGACCAGTGACGACGAGTTCAAGAGTGCTGGCGTTGTGTTCCAACTTTCGGTCCCCCTCAACCCGCCCGCCAATCAAATTGCCGGAATCGAGTTTTTCAGCGTGTTCGGCGACACGTACGCCGCCCTCTCGATCCCGTCCGTGGCGGGTGAGACGTATCAACTGCAGTACACCGATTCGATGAACCCGGCCGCGTGGCTCAATACCGGCGACCCGGTCACCAGTATCGGTGGCGCCCTCACGCTGTTCGACCTCGTGGGAGTGTTACCGCAGCAACGGTTTTATCGGGCGGTGATCACGCCGTGAGGGGTTCTGCGCGCGCCCAGACCAACCAGTCTATCGCATCAGCATTTCAGGGCCATGAAACAACCAGATGAGGCGGGCCCCGCGCTCGGGCCCGCCTCGACTCCCTGCCCACCCCCGATTGATCCGTTCCGCGCCAGCCCACTGATTGATCGTGTCCGGCTGACGAAGCACGTGGTTTGAGATCAGCTTGCGAGCGGACGGCTTCGACGAGGATGACATCACCAAGGGCAACAGCAGGTACCCGGGTACTGTGTAAATACTTCCGATGGCCTTGGAAAACGCGAATTTGCTTGATGTTTCGGGCCTAACTTGCTTTAACTTCTCGTTGGCTGGAGTCTCGAAAGAGTTGGCGTCTCGTTTGCGTCTCCGCATTCGTATCCCTCCAGAGTCTCAGGGCACGCTGAAGTTCAACGCATCGCGCGGGTTGCACGCAAAGTGGTCTATTCTGACGACGCTACCCGTTTGCCCTCATGCCGTAGCGAAGCTCATTCCGCCATCGAAGGAGAACCAACCATGAAGACCAGAATCCTCGCCCGCACCCTTATCACTGTCCTTTTCTCATCCCTCAGCCTTCATCCCTCAGCCTTTTCGCAGGTGCCGGGCATCCTCAACTACCAGGGCCGCATCGTGGACAACGGCACGAACTTCGACGGCACGGGCCAGTTCGAGTTCGCGCTGGTCAACCCGGGCGGCACGACCAATTACTGGAGCAACGACGGCACCCCTGTTGGCCAGCCTGCCAGCGCCGTGTCGCTGACGGTGACCAAGGGCCTGTACTCGGTGCTCTTGGGCAACACGACGGTTTCCAACATGACCGTCGCCATCCCGGCGGGCGTGTTTGCCAACTCCAATGTGCTGTTGCGTGTCTGGTTCAACGACGGGACCAACGGGTTCCAGCAGCTTTCTCCGGACCAGCAACTGGGGGCGGCCGGCTACGCCCTGCAAGCGCAGAATGCCGCTGTGGCGGCCACGGCCAACAGCACCTCGCCTTCCAGCCTCATCCAGGGCTCGTACCTGAATATCGGCATCAGCAACTCTGTGAGCGGCACGCTGGCGAGCGTCGCCGGCGGCCAGGGCAACACAGTCAGCGCACCCTACGCCTTTGTCGGCGGCGGTACCGGCAACCAGGCCAGCGGCACCAACACCACCATTGGCGGCGGCGACAGCAACGTCGCCGAGGGCGACTTCTCCACGATTGTCGGGGGACAAGGGAACAGCATCGACTTCTATCTTAACCTCTGCTACTTCGGTCGTATTGGGCCAAACTACGACTTTATCGGCGGCGGCCAGGTCAACTCCATCTCGTCCATTACCGAGTGGGGGGCCATTGTCGGTGGCTACAACAACATAATCGGCGCCTTCTGCAATTTCTCCTCCATCGGCGGTGGCGACCAGAACGATATCGACTGTTACTCGTCGGAATCCACCATTGGCGGGGGCACAAGTAACAACGTCCAGTATTCGTCGTCCGACTCCACGATTGGCGGCGGCGGGCACAATACCATCCAGACCAACACCATTTACGCGACCATTGGCGGCGGCGCGACCAACACCATCCAGTACGGCGCCAACAACTCCATCATCGGCGGCGGCGGGAAGAACACCATCTCCACCAACGCCATCTACGCCACCATCGGTGGCGGCCAGAACAACTTCGCCGGCGAGCATCATGTCTCCATCGGCGGCGGCAACTCTAATACGATTCAGTCTAATGCTTTCGACTCGACCATTGGCGGCGGCAACTCTAATACCATTCAGTCCAATGCCTTTGGAGTGACCATCGGCGGCGGCGCGTTTAACACCATCCAGAACGGTGCCGAGAGTTCGGCCATTGCCGGGGGCACCGCGAACACCATTCAGTCCTATGCGACGAAATCGGCCATTGGCGGTGGCTACGGCAACACCATTCAATCCAACGCCGCCGATTCGATCATCGCCGGCGGTGCCGGCAACACCATTCAGTCCTTTTCCCCGGACTCGACCATTGGCGGCGGCACCGCGAACACCGTTCAGTCCAATGCTAACGACTCGACCATCGGCGGTGGCTCCGACAACACCATTCAGTCCAATGCCTTTAACTCGACCATCGGCGGCGGCGTCGCCAACACCATTCAGTCTTTTTCCTCGGACTCGACCATTGGCGGCGGCACCCAAAACATTATGGGTCCTCCCCTCATCACCGGCACCAATGTGCCGACCGCCGCCAGCACGATTGGTGGCGGCGCTGGCAACGTCATCAGCAATGCGTACTACGCCACAATTCCCGGTGGCCAGCAGGCGCAGGCGACGAACTATGCCCAGATGGCGTACTCCAGCGGCTCGTTCTCGACTGCGGGCGATGGCCAATTCTCGCTCTATGTGCTGCGAGGGGTGAACTGCAGCACCAACCCCACCACCTTGTACCTGGATTATCCGACCAGTACGCAGGAAATCGGGCTGCCGGCGGATCGGGCATGTGCCTACACGATCAGCATCGTGGGGCGCGAATCGGGATCGGCGGCGGGTTCAGCACGACCTACTGGATGCGTGGCGTTGCCAACGGCAAGACCGCGCTCGTCGAGAATGACGGCGCAAATAATGGGACTGGTGATCTCGGTTGCACCCCGGCTGGCCAGGTTATCGTCAGCGGCGGCAAGATGCACGTGCAAGTGATCAACAACTGCACGATCAACTGCATGCGCTGGGTCGCGACCGTTCAAACCGCTGAGGTGTCTTACCCATGAGCCGAAGCCTGCGCGGAGGGAAAACATCATGAACACCCGGAACACGGCAACGGGCGTGGTGAGACCACTCCGGAACTTCAGCTTCGTGCAGCGGCCCAGGAAGCGGCCGGCAATCGTTCACTGGAGATTGCTGTTGGCCGCCGGGCCGCGGTTCGCGCGGGCGCCGCGTACGCTGTTGGGAGGCTGGGGTTTTATTCCTACCGCCACCGTCAACGCAATGACACGGACCCGATCCTGCCGGGGCGGTGTGGCCCTCCACGTTACGCTCCTCGCTCTCACACTCTACGCTCCCACGTGCCTCTTCGCCTCCAGCGTCGTCACCACCACCACCATCGACGGCGGCGGACTGCACACGACCAGCGCCAATTACGCCGCTGACAACAGCATCGGCGGCATCGGCGGCATCTCGAGCGCTGCGCCGGACACGGCGAAGTACGGGTACATCGGCCAACTCTACGACGTGGTCAGCCTCGCCGTGACTAGCATGCCAGATTCGGTCAACGAGGGAAACACCAGCCAGCTCAGCGGCGTGGCTACATTGGATGACTCCAGCGTATCAGGGCTCAGCGGCAGCGATATCACGTGGGGCTTCTTCACGTATCCGATTCAATCGATCAGCGGCAGCGGTTTGCTGACGGCCGTGGCCAACGTGTATTCCGCCCCGCCCGCCACGTTCAGCGGCGCCTATCTCGGCGCTTCCAGCACGAACAGCGTGACCGTGCTCGGACCCTACGCCAACAGCGGCATCCCTGACTCGTGGCTGGTCCAGTATTTCGGAACGCCCCCGAATCCCAATGCCGCGCCGACCGCCGATGTCGATGGCACCGGCCAGAACAACCTGTTCAAGTACGTCGCCGGCCTCGACCCGACCAATCCGGCCTCGGTCTTCGTCCTGAAAATCGCCAGCGTCGCCGGCCAACCGACACAGAAGAACCTGATCTTCAATCCGGAAGTCAGCGGTCGCACCTACATACCCCAATTCCGCACGAACATGGTGACCGACGCCTGGGCAACACTCACCGGCTTCAGTGGCCCGACGACCAATATCAACCAGGTCACCGTCACCGACCTGAGCGCCACCCAAACGCAGAAATTCTATCGCGTCAGCATCTCGCTGCCATGACGTGAACGGAGCCGCCGCGCGACCAACCCGCTCAGGCCCGCGCCACCGGAGCCTTGTTCTCGCAGCACTTGACGGGTAAGCCCCTCTCCATTGTCGTTGACAATTACCCTCAGATTGTGAAACGTTTCACGAGATCGAACACGGCGATGTTTGTCCTGTCTGCATCCGGTCTTGGGTCGCACGGAGACAATCGGTGAGGCGAAGCAGAGTCGGTGTCGTCGGCGGTTCGTGCCGGGTTCGCACGACGAGTCCACCACTATGTCCTCCGCTGACAGTTTCCGTTCCTCTGAGATTCTCCGACGTGTCTGCTGCCGGCCGTTTCACGTTGTCAACCCGTCGGATTCTACAACCGCAACGTAAGGGGATAGCGCCATGAATGAAACCCACCAGCTCATTAGGTCGTGCCGAATCAGCCGACTCACTGCGGTCGCTTATTTTTATCTCGTGGGTGGCTACAGCCCAATCGCGCCTGCCCAAGGGCTGCTGACCACCCTGTGGCAGTTTGACGGAACCAACGGCATGTACCCCGAAGCCGCTCTGGTGCAGGGCAGCGACGGCAGTTTCTACGGCACGACCGCCAACGGCGGGACAAGCACGAATTGCTATTCGGGTTGCGGCACGGTCTTCAAGATCACCCCCCAAGGCACGCTGACCACGCTGTACCAATTTGGCGACCTTTCCACCGACGGCGCAGACCCCGAGGCCGGTCTGGTGCAGGGCAACGACGGCAATTTCTACGGCACGACCGCCGCAGGCGGGACGAACGACAACGGCACGGTGTTCAGAATCACCTCCCAGGGGACGCTGACCACCCTGTGGCGATTCAATGGCGACAACGGCGAATGGCCCTACGCCGGTCTGCTGCAGGGTAGCGACGGCGATTTCTACGGCACGACCGAGCAAGGCGGGACGAATGTCTACGGCACGGTGTTCAAGATCACTCCCCAAGGCACGTTGACCACCCTGTGGCAATTCGGTGCCAATCCCACCAACGGCCTAAACCCTTATGCCGGTCTGGCGCAAGGCAGCGACGGCAATTTCTACGGCACGACCGCGGGAGGCGGGATGGGCACAAATTGCTCCAATGGCTGCGGCACGGTCTTCAAAATCACTCCCCAAGGGACGTTGACCACGCTGTACCAATTTGGCGACCTTCCCACCGACGGCGTAGGCCCCGAGGCAGTTCTGGTCCAGGGCAGCGACGGCAATTTCTACGGCACGACCATCGGGGGCGGGACAAGCACGAATTGCTTTTCGGGTTGCGGCACGGTATTCAGGATCACCCCCCAAGGCACGCTGACCACCCTCTGGCAATTCAACGGCAGCGACGGCCGGTACCCCCAAGCTGGTCTGGTGCAGGGCAGCAATAGCAATTTCTACGGCACGACCGCCGGTGGCGGGACGAACAGCGACGGCACGGCGTTCCAGATCACTCCCCAGGGGACACTGACCACGCTGTGGCAATTCAACAGCACCAACGGAGCAAACCCCTATGCCGCTCTGGTGCAGGGCAGCGACGGCGATTTCTATGGCACCACACATTCCGGCGGAACGAATTTCACTGTGGTCCCGGCCCCACCGCACCCCGGGGGAAGCACCCTGAGCACGAACTTCCTTGGCACGGTGTTTCGCCTGGCCCTTTCTGGCCCGTTGACCGTGAAGAAGCTCCAAGCCAGGGTGAACTTGAATCCCACCAAGATCGACATGGACACCTGTAGCCTGACCGCCTCGCCTGCACTGGAACCGGGCTTCAGCGTAACCAACCGGCTGGTCACGGTCGACATCGGCGGGGCGCAGGAATCCTTCACCCTCAATGCCAAGGGCAGCAGCAAAAGTCCGACCAACTCCTGCATACTCTCCTATGCGAAAAATACCAAAGTCTGGACGCTGACCGCTTCGATGAAGTACGGCTCGTGGGCGACCCAGTGGGAGACATACGGAGTCACCAATGCCACCACTTCCAAGATCGGAGTGACGGTGACGCTGCCAGTCACGGTGGTCATCAGCAATCAGACGTTCGCCACGGAGACGACTCTGAACTACAAGGCCGCGTTCGACAAGTCCGGCACCCTGAGGTGAGGAGTCGAGCGCGCTGAAATGGGCCGATACGAGGAACGGATGCCGCTCCAGTCCGCTTGGGACGGCCGGACCGACTTGCCTCGACTCACCGCGCCGCTCACCTTCTCACACCCGTGCCGCTTCGCCCACCGTCAATGTCAGGTTCTTCACCGCTTCCCGTAGCGTCGTCAGCGTGATCGGTTTGCTCAACACCACGTCCACGTGCGGCGGTTTCTCGCCCGTCGCCGCCATCAGATCGCCAAACCCCGTCAGCATGATCACCGGCGTGCTCGGCGACATCCCTTTGATCGCCGCCGCCACCTGGTCCCCGCTCATCCCCGGCATCGCCCGGTCCGTCACCACCACGTCGAACGGCTCCGTGCGAAACCGCTCCAGCCCTTCCTGACCCGATCCCGCCTGCACCACCGTGTGGCCAACCCCTTCCAGGCCCCGCGCCTCCACCTTCGACACCATCGGCTCGTCGTCGACGATCAACACCCGCTTGTGACCCGTCTGCAATGCCTTCGCCGCGGGACCGTCCTTCGCTTCCGCCTCCTTGGCGGCGACAGGCAGCCGGATCACAAACGTCGTGCCCCGCCCCAATTCGCTCTGGACATCAATCGTCCCGTCGTGCCGCCGAACGATCCCAAACACCATCGACAATCCCAGACCCGTCCCCCGATCGCCCTTGGTCGTGAAGAACGGCTCCAGACACCGCCGCCGCACTTCCTCCGTCATGCCGGTCCCGGTGTCGCGCACCCGGAGCACGACGTGCCCCCCTTCCTCGCGGCCCGTGATGCGGATCGTCCCGCCCTCGGGCATTGCGTCCACCGCGTTGAAGATCAGGTTGGTCAACATCTCGCGCAAGTCCCCTTCGTTCCCCAACACCGGCGAAACATCGCCCATGTCCGCTTCCACCTGGATTTGCACCCCGCGCGCCGCCGCCTGGTCCTTCCAGCGCGGCTGCGTCAGCGAAAACGCCTGCCGGACAAGTTCCCGAAGGTCGATCCGCTTCATCAATTCCTTCTCGTCCCGTGTCCGGTAAAACTCGCGCAGCCGGCCCACCGTGTTGGCCGCGTCCCGCGAGGCCGTGTGCACGATCTGCAGGTATTCTTCCAGCTTGTTACGGTCGTTCCGCAACTGCGGTTGCTCCAGCAGCATCTCCGAGAAACCCTGGATCGGTGCCAGCGCGTTGTTGAAGTCGTGCGCAATCCCGCTCGCCATCTCGCCCAATGCCCGCAGCCGCTCCTGCTGCACGACGTGGAGTTGCGCCGATTTCAGTTCCTCGAGCACGTTCTCCAATCGCGACTTCGCGTCCTGCAGTTCCTGTTCGGCCTTCTTGCGCTCGGCAATCTCCTTTTCCAGCGCCGCGGTGCGCTCGTGCACGTGCTGCTGCAGGTTCCGCTGGTAATCCAGCACCTCCGCTTGCGACCGTTGCAACGACCACGCCATCTCGTTGAATGCCTGCGCCACGTCTCCCAGCTCGTCGGCGCTCGTCACCGGCACCCGCACGCTCAGATCGCCGCCCGCCAGCGCCCCCGTGCCGTCCACCAGTCGGCGCAGCGGCCGCACCAGCCGTCTCACGGCCAAAATGCACAACGTCGATACCACCACCGCCAGCAGCGACGCGATCAACAGCGCCATCTCCCGCGCCTGCTGCAGCGCCCGATTCATCGATGACATGTCGACCGTCAACTCCACCAGCCCCAGTCGCCGTCCCACCTCCCGCGCCTTGTCCGACGGAGAATCGTCAATCCCCATGCCGTCGGAGGCCGACGCCGGCTGAAGATAAACCGGCAAATAATACACCTCGCTGATGTCGGGAGCACCTTTGTGAAGCTCCGTCACCGCGGTCCCCTTGTACTTCGCCACCAGGCCGGGCCCCTCCTTGCTCTTGGCAATCCCGTCCACGTGGCCCGCCGCTGCCATGACCTTGCCCTTGTCGTCGAATACGACTGCCGAAGCCACGTCGGATTGCCCCAGCACCTTCACCACGGCCCGCTCCACCAGCGATTTGTTGCCAACGATCAGCGCATACTCGCATTCGCTCGCCAGCCCGGTAATGATCGCCCCCGCGCGCTTGTCCAGCTCGACGTCGGCCACCGTCGCCATCTGCTGGCTGTACGAGTACACCAGCACCGCCGCCGTCGACAGCACGGCCGCGATGGCCATGATGACCACCTTGAGCGGCAAACTCACCCGCTTCTGTCCCTCATTCTTCATTCTTCATTGCCGATCACGTCCGCCACTTGCATGACCGACGGCGAAATCGGGCCGCCCAACAGCCGCAGCACCCGCCCGTTCACCACCAGTCGAAACTCCCGCGGCCCCTGGATTCGTCCGCCGTCCGGTTCCCGATGATCCACGCTCGCCCGCAACAACGCCGCCGTCTGACGCCCGACCTCTTCGTAATCCACGCGCGGCCCCAACAGCGCCCCCGCCTTGACCATGTTCTCCGAGAAACCCATCACCGGCACCCGGCGCTCCAGCATCTGCATCAGCACGAATTGCGCGCTCCGGCTGTTGAACACCGTGCTGTCCACCGGCGACCACAGCAGGTCGATCCGCGATGCCACCCGCGCCGTCGCGTCCGGTAGCGCCGTCTCGCCCTCCACCTCCTGGCTGACCACCTCCAGCCCGAGTTGTCCGGCTGCCTTCCTCATCTCCGCCACGGTCGCCGCCGACTTCTTCGGATCGTAGATCACCCCGACGCGCTTCACCCGCGGCAGCACGGTCATCATCCGCCGCAGTTGCGTTTCCGCGGGAATATCCAGGGAAACCCCACTGACCCGCGATTCATCCGCCGCCGGGAGATTCGCCAGGATGCTCTGCTGCACGTTGGCCACCATGCAGAACACCACCGGCACCGTGCTGTTCGTCACCGCCCACCGCGTCGCCTCCGTTCCCACGGCCACGATGACGACCGGCTTCGCGTCCGGGCTGGAAATGCTCCCACCCCCATTGCCCAATGTCCGGACCACGATCGTCAACGCGTTCGTCCCCTGCTTCCATTCGTCCATCAAACCCGTCACTGCCTGGTTGTACGGCGCCACCTCGCGGCTCTTCACCACGAGAATCGCATCGGCGGCTTCCGCGCGCGCCCCGCCCCACCAAATGGCCGCGCTGCAGGCCGCTAGTGCGACACACTTGATTTGACGTGTGACGGTCCAGCACCAAGAAGAACTGTGATGCGAGAAGGAATATCCCCTCTCCCCTCCGGGGGAGAGGGTCAGGGTGAGGGGGCAATCATCAAATGACCCGCGTCGCGGCACCGCTGCCCGCAGGAGCCAGGACAAAATACTGTGTGCGCGCAATCTCATCGTCCTAGAACTTGTAGCTCGCCCGGAAATAAATCGTTCGTCCCCGCTCGGGAATGACGTTCAGCGTCGCGTCGGGTCCGCCCGGCGTTTCGTTGTGCTCGTTGAACAGGTTCTGGATGCTCAGCAGGAACGACCAGTGCGGCAGCGCGTCCTCCGAGCTCAGGGTCAGGTCGGTGCGCGGCGCGGCGCGGGTTTCCACCCCCGGCTCCAGCGTGCCCCGCCGGCTGACGTAATTCTCCCGCACCCCGAGGCTCAGCTTGTCGCCCACCAGGGGCGCGACCGCGCCGAAATTACCAATCCACTCCGGGCTGTTGATCAGCGCGCCGGATTCCTCGTGAGATTGCTGCCACGTGCCGTTGACAAACCCGCGCATCCCGTTGGCCAGTTTCTCCGTGACCTCGGCTTCGACACCCCACGTCCGCACGTCCGCGAGATTCCGGAACACGGTGTCGTTCTCGTTGTCGATGGTCGGAATAATCAGATGGGCGCTGTCATTGCGAAATCCGGAAACCCGCGCCTTGAGCCCGTGATGAAAATCCTGTTCCAGGACGACTTCGTAGGTGGTGATCGTCTCCGGGGCCAGCTCCGGATTCGTGATGCCCGAACCCGAGCCCGCCGCGTACGTCTGCTCGTACACGCTCGGCGCGCGAAACGCCCGCCCATACAACAGTTTGACCAGCGTGTCCTCCGTGGCGCTCCACACCAGCGACACTTGCGGCGTCGCCCGTTGCATGTGATAGTCCGAATACGCGTCGAAACGCCCGCCCACCGTCAGCTTGAGCCGTGGGACGAGTTGGATCTCATCCTGCGCGTACGCCGCCCAGTACGAAAAATCCAGGTCGGTGCCGGGGTACCTGAACGTGACGTTCCCCGCGCTGTCCGTGTAGTCACCGTTCAGATGCGTCCAGTGGTGCTCGTACAGCGCGCCCAGGGTCAGTTCGTGATGTTCGAGAAACCGCCAGTTGAACTGGGCTTCGTTGCCAACCCAGCGATCGTCGGACGTCTCGGAATCCATCGCGGCCTGGGGATCGGCATACGCGTAGTTGCCGTGATACAGGTAATCGTCGCCATATACCCGCACCATCACCGTCTTGTCATCGCTGAGCGCGTGCTGCCACCGCAGCTCGCCCACGTACCACCGGTCCTCCGTCGTGGTGTCGTCGTCCCCGATAATCGTGCCGAACTGGCCCGTGGGAATCTCCTTCACGCGGTCGGCGTACCAGACTTGCGCAAAGAAATCCTGATACTGCGCGCTGAGAAATCCGTCCGCCAACCACTGCCCGTCGGCGTTGTGCGCCGTGCCGAACTGCCCAAACGACAGCGACCGTTCGCCCCGGCCGTTTTCGTAATGCCCGCTCAGAAACACGTCCAGCCCGTTGGTCAGCGTTCCCCCGTACGTGAACACGCCGCGCCCGGAGGGATCGCTGCCCACTTCGCCCGTCACGATCGCGCCGTGCACGTCCGCGCCCTTGCGCGTGATGATGTTGACGGTCGCGAACAACGCATTGCTGCCGTACAACGCCGACGCCGGCCCCTTGACCACTTCGATCCGGTCGATCGCGTCCAGCATATCGGGCGTCAACTCCACCGACAGCCCGCCAAAGTACATGTCGTCGAGCGGCAGGCCGTTCAGCAGAAACAGAATCCGCGCGTTGTAGTCGGTGGGCAAACTGAGCCCGCGCACGCCGAGGTATTGGTACCCATGATCGTCGCTGAGAAAAAAGCCGGGAACGCTCTCCAAGGCCTGGGCCAGCGTCCGATAGCCGTACTTGCGAATGTCATCGCGCGTAATGATCGTCACCGCCGCGGGCACTTGGGAAACCGGCTCGGCATGACGTGTCGCCGCGTACACGGTCGGGATTTCGGCAAACAGCAGGTCCTCGTCCGCCGCCCGCGAACAGGCCGGTATCAGCGACGCTGCCGCACCGGTCAAAAGCAGGAGTGCGCGAGCTATCCTGCAGCAACTGTGGCGACCGTTCCGCTCCCGCCAACCCGTCCCGTTATCTTGTCCGTGGCCCATTCCAATCCCAGTTCCGTTCACCGGCTGGCGCAATGCCAGCCACAGTGGTTAACCTCCGGGGCCACCCGTGACTCCGTGACAGCTCCAAATCGCGCGACTTGACCACCCGTCACGTTCGTCGGTCACCACAAGCGCGATTCCACGACGCAATCCCCGTGCCGGTATGCGGATATCGAGCTTTCTTTGCCCACCGCCGCTTGAGGAATTGCTGTCAATGAAAACTGGCGTGTGGATTTCTCAGAAATTGCGCAGCCAGCACATTTTCGGGAGGACGGATGGTAGGGAAAACCCTACCCGCTTTCGCGCGCCCATCCCGAGACAAAACCGTGGCCCGCGTCACCCCCCGCCGCAGGATCCCCACGGCGACACTCGTTGATCGACCGCCCGCTACCGGTCAACCTGCCTCAGCCGTGTCAACGCCGCTTGCGCCGGCTCGAAATCCATCTGGATTCTCAGCGCCTGCTCGTATTGGGCGACCGCCTCGCCGGTCCGATCCAGCTTTTCCAGCGCCACTCCCAGACCGAAATACGCCCCCACGTAATTGGGTCGGAGACGGAGCGTTTCCATGAACTGCTCCGCCGCTTCCGGTGTCTTCCCCACCTCCAGCAGAATCATCCCCAGATCGTAATGCACCTCGGGAGAATCCGGACGCAACCGCCCCGCCTCCTCCAGGTGGACCAACGCCTGCTGATTGCTGCCGATCTCCGATAACGCGAACCCCAAGTAAACATGCGCCTCAAAGAAACCCGGATTGATCCGCACCGCCTCCTCGTACTGGGCCGCGGCCTCCTCCAGGTGACCCGTCATGTGCAACGCCAGTCCCAGCTCATAACGCGTTCGCGCCGAATCGGGCCGAGCCCGGACCGCCTTCTCCAGCTCCCGGGCGGCGTCGTCTGTCCGGTCCATCTGCAACAGGGCGTGCCCCAGGTCAGCCCGCGCTTCCGCATAACCGGGTCTCAAATGCAGAGCCCGCTCGAGCGGCCCGACGGCCTCGGCGGGCCGGCCCGCCATAAGCAACGCATGCCCCAGGTACGCCTGCCCCTCCACGTAATCGGGCTTCATGCGGACCGCTCTCTGCATCACACGAACCCCATCCGAATACTGTCGCCGAACGGCCAGCACTTCGCCCATACCACACCCCGCATACGCCCACTTCTCGACCGTT
The DNA here is from genome assembly GCA_035541135.1 of Verrucomicrobiia bacterium. GTDB lineage: Bacteria > Verrucomicrobiota > Verrucomicrobiia > Palsa-1439 > Palsa-1439 > Palsa-1439. Next base: position 77,748 of record DATKNW010000030.1, read on the forward strand.
ACCAACAGGTTGAACACCACCGAGAACGCCAGCAGCAACCCCCAGCCGCCACGCGCCAGCCACCGCCGCATCGAGCGGCTGGCCTGCCCCGGGTCCGCGTTCGGCGCCAGCGCGCGCTCCAACCCCAGGACTCCCATCACCGCCAGCAACATCAGCGCCGGCAGAAAATCCACTTCGTAGCGAATGGCCGATGCACAGAAAAACTCCAGAGCCAACGCGCACATCCCCGCCTCCAGGACTGCCGCCAGGGCAAACCACCGCAAGGTCGACCCCGCCGGCTCCGCCCGACCGCGCCACGCCAACGGCGCCGCCAGCGCCAGCCACACCAGCGGAATGTTCGCCAAAATACCGAACGGATCCGGCGCATCGATGTAATCCGCCGGCAACGGTCGCCCGCGGATCTCATCCACGAATGGAAACACGGCCTTCCAATGCGCCGGCTCCAGAAAATAGGCCCGAAAATTGAACCAGAAATACCGCGCGCTGAACGACTGCCGCATCACCTGCCGCTCTCCCGCCAGCGCGTAGCGCCATCCGAACTCCAGCGGGTTGTCGAACCGCAGATAGTTGTACACCATGAGCCCAACCCCGATGATCGCCATCGGCCCCACCGCCGCCGTCAGCGTCCCGATCACGCCGCGCCGGTTTCGCCACGCTTGCGCCACCGGCACCAGCACGATCACCGCCCCGAACACCAACACCGGCCGCGCTCCCACCGCCAGCCCGTACGCTGCGCTGGCCGCCGCCAGCCAGCCCCAACGCTTTCGTGACTCCGACTCCTGCAGTGCGCACCAGATCGCCCCCAGCGCCAGCATCACCAGCATGAATCCGCAACTGATCGCCACTTCGTAAACCGCGGATCGCGGCAACAACACCGGCACCGCCGTTGCCAACCCCAGCGCCACCGCGCACACTCCTGCCACCATCCCGTTCACTTCGGCAAAGTACCGCCGCCGCATCGACGACAACACCGCCACGCTCGCCAGAAATCCCAGGCTGCAAAAGATCGTCGTCGCCTGCCGGTCAAACAGCCATCGCCCCGTCATCGCCACGAACGGCCAGTACAGCACCAACGCCGGTGTTACGCCGAAGTACGCATACATCCGCCCCTTGTAGTAGCTCAGGTCCAGCAGCCCATCCGGGAAATCTCGATACGCCCGATTGGCCACGGGATCGTACGGATCCGGCAACCGCGCCAATCCGGCTGGCACCTCTTTCTTCAGGCTCAACTGGCCCGCGCGAAAACCGTCCACCAACAAACTGTAGTATGAGCCCCCCGCGTCCAGCTTCGACCATTCCGCCCCGCCCAACCGTGCCACGTATGCATACGTCCCGACCACCACCATGCATGCGACCGCCAATGCTCTCCATCGGCTCTTCATGGCACCAGTTGTCCGCTCGCGTTCATTCGCGAAAGTGACTTCCTGTGCTTCCCGGTCCGCTTGGTGGGGATATCCCGGTCTTACTCCTCCGCCAAATCCTTCAGCGCATTCTCCAACTCCCTCCGCTACCCCTCAAACTTCCCATCGCTCGATCCGGCCGACTGCCGCTCTCTGAGATCTCGCGGATACAGATTGTTGTGATTGCTGGCAGGTGGGATTCGATGGGTGGGCTCGCTGGATACCGCCACGGGCTCGCGCTCGTCGATGACCGCGTGTTTCATCCGTCTCACAACCTCACGTCATGGCCATGCGGTTGCTCCGGCTTGTTTCATTGCCCGGGTTGGGGCAACCCTCGCATCCATCGCGCCTCGGATGGATATGCGCAAGAAACAGCTCCCGGAAACCACCCAATGGCCGAGACCTCCGGCCTCTTGGTTCGTTTGGTATAGCTTCTCCTGCTTCGCCGTCGTGGGTGAGCGATGGACCTTATATCAAAAACTTCCGCTCCTGTCCACAACAAACCGCCCCAAAACCGCCTCAATCAACCCCTGCTACGGTGCCATTTCGACTCGATATAACCAGCCCAACCGCAACCCAACCCCCGGGGCACCCCGCGTTTCGCCACTCCGCCCGCGCGCCCCCGCCGTTCAATTGCCGCCCATCGCGCGCAACGCCTTCTCCAGCTCCAACCGCTTCGCCTCAAACTCCTCATCGCTCAACCCCGCCGCCACCGTCATCGGCGCCCCGATCCGCAGCGTCGCCCGCCCGAACGGCAGCGGCACCATGAACCCGTCCCAACTCTTCACTGTCCACTTCCAGTTCACGTCCCACGACACCGGAATAATCGGCGCCTGCGTCAGTTGGGCGAGGCTGATCACGCCGCTCTGGCATACGTACTTCGGCCCGCGCGGTCCATCGGGCGTGATCCCCGCGTCATACCCGAGATTCACCAGCTCCGTCATCTCCCGCAATGCCTGTTTGCCACGCCGACTGCTCGACCCGCGCACACAGATCAAATTGAACTTGTCCAGCACTCCCGTCAGAAATTCCCCGTCCTTGCTCGCGCTCACCAACACCGCCACCCGGTCCCGCTGGCGCGAATGCCAGTGCTTGCGAAACAAATACGGCAACAGAAATATCCGGTTGTGCCAGAAGGCAAAAATGCACGACCGCTGCGGTGTGTCCCGCAACAGCCCCGCCGGGTCCTCCACCCGCCAGCGCAATGTCCCCCCAATCAACGACACCATCACCCGTAAAAACCACCCAATCATGCCCCGCAGTATGTCGCCCCCCAATTCCCCCCGTCAAGGCCGCGCTGCCATCACGCGATCAAAAACCTCTCGATGATTGCAGGGCAACCGGCCCGGTTGTCGCCGTTGATAGTGCCGGGCCGCCTTTGTAGCCGCGAAACTCTTTCGCGGTCACCTCCTCACAATCCACTCTTCTTCTTCTTCGCGCCTCCGGGCGAATCCTTCAGATCCAAAAATGTCCCTTCCTGCAATTCCTCGTAAGCCCGACGCAACTGCTCCTGCGTGTTCATCACGATCGGCCCGTACCATGCCACCGGCTCCTTCAACGGTTTGCCCGACACCAGCAGAAACCGGATCCCCTCGTCCCCCGCCTGCACTTCCACCTCGTCCCCGCTGTCGAACAGGATCAGCGACCGGTTCTCCGCGTCCGTCGGCGGCGTCGCGTCCGCCCAGCCCACCCCTTCCGTCGGCACCGCCAGCGGCCCCGACGCGTTGCAGAATTTTCCGTTCCCCGCGAACACATACGCAAACGCGTGCCGCGACGTGTCCACGGGTAAAACCTTCCGCCGACCCGGCGGCACCGACACATCCAGGTAAATCGGGTCCGCCGCAATCCCATCCACTGGCCCCTTCTTCCCCCAGAAACTCCCGCACACCAGCCGCACGTGCGTGCCGTCGTCATCGGTGATCTGCGGGATCTCCGCCGATTTCACCTCCTGGTAATGCGGTGCCGTCATCTTCAACGACGACGGCAGGTTCGCCCACAACTGAAACCCGTGCATCCGCCCTTCCCCGTCGCCCTTTGGCATCTCCTGGTGAATGATCCCGCGCCCCGCCGTCATCCATTGTACGTCCCCCGAGGAAATCACGCCGCGATTGCCGATGCTGTCCCCGTGCTCCACGTTTCCCGCCAGCACGTACGTGATCGTCTCGATCCCCCGATGCGGATGCCACGGAAATCCTGCCAGGTAATCCTCGGGAATATCGTTGCGAAAATCGTCCAACAACAAAAATGGGTCCGTCTCGGTCGTGTTGCCGAATCCGAATGCCCGCCGCAAATGCACGCCCGCGCCTTCCAGCGTCGGCTTGGCTTTGATCAGTCGCTTGATCGGTCGAAGAGACATGCTCGCCTCCAGGTCTGAATTCTGTGTTCTGCGATCCGCCGCGACCACTATACACCGATTCCGCCAATCCGCCACCGCTCCGCAGGTCCATACGAAGAGCTGCACCGGGCCCACCCCTCTCCCTTGTCCTGTAAAGGGAGAGGGACCGGGTGAGGGTTCCACTGCCGTCCCGCTCCTTCCACTGCCGCGGCCATAATTTTCCCTTGCCGCTTCCATGACCTCCCGCTATCGTGCCGTTGGGAGAGGCCACCATTGTGAACCAGCGAACCACTCGCTCGAGTCCGCCGCCTGTCGCAAGCTCACTCCCTCATTGACGCCATGAACCCGCCGCCCATCCCAAACCCCGTTATCTCCTCGGTCAAATACACACTCACTCGTTGGGATCTCCTTCAGTTCCGCATGTGGTACATCACCCATAACCGGCCCCTCGTCATTCTCATGCTCATGGCCAGTGCCATTCCTCCGCTGATCGCCTTGGGTCCCCTGAATGTCGTCCAGCATTCGTCACTGGTCACCACCGTCGCACTGTTGATCATGACGGGCATCATGCTCGGCATCATGATTGTGATTCAGCTCGCCTTTCACTGGCTGTTGCTGCTTCTGAACAAGAACCGCGGGGTACTGGGCAACCATGAGGTCGAGCTTCGCGAAGACGGCTTGCTCGGGAAAAGCCCCACCTCCGAGTCTTTTTATCGCTGGTCCGGATTCCGCAAAGTCCAGGCCTCCAGTCGGTATCTCATTATCTTCGTGACCGACGGCATCGTTTACTGCATCCCGTTGCGCTACTTTCCATCGCCCGAGGAAGCCCGCCGCTTCCAGGAGGAAATCCGGCGGCGCATGGGCCGTGCGTAACGCCGCGCACTCTGCGCCTTCACCGCTGGGAAACCGAATCGCTTTTTTAGAAAAACATGCGGGGGCGGCGTTGCCGCCGCCCCCCACAATCGCCAATGCCAATTCCGACTACGGCGTGATCGCTTTGATGCGAATCTCTTTCGTGCCAATCGATAGATTCGTCGTGGCGCTGCCCGCGCCAATGTCCAGGATCGTGTCGGCAGGATCGGCTCCGGGGCCGGTCGGCGCCCCGTAGTAATTGCCCGAAACCGTCAGCTTCCCGAAGCTGTCGTTCACGAGCCCGACATTGACCAGGCCGTTCGTTCCAAACGAATTCACCGGGCTCTCATTGTTGCCAAAGATGTCGTTGAACTCGATCGTGCCCGTCGCATTCGAGCTGATCACAATGCCGAACCGCAGGTTGGCAATCGCCGCATTCTTCACCAGGCTCACCGTGCTGTTCGTCAGTACGTCGAACCCGATCCGGCCATTGTCGCTGGCCAGGTTGCCGCTCAGCGTGTGCCCCGTGCCGAGCAGGTGGAACCCGTCCCGCGAATTCGCCGTCGCCGCGTTGCCCGCGATCACGTTGCTCGTCCCGCGGATTTCAAACCCGTTGTTCCCGTTGTTGATCGCGATGTTGCCGCGCATTTGATTGGAGTTCGCACTGTCCGAAACCAGAAAACCATCGCCGCCGTTCCCGTCGGACCGGTTCCCGATCACCACCGCCCCGCTCAGCCCGTTGCTGATGGTCACACCGTTGCCGCCCGCGCCGATGACGGTGAATCCCTTCTTCAATCCGCCCAACGTCGCCCCGCTCGCCGAAATCGCCACGCCATCGATCCCGTTCCCAGCCGCGTCCAAGATCGTCGCGCTGGCGCCGTCGCGGGACACAATCGTCACGTCCTTGTCGATATTGATCATGCAATTGCAGCTCGTGTTCGGCCCGGCTTCGTCGCCAAGACCGCTGAAACCACTTTGGTCAACGTCGCCGTACACCCCGGAACCCACGATAATGATGTCGCCGTTGCCCGCGTTGTGGATCGCCTGGCTGACGGAACGGCAGGGACTGGTGGCGGAACCGCACGTCGTGCTGTCGGAGCCGTTGTTGGCCACAAACAGGGTGGTGCCCGCTCGGACACTGCTCGCGGCCAGCCCGCAGGCCACGAGTGCGCTGATCCCCAACAAATTGACACAACTCCGGCGCGTGGAAACAAATCGAGCTTTCATCAAATACCCTCCTTTAGGTGCCGGCACCTATAGCGCACACGAAATCCGCCCGCAAGCAGATTCGCGGCGCCACGCGGAACGGCCCCCAAATCCCGAAACGGATTACGCCACCCTACGCCGTAATCGCCAACCGCCCAGCACCATGCCGCACCCGAACACCACCAGCACCCAGCTCCCCGGCTCGGGAACCTGAGTCGCGAGGAACGTCGGATCGCTCAAGCCGCTCGCAAAGACCGTGCCGACTCCGTTCGTTCCAAATTCCTCAATGGTACCGTCGCCGCTGTTAGCCACATAAAGATTGCCCGCGCTGTCAAAGGCCAGCCCCTCCGGCTCGTTCAACCCCGTGTTCGCAAATACCGTCATGACACCGTTCGTATCGACTTCATAGATCGCGTTCAGCGCAAAATTCGCCACGAAAAAATCTCCGCTGCTATCGAAAGCAATGCCGCCAGACGCCCCCCAGTATGAAAGCGGATACGTCACATACGTCGCCTGCACTTTGTTCGTCCCGCACTTCGCGATGGTTGTGCCTGTCGGTACGTAAAGATTGTCGTTCGCATCAACCGCCATTCCCTCACGCCCCGATGCCTCAAACTGTGCACCCCACTGCAACACGCCGTTCTTGTCGAACTCCTCGGTCCCGGTGGGGCTACTCTCGAACACATTGCCATTGTTGTCGATGGCCAGCGCCGTAGACCATTGATAGGTGCTGCCGACGAACTTCGACTCGGTTCCGTTCGGGCTGAATTTGTCGATCTGTCCAGAAACGTTGTTGACCACATACAGGTTGCCGCTGCCGTCAAACCCAAGCCCTTCCGGCACAAACAAACCCGAGGCAGAGTAACTCGATATCTGCTGACCGCTCGAATTGTAGCCCACCACCGTGGCGTTGCCGGTGTTCGACACGTAAATATTGTCCGCCTGCGAGGGGACACAGTTGATAAGTGAACTCCCCAGCAGGATGATCCCGAACCCTAGCCTCGTGACTCCCTGACTCAACCAGGCACCTTGCCGTGCATTCATTCCCAGCCTCTTCTACGGGTTGGACAAACGGGGTACGACTTCGTCATATTCTGCCATCCCCCATTACCGCAGTCAAGACACCAAAGCCGCTCGCGGGCAAAGACGGCAGGCAGACTCTCCCGTCAGCGTCCTACGGCCGGCCTTCCAGCCGCGCGACGGCGTTGCTCGCCGCGGTCAAATCCGGTTGAAACTTCAGCGCCGTCCGATAGTGCCCGAGCGCTTCCGTTGTCCGTCCCATTTTCTCCAATACCAGCCCCAAATTGAAGCGCGCCCCTCCGTCATCCGGCTTGAGCCGCACCGCCTCCTCGCCGTGGCTGACCGCCTCCTGAAACCGGCCCAGGCCCATCAGGGCAACGGCGAGATTGTTATGCGCGTCCGCATAATCCGGCTTGAGCTGGATCGCTCGTTCATAGTGGTCGACCGCATCCCGCAAATCACCCAGTTGCGCCAGCACGTTCCCGAGGTTGTTCTGCGCCTCGGCCAACTCGGGCATCAGCCGCAGCGCCCGCTCGTATTGCCCGATGGCGTCGTCCATCCGGCCCAGTTGAACCAGGCCGATCCCGAAACTGTTGTGCGCCACCGCGCATTGCTCGATGCTCGCCAGCAAATTGAACGCCACCGAAAACGACAGCAACGTGCCCCAGCCCCACCGCACCGCCCTCCGACACCGCGGCCGATTCGCCAGTACACCCTCCAGCCCGAGCACGCCCACCACCGCTACCAGCATCAGTTGCGGCAGAAACTCCACCTCGTAGCGCAGATAGGCGTCCGGCAACAGCGACACGCTCAACACGCCACTGATACACACCACAACCGCCGACACCACGAACCAGCGCAAAACCGACGCCTCCTGCGCCGGCCGGCCACGCCACGCCAGCGGCGCCGCCAGCGCCAGCCACGCCAATGGCGTATTGACCAGCACGCCGAAGGTTCGCTCCACCCACCGGTGTCCCCCCTCCACGGGCGGCAACGTCATGAGATCGTGCACGAATGGAAACCGGCCGCTCCAATGCACCGGCGCGAGAAGATAGGTCCACAGGTTGAACAACAGATACCGCACATGAAAGTATTCGCCGGCAATCTGCCGCCGGATCGCCAACTGGTAGTGCCAGCCGAACTCGAACGGACTATCGAATCGCCGCGCGTTGTACATCATCAGCCCGACCCCGATCAGCGTGATCGGTCCGGCCGCCGCCGGCACACACGCCCACACGTTCCCCCGCTCCCACCACCCTGCTATTGGGACGGACTTCATTCGACGGCTGACAGCTTGGCACCGGGGAGAATCACGGCGCGAGAGAGCAGATTCCCTCTCCCCTCCGGGGGAGAGGGTCAGGGTGAGGGGGCGGTCGTCAGATGACTCCTCCCGCCACGCCTGCGCCACCGGCACGAGCAGCACCACCGCTCCAAACACCAACGAAGGCCGCGCCCCCACCGCCAATCCATACGCCAGGCTCGCCGCGGCCAGCCACGCCGCGCGCTTCCGCGGGTCATGCAGCGCGCACCAAACCGCCACCAGGGCCAGCATCGTCAACATCGACCCGCAACTCACGGCCACTTCGTAAACCTCGCACCGTGTCAGCATCACCGGCACGCCCGTTGCCAGGCCCAGCGCCAGCGCGCACGCCGCCACCACGCTCGTGCCCACCCCGGCGAAATACCGCCGCCGCATCGCGCAGAGCAAACCCACCGCCGCCAGAAAACCGATGCCATTGAAGATCACCACCGCCTGTTGTTCACACAGGTACCGTCCCGTCGTGCCGACAAACGGCCAGAACAACATCACCGCCGGCGTGACCCCGAAGTACAGGTACAACCGACCCTTGTAGTAGCTCAGATCGTGCAGCCGGTAGGGATAGGCGCGATAGCGCGCGTTGGCGGTCCGATCATACGGGTCGGCGAGCCGTGCAAACCCGGCTGGCACTTCCTTCTTCAAACTGAGCTGGCCCGCGCGGAAACCTCGCACCAACAAGTTATAGTAACTCTCGCTCGCATCCGGACTCAGTGTCTCCCACACGCCCGACTGCGCCGCGCCCGCGTAAATCCCAATCACCACCGCGCACACCAGCCCGAGAATCCCGCACCGCATCCACACGGATTTTCCTCCGCGCGCCGCCACCCCACCGCCATCTGATTTGCCGTCGATCATCTTCGGGCCAAATGCCCACACCCCCGCAGTTCTGGATTGATCCCCGAGATACGCGCCTCGACCACGCAAGCCGGCGTTGCTTCTCGGGTCATTTGGATGGATGCGGATAATAGCCCGGCCGTGTTGTCTCTGCAAATCCTCTCCGCTGTAGACGCGTTGCGAACCCAGAGATTCCCGGTCGCTGGAAAGCGGAACACCTAACCGATATCCGCGGCCTCGGCAGGTGCCGCACCCCCGCAATTCCCCCCCCAGGATTGTCTGATTGAGGCGGCTGAGATCGTTTATGAGGGAAACCCCTGATTTGTCTGACAGGAAACGCCCTCACACGCAGCAGGATGCCAACCAGCAGAAACAGAGAAGCCTCCCGGACGGTCACTTCCAATGACAAACCAGAACTACCAGAGCATCTCGGGGTCAACGATATGCAGATCACTCCCGATGTAGTCTAGGTGGCCTGCCAGCATTTCAACATTCACTGGCAGTTCCTTGGTGACCCGGCGCGGATCCGTGAAGGAGAAACGAGCGCCACGCTTGCCCCTTGCGTAACGCCGGGATTCTCTGAGCCCAAGCCTGACTCCCCGCCTTCGTCGCCCCGCGATCCGCGCGGCTCCAGGGACCGAGGCTGGTCACAGCAAGCGACGACGATGCTGTAGGCTGGCGAGCAGCGCGACTGCGCCCAAACCAGCCAGCGCGAGCGCCGACGGTTCAGGCACAGTGGCGAACAACATGGGGCCTAGTTCGAGCCCATCTGCTAAGTAAACATCATGGGTCACTTGTAAATGGGTTGTCGTGTCAGGCCCTCCCCATGCGCAAAAGAACGGTCCCTCACTCATTCCCGCAATACAGTAGGGTTGATAATAGTTGCCCATAAAGCGAATAGGGTCGGTAGCGCCGGCAGTATCTAATCCGCCGAGTTCGTAGTTTCCTGGCGCAAGTGTCAGGGGAGACGACAGATTGACTACCCGATATGCCCCGTTTAGAGAGGCACTTGTCCCACGGGGGATCGTCAGACCATTAACCGGGTCGCCGATTATCGAATTCGGATCCGTTCCCTGGAACCCATTGTCTGTATTGGTCCCGTTCAAATCCTGCCACAAACCAACCTGGAAGGCACGCGACAGCCCATCCTGCCCATCATCATACCATCCCACTTGGTCTATGGTTATCGTCCGCTGCAGATTGAATATCCAGCCAACCATCCCGTCGCCATGCTGCTCGTTAAAAGCGTATTGTGTGATCGGGTTCATGCTCACTATTGGCACGGTTTGTCCCGCCACTGTCTTCACGAAAACGGTGCCAAGAAAGAACGCGACCCCGAAGGAAGTCAAGCTAATGCTCAGTTTGGTCTTCATGCTTTGGATTCCTTTACTGTTGGGAGTTTGCCCTTCGGCCAGGCCTTGGAGCTGTAATCGACAAGCTGGACGAACCCAGAGAGCGCCGTGCGTTCGTTCATCCCCGCAATCCTATCCACCCGCACCATTTCCAAACCGCCTCGTAGCGCATTCAGCCCGCGACGGGGCAGACTGATCTTATCCCTGCGCAAGGGTAGAACGTCTACCGACAAAAACATTATACCTCGGCATCCACTTCGATTTCAAGTGAAAAATTTCACTAACTTTCATACGGGAGCCCCTCTTTGAACCGAGTAGCCTTCGCACAACACCCCCCCTCACGCCTGAAACTGCAAATCGTGCAGCCGCTTGTACACCCCGCCCCGCGCCAGGAGCTGCTCGTGTGTGCCCTCCTCCACCACGCGCCCTTTCTCCAAGACAATGATCCGGTCCGCGTGCTGCACCGTTGACAACCGATGCGCGATCACCAGCATCGTGTGCGATTTCCGCTTCTTGCCTTCCCCCCACATCAAATCATCCAGCGCCGCCTGCACCACCCGCTCGCTCTCCGTGTCCAGCGCGCTCGTCGCTTCGTCCAGCAGCAAAATCGGCGGGTCCTTCAACACCGCCCGCGCGATCGCCAGTCGCTGACGCTGCCCGCCCGACAACTTCATCCCCGCCTCGCCAATCACCGTGTCGTACTGCCGCGGCGTTTGCATGATGAACTCGTGCGCGTGCGCCCGCCGCGCCGCGCTGACGATCTGCTCCCGCGTCGCCCCCGGCTTCCCATACGCGACGTTGTTCGCCACCGTGTCGTTGAACAAAAACGTCTCCTGCGTCACCAACCCGATCTGGTCCCGCAACGATTTGAACGTTCCCTCGCGTATGTCCACCCCGTCGATCTTCACCACCCCGCTCGTCGGATCGTAAAATCGCGGCACCAGGTTGAACAACGTCGTCTTCCCCGCCCCGCTCGCGCCGACCACCGCCACCACCGATCCCGCCGGCACCTCGACGTTTACCGAGTCCAGCGCCGCGCCATCCACGTTGTAGCGGAACGTCACGTTCTCGAACCGGATCGATTCGCGCAGCGGCTTCAACTCGCAGGCGTTCGGGTATTCGACCACCGTCGGCTTCGTGTCCAGCACCTGGAACACCCGTTGCGCCGCGCTCACGCTCTCCTGCAACTGCATCCGCACCGCGCTGAGCTTCTTTACCGGCTCGTACATCAGCACCATCCCGCCCGCCATGCTCACCAGCGTGCTGGCCGGCATCCCCGTGCGATGCGCGTACAGAAAGATGAATGCCGCCGCCACGCCCGAGATAATCTCGATCATCGGCGTCGAAATCGCCCGCGCCCGCACGATCCGCATCCGCTGACTGAAAAATTTTCCGCACAGCCCGCGAAAGTCCGCTGCCTCGCGCGCTTCCATCCCGAATGCCTTTACCACCCGCATCCCCACCAGCGCCTCGTGCATCACCGACACCAGCGCCGCCTGGTGTTCCTGCATCGGTCGCGCCGCCCGCCGAATCCGTCTCCCGTACACCGTGACCGGCACGAGACACAGCGGGAACAGAATCAGCGTGAACAGGGTCAGCTTCCAGTCCAGCATCAGCATGCCCGTCAGCAGGCCGATCAGCGTGCACGGCTGCTTCACAACGTCGCCCACCACCACCGTGATCGAATTCTGCAGCGCGCCGATGTCGTTCGTCGCCCGCGAAATCAATTCGCCCGTCTGCGTCTCCGTGAAATAATCCAGCGACAACGTCTGCAGATGCTCGAAGAAGATTCCTCGCAGATCGTTCACCACTCGGCCGCCCACCCAGTTCATTAGATACGTCGTGCCGAAATCACACGCCCCGCGCACGATCATCACCGCCGGCAACAGACTCGCGTACACCAGCGCCATCCCCAACCCGAGGTTCTCACTCCCCTGCTCGAAGATCCCCGACCAGACTTTCTTCACCACGCCCAATGTCGCCGCGTTGGCCGCGCTGTATGCCACCGCCAGGCCAATGCCCACCGCAAGCCGTACCTGGTACGGCTTCACGTATCCCAGCAACCGCTGGTACGTCGGCCAGATTTCGAGTCGCTCCTTCATCCCCGGCCGCGACTATACCACCCGCTCCCTCACGGATGAAATGGGAATTCTTCTTGCCAGTGGCGCAAGCGTCCCTGCTTGCGGTTGTTGTTCTAGCGGCGCGTCTACGAAGCGCCGTGCCCGCCGCATAGCCGCTGCGCGCTCTTCTTGGCGGGAGAACTCTTTGCTTTCCGCCTCGCGTCACTCTTCGCAATCGCCAGACTCCGATCCCGCAGCTTCTCCAGCAACGCGATCTTCTCCGAAAACGGACGCGTCGCCAGATGCTGGCGCATCGCCCGTTTGCTCTCCAGAATCTGACGCATCCGGTCGGTCATTCGCTCCCTTTTAAGAACCTATCGCCGAATTGCTCCCACTTCGCAACCAGCCCGTGCCGTTTCAGGATCGCATCGAACTTGTCGACGTGAATGACCCCACCCTCGACAAACTGCAGAATCCGCGTGAAATCCTTCGCCCGCCCCGTGCGCAAGGCAATCGCGACAAGATGCTCGGCGGTCATGACCCATGTGCGGGCGCCTTCCATCTCGGTTTCGATGGCTTGGGCCAACGCCTCCTCGTCCAGACCATCGCTGATCGGGAGAAATTGCACGGGCCAGCCTTCGATGATGACATACTCCTTCTCGGCCTTGTAGCCGCGTGAACCGAGATAGTCATAAATGGGCGACAGCGTAACGAGTGAACTGCCCGACGGCTCGTTGAGCGAAACAAACACATCGATATCCAGAGTCGCTGCTGGCTCCAGATAAAATGTCGCCCCGACCGCGCCGCCAATCGCGTATTTCCCAATAACGCCGTCCGCCCGCATGCGATTGATGGCCTCCAGAGTCGCTCTCATGACGCGGCTCCAGTCTACCAAGCGCATCACCGCGCCGGCAAGCAGCCTGAACCCGCCCCCGAAATGGTGAACACCGAATCACAGGAAGGAAAATCACCCGTCCCAACCCAGGCTCCGCAAACTGAAGACGCGGAACGGGCCTGATACCCGTTCCGCGTCCAGAATCAATGCTGCCGGAATCTCGCGCTATGGCTTGGTACCCGCTTGCGTCACCGTGAACGCTTGCCCGCCCACTGTGATTGTCCCGGTCAACACATTCGTCGTCGCGTTCGCCGGCACCGTGTACGTCACCGTCCCCTTGCCTGTTCCACTCGATCCACTCGTGATCGTGATGAAACTGTTCGTCGTGCTGGCCGTCCAATCGCAATCGCTCAGATTCGGATTCACCGTGATCTTTCCGGTGCCGCCCGTCGACTTGATCTTCCCGGACTTGGGCCCCAATTTGAACGTGCATCCGCCCAGCGCTTGATTGACCGTCACCGTCTGACCGGCGACGGTGATCGTTCCGGATAACGCGGTCGTATTCGTGTTGCCGGGCACCATGAATTCCACCTTGCCGCTCTTCGTGCCGCTGGCGCCGGCGGTGATCGTTATGAATGAATCATTGCTGACCGCGGTCCAGTCGCAACTCGTGCCCTTGGTCTTCACGCTCACGCTCTTCTTTCCGCCCTTCTCCGTCATGGTGATTGTCGTCGGGCTTACCGTGAACGTACACGATCCCGTCGACGACCCGGCCCCATCCTCCGTCACAGTGAATGTCAGTCCCGCAATCGTCATCGAGCCGGACAGCGCGTTCGAGCTGGTATTGGCCGCGACCGTGTAATGCACCGTCCCGTTCCCGGTGCCGTTGGTCGACCCCGTAATGGTAATAAACCCATCATTGCTCATCGCCGACCATGCGCAACCATTGCTCGCGATGACGCCCACCGTGCTTGAACCGCCCGACGCCGAAAAGTTATCGTTGGTCGTGCTGAGCTGATACGTGCAACCACCGCCGCCACTGCTTCCACTCGCGGCCAGCTTGAATATCGTGCCCGCATTATTCGCGCCGCCACCCCCGGTTGTCCCGTAAAAGTCTCCGCCCACCAGAGTGTCCAGGCCGCTGGGCGAGCTGCCATCCAGACAGTTGGCGAGGCTGCAGAATTCGTACACGGGCGTCAGAATACCCGACGTGGTTAGCGTAAATGCGAGGCCCGAGCCGTTCGTTCCTCCGTCCTGCGTTAGGCCATAATACGCGCCCGAGTGATCTTGAATGGGGCTCAGTCCCGGAGATGAGCCGTCCATCACGTCATTGCTCCCGCTAAACTCGTAAAATGTGGTCACTGTCCCCGCCGAGGTCATTTCGAACGCCGTGCCAAACCCATTCGATCCACCGGCCGTGGTTGTACCAATGAAATTGTTGCCGTTCACCACCGTGACGATCGGGATTCCCCCTTCGGCGGGCGTAAACTGATGGATGGTGTTGAAGGCGCCCGCGGCGGTGATCTCGAACACCGTCCCCGTGTTGCCCGTTCCGCCCAAGAAGGTCGAACCGATAAACTCCGGGCCATTCTGGACGGTCAATTCGGGCTCCGCGCCATCAGCCACCCCATTGGTTCCGCTAAACTCATGCAGCGTCGTCAGAACGCCACCCGTGGTGATCTTGAAAACCGTTCCGTCGTTGTTCGTCCCACCCAGAATGGTCGAGCCGATCAGCGTGGTGCCGTTCACTTGCATTAGCCGAACCGGCCCGGTGCCATCGGCGATCCCGTTGGTGCCGCTGAATTGATATAACGTGGTGAGCGTGCCGGCCGTTGTCACCGTGAATATCGAACCCTGGTGGTTCGTTCCCCCCGTGAGACTCGTGCCGTAAAACAGCCCGCCCAGCTCCAGGGAGAGGTCCGAGCCTATGCCGCTCGTCGACGAAAACTGATAAATCGTCGTCAACGTGCCCTGCGACGTGATTTTGAAAATCGTGCCGTGGTCGTTGGTGCCGCCGGACGAGGTCGTGCCGTAGAAATTGCCGTCCGTGCCCTGGATGAGATGACCGGGAAAACTGCCGTCCGCGCAGAAAAAATTGTCGGTCGTGCCACAGAAACTGTACAGGGTCGTGAGCGTTTGCCCGTTGGTGCCAACCACGCCCGCGGTCAAAGCCAATATCATCATTCCGAAGAGTCTCACCACATTCTTCATGCGCCCGTCCTCCCGAGTCCCAGGTTGCTGCCTGGGGAACGTTGATTGATTGTTGCCATCGCCGACTGCCGGAACCGACTCGCCAAAGTCGATCAATGGAATAAGTCGCCTTCCTTCACCAGCACGTCGTGGGTGTCTCACGCCTTTAAGACACCGCGACCTAGCCGCCCTATTACTGCATCAATGCCGTCGTGTCAAGCACCAACCCCGCGCCCAGTATTTTCCTGACGCCGGACGCCACCACTTATGGCATCGCGCACCCCGCCGTCACTTCGCCTTGCCCGCCAGCGTCCGCACCGTCTCCACCAACTCCTCGTCCGCGGCAACGAACGCTCCAATCGCCCCATGCCCGTCCGTCTCGACGTTGTTCAGGGACCAATTATCATGCTCTCCCCCGTTATTGCTCACCGCCCAGATATATTCAGGCCCGATGACAAACCATCGGCCTCCGCCCAAGCCATCATCGCCCCGCCCCAACGCAATCACTTCGCCCTCCGGCTTGTTCTTGCCACGGGGTCGCTGACCTTCCGCAAAGATTCTGTCGAAAACCTTCCGCAGTTGCTCGTACATGAACCGGCGCTGCTGGTTCCGCTGTTCTTCGAGTGCCTCGGCCTCTGCCGTTCGTCGCTTGAGCATTGGCATCGCCAGCAACCCCGCCAGAATCAACAAACCCAGGCCGCCGATGACGACCCAATACCAATTCCGCGCCAGCCACGAGGGTTGTGGTGCCGGCGCCACCGGTGCAGCCGCCTGGGGCGGAGGAGCCGGCGCTTCTTGTGGCGGCGGTGGCGGTGGCGGGGCCGGCTGTTCTTCCACCTTCGCGACCACGGGCGGAGGTGCCTGCCGCAACTCGGCCAGCGCTACTTGATAGGCCTGCTCCGCCGCCGGCATTTGCGCCTGTTGTACCCCGGCAATCGTGGCGTCCAGGCTCGCCAGCGTTGCTTGTCCCTGTCCAATCTGCTGCTGATACATTTGGATCTGACTGAGTACCTTCGGTCTCTCGGGATTGGGAACGGTTTGATACCCGGTCACGTAACTCGATTGCGTTTGGCTTGGTCCCTCTGTATGCCTCTTTTGATAAATGGAACTCGTAGTCGTCTGGTAAACCGGCACTTGCACATCCTGAAGTGTTGACAGTTTCTGTTGCGCCCCCGCCAAACTCCCCTGCGCCGCGCCAATGTTCTCCGTCAGCTTGGTCCGCTGCCGCTGAAGATCGGCCACCTTGGCCTTCAGCGATTCGATGGCCGCCTGCGCCACCTGGACCTTCTTCTCTTTTGGGGTCATCCATTTGTCGCCGAACTTGACCTTGCCAGCCGCCACGTTCTGACTCTCCGCCTGACATAGCTCGATGTAATGTTGAACCGCCGGCTTCTTGTCGGAGGCAGGATACTTGTCCAGAAACTTCTGAAACACCGCAATCCATTGATTGTACCAA